>DASRRV010000124.1:0-3456 GCA_035695545.1 Candidatus Sulfotelmatobacter sp. | reverse complement strand
CGTGCCGTCAAGAAGCTGCGCCCAGATTTGCCGATCGTGTTCGGCGGCTGGCACGCTAGCCTGGCCACAGAACAGACGCTGCGTGAGCCTTTTGTGGACGCGATTGTGAGGGGCCAAGGAGAGCTCACCCTTCTGGAATTCACCCAGCGAATCGCAAACCGGCAGGATTGGCATGGCGTGCGCGGGCTTTCGTTCAAGGATGGCGACGGAAAAATAGTTCACGAGCCCGAGAGGCCGGTGGCGAACGTCAACGATCTGCCGGCACCCGCGTATCATCTGGCGGACCCGAGCGTCTACGCAGCGGAGTCAGGCGTACGTCAACTGGCCTATACCAGCAGCGTAGGCTGCCCCTACCAGTGCAATTACTGTACGGACCAGGTTTTCTACAAGCGCCGCTTCAACGCTTACCGAGTCGAGAGAGTGATCAACGAACTTAGTGAACTTGTACCGCGCTACGACATCGAGCATGTGCCCTTCTTCGACTCCAATTTTCTAGTGGATCGAAAACGCGCCGTCGCAATTGCCAAAGGAATCGTCGAAAGTGGAGTGAAGTTTCAATGGGACTTTCAAACATCCACAGATTTTCTCGCCCTCATGAGTGAAGACGACGTGCGTCTGCTCGCCGAAAGCGGTGTGCACCACATCGGATTTGGAACGGAGTCTGCATCGCAGGAAGTACTGGCGTTGATGAACAAACGCTTCCAACACGTAGAACAGATGGTTGAAACGGCCCGCAAAACGAGTCTCGCTGGAATTCACGTCGTGTTCAACATCATTCTGGGGTATCCGGGCGAAACCGAGGCACACCGGCAGCAGACATTTCGCGTCATGAGCGATATCGCGAAGGAGTATTCGAACGTCAGCTTTTCACCCAATATTTTTACGCCTTATCCCGGGATTCCGATCTGGCCGCAGCTCAAGGAAATGGGCGTGCATGAGCCGCAGTCTCTGGAAGAGTGGGAGACCCTGGCGCTGGGCACCAATGTCCTCCCGTGGCTAAGAGGAGAAGACCTGCGCAGACTGCGTCGCAGTCTGGACTACTTCCTGCTGAACAACCAGATTCGCAAAGTGACACAAGCGATTCCCTGGTTCCGCCGCGGAGTGCGGAGGCTTCTGGGAGCGCCGGTCCGCTGGCGAATTGGCAAGAGCCGCTACTCGTTTCCTTGGGAACTCTGGCTGTCGCGCACAGTAGAGAAAGTGGTCACTCGACGATCTCTTTTGACCGGCCAGGCCCTCGCGGAGCGTACGCCGGAAGTGTGTTGATTGTTCTATTGGCATTGCTCTATTAACTACGATTAAGGCGGAACCGACTTGGCTGACGTCCTGCTGACCCATTCGTACCATCTCTATTACGACCGCAAACAAACGCGGAAGATGCAGCCCTATCCTCCGCTCGGCACGCTTTATGCTGCCGGCCTGCTACGCAGCGCGGGCCTGTCAGTGGCCGTTTTCGACACCATGCTGAATGATCCCGAGCAGGGACTTCAGGCCGCCCTCGAACAACATCGGCCGCGCGTTGTGGTGGTTTTCGAAGACAACTTCAACTTCCTCTCGAAAATGTGTCTCACCCGCATGCGGGAAGTCGCCTATCACATTCTCGAGACCTCTCAGCGGGCGGGAGCCGCGGTTTTGGCAAACGGCTCCGATGCGTCCGATCATGCCTTGGACTACTTGCAGAAGGGCTTCCGTTACGTGTTGCTTGGGGAAGCGGAATGGACATTGCTCGAAACGGTATCACACCTCATGAAGGGTGAAGATCAAGCGATAAAGCACCTCCCCGGTCTGGCGTATTTGGATGGAGACACCGGAGAGCTGGTGAAAACCGAGCATCGCGCCCTCATGCGCGATCTGGATCGCTTACCTGTTCCTGCTCGTGATCTCATCGACACGAACCAGTATCGAAGAGCATGGAAGAGCGCACACGGCTACTTTTCTCTTAACATCGTGGCCAGCCGGGGTTGTCCTTATCGCTGCAACTGGTGCGCAAAGCCAATTTATGGGGACTCGTTCTCGGTTCGCTCTGCCGCTTCGGTAGCGGAAGAGATGCGCCAGCTCAAATGCGACTTCGGAGCCGAGCACTTGTGGTTTGCGGATGACATTTTTGGACTGCGAGCGAAATGGGTCCACGAGCTTGCCAATGAAGTGGAGAGGTTGAACGCCGCAGTTCCGTTCAAGATGCAGTCTCGAGTGGACCTGATGACCGCCGACACTGTACGCTCTCTGCGTCGTGCCGGTTGCGCAGAGGTGTGGATGGGAGCGGAATCGGGATCGCAGAAAATCCTGGATGCGATGGACAAGGGGACGCGGGTCGATCAGATTGCCAAGGCTCGCGAGAACCTACGGCACGAAGGGATTCGAGCCTGCTACTTTCTGCAGTTCGGATATCCCGGAGAGACCTGGCAAGACATTCAGAACACGATCAAACTGGTTCGAGACACTCGACCCGATGACATTGGCGTCTCGGTCTCGTATCCGCTGCCCGGAACGAAGTTTTTTGATCGCGTTCAGGCACAGCTCGGAGAGAAAACCAACTGGTCTGACAGCGAAGACTTGGCCATGATGTTCCAAGGCGCTTACACCAACGAATTTTATCGAGCTCTGCATGATGCCTTGCATGCGCAGATCGATTCGTGGAACTCGTATTCCGCTGGTGGAGCCAGTAAGGAACAGCACCCACATGGGCAGCCGGATGAACTGTGGAGGCAGGTAATGCGACTCGAAAAGACCTGCCGTAATCCCAAGCCCACTGTCCTGAACACATTCGGCGAGAGACAACTCGTACAGCTGCAAGCCCCCGCCGATGCCACGAGCTTCGACGAACTTCTGAATGTTCTCGCCAGCTAATCGCCCATGGACATTCTGCTCACTCACGGATATTTCCTTTATGAGGATCCCAAGGAGCTTCAAATCATGAAGCCCTATCCTCCTTTGGGGATCCTTTACATCTGCTCCCATCTGCGCAAGAAGGGATTGAGTGCCGAGGTATTCGATTCTACGTTTTCATCGCGCCAGCAGCTGTGGGACCTTTTACGACAAGGCCCGCCGTCCGTTCTTGGTATTTACGCAAATCTGATGACGCGGCCGAATGTGGTCGAGATTCTTCGCGTCGCCAAGGAGTCGGGCTGGCACACGGTGGTCGGAGGGCCGGAGCCCGGCGCTTACGTCGAAGAGTATCTCACTGCTGGAGCAGATGTCGTAGTCATCGGTGAAGGCGAAATTACTCTGGAAGAAGTAGTGCCAGCACTCCAATCGGAAGCGTGCGAAACTCTACACACAATCGACGGAATTGCCTTTAAGGCGCCGGATGGTTCGGTTGTGCGCACCAAGCCGCGTGAACAGATCAAGGACATCGACGCGCAGCCTTGGCCCGCGCGGGAATCCATCGATTCGGCGCGCTATGTCGAGGTCTGGCGTGAGCACCACGGCATGGGCTCGGTTTCCCTTATTACTGCGCGA
>DASRRV010000123.1:0-3451 GCA_035695545.1 Candidatus Sulfotelmatobacter sp. | reverse complement strand
GCCGACCACTCGTCCGGAATCGTTGCCGTCTTGATAGTCCCGGACGACCGGCCAGTTCCCGCTGCTCTCCTTGACAACTTAGGAGAGCGTATAGTAGTCTCCTAACTATCTTAGGAGGGCCATGTGAAAGACCAGGCTCAGGTTCTTCCCGGCACCCTCGATTTGCTCATTTTGAAGGCGGTCTCCCTCGGCCCTTTGCATGGCTACGGCGTTCTTCTGCGCATCGAGCAAATTTCCCGCGGGGCTCTGCTGATCGAACAAGGCGCACTCTATCCCGCGTTGTTTCGACTCGTACGTCAGGGGCTGCTCAAACCAAGCTGGGGCACGTCCGACAACAACCGCCGCGCCAAGTTTTACGAGCTCACTGCCGCGGGCCGCAAGCGTTTGCGCGAGGAAGCGGAAGGTTGGAATCGCCTCGTCGCGGCCATCGGCTCCGCTCTCAGCGCCCAGCCGGAGGAAGTATGAAACTACCTGCCGTAGTTCGTTCCTTTGCTTCCGCTCTTTTTCATCGCTCTCGCATTGAGGGCGAGATGGACGAGGAGCTTCGCTTTCACATCGAAAACCGTGCGGAGGATCTCGAGCGTTCCGGCGTGCCCCGAGCCGAAGCGGAGCGCCGCGCACGTATCGAGTTCGGCGGTCTGGAGCGTTTCAAGGAGGAAGTCCGCGAAGAACGTGGCGGCCTCTGGCTCGGGACGCTGTGGAGCGATGTGCGGTTCGGTCTGCGCATGCTGCGAAAGAATCCCGGGTTCACAGCGGTGGCGGTTCTAACCCTGGCCCTTGGTATCGGGGCCAATACCACGATTTTCAGTTGGGTCCGCTGCATTCTACTCAATCCACTACCAGGTGTCGGCGACCCGGAACGCATCGCCGCACTGGAGACCGTGGCTCCTAATGGCGAGTGGCTTCCGACTTCCTATCTGGACTTTCGTGATCTGCGCGATAACTGCAAACTCACAGCGAAGATGTCCGTAACAAAACCCTTGGACCTTGCCGCCGGAGATGAAAACGCTATCGAGCGTGTCTGGGGCGAAGGCGTTTCGGGGAATTTCTTCGACTTGTTGCAGGTCACGCCAGAACTTGGCAGGTTTTTTTCGACCGAGGAAGTCGATCACCAGCAAAACGCGCACCCCCTGGTCGTCATCGGCCACTCCTATTGGACCAGCCATTTTCACGCCGATCCGAGCGTCATTGGCGCAACCTTGCGCATCAATCATTTTCCTTACACCATCATCGGTGTTGCGCCCCCCACTTTTGGTGGGTCAATGGGCGGCTTTTCCTTCGAAATGTGGGTGCCGGCAACCATGTATGGCCAGTTGTCCGCCACCGGTGACCAGACGCTCGTCGATCGCAAATGGCGCACCTTCCGCGTCCTTGCGCGCCTCGCTCCGGGCGTCTCCCTGGCGCAAGCGCGCGCCGAAGTGCAATCCCACGCCGCCGGCATGGCTCACGACGATGCCGACACAAACGAGGGCATGAGCGCGACTCTCCTCCCCCTGTGGAAAGCGCATTACGGAATTCAGAGCTCCTTGCTGGGCCCTCTCAGCATTTTGACAGCAGCCTGTGGCGTCATTCTTCTTATTGTTTGCGCCAATATCGCTAATCTGTTGTTGGCGCGCGCCACCGTTCGGCAAAAGGAATTTAGCATTCGCCTGGCCTTGGGGGCCCCGCGCTCACGTCTCGTTCGCCAACTTGTCACGGAATCACTTTTGATTTCCATTCTTGGAGCGCTCGCTGGACTCATCATAGTGGTGCCGCTCGCAGGCTCCCTGGGATATCTGCTTCCGCACTCCTCCTCTTCCACGCTGGTGCGGGCACCGATTGATAGCGGAGTGCTGCTGTTCATGATCGCGGTGGCATGCGCGGCGGCGTTGCTCGCCGGTATCGTACCGGCCATGCACGCCTCCAAAGGAAAGGCTGAAGAGGTGCTCAAGGAGCGGGGGCGGGCGGGGACCGGCGCTCGTTCCAAGCGTCTGCTGGGATTTTTCGTGACCTCCGAAGTAGCGCTTGCCCTGGTGGCCTTGATCGGAGCTGGTCTCTTCGTGAGGAGTTTTCGTCACGTCAGCGAGATTCGCCCGGGATTCGACCCCGAACACGTTGTTGTGGCCCAACTGGATCTCTCGGCAGCAAGCTACAATGCCCAGGAGGCCGATTCTTATTGCCTTCGGTATCGCGAGCGGCTTGAACACCAGCCTGGCGTTAGTTGGGTCACCTATGCAGATTATATCCCTCTAAGCGTTTCGGCAGGTTCTTGGGAGGATTTGCAAATTCAAGGCTATGTCCCGTCTCCCAGCGAGAACATGAAGATCTACCGCACTCTAGCCGCGCCTGGATACTTTGACCTGATGAAAATTCCCCTTCTTCAGGGCCGTGACTTCAACCTTCACGACGATGAGAACGCTGCACCTGTGATGATCGTCAACCAAGAGTTCGTTCGCCGATTCATCCCAAGCGGTACCGCCCTCGGGCGCCGCGTGCAAGGTTGGGGGAAGTGGTTCGCCGTCGTCGGTGTTGTTCAGGACAGTAAGATTTACCGCCTCAATGAATCTCCCACGCCTTATTTTTATGTCCCCATACGCCAAATCTACCGCCCCGAAATGGGCTTGGCATTCTTCATCCGCACCTCCGCTCCCATCGATAGTGCGGCCACCGCATTGCGCCGCGAAGCACAAGCCGTCGACCCGGCGGTTCCTGTCTTCGATACCACTGGCCTCAATGACAGCATTGCTGCATCCCTTTTTGAGCAGAGAATTTCCGCCAACCTGCTCAGCATCTTGGGAAGCGTGGCGCTGCTACTGGCCGCCGTCGGACTCTATGGAGTGATCGGCTATTCCGTGGCGCAGCGCACCAATGAAATCGGAATCCGCATGGCTCTGGGCGCGGAGCCCAGCGCGGTGATGCGGCTTGTGGTAGGAGAAGGCATGAAGCTCGCAATTGCAGGTGTAGCGATCGGCCTGGGGGCCGCACTCGGGTTGACACGCTTAATATCGGGCCTCCTTTTCGGTGTCAGCGCTACCGATCCGCTAACGTTTGCTGGTGTGGCGATACTGCTGGCGTTTGTAGCGTTAGCAGCAGCGTACATTCCTGCGCGCCGCGCGATGCGCGTCGACCCCATGATCGCATTGCGCGAGGAATAGTTTGCAACCCATTTTGTGCGCGCGATGGCTGTACCCCAGAACTGAAACCTTGCCTGAACGTCCCCGCCGTCAAATTGTGGAGTCATGGGAGTTCCACAGCGTTTGCCGCCGATCGCGGGCGGATCACGGGCTACCCGGAACTAACGCACTTGGATGTAGAACGCCGTTACCGTCCATCATGTGGATTGAAGCTGTGAAGAAACCTCGATTGAGAGTTGGACCGAAAATTTAGGGTGAGCTTCCCGGATTGTTGGCTTTCTGCTTCGAACGAGTGTCTCGGTCTACTCGCTCTTCTCTTACTATCTCAGGTGATCGCT
>DASRRV010000122.1:0-16506 GCA_035695545.1 Candidatus Sulfotelmatobacter sp. | reverse complement strand
GTCAACGACGTATTGAATATTTTCGATACTGGGGGGAATCCACAGCTTTCGTTTCCCATGGACTTGAACACATTCTATGGATATCCAGCAGCGATCGTTCGAGCGACCAATACCTTCGGACCTGAGATCACTGATCCTAGTACTTACTTGCATAAGTCAGAGTAACGCCTCCTAGGTGCGGAAGCGTAAACGGCTTCCTTGGTCCATTCAAAGGGAGTGGCCGTCTCCTGATAGGCTTTCACAAAACGGTCGATTGCCTCGCGCAACTGCCGTGCCTCCGTGCAACTGAGGTTGCGCAGGGCCTGTCGGCTCAGGATACTGAACCAGGATTCCACCAGATTTAACCAAGAGGAGTAGGTGGGAATGAAGTGGAAATGCACATTGGGGTGCTGTGCCAGCCAGCGATCGCGCTTCGGCTTATGCGTATTCAGGTTATCCAGAATCACGTGGAGGGTCTGGTGGGAGTGAGTTGCGATCACCCCGTTCATGAAATCGAGAAACTGCCGCCGTTTTCTGCGGGGATAGTGCCCCACTTGGACCTGGCCGGTTGCCACTTCCAAGGCAGCGAACAGGGTCGTAGTACCATGACGTTTATAGCAGTGACTGAATCCGTTCACCGCTTTTCCGTTGGGCAAGCGTAGCCAACCCTGCGCCCGTTCCAGTACTTGAATGTGGGGTTTCTCATCGACACATACCACTATGGCATTCTCCGGCGGCCGCAGATACAGGCCCACGATGTCAGCCGCTTTACGGGCAAACTCAGGATCGGTGGAAATGCACCAACTCCGTCGTCGCTGCAGTTGGATCTTATGCTTGCGGAGTACCCGCCATACTTGGTCATCGCTCACGTCCGCCAAGGTTTTGGCCAGCAGGCGACCGTTCCATTGACTGTAGCCGGAGGGCGGGTCTGTATCCAGCAGGCTGAGGATTCGCCTCTCCGTTTCCTCATCGTAAGCCTTGGGTTTGCCCGGCCGCGGGGTATCGCTGAGTCCTTCGAGCCGGTGGCGGGCGAAACGCTGCCGCCATTTGGATACACGCGCGGCCCGAGTACGTAAGCGGCGAGCGATTTCGCGAGTGGAGACCCCTTCATGGGCCAGCAAAATTACGTTCGCACGTTCGACGAATCGGTGTTCTTCCGAGCCTGAACGTGCCCACTGAGATAGTACTTCTTTCTCTTGATCGGTGAGGACAATGGGGACCGCAGGCTTGAACACGAGCCAATTATGCCACGTAACTATAATTAATGCAAGTAAGTACTAGCGCGGTTCGACCGCAAGCGGAAGAAGCGGATGTCGAATGAGGAGTGGAAGAGTCCGAGCGACGGCGATGCGCGGATTACGAAGATGAAGGACGGGCGCACGCATCTGGCGCACAAGGCCGAGCACGCGGTGGATCTGGACACGGGCGCGGTGGTCGCGGTCACCTTACAAGGTGCCGATCTGGGAGACACGACGACGCTGGATCAGACGCTGAGCGAGGCCGGGATCGCGGTGGCGGACTTAGTCGAGCGCGAGGCGGAGCAGCGGCCCGAGGAAAAGCCGCAGGTCAACGTCGAGGGGATCGAAGAGTTGGTGACCGACAAGGGCTACCACAGCGGCGCTGTCGTCGAACGGGTGAAGGGTTATGAGGTACGGAGCTACATTCCGGAGAAGCAACAAAAAGGACGCCGTCACTGGCAAGGTAAGGCCGACGAACAAAAGGCGGTTTACCAGAACCGGCAGCGGGTGCGAGGCGAGTATGGCAAGAGCTTACTGCGGCGACGCGGAGAGTTGGTGGAACGGAGCTTTGCCCACTGTTACGAAACGGGTGGAATGCGGCGCACCCATCTGCGCGGACACAAGAACATTCTGAAGCGACAACTGATCCATGTGGGCGCCTTCAACCTGAGCCTGATTCTACGGGTGCTGCTGGGCGCTGGCACGCCCCGGGAGTGGAAGAACCGGCAAGGAGAGCTGCTTTTGTGCCTCTTCTTGTTGTTGAAATGCTGGAATGGGCCAAATCGCCCGGCGGAACTTCGCATCATTGCTGTTCTCGATGTCTTTTGACGAAAAGCACTCGATCAAGCGGCGGCGCCCGCGTTTCCGAAATTTAGATGCTTGCACCACAGGCTGCTAGACACAGAACAATTCGGGATCTCATACTTTATCCTCCTGCTGGATTTTGGCAATCACAGCCCCAAACGGCTAGGGGTTGTCAGTACAGGTCTTGCGCCACAAGTGGACCCGGAGGGGGGCAGGTTGACGGATCCTAATTTCATCCATGCTCGCCCAAGCTGAGAATAGAGTGAATCCTGTAGCCCAGACCTTTTTGTGCGGGGAGCCTGCCGTAACCCGCGCAGGCTGTCAAGATGTCGTTTTGCCTGTCGGTAGCACGTGACATGTCCTGTTCGAATTAGCGCAAGAGTTGTCCGCTGAGCGGGCGAGAGTAGGAGACTACGCCCAGCATGAAAAGCTACTCGAAGGCCGCGCCAAAATGGATTTGCGACGAGCCGAGTGAGGCTCTTGGGAATTTAAGCCGCTTCGGGAGGGGAATCGGGTATTTTTGCTTCAGCTACTAATTCAGTTCCCTTACCTTGCACAGAATTGACTCGAAGAACTCCACCGACCATCCTGAGTCGCTCCTGCATACTGACTAACCCCAATCCCTTTCCTAAGACCGAAGGGTCGAACCCAATTCCAAAATCCTTGATACGCATGCGGAGAATTTGTCCGCGACAGTCCAAACTGACGTCGATTCGCCTTGATTCGCTGTGTTTCAAGGCGTTCATAAGCCCCTCTTGCGCAGTACGGTAAAAGCAAAGCGACAACTCCTCGGAGAGAGTCTCTGTGAGTTTCTGTGTCGTCAAGTCGATGACGATGCCATATTGGTCCGCCAGTTGCCGACAGACCCCTTTCAGGGCGACGCTCAGACCCAATAACTCTAAGTTCGAGGAATGCAATTGGTGCGAAATGTTGTGAACATCAATGGCAAGATCGTCCAGTTGGGTGAGTAGGCCGCGCATCTGGGCATGCTCCGCCGCCTTTTCGAAGGGTATGGTTTGGTCAAACATATCCAGACCAATTCTCAATAGTGCCAGCCTCTGTCCAATATCGTCGTGCAAGTCGCGGGAGATACGCTGTTTCTCCTTCTCCTGGGCCGAGATCAATCGTGGCGTGAATTGCCGCAGCTCCGCGTGAGCGATCTTCAACTCTTCAAGGGCAACCTTGCGTTCTGCGACAACAGCTGCCAAACAAAGCAACGGAGCGGAAACCACAATCCACGCCACCTGCAGAACTGTGACACGACTGATAGAGATGGAGCTCAGAAAGGGGCCTTCTCCCATGAAGGCACACCAGCTGGAGACACAAACAAGCGTAGTGATCGAAAGGCACGTACCGACTACCCCAAATCGAACCGCTGCCCAAAGTAAGATCGGTAGTGGAATCAGGTAAATGGTAGGCGGCGCATCACCAACAGCGTACACACGTCCATAAACCTGGTAAGTAACGGCAAGCAGCGACACTGTCAGAAGTGTTCCTTCGGCAGCCTTCAGTGGTGACAGGGCACGAAGCCAATGACCACCCCGAGTGACGCAGACCAGGATCGTAGGCACAAAAATTATTTGGGACGCTGTAACGGTGATCCAACGACTCATCCAAACGGAAACCAGATCGCGCGACCAATCGTGGGCACTAAGGACGGAACTGGGCGCAAGGCTTACAACCGGATAGATAACAGCCAGGCTGACCACTCCGGGCGCCAAAATTGATAGGATGAGAAATCCGATGACTTCGTTCAATTTCTCGAAATGAAGAGCTTCGGGTCCGAACTTTTGCAGTACGGCCGCGCACGGGATTGCCAGCGCCGCGTTATAGACCAGCTGATACGTCATCCACCAAAACCCTACGTGGTAGGAATCAAGTGCAAGGATATGTGTAGGAATAATTGCCACCAGGTAGACCCACCACTGGCGTCTTGGACTGAGTGCGAGCGTTGCTGCGAGCAGCGCATTCGACGGCCAGACCAGTGCAAGAGTTGATGTAGAAAGACGTAGCTTCAGGCTTGCCGCCGCTAACACGTAGTACAGAAGAGCAACGACAAAACTCTTGGCCAACAACAATGCCCATTGACGCACCGGACGCTCATACTCCAAGCGCCGGAGACCCCCTTCACTGACTGGGCTGGCGAAAACTGATTGTCCCAATGGCCGGTTCATGAATCCGCACTCGGTCCTTAAACACTAAAGCAAAATCGACGTTCTCGATCTACATGGCCTGCTTGCAGTAGGCAGGATAAGCAGTAGAGACGCTATTCGAGAGCCCAATGCGAGGGAAGGCTTTGAGGTTCGCTCTTGGGCCGGCGGAGGCAACACAATTCTTAAAGTTGCAGCCGCGGACAGGAGTGTACACCAAAGTGTCAAGCAAACCATCATACCTCCAGCAAGCCAAGGGAGTGACGCCGATCACGAACGGTAGCTGACGTAACATCGTCATCAGCGCTCATCTCAGCCTGAGACCCGGAACTTGAGCAATGGCCGTCAACAACGGCTGACTTCCGGAGAAAGGCTTGGCCGTGACTGTCGGGGTTGCCGGAACGTGCTAGTTTCTACGCATGCGCCTGGTCCTCTTTCTCTTCCTTGCCGTTCCGCTGTTTGCGCAGAAACCTTGCGGCGACATGGCGCGCCTACCCAACGTCACCGCCGCAGTACAAACCGCAACTCACTGTCAGGTTTCCGTCACTCTCCGACCCGCGGCCGATTCTGAAATCAAATCCGAAGTCTGGCTCCCTGCGGCCACTGTGTGGAACGGCAAGCTCCTGATGGAAGGTGGAGGTGGTTTGGTCGGTAGCGTCAACACCGAAGGAATGGCGCACGCCGTTCGCGAGGGTTATGCCAGCGCGTCCACCGACACAGGTCACACCGGCAGCAGTGGCAAGTTTGCACTCGGCCATCCCGATAAGATCATCGACTTCGCCTCTCGCGCTGTTCACGAAACCGCCATCGAGGCCAAAGCATTGATTGCGGCTTATTACGGACGCCGCCCGCGCCTGTCTTATTGGGAAGGCTGTTCAACCGGTGGACGGCAGGGACTGATGTCCGCACAGCGTTACCCGGAGGACTTTGACGGCATCATCGCCGGAGCACCTGCTTACAATCAGTTCTACATCTCCGCCTGGCGGATGCGTCTGTTGATGACTGCACTTAAGTCGCCTCAACACGCGCTGCCGCTCGAAAAACTGAAGCTACTCAATGACGCAGTCCTTGACAAATGCGACGGCAACGACGGCGTGAAAGACCGCCTCATCGAAGATCCGCGCAGTTGTAACTTTGACCCTGGCGCTCTGAAGTGCAGCGGTACCGAGACCGCAAGCTGCCTCACCCCGCAGCAACTGGAAACTGTAAACACCGCCTACTCCGACTTACGTAGTTCCACTGGGCAACTCCTCTACCCGCGCCTTCCCTTTGGTGGCGAACTCGGTTGGCGCCTTCCAGCCGATGCTACCGAACCCGGGGCCTTGGACATCGACACATTCCGCTATATCGCCAATCAAGACCCTGCATGGGATTGGCGCAGCTTCGACCCCGAAAAAGACATTGATCGAGCACTTCTGCACGCGAAAGAAATACACGCCGTCAACCCTGACTTAGCGAAATTCAAAGCACGCGGGGGCAAGCTTCTCATGTATCACGGTTGGAGCGACGGGGGTTCTGGCGGCTCGATCTCCGCCTTGAATACCATCTCTTACTACGAGTCCGTCCTGAAACAGTTGGGCCCGAACCAGGACGACTGGTTTCGTCTTTTTATGGTTCCAGGGATGGATCATTGCGGAGGCGGGGCCGGCCCCAACCAGTTCAATAAGCTCGCCGTGCTCGAGCGCTGGCGCGAACAGAATGAGCCCCCAAAATTTATCGCCGCTGCCAGAGTCAACGAGGGTGGCGTCATCGACATGACTCGCCCCCTTTGCCCATACCCGCAACAAGCTGTCTACAAAGGCAGCGGCAGTGTCAACGACGCTGCGAACTTCACCTGCAAAGTTAATGGCAACTGACCACGGCCCGAATGGGAACGACGGCTTCAGAGCGGATGGTGAGCAATCGGGACAGTTGTCAGTTGGCGAAAAATCGTCATAGCACTCGTCTGACCGGGTCAAAACGAGTAATGGCCATCCATTCGCATCGCGAAGGCCAGGTAGTCTGGTTAACTTTGCCAGCGACCTCCCAACCACCCTCGGTCCGGAGGTCTCGCCTCCTAAATTCTTCAGGCAACCCTGCCTCGCCTTCCAATACTCGGACAAGGCAGGGCTCATCTTCCTTTGCCTAATGCACCGTCACTGTCGCCGTCGCCGTGGTCCGCCCAAACTGATTGGTCGAATTGAGCGTGTACGTAGTAGTCGCTGAGGGCACGACCACAACGCTGGTCCCGCGCACTGGACCAGCTTGTGGATCAACGATGTTGTAAGTACTGTTCGTGATACTCCAACTCAGTGTCACCGGCGAACCGGCAGTCACGGTTGAAGGGTTTGCGGTGAAACTGCTGATGGTGGGCGACGCGCCGGTCGGCACATTCGCCGGCGTGTAGATCGTTCCTTGCTGCACCACATCAAAATTCGACGCAGTGATCGCTTTCAGCAGGTTCAGATTGGTGTTGTTCCAGCGATTATCCGGGACGCCGCTGATGAAGATCGCGCTGCCGTTGTCCGCCAGAATCATCCCGTACTTCTTCAGCGCCGTCAGGATGACCTGGTCATCCGCCGGATAAGTTGAAATGTCAAAGCTTGCCTTCAGCCGCAGTCGCGTGCCCATCGGCGGCGCGCTGGTGCTGGTTGTAGTCGAAGCCCAATGCGTAGCCGGGAGCACGAACGCCTTTTGACTGGTGGGAACGGTGAAGCGCAACGCATGATTGATCGCACCCGCCGCTACCTCATCGTAGCGCGCCAGCCCGACGAATACCGGTAACCCCGCTGCGTCCGCCGACGTCCAGGTGTAAGGCCGCTGTTCGTTGATGGTCATGTCCCAGATCGCCGTCGAGTCAGCGCTCCAGTTTCCGCTTTTCAAGGTTGCGTGAAAGAGTTCGTACAACCAGCATCCATCTTTATCAAGCACCAGCACATGGCGATCACCGTTTCCCGGCTTGGGATACCCCTCGATCAGTGCATTGGCAGGAATCGGCTCCGGGCCAGGATCGCTCTCATCGAAAAAAGCTCCCAGAGTCACCGGCACCTTGGCCTGCGTCCCGGCAACCACTTGATATGGAATGCCGAGAGTTTGATTGTGAAACGTTCCCGCCCCGAAGTCGGGATGAAGCGTAACCGTTGATCCAATGAAGTTGATGATGTTCGCCGAGTTTGCATCCACCGGCGCGGCTGAAATGTCTGTGTTCCATAAACTGCTCGCCTGAAAGGGTACGAAGCCATTCAAGTTGGCTCCCTGCCCCAGGCTCATCCCGCTGCATGTACCGGACTGCGCCAGCGCGACGCCGCAAGAGACCGCAAGAACTCCGATTGTGAGAAGAGAGAGCATCTTTGCATTTGATCGCATACGATTTCCTTTCTAAGCACTGCTCAGCAGTGGTTGGGTTTAGTGCGTTCCCAACGTCGGGGGTGTGATAGATGAGCAATGACGAAGCAACTATGACGAGGCGGCGTTTCCTCTAATCCGAAATGAGTGAACCGGGATTCGGCGAGAATCCCTTCATCCCACCCGGAGCCTACCCGAGGAGTTGGAGACAGAAACGACGAATAGCGGTTGTGTTCGGAAATTGTAAAATCGGGGCGAACTGGTTGATTCGCGCAGCCGGGCAATGACGCTCCGCACTACATCAGTGGACGCCGCATCAGGCGGGCTACATCTGGCCTCCTGGCTGAGCAGGCTGCGCGACTGGCGGTGTAGTCGAGGACTATGGACCCACCGGCGCCGCATCCTGCCGCGGCGCGACGTAGGGAACGCTGGGCAGGTGCGTAACCTGTCCGCGGGTGGCATCGGCGACGTCGATGCCGGCGTGATCGAGCAGCAATCCCGTCGCGCGGTCGAGTTCAATGCGCGACTTCTCATACGCGGCTTTCGCCGAGACTAGATTCGACTCGGAGGTGGTCAGCGTGGACGCATCCTGAAGGATCGTCGTCTGCGTTGTCAGTCCTACTTTTAGTTTCTGCTGGTCGGCATCGAGCGTCTGGCGCGCGAGGTCGACGGCCGACTGCGCAGCTTGCACGGCTGCGCGGTTTTGCTTTACGTCAAATTGCGCGTTACGTACTTCGACGCGCACCTGATTTTCAAGTTGGTGCTGGCGTACCTGGGCCTGGCGGTATTCGAGTTCGGCACGCACCTGGTTCGACTGCGCCAGACGGTTGCGAATGGGGATGGTGAGCGAGAGACCGATGCCTCTATCCGGGGCCGTGGAATTTACAAGCTGATTGAGAGTTCCGCCGTAACTCATGGAATTCGAACCGCCGAAGACCGGCGGCGGTGTGCAGGGACCGCCACCCTGGCCCGTGCATTGCAGGTTCAGGTCTCCGCCCAGACCGGAACCACCGTAGTAGGCGAAGGCATCGAGTGTGGGCAACATGGCGTTGCGCACGGCCTTGTTACTGATATCGCGCGAATTGAGGTCGATGCGGGTCTCGACGAGTTCAGCGCGATGGCTGAGCGCCTCGTTGATCAAGTCTTGCGTGGGTACGGCAGCCTCTTCCGACGGGATTTGCATGGCGGAAGTAGGGATCACTTCCGCTTCGGCGAGCACAGCGTCTTCAATGCTGCGGCTGACGGCGTTCTTGATCAGCAACTGCTGCAGTTCCAGGTTGTTCTGGGCCACGATCAGATTCTGATGGTCGGTGGCGACGATGCTCTGCGCGCTCACTACCTGGATTGGCGGTACGGTGCCGACCTGCGCCTGGCGCTTGGTGTCATCGAGCGCTTTGTTGGCGTAGGTCAAGGCTTCCTGCTGCACGCGCAGGTTTTCGTAGGCGAAGACCAAGTCCCAGTACATGTTTTCAACCTGGTCGATGGTGGTGATGACTTGCAGACGGAAGGCCACGTCGGAAATTTCCCGGTTGTTCCGGGCGATGCGAATGAAGCGGGTGTTGGCGAGCGTCCCGAAGCCCTGCAACAGGTTCTGGGTGACACGAAACTGAAAGTTCGAGCCCAGTTGCGGAGTGAGAAGGCTGGCGGTGCTGTTGGTGGTGAGGTGAGTGTTGTTAAATCCCGCTGTCAAAGTGGTGCCCCATTGAAATCCCTGGACGTAGCCAAAATTTGCCGTGTATGTATTTTGCGCGATGATGCCACCGGGAGCAGGGCTGAAAACGCTCGCCGATATCGTGTCGTTCCTGTCAAATTGCAGGGTGGATGTCAACTGGGGATCGAAGTTGGTGATGGTCGACCCGATACCAAGGGTGGAACTCACCAGACCGAGAGTGCCGGATCCGGCGCCGCCGGCGGCAACAGTGGTGCCTCCGGTGCCGGAGCCCACGGTGTTGCCGAGTCCGCCGACGCCCCCGCCAGGCGTGTTCTGCACGATGCCGGTGTTGACGCCCAGAATGCTTGCGCCCGATTTGGCGCGCAGCACGTCGGCTTCGGCGATGTTCAGGTTGTAGCGGGCAAGATCGAGGTCAAGATTGTTCTCAAGCGCGAGCGCGACAGCGTCGTCGATGGAGAGATAAATCTTTCCATCGCGCATGAGCGAATCGATGCGCGGTGAGTTGCTCAAGTTCGGCTGTGCCAATTGCTGCGGGGTGTAGGGCTGCAGGAGGTGGGGGAACGCCGAACGCGGATTGGAATAATCCTTTACGTGGATGGCCTGCGGTTGCGCCGGCTGCGGCGCCGCGGGAGGCGTGGCCTGTGCGCTGAGGCTGGCCGGAATAGTCCCAAACAGAATGGCGGACGCCAAGTAAAGCGGCAGCGGCCGGACAAAAGAAATCAGTCGCGGTAAGAACATTGTTCTTCTCCTTGCATAAGAGCGGGACGCAGAAGTTTGTCGTCCAGAATTCTGATGACGCTTGGCTTATATGCGAAACACGAAAATGTGCTTCTTAATCTTAGCGGGAGAAGATTCGCCGAAAGGATGGAGGATTGTAAAGAATTGTGAGGGCAAAAATGAAAATGGCGCCGCTGTCAGTACAAGACAGCGGCGCCAGAAGAGTGCGTCCGAACTACTGCTGGGGTTGCGGGATTGGCTGTATCGAGGGCAGGTCTTTTCGAGGCGCGACGTATCGAGCGTTCGGAAGATGAGTGACTTGTCCCTTGGCGGCATCGTCGATGCTGATGCCGGCGTTGTCGAGAGTAGTACCAATCGCTCGGTCAAGCTCGACGCGTGATTTTTCGTAGGCTGCCATCGCCGACATCAGGGTCGACTCGGCCGTGGCTAAGGCGCTCTGCGTCTGTAAGACGGCAGTAGTCGTGGACGTGCCGAACTGATATTTCTTTTGTTCGGCATCGAGCGACTGTTTCGCGTAGTCGACCGCAGCTTTAGCGGAGGTGACGCTGGCCCGGTTCTGTTCCACTCCGAATTCAGCGTTTCGGACTTCGATGGTGACCCTGTTTTCGGTTTGCTGCAGGGCCATTTGAGCCTGCTGGTACTCCAACTCCGAGCGGATCTGAGCCGACTGAGCGGCGCGGTTGCGTAGCGGGATATTGAGTAGAACACCGACGCCTTTGTCGGATGCTGTGGAGTTAACCAGCTGGTTCAGAGTGCTGGTGTAGCCCACTGTTTGCGTGGGAGATGGGGAACACCCGAATATCGGCGGGTTCTGGTTGGCGCAGAGGTTCCCGGGATTTTGACTGCCGCCCAAACCTGCACCGCCGTAATAGGCATACACGTCCAGGGAAGGCAGCAATGCGCTGCGCACAGCCTTGTTGCTGATTTCCTGGCTGTTCAGCTGGATGCGCGATTCCACCAGATCGGCTCGATGGCGCAATGCTTCCTCGACCAAATCTTCAGTAGGCCGGACTTGCTCGATTTCAGGAACTTCCATCGTCGAAGTGGGGATGACTTCGGCGCCGGCCAGGTGCGGATCACGCAGCGTGCGGGTGAGCGCGTTCTTCGTCAGGAGCTGCTGCAATTGCAGGTTCGTTTGGGCCACAGTTAACGCCTGCTGGTCCTGGGCCACGGTACTCTGAGCTCGAACAACCTCGATTGGCGCCAGGCTGCCGATTTCCACCTGCTTCTTGGTGTCCGAAAGCGTCTTCTGTGCGAAGGCCAGCGATTCGTTCTGCACGCGCACGTTCTCGTAGGCGTAAACCAGATCCCAATACATATTCTGAATCTGATTCACAGTAGTAATAACCTGCAGGCGGAAGGCGACATCAGAGAGCTCGCGATTGTTCTTGGCGATACGGATGAACCGGTTATTTGCCGCGAGCCCGAACCCTTGCAACAGATGCTGCGTGAGTTCGAACCGGAAACTAGAGTTAAGTTGGGGACTCAACGGATTGAAGGGAGCGTCTCCGACGGTCACGCGTGAGTTGTTGAAGCCAACCAGCAGGTTGGTGCCCCAGGAGAATCCTTGCTGGTAGGCAAAGTTGCCTGTGGTAGTGTTCTGAGGCGAAGCGGGACTGAAAGTACTGGCGGGAAGGATGTGAAAACGATCCGACTGCACCGTTCCCGTCAGGATTGGGTCGAAGCTGGTGATGTTCGGTCCGATGCCCAGCGTGGAACCGGTTAAGCCGGCCGCGCCCGCTCCAGCTCCGGCCGCTCCGAGGGTGGTTCCTCCGGTGCCGGAACCGACCTGCGATCCGAGAATGCCGACGCCACCGCCCGGAGTATTCTGCACAATGCCGAGAGGCACGCCCAGGATGGCGGCACCTGCTTTCGAACGCAAAACGTCGGTATCGGCAATATTCAAGTTGTAGCGGGCGATCGCGATGTCGAGATTGTTCTCGAGCGCGAGTGCGACGGCATCGTTCAGCGACAGGTAGAGCTTGCCATCGTGCATGAGTTGGTCAATGCGAGCCGTGTTCGCGAGATTCGGCGCAGCCAGGTGCCGCGGCGTATACGGCCCGATTGGATTAGGAAAGTGCGACACCGGCTGGGCGTAGTTCAAAACCGGCAGGGGTCGTGCTTCAGGCGTAGCCTGCGGAGTGGGCGCCGCGGGCGCTTCCTGTGCCCAGCACGCGACAGTCAGCGTGGCGAGCAGGCAAGCAGCAGCGGCGGTCCGGATGATCGAGGTAATAGTTGCAAATGGCATCTACTCTTCTCCGTTCGTTAGCACTCGTTCGTTAAGAACAAACTTGATGAAGACCATGCAGCAAGAAGTACTCGGGCTGTGCCTGTAGCGGTGGAACCGCCAAAAAATAGTTCTACTCAGGCATTAATACGCAAAGGAGGGCTGGAAGGTTCCTGAAAGCTGGGAGAAAACGACCTTCCCCTCGGCGGCGTTCACTTTCGTTTCCGCTTCTGCCGTGCCGGCCCTTGTACTTGCGGGATGCAGCGGCATAGAAATCCCTAGCTTCGAGACCCGGATTCCGGAAACCTACCAGTATAGCTGACCCGGATGATCCTCACCCTTCCCAATGTTCTCCACAGAACTGATAAATTGCTGGCGAAGCCTGAAATCGCTTGGATGATCGAACCGCGGCGTGAGACTCGAAAGATCGCAGGATGCGCAATCTCAAATTGATTCTCTCCTATGACGGGGCGGAATTCTCCGGCTGGCAGGTGCAGCCCGATTTGTCGACGGTGCAGGGCGCACTTGCCTCAGCTATTGGACGCATTACCGGGGAAAAAGTATTGCCGCAAGGCTCGGGGCGGACCGACGCGGGAGTACATGCGCTGGCGCAGGTCGTGACATTTGTCACGGAGTCTTCCGTCCCCACGGAAAATTTTCTGAAGGCGCTCAACGATATTTTGCCCGCGTCAGTGCGCGTGCTGGAAGTCACGGAAGTGCAGGCGGAATTTCACGCGCGACACTCGGCACGGGCCAAGACGTATCGTTATCGGATTTATCGGAGTTCGATCTGTCCACCGTTCTTGGCGCGGTATGTGTGGCACTATCCGTACGGGCTCGACGAGGAGGCGATGACGAGGGCGGCCGGGTTGGTGGTGGGGGAGCGTGATTTTACTTCGTTTGCTGCGGTGGACCCAGAGAAAGGCGTGAACCACGAAGGACACCCTTCGACCTCGCTCAGGGCAGGCTCCGGTCCACGATGGAACGCTGAATCTAGAGGTAATGTGCGGACCATCTTTACTTCTTCGTGGGAGCGCTGCGGGGAGGAGTTGGTTTACACCGTGCGGGGCTCGGGATTTCTGCACCACATGGTGCGGAATCTGGTGGGAACTTTCATTCTCGTGGGCAGAGGGACGCTGCCGGTTGACGATATGAATCGCATCCTTGCGGCACGGAATCGCTCGGCGGCGGGAGCGACCGCGCCAGCGAGCGGGTTGTTTCTAGTGAATGTGGAGTACTGACCGGGAAGCAGACGTAGCAACCTGCGTCTCGACGGACTAAGATTTGCTCATGACTACCGATTTACAAATCGCGGCGCGCAAGATCGTGTCGGTGAATCCGGCGACGGGCGAAGTTCTGCGGGAACTAGAGTGCGCGGGCGAAACCGAAGTGCAGGCCGCCGTATTACGGGCGCGCGCGGCCCAGGTTGCCTGGGCCGAGTTGGGATTGCGGCGGAGGATCTCCGTCATCCGCGAATTTCAGGGGAAGCTGTTTGCGAAGAAGTCTGAGATTGCCGCGGCGATTACGCGCGAAGTAGGCAAGCCCCTGGTCGAGGCGCTGGTCACCGAAGTGCTCGTAGTGCTCGATGCGGCGCGATTCCTCATCGACAACGCCTGGGGACTGCTGCGCGATGAGCCGGTGCCGCACGGAAATCTGGTCACGAAACTGAAGAGCGGATGGTTGGTGCGCGAGCCGCATGGCGTGATCGGGATTATCTCGCCGTGGAATTATCCGTTCTCGATTCCGGCGACGGAAACGCTGGCGGCGCTGGTAGCGGGCAACGCCGTCGTGTTGAAGCCGTCGGAGTTGACTCCCCTGGTCGCGCTGGAACTGGCGTCGTTACTGCATGCCGCGGGCGTGCCCGAGGATGTGTTTCAAGTAGTCGTGGGCGAGGGGCCGGCTGGGGCTGCGCTCTTGCGCTCTCCGATCGACAAGCTGGTATTCACAGGTAGCGTTGGAACAGGGAAGAGGATCGCTGCGGCCGCGGCCGAACGGTTGCTTCCTGTTGTGCTGGAGCTTGGCGGCAAAGATCCTATGCTCGTGCTCGATGACGCCGACGTGGATGTGGCCTCGAGCGCGGCCGTGTGGGGAGCGTTCGTCAACGCAGGGCAGGCATGCCTGTCGGTCGAGCGCTGCTATGTGCATAGCAGTTTGTATGAACCGTTTGCCCAGGCATGTGCGGAAAAAACGAAGAGGCTGCGTATCGGTAATGGTATGGATTCGCACACAGATGTGGGGCCGATGATCCAGGAGCGGCAGGTACGCATCGTGGAATCGCACGTGGAAGACGCGCGGGGGAGAGGGGCGCGGGTTCTCGCCGGCGGAACGCGGCTGCCCGAGTTGGGAGTGAACTTCTACGCTCCTACCGTGCTGGCCGACGTGGCGCAAGAGATGCGCATTATGCGCGAGGAAACTTTCGGTCCGGTGCTGCCTATGATGTCGTGCGTGGATGATGACGAGGCGGTGTGGCTGGCAAACGACTCCGAATACGGATTGGCGGCGAGCATTTGGACGCGCAATGCCAAGCGCGGCAAGCGGCTGGCCCGGCGCATTCACGCAGGCACCGTCATGGTGAACGATGTGATTTCGTGCTTCGGCATCAGCGAAGCTCCGCACGGCGGCGTGAAGGCCAGCGGCGTGGGCCGCACGCACGGGCGCTTCGGGCTGGATGAAATGGTTCGCGTGAAATATCTCGACATGGATCGCATGCCCGGAATGAAAAAAGTCTGGTGGCACGGCTACGGCGACAGCTTCCGCCGGCAGATGGAAGGATTTCTGGACATGCAGTTCGCCCGTGGGATGGGCACGCGGCTGCGGGGAGCGCTGCGCGCGGCTGGCGTGGTGCGTAGAAAGCAATTGTGACCCGCTCATTTACTCAGAAATGAGATCAATGAGTTCTATAAAAAGGGATGTCAAGAAAAAAGCTCCGCCTCGACCGGAGGCGAGGTTGTTTCTCGAGATCCAGCCCACTTAGGTTCACTTCCCTGGAGAGGTTGGACTTGTTGTCCATGCTCATGAGTTTCTCTGCGGATGGTGACGGTGCCGTCGAGTTGGAGAGAGCGGCAAGGGCGATGGGTGCTTCACCGGCAACCATGGTTCTATCCGAGGCTCGTGGCCTATGGCTATTTCTGGTTATCCGAGAGGGCATAACGTGAAAGGGGTGACTCGGTGCCGAAGCACACGGGGCCGATCTCATTGACTGATACTGCTCTCGAACCGAGCATCTCCAGAACCCGACCGCCCACCACCGGAGAGAATCCCAGAGAGGGAAAGCCTGCTTCACCGGAGATGCTCAAACTGCTTGCCGAGGTAATGGTTTGGGGTCGAAACTCACTTTCTTCCACATGGTTAAACTGATCGCGGCGATCTTGCGCGCCAGGGTCAGACGGGCCATGGTCGGCCGCATTCCTTTCTCCACCCGGGCAATGTAAAATCGTGCAGAGGGCCCGGACGTGTGCTGGCCGAGATGGCAGCACTTTTGAACAGATTCTTCAGATCTTTGTTGTGGCTGTCATTCAGACCACGCACGGTGATGCGCTCGCGGTTGCGTTGCAGTTTGCCGCGCACATAGCGGTACTCGCCGCTGTCGTGAGTCTCCACGGCGAAACCGCAATACGCCCACAGCTGGCGCTTGGTGCGGAAACGGTGGGGCGTCTGCAGTAATGCCACCAGCAAGGCCGCCCGAATCGGACCGATCGAGGGAATCTGGCACAGCAACTTCACCGCAGAGTGCTTCTGGCTTTCCCGCACCAGTTCGTGGCGCGCTTCCAGGCGCACCGGCTGCAGACTTTCGAGTTGCTGATACAAATGCTGGGCGCGAACCCGAACTCCTGGTTCCACGATCTTGGCCAACCACTCGGCACGATGACGTGGGCCGTAGACACTGCTGCCGGCACAAGGAATCGCCCAGCTTCGGTACAGGGCTTTGATTCGATTCATTACCCGCGTGACATCTTTGGTCAAGGTCAGATAGCTGCGTCCCAACTCCTTGAGGGTGCGCACTCCGTGCTCGCCGTGGTACACCGGGTTGAGTTGATTGGTTCTCCATAGTTCGGCCAGCTTGCGCGCATCGATCCGATCACTCTTGTTCCCCTCCTTCAACAGCGCGTTCTTGCGCGGATCGCACACCAGCCGGCTTACGTGGGGTTTCAGCAGATCGTGTAACCAGGCAGCCGAGGTTCCTTCCTCAAAAGGGAGCGATAACGTTCCCTGCAGTCCTTTGGATAAACTCCACAATCGTGGCCGCCTTGGTCTCCAGCAAGCATTCCATGATCAGCTTGCCCTGAGCATCCCTCACCGCGGCGGAGATGGTGGCCTGATGAACGTCCATGCCGATAATACTTTTCTTGACTCATAAAGGCGCTCCTTTTCGCT
>DASRRV010000121.1:0-44536 GCA_035695545.1 Candidatus Sulfotelmatobacter sp. | reverse complement strand
TAGGCCGGCTCTTGATAGATTGGCGCGTCCCGGTCGTTGCCCAACTGATATCCGTTGTCTTTGAACGTCTGCCCAAAATTGTTGAGCATGGGCCAGGCCTCATGACAGGCGGAGCACGGCAGGCCGTATTTGCGGGCGAATGCTGGAATCGCATATCCAGACTGGGCCACCGCGAGCAGAAGGCCCAACGACAGCAACTGCATGCCGATCCGTTTCATAATTGCTCTTCCCATGTTCTTCTCACTTTTTGCTGGTTACTATCCGATTTTCACTTTTCGTTGACGCCCGCCGACTGGGCTCTGAAGCTCTTCTCGCCAGTAGGTGCGCCGATCTTCCCGGGGAACAAACTTGTAGCCAACCCCGTGGACGGTCAAAAGGTAAACAGGATGAGCGGGATCTTTCTCGATCTTCCGCCGCAGCCTCGCAATGTGATTGTCCACAGTGCGGTCACTGGAGCGTTTGCGCTTTGGCCAGATCGCGGTAATCAGCTTCTGACGAGACACAACTTCCTCTGGTCGCGAAATGAAGAATTTCAGTACCTTGAACTCCTGAAGGGTTAGCACTACAGGATGATTTGCCCGGCAGAGCTCCATCTTTCTGAAATTGAGAGAGAGATCCCCGAATCGGGCGACTTCGCTAATTCTGCTGATCTGAAAGTCCGTCATACCCACCCGGCCCTTGTCACACGATCAACCGCTCTCGCCCAAGTTAGCGCTGGCACCCCTCCCGACTTGTCATAGTTCTGTCACATAGTTGTTAAATCCGTGTACTAGAATGTCTCTGAGTGTTGACATAGCTAGCAGAAATCTGGCGGGAGCTGCATGGACGTACACCTGATCGACGGAACCTACGAATTGTTCCGGCACTTTTTCGCCGTGCCGTCCGCGACTGATAAGAATGGTCGCGAAATCGGCGCAGTCCGCGGTGTCCTCAACTCCGTTCTTTCCATGATCGAAGGTGGCGCGACGCACGTCGGGGTTGCAACGGACCGTGTTGTTGAGTCGTTTCGCAACGAACTATATTCCGGATACAAGACGAGTGAGGGTGTGGATGCGGAGTTGCTCTCACAATTCCCGATCCTCGAAGAGACTCTGGAAGCGATGGGCGTGGTGGTATGGCCCATGGTCTATTACGAGGCTGACGATGCCCTGGCCTCAGCTGCCGCAAAAGCCGCACAGGGTGCCGCTGTGAGTCGAGTGTTCATCTGCACGCCTGACAAAGATCTGAGTCAGTGTGTCGTGGGAACAAGAGTCGTTCAATTGGACCGGAGACAGGATACTGTGCGCGACGAAGCCGGAGTTTTCGCGAAATTCGGTGTAACGCCGCAATCGATTCCCGACTACCTTGCCGTGGTTGGCGACAGCGCGGACGGTTTCCCCGGCGTCACGGGATGGGGCGCGAAAGGCGCAGCTTTGGTGCTATCTCAGTACACTCATCTCGAAAGCATCCCGAAAGATTGGCGAGCATGGCATTCGTCCATCCGGAAGGCCCGCGTGCTGTCGGAGTCGCTATTCCAGGCCTGGAATGACGCCTTGCTATTTCGGACGCTCGCGACCCTGCGGCTGGATGTCCCCGTCTTTAATTCCGTTGAAGATCTTCGTTGGCAGGGACCGCGGGCGGGCTTTGCCGAACAGTGTGAGCGAATGAACTCACCTGCTCTGCTTCGCCGCGCGACTTCACTGCAGGCGGGCAGTTCCAGGATTTCTAGTTGAGTCTGAGTGATTCCTCTTTAAAGGTCGCGCCTGGCTCGCGGTAAGACAACTCTGGCGCGGCAACCTTTGTCGGCGCGGTTCATCAACTCGATGGATCCCCCGTGAGCCTCTGCGATTTGACGCGAAAGCACCAATCCAATCCCGCTACCGTTAGGCTTGGTCGTGTAGAAAGGAACGAATGCGTTACTGGGGTTGAGAAATCCAGGTCCATTATCCTCGATGGTCAGGACAACGTCATCTTCTGCTACATCCCAATGCATCGATACATGTGGATCCTCTGCGGGCTCGGAAGATGCGCCGCCGTTCTGGGAGGAGCTCGCGGCGTGTGGCGCCTCCAAAGCCGCTTCGACCGCATTCTTCACCAAATTGATGAGCATTTGCTCCAATTGATCGGGATCCGTGAGCAACTCGACAGTCGGCCCCGGATCAACCTGCACCCGCAGCCGGGTCTCTAACCCTGCAACACGCTCCACGATTGGCGAGAGCTCTGTCCTGCGTACAGCGGGTGGAGGCATCTGAGCAAGTTGCCGGTAAGCTTGCAGAAAACGATTGAGAGAACCAGCGCGGGTTTCAATAATGGACAACCCGCGCTCAAAATCCTGCCGCTGACTGGCATGGAGAGTCAAATAAGCAACTTGTGCACGCAGGCTTCCGGCAATCGACTTGATCGGCGTAAGCGAGTTGTTCAGCTCATGACCCAGCACGCGAATGAGTCGCTGCCATGCGCTTCGTTCTTCTTCGCGCAGCGCCCGACTTACTTCGGACAAAACAATCAGCGTGTGCGGAACTCCCTTCTGGCGAAATGAACTTCGACGAACCAACCAGCGGGAGTTCGGACTTTGAAAAGACGAAGGCAGCAAGGTCTCGCTATCCGCAGTGAAACAGTCAGCCAGACCGATCTCCTTTGCCGTCCGGCCCAAGAGCCGCACAGCGGGCGTCTGAAGAAGGCGCTCTCCAGCGGAATTGACGAGCCGCAAAACCTGCTCAGGATCGAAAGTGAACAATGGAACATCGATTTCTTCGACCACGCGGCGCAGCAGAGCCGTCGCTTCAATCGCGCGAATCTGCTGGTCCGACAGCAGATCGGCCAGCGCGTTTACCTCGACCGACAACTCTCCGAGAGCATCGTCCGCGGCCGCGCCACGAGCGCGAAATGAGTAGTCCTCTTCGCGCAAAGCAGCAATTACGTTGGCCAAGGTTTGCAGCGGACGAGTGGTCTGCTCCTGCAAAGCCATAGCGAGCAACCACCACACGAAAAGTAGGGTGAAGATCAGCGCAGATTTGGATTCGAGCGTCCAAGGTTGCAGCCAGATGAAAATGCCGCTCGCGATCAGACCCGGCAGCGCAACGAGAAATGAAAAGAGACTGACTCGCCGCTCATAGAGGAGTCGAACTCGCCGGCGGGGAGGCTTGCGCGAACCAAGGCCGCTTCCCCGCGGGCTAAAGCCCATACTTCTCCATCCGCCGGTAAAGCGCTCCGCGGCTAAGCCCGAGCGTCTCGGCCGCCTGGCTTACGTTTCCCTGAAAACGCTGCAGTGCCTTTCGGATCAGAATCGCCTCAACCGCCTCCAGGCTGAGATCCTCGAGATTTTGATGCTGGGGTTTCAGCAAGTCGAGACCGAGGTCGCCTCGCTGAATCTCCTCGCCACGACACATCAGGATGGCACGCTCGACCGTGTGGTCCAGTTCACGCACGTTACCCGGCCAGGAATACTGCATCATGAGTTGCAAGGCCGAGGTCTCGAAGCGTTGGATGGGACGACGATAGTGCGCGGTGTACCGGCCCAGGAAATGCAGCGCCAGAGCTGGAATATCTTCCCGCCGGTCACGCAATGCGGGCACATGGATCTCGACCGTGTTGAGGCGAAACAGCAAGTCCTCGCGAAACGTCCCAGTGGCACATGCTTCACGAAGATCTGCGTTGGTGGCCGAGATTACGCGCACGTCCACTCGACGGCTGCGTGAAGAACCAACTCGCTCGATCTCGCCGGTTTCCAGCACGCGCAATAATTTCGCCTGCTGGCGATACGGAACGTTGCCAATCTCATCCAGGAAGAGCGTCCCCCCATCAGCCAGTTCAAAGCGACCAATGCGGTCGGTGCGGGCATCGGTGAACGCGCCCTTCACGTGTCCGAAGAGTTCACTCTCGAAGAGTCCCTCGGGCAAAGCGCCCGTGTTTACAGAAATCATGGGCCGGGATGCCCTCGGAGAAAGCGCATGCAGCGTCCGCGCCACGACCTCCTTACCGGAGCCGTGTTCTCCTGTGATCAGCACATTCGCATCAGAAGGACCGATGCGGGAGACCGAGTCCAGAACCGGCTGCATTGCGACCGCAGTCGCTATGAACTCAGGGAGCCCGTCGGCGCGCAGCAAGCGATTTTGTGCCTGCAATCGTTCCGCCTGCTGCAAAGCTCGGTGGAGCTCGACTTGCGTTCGCAGAATGGCAAGCAGTCGCTCATTCTCCCACGGCTTCTGGATGAAGTCCCTGGCGCCTCGACGCATCGCTTCCACGGCGAGCTCAACGTTGGCCCAGGCGGTCATCACGATCACGGGAATCGTACTGTCGACCGCCACGATCTCCGACAGAAGATCGAGTCCTTCTCCCCCGGACGTGGTATCCCGCGTGTAATTCAGATCGATCAGCACAGCGTCATACGAAGCCGTCGCAAGCGCTTCGCGAACGACGATAGGAGATCGCGCCGTCTCAACGTCGTATCCCTGCGAACGCAGAAGCAACTCGATTGCATCGAGGACGTGTTGCTGATCGTCGGCTGCCAGGACGCGCGGACGAGTGTGGTTACTCGTGGAAGTAGAGGCGAATGCATCTCCCGCTTTTGTCGAAGTTGGCATGGCTTCCTATGGGCTCACAGCGCTGATCGTACCGCGGATAGCATCCTGAAGCTGTATGCCATTATGTTCCAAAGTCGTCCCGGTTGCGCGATCGAGTTCAACTTTCGCCTTTTCGAAGACAGTCATTGCCGTGACCAGATCCAGTTCCGCCAGTGAGAGATCTCGCTGAGCCGAGAGGGTCTGATAGCTCGATCCCGCCCCAAGGTCCTGCTCTCTCTTTGTGATATCGAACGTCCGCTGAGCAAGATCGCGCGCCTTGCGGGCCGCCTGGACCCGCGCACCGGTTTGCTCGACGGCGTATTGTGCATTGCGGACCTCAATGCGGACCTGCTTCTTCAACTGTTCCAAGCGCAACTCTGCCTGCCGGTACTCGAGTTCGGATCGGTACTGATCGGCCTTTGCCACTCGATTGCGGAGCGGAATATTCAGGTTCAACCCCACATAGTAGTCGGGCGAAGAATTGTTGAAGGCATTGATGATCGCCCCACCGAAATCCGGCGGTACATTTGTGGTGCAGCCTTGGGTACAGACGGGATTCAGCATCCCTGCCAACCCCGAGCCGGAATAAAAGCCCACAAGAGAAAGTGTGGGCAGCAGGGCATTGCGGGCCGCGCGCCGACTAATTTGCCGATTGACTAGATCGACGTCCGACTCCGCCAGTTCCGCTCGGTCATGCAGAGCTTCAGAAATCAAACTCTCGATCGCTTGGCTCGTCTCAGGCTGTATTGCCTCAGTTCGGTCCGTCGGCACGATCGGCATTGCTTCCAGAACTGGATCGTCCAGACTTTTCGTAACAGCATTCTTCATCAGGGTTTCCTGCAGTTGAAGACTGGTGCGGGCCACAGTTAGTTCCTGGTCGCGCCGCGACCCCTCCGCTTCGGCCCGTAGAACATCCATCTCGGGAATGCTTTCAAGTTTTAACTGCTTCCGGGCATTCTCCAGGGTCTGCTGGGCGAACGCTAAAGACTGTTCGTTCACATGCGTCTGCTCATACGCACTCACCAGATCCCAATACATATTCTCAATCTGGGTGACTGTCGCAATCACTTGGTCCTTGAATGCGATGTCTGAGATTTTCTTGTTGTTTTTGGCAATTCGCAAATAACGCAGATTTGGCCCGAAACCGAAGCCAGCAAGCAATTCTTGTTGAATCGAGAACCGATATGCCGAGGTCAGCGTGGGAGAGAGGGTAAACGACGGGCTATTGGTGGTCTGGCGCGAGTTGTCGAAGGAGAAGCCAATAGTGGTTCCGGTTGCGAACGCCTGACTATAGCTGATGTTGAATAGTGTAGTGTTCAACTGTAATGACGGAACCCCGTAGACCACTTGATTGACCACGGGTGACGTCTGATGCTCGTCGCCGATGTTCGCGGTGATAAGAGGGTCGTAGGAAGAGACTACCGTTCCAGTGCCCAACGTAGACTGCACTAAGCCCGATGCCCCGGCGCCGGCTCCGCCGGCGCCACTCGTCGTACCGCCTGCTCCGGCACCGGGAGCGCCCGTGCCGAACCCGCCAACACCACCGCCGGGCGTGCCTTGGACAACTCCCGTGTTGACGCCACGAAAGAATCCTCCGGCCTGAGTACGCAGAATGTCGGTGTTCGCAATAGGTAGGTTGTAGCGCGCGATGGCCAAATCCAGATTGTTCTCGAGCGCAAGATTGATGGCATCTTTCAGCGAGAGGTAAAGCTTACCGTCGCGGATTAGTTGGTCTAGATGAGGAGAGTTGGCTAAATCAGGTTTTGGGACAAAATCCGGTGCGTAAGCGTTCAGCGGATTGTGAGACTTTGGCATTTCGAACTGGAGAGCGGTGATGGCTTGCGGCGTAGCCGGGAGTTGCGCGGGCGTGGCCGCTGGAGTGGGCGGATTCTGCGCCAGAGAACTAGCAGCAAGAATCCAACATGCGAAGAGGATACCAATCTTCTGATTCACGAAGCCAGAGCCCAGGAGATTCACGATGCTTGGACCTCCGTCGGTTGCGTAACTGCCGGATTGGCGGTGTCGCTGACGAGCCATCCGTCGCGCAGCTGAATTGTGCGATTTCCGTAGGCCGCATTCACTTCCGAATGCGTTACCTGCACGATGGTCGTGCCCTGCTGGTTCAGCTCACGGAAGAGCTCCATGATCTCCTTGGCCTGGCCCGAATGCAGGTTGCCAGTAGGCTCATCGGCCAACAGAAGCACGGGCTTGTGGATAACGGCGCGCGCGATGCCTACGAGCTGCTGTTGTCCGCCAGAAAGCTGGCTCGGATACAACGCCTTCTTGGCCACGATTTGAAAGCGATCGAGAGTATCGGCGACGAGACTCTGCCGCTGATGCCGCGGAATGTCTTTATAGGAGAGCGGAAGATCGATGTTCTCCTCGACCGTCAGGTCGTCGAGCAGGTGATAGCTCTGGAAGACCATACCGACGTTGCGCTTGGCCAGTTCACTCCGCTGCTTGCGTTTCAGTTCGTGCACAGCCTGATCACGAAACCAGTACTCCCCTTGCCACTGGTCGTCGAGCAGAGCAAGTACGTTGAGGAGCGAAGATTTTCCCGCTCCAGACGGACCCATGACGGTGATGAATTCACCTTCGCGGATGTCGAGGGTGGCACGGCGAAGGACCCAGGTCTGTCCTGCGCCGGTCTTATAACTGCGATCAATGTTCTTGAGTTGGATCATTTCACTCCTTGATCAGGTTAAGTGTCTATTCGTCGCGCAATGCCACCATGGGGTTCACGCGTGATGCTCTCCGTGCCGGCAGGAAACTGGCGAGCAAGGCTACCACTGCCAAGAGGACACTCGCGGCCGTGTAACTAAGCGGGTCGTGCGGTTGCAGGCCAAACAGAAGCGCACTCGCGCCTCGCGTGGCGGCGAGGGCGATCAACACCCCAATAGAAAGACCGATTACCAGCAGTCCCACGGTTTGCTGCAGGATGATACGGACAACATTTTGCCGGCTGGCTCCGAGTGCTATGCGGATTCCGAGCTCATTCCGGCGCATCTGAACGATGTAGGAGATGACTCCATATAGTCCAATCATGGTCAAGAGCACCGCCAGCAGTCCGAAAAAGCCTGACAGCATCGCCATCAACCGCTCCTGGATCAGACCGTCGCGAATCTGCTGCTGAAAATCATTGAACTCGAGAATGACGCCGGGGTTCTTTGCGGCAATCGTGCGCTTGATCGTCGCGGCCAGCGCCGAAGATGGAATATCGGAATGGATCATCACATTGGCCCAGGGCCCCTGGCCAGGGAACTGCGAAGCGGGAGCAAGGGTCATGGGTGGCGTTTGGCCGCGCAAGTCGTTGTACTGGGTATCCGGAATCACGCCAACGATCTCGTACACCGTGGCGGGATAGTTCGGCTCCGGGCTCGTACGCATGGTCTGCCCAAGAGGGTTGCCGCTGCCCAGGAAGTCGTGCACAAACGTCTGATTCACAATCGCGACTCGTGGTGATGAGGCCGTGTCGTCCTTGCTCAGGTTGCGGCCCGCGATGACAGAAATGCCCATTGTTCGAAAGTAGTCAGGGCTTATCCATGTGAATTTCGAAGAGCCTTCTGTCGCTCCCACGTGTATACCGTGCTCCCAACTGCCCGACGTTAACGGGACGTGGGTGGTGGTGGCTGCACTGACCACGCCCGGGACTGACTGAATCTCATCCAACAATTCCTTTTCGAAGCCGGCCCAGCGGTCCTGAGGCAGATGGAGCTGCCAGAACCCAAGGAATGCCACTGTGATGCCGCTCTCCCGCATTCCGGGATCGAAGGTCACCAGATTCCGGAAACTGCGCACAAACAGCAGCGCGCCCACGAGCAGCATGAGCGACACCGCGATTTGGGTGACGACCATGGCCCGCTGCAAGGAATACCGCGCGCGGTCGGCGGTCGTTCCCCGCCCGCCGACCTTCATGGCGGAGATGGGCTCGGTGCGGGTTGCGCGCAAGCCCGGTAGGACTCCGAAGACGATGCAGGTCACCATGGTTGCCGCGGTCGCGAAAAGCAGCACGCGCCAGTCGGTCACAATCTGGAGATTGACCGGTGAGTCTTCCGTGGAGATCGTCCACACCAGCACCCGGCTGAGCGATTGTGCAAGCACAACACCGAGAGCCGCACCAATCGAGGCAAGCAAGACGCTCTCAGCCAGAAGTTGACGCAATATTCGGCTGCGCGAGCCTCCCAGTGCGAGGCGCACAGCAATTTCGCGTTGGCGCGCGCTGGTCCGGGCGAGCATCAAGTTGGCTAGATTTGCGCACGCAATCAGCAACACAAATCCCGTGATCGCCAGCAATAACACTAGCGACCGGGAACCATCACGCAGCGAGCTCACCCCCGTAGACGCAGGGTAAGCGGCCAGCCGAAAACGCTTGTAGGTCTCGCTGTGATCCGCAGAGTAGTCAGGCGGAACCGTTGCCTCGAAGATGCCGGCGCTAAGCCCATCCATCTCCGCAGTAGCCTGTTGAGTCGTCGAACCGGGCTTCAGACGTCCCATGACCGACACTGCGAAGACGTCGCGCCTGAAGCCCTCTTTGGGCTGGCAAAATGGCAGTGCTATATCGAAGTCGTCGCCGACGGCCATGCCAAAGAATTCCGGAGGCGTCACACCGACAATCTCCACCAAGTCGTTATCCGCTACGAGTTTGATGCCAGCGGAAACATCGCGCCCGCCCAGTTCCCGCTTCCAGTACGAGTAACTGGCTACAGCGCGGGTTAGAGGGCATGGTCCCTCATCCTCAGGCGTCAACAACCGGCCGCGCCACGGCCCTACTCCCAAAACCTGAAAGAAACTCCCGCTCACCCAAAGACCGTTGAAGTGCCGCATGTCACTTCCCTGGCCCACATATCGATTATTCACGCTCCAGGCAAACATGCCGGAAAATGCATGCTGATGGTCGCGGATCTCGCGCCATAAAGGCTGGGTTAGCTCTCCGTATTGCTGGTTGAGGCCCATACCTTGATTGCCGCCTACGATCTTGACTTCGGCGAGCTCCTGCGGCCTTTGGACTGGCAGGCTGCGCAACTCGATCGCAGCCAGCAGTTGAAAGATCGCGGTGTTGGCTCCGATTCCCAGCGCGAGCATGAGTATTGCGGTGGTCGTGAACCCCGGGCTCTTGCGCAACTGGCGTAGCACGTAGCGAAAGTCTTGAAATATTCCCGTCATCGCAAGCTCCTACTCATAGCGCAACGCCACCATCGGATCGATCTTTGCCGCCCGGCGCGCCGGGAGGAGCGCCGAAACGACTGCCACCGCCGCGACCGTTAGGGTCACGGCGCACAATGTCAGAGGGTCGCTGTTTGAAATTCCGAAAAGCTGGCTGCGAGCGGCGCGGGTAAGCAAGATCGAAGCTGGAAGGGCAAGCGCAATACTGATGCCCGCGAGCCAGAGCACCTCGACCAACACCATGCGGATCACGGAACCACGCGCCGCGCCGAGAGCGATGCGAATGCCAATCTCTCTAGTACGCTGTGCCGTCGAATACGCCAAGACACCGTACAGGCCGACTCCCGCCATGAGAACGGCGAGCATGCCAAAACTCGATGCCAGAATCGCGATCACTCGTTCCGCTGTCAGGTTGTCGTCGATCTGCTCCTCCATGGTTCGGAAATGGTCCAGAACGAGTTTCGAATCGAGCGTTTGCATCGCACGTCGCAGGGTTGCCTCCGCGCTCTCTGGGGTCTGCCCGGTACGGACATAAAAAGTCATGGCTCCGGGATTCGATTGCTGAAGGTATGGCGTAAACGCGGTGCGGGTGATTTCTTCGCGAACGCCGGTGTGCTTGGCGTCTTTCACGACGCCGACGATCTGGATGTCAGTTTTTACGTCGCCTCCGCCCAGGCCGTAATAGTGGCCGACGGCCTGCCGTGGTTCCGCAAAGTAGTGGCGTGCGAAACTTTCATTCACCACCGCAACTTTCAGAGTCCCCTCACGGTCCTGGTCGGTAAGCTCGCGGCCTGCGAGCAAGGTCATGCCCATCGCCGAACAATAGCCAGGGGTCACGTGCGGCGATTCCACGTTCATGTTCTCGTTCTCTTTTTCGGTGTAGCCTGCAAGCGTGATGTTGTTCGACGTGTTGTCGTTCGCCAGTTCCGGATCGGTCGTGCCCGCCACTGATCGCACTCCCGGCAATGCCGCCAACGATTGCATCACCTGCTGATAGAGCCCGCTTGCCTGATCTGGTCGATAGCCAGCGAGTGTGGGCTGGAGGCCGAACGTCACGAGATGATCGGTGGCCAAACCAACATTCAGCGACTTCAGATTGTGCAGCGTGCGCACGAACAAGCCAGCCCCGACCAGCACGAGAAGACTCAGACCAATCTGGAGCCCAACTGAAATGCGGCGGAAACGCAGAGGCCCGCTGCCCGCCGTCATCGCCTGTTGCTTGAGCGCCGGAGCCAGATTCGGACGCCAGAACTGGGCCGCCGGAGCCAGACTGAAGAGCAGACTCACCACCAGCGCCAAAGAAAAATTGAAAAGCAATACACGCAGATCGGGATGCGAAGACAGCGGAAGATCTCCGGCAGTGCGACTCCAGATCGTATTGATCAACCACGCCGAAACCCGCGGAGCAATCACGATTCCGAGCGCACCTCCTGCCAGGCCTAGCAACAACCCTTCCACTAACAATTGCCGCACCACGCGCACACGTTTCGCTCCAAGCGCATAGCGTACCGACATTTCGCGGAATCGGCCCGCCGCCCGCACCAGCAGAAGGCTGCCCACATTGGCGCAAGCCATTAGCGCCACCAGTCCCACCATCGCCATGATGATCAGAAGCGGCTGCTGCGCATCGGTGCGCAACGGAGAAAATCCCTTGGCTCCATCGCGCAAGAAAAGATGGGACTTGGTCAGGAAACTCTCCTTGAACTGTTCCGAGCTGTGTCCGCGCTCCTTCAACTCGTCGGCGCGGATGGAGTACCAAAGCGGATTGATGCCCGCTTCGGCTTGCTCGCGGCTCAGGCCGGGCTTGAGTTTTCCGACGATGTTGAGCCATCGGGACTTTATGTCTTCGAGATCCTTAGATCCCGGCTTCATCTCCGCTTTCATCGTCATGGGAGCAAAAACATCAGGAGTGTCCCCCATCACGACGCTGTGAAACCAAGGGGGCGTGACGCCGATGACTGTGAAGGGACGGCCGTTGATGAGAAGACTCTGGTTCACCGTCGCTGGGTCTGATCCAAAGCGGCGCTGCCAGTAACTAAAGCTCAAGACCACAACCGGATTGGCGCCGGGGACCACCTCGTCGGATGCAACGAAAACGCGTCCGAGAGCCGGCCGCACGCCGAGCACGTCAAAGTAGTTCCCCGATACCAATTCAGCTGGGACCAACTCAGACTCATTGCGCCGTTGTACACCTACCTGCGTCCAGAGGGTCGCGAGGACGCCGCTGAACACGGAGTTGCGATCGCGGAGATTGCGGTACATGGGATAGGAGAAATAGAAATTCTCATCCGCACGAGAACTGGTATTTCCCTTGAAGATCCCCATGGATTGCAGGATCACGAGGCGATCGGTATCTTTCACCGGCAGCGTACGCAGCAGCGCCTGGTCCAGCAGGCTGAAGATTGCCGTATTCGCGCCGATGCCGAGCGCAAGCGTGATGACCGCGACCGCGGCAAATCCCGGCGCTTTGCCCAATTGCCGCATCGCGTAACGTATGTCTTGTGTGAATCCGGTCAGCATCGTTTTTGTCCTCCTCACTCGTAGCGCAACGCGATCATCGGATCGACCTTCGACGCTCTGTTTGCCGGCAAGTAACTTGCGAGCAGTGCGGCTGTGAACAGCGTGACCGCAACCGCACTGAATGCTGCCACATCAATCGTGCCGACTCCATAAAGCAGACCGCGCATGGCCCGCCCGACGAAACAGGCTCCCACAAGTCCCACCCCTAGCCCGATGGCGGCCAGGACGATGCCCTCCTTCAGAATCAGACCGAGAACATGTTCCTGGGTCGCGCCCAACGCCATGCGCAGACCGATTTCGTGCGTGCGCTGCGCCACGGCAAAGGCCATGACGCCGTAGATGCCCACTGCGGCCAGCAACAATGCGATCATTGCGAAGCTCACGTAGAGCACCGTGGTGAACCGATCTCCAACCAAGGATTGGCTCACAATCTGATCCATGGTTTTAACGTTAGCCAGGGCCAACTCGGGATCGATCGCATGCACCGCGGCGGAGATGCTCTGGATCATCGCCGCCGGATCGGCCGTAGTTCGTACGGCCATCGAGGCTTGTGGCCAAGGACTCTGAGCAAATGGAACATCGATCTCCGGAAAGCCTTCGCCGCGGATGCCGCCGTTGTGAAGGTTTCGAAACACTCCAACGATCTGCCACTCCTGCGGTGGTCCAAGCTTGGTCACGCCCGGGATCAATGCTTCGACCAAAATCCTTTGTGTGAGAGGATCGACTCCGGAGAAGTAGCGATTCGCGAAAGTCTCATTCACGATCGCCACTCGAACGCTGTTGGCGGTGTCCTGATCGTTAAGAGTTCGCCCCTTCACCACCTGGATCCCAAAGGTCTGGAAGAATCCCGGAGTCACCATCTGAAAACCAGCGCCGGGACGGGCAGATGGATCCGCGACCGGTTTACCCACAATCGTGAACGGCATTCCGAAATTCGTGCCCTGCAGCGGCATACCAGTCCCTGCTTCTGCGTGAACCACCCCCGGCAGAGACTCAATCTTCTCCACGAGCTGCCGGTAGTAGGTGACCATCTGCTCGGGTTGCGTCAGCCGCTTCTCGGGTACCGGAAGGCTGAAGGTCAGGACGTGATCCGTGCGAAAACCAGGATCGACACGGGCAAGATTCCAAAAGCTGTGAATCGCAAGACCTGCGCCAGCCAACAACGTGAGAGCCAAGGCGAACTCTGCCACCACGAGAGATCGGCGCAACTGATGACGTCCAGCGCTGGTCCCCGAGCGACCTCCCTCTTTCAGGGTTTCATTCGGATCTACGCGTGAAGCGTGCCATGCGGGCGCGCAACCGAAGAGCACTCCGGCGATGGTGGTGGCGAGCAGCGTAAATAAAAGCACAGGCACATTCAGACTCACATCCGCCTCCGAGGGCAAAGTGAACGGCGGCATCTTTGCCATCATGATCCGGATCATCGTTGCGCCGAGTCCAATGCCTAGCAGCCCACCGAGCACTGCGAGCACCAGACTCTCGGTCAAGAATTGGCTGAACACCTGCCAGCGGGTTGCGCCCAGCGAAGTACGCACTGCAACTTCTTTCAGCCGTGTCGTGCCTTTGGCAAGCGCCAGGTTGGCCACGTTCCCACAAGCAATAAGGAGGATGAAGCCCACTCCGCCCATCAACAGCCAGAGTGTTCGCTGTGCCTCGCGTGGGAAAAAGTCGTTGTGAAGTTGCTCTACGCTGATGCCCCAGCCTTTGTTGGATTGCGGATGGTCTTGCGCGATGCGGTTGGTCACGACCTCCATGTCCGCTTGCGCCTGCGACAACGTCACCCCCGGCTTCATGCGGCCCATGACCAGCAGCCAATGAAAATCGTGATTGATCTGATCGGGCTTGAATGCAAGCGGCACCACGAATTGCGACTGCAGCCGATCGCTCTGGCCCGCGGCCAGTACTCCGACCACCGTATAAGGTTCGCTGTTCATGCGAATCGATTTGCCGACAATGTTGTGGTCGGAGCCCAAATGCTCCCACAGTCGATGCATCAGGATGACTTCGTGCTCTTTGCCGGGTTGACCTTCTTCGGAGAGGAAATCGCGCCCCAAAAAGAAATCGTTTCCGGTCATGCGGAGAAACCCAGGTGTCTCCGCGCTGCCGTTGATCTGCTCCGGTTGCTCAGGAGTGGCGAAGTTGAAGTTTGCGCCCGTCCACGCGTTGATGTCTTGAAAGGTCTTGTTCTGCTGCTTCCAGTCGAGAAAATCGCCAGCGGCTACGACGTTGTTCCCGCCCTGTACCCGTGACCAGACCATTACCAATTGATTCGGTTCGGGATATGGCATGGGCGCCAGCAGCACCGCATAGATGACACTGAAGATTGCGGTGTTCGCACCAATTCCCAAAGCAAGCGTAATCGCGGCCACGACCGTAAAGCCGGGATTCTTACGCAATAGGCGGACACTATAACGAGCATTTTGGCCGAGCGTTTTCATCGTTCCTCATTCGTACCGTAGAGCCACCGAAGGATCGAGCGAAGCCGCTCGCCATGCTGGAGCCACACAAGCGATCGCCGACACCAGAACCAGCACTAGAGCCGCAGAAAGCAGAGTCAACGGATCCCGCGGACTGCCCCCCGCCCATGACCCGACCACACGACTCAAAGCGATGCTGAGTCCGAGTCCGATTCCCAGACCTGCCGCGAGCATGAGTGCCGTCGACGCAACCACAAGACGCAGAATGCTAGTGCGCGGAGCGCCAAGGGCCATCCGGATGCCGACTTCCTGCGTGCGTTGCGTTACGGAGAAAGAGACCACGCTATAGAGCCCAGTCGCGGCCAGCGCAAGCGCGAGCACTGCGAAGAGCGAGAACAGGGTGGCAATGAAGCGCCCCTGTCCCCACGCCTGCGTGTCCAGGAACCACACAAGCGGATGATCCTGCGCGACTACCATGTCCGAATTGAGCTCGTGCAACCTCTGCTTGATTGACTGCATGGCGGTTTCCGGACTGCCATTCGTACGTGCAAACAGCTGCACGTCTGGCGGCAAAAGAAAACTGTAGGGGAGAAAGACGGCGGGCTTGGTGGGGTGATCGAGGCCGTCGTTTCGCACGTCCCCGACTACTCCGATCACTTCGAGCCAACCGTCGGGCGCCTCGGCCAACAGCAGATCGGGCCGCTCGATCTTGAGCATTGGGCTGCGCACCGCCTGACCGATCGGATCCCCGTCCGGCAAGTATTGTTTGACAAAAGCCTGATTTACCAGCGCCAGATGAGCCGCCCGCTCGACTTCTGCGTCATTGAAAATCCGGCCGGTTAGCAAGGGAATCCCATAGGTAGAGAATTCCTGGGGGCTCACCAGACCCAACAAGGCCTCTGCGCCCGTCAGTGATGGTTTGCTTCGAATCTCAATCTTGGCGCGGAAACCCCCGAAGGGCGGAAAGAATGATGCGGACACGCTTGCGCTCGCGATGCCCGGTGTTCCAGCAACCGTTTGCCGAACTGCCTCATTCGCGTTCAACCGCGCCTGCCAAGTCGGATAGGCGCCCTTTGGCAGGGAGACATCCAGAGTCGCGATGTGCTCGGGATCGAAGCCCAGTGGAGTATGAGTCAAAGCAAGAAATGCCTTCATGGCGGCGCCTGCGCCAGCCATCAAGAGCAGCGTCAGTGCGACTTGTCCTGCAATCAGAAGCCGGTGCGTGTTGCGGCTTCGCGCGCTTCCCGAGTGTTTGGCGCTATTGGCTTGGATCAGTTCGTTGATGGGAGGACGCGAAAGCTGCCGCGCTGGGGAGATTCCGAACAGAACGCCCGTAAGCACCGCGACGGCGGTACTGAAGGCGAGGACTATGCCGTTCACCCGAATCGCCGCCTCGTGCGGAAACGAGTACAGCGGCAGCATGGACGAGATGGTTCCTACCCAACTGTACGCAGCGACTATGCCTAGCGCTGCACCGGCAAGGGACAGCAGGACGGATTCTGTGAGCAATTGCTGGATGAGTCGTCCGCGGCTTGCGCCGATCGACGCTCGAACCGCGAGTTCGTGCTGCCGCGCGATTCCCCGTGCCAGCAGCAGAATCGACACGTTAGCGCAACCAATCACAAGCAGCGCTACCACTGCCACAAAAAGAAGCACGAGCGTTCCTGAAAAGCGGCCCAGCACTTCTTCGTTCAGCGTGACGATCGCGACCTTCCGCTCGCGTCGAAAATCCTTGGGGTCATCTTTCACGAAGCGGTCGACGAGGACCTGGAACTCTGCTCTCGCTGCAGGGTGCTTCACCCCGGGCTTGAGCTTGACGAAGGCCATCCAGTAGTCATGCGGATCCGCAGTCGGCATCGCGGGCGCATAAACATCGGAATCGCCCCAGGTAAATCGCGGCGGCACCACCCCAATGATGGTGTATGGAATGTGGTCGAGCTCGAGGGTCTTCCCGACCGCGTTGCGGTTGCCGGCAAATTGCCTCTGCCAGAACTGGTAGCTCAAGACGGCAACGGCAGAACCTTTGCCACCGGGCGCATCGGCCGGCGTGAACTCGCGCCCCACAGCAGGAGGCACGCCCATGTACGAGAAGAGGTTGGGCGAATACTGGCCGACGTTCACGGAGATTGGGAACTGCCCGCCAGTCAGTGTCTCTTGCTGCTGGTTCTGCAGGAAAACATCGTCGATCGCAGATGCCTGCCGAAGTTCCTGATACTCGGTACTGTTAACGAATAGCAGAGGCCCGCGGTCACTCTTGTCGCGCAACTCCACGTGGACCATGCGGTCAGCGTCTTTGTACGGATACGGATCGAGCAATACGCCATACACAACGCTGAAGATGGCGGTCGTCGCTCCGATTCCGAGGGTCAGAGAGATCAGAGCGGTCAAGGCGAACCCCCATGACTTCCGGATTTGCCGGACCGCGTAGCGTAGATCCTGAAAAATGCTGTTCATTGGGATCTTTCCTACTCGTAACGCAGAGCCACTACGGGATCGACTTTCGTCGCCCGGAGCGCTGGAAGAGTGCAGGCCAATATCGCCACCAGGCCAAGCACCGCACCCGTGGCTATGAACGCAACCGGATCTCTCGGCGTAACCTCATAGAGATAACTCTGGAGGAGCCGCGTCAGAGCTAAAGCACACGCGGTGCCAATGGCAATGCCGCAAATCGCGAGAAGCAAACCCTCGCGGTAGATCATTCCGAGGATCTCGGCCCGCTGTGCGCCGAGAGCCATTCGCACGCCGATTTCGTGTGTCCTCTGCCTCACCGTGTAAGCCATGACGCCGTAAATACCAATTGCCGCCAACGCCGCCGCAAGCGCTGCGAACAAGACCAGCAGTGTCATGTTGAATTGTCGGGTCGCCACTGCCGCGGAGCGAACTTCCTCCATAGTTCGAATGCGTCCCATGGCAACTGCGGGATCGGCGGCATGCAATTGCGCTTGCAGAGAGCGGCTGAGCATCAGCGGATCAGCGGCAGTTCGCACCACGATTCTGGTTGCTAACCAACTCTCGAACAACTTCATGGTGGCCAAAGGCGTTTGTGCGAAGGGAACGAATACGGCTGGTTGTGCGGGACGATCGAGATAGGACCGGACATCGCCCACCACCCCGACGATTTCACGAGGGCTATCGGAGCCCCCGTCGATGATGCGCTCGCCTATCGCACTCTTGTTTGGGAACAGTCGTTGCGCCAGCGACTCGCTAACGACGACCACTGGCGCCCCATGCTCATTGTCAGCGGCCTCGAGCAATCGGCCCTGCTTCAAGGGAATGCCCATGGTGCGGAAATATCCGGGCGTAATCATTCGAAAATCGTAAGCGTTCTGGATTTCTGTTCCTGCGACGCCGACACCGACGTTGCCCCCGCGCTCCAGCGGTAGGCCGGCTGCAACGACTGCCGCTGACTGTACGCCGGGCAAACGTTCGATTCGCTGTACGACGCTCTCGTAAAAATTGGCTACGGCGGGGCTGGAATCATATTTCGATCCATTGAGCCAGACTTCCATGGCTAGCACGTGCGTGGGGTCGAATCCCGGATCGGTTTGCAGAACCCGCCAAAGAGTCTCGCTGAGCAACGTCGCTCCGGTCAGCAGCACCAGAGCGAGGCCGATCTCGGCAACGGCAAGTGTGCTACGGAACAGTGCAGGCCTCCGGCCTGGACTCGTACGAGTCGTTCCTTCTTTCAAGGCGTCGTTGAGATCTCGCCGTCGTGCGCGGAGGGCTGGAACCAATCCAAACCCTAGTCCCGTAATCACGGAAAGCGCCAAGGCGAAAGCAAACGCCGAGGAATCGAGCTTGATATCGTTGGCGCGAGGAAGGTCGATTGGACTGAAGGCAAGAATCAGCCTCAGGCCCCAGCTTGCCAGGGCCACTCCTGCGAACGCCCCAAGAATCGAGAGCAACAAGCTCTCTGTGATCAGCTGGCGAAACAAACGTGCTCGCGATCCTCCCAGCGCCGCTCGGAGCGCCATCTCCTTAGTGCGGCCCACCGCCCGGCCCAGAAGCAGGTTCGCAAGGTTTGCGCAGGCGATCAAAAGAACAAAAGCAACCGCTCCAAACAGCACCCATAGAATGGTGCGGAATTCGCTCGACAACATGGTTTGGTAGGGTTGCAGGTCCAACTGAGAACCTGGGTCCAATTCGTGGTCCACGCGCCGGAATTCGTCGCTGATGATGCTCATTTGCGAGCGAGCCTGCTCCAGGGAAACGCCTTCCTTAAGACGGCCGATTGCTGCAAGGTTCTGCCCACTGCCGACCGTCCGCGCCACCAACGCCGCTGGCGCCCAGATGTCCGTTTCTCCGTGGGTGAGCGGTGTGTTCAACCTCTCGAAGTCTGCCGAGATCACTCCGATCACGGTATAGGGCGCACCATCCAGCTGGATGGTCTGCCCCAGCACGTGCGGATCGCTGCCCATGCGCTTCCACAATCCCGCGCTCAGGATGGCAACGCGCACTCCATTGCCGCTGTCCTCTTCCGCCGAAAACGTCCGCCCTATCAGGGGATTTGCTCCGAGAATGCCGAAGTAGTCCGAAGAAACATGCAGGCCATTCACGTGCTCAGCGGTGTCATGAATCGCCAGGTTGAAGCCAACATTTGTGAATACCGCCATCGACTGAAATACGACGGCGTGCGCTTGAAGGAATTGGAACCCGGAATAAGTGAGATCCTTTTCGTCCAGGTTGTGACGGTCAGATTCGCAAAGTTGCACTACTCGCTCGGGATGCGGATAAGGCAAAGGACGGAGCAGCACGCCGTACACGACGCTGAAGATTGCCGTGTTGGCGCCGATGCCGAGCGCGAGAGTAATCACGGCCACGGCAGTAAATCCTGGGCTCTTGCGCAACATCCGAAGGCCGTAACGCAGGTCTTGAAGAATGGTTTCCATCGATCTTCCTCACTCGTAGCGTAGCGCCGTCATCGGTTCGACTCGCGCCGCACGGAACGCTGGGATATATGCCGCAGCGAGCCCGGACACTGCCATGGCGGCACCAACCGCAATCAATACGACCGGATTTCGCGATCCCGTGCCATACAACATCCCTTGCAGTACGGGTGCACACGCGAGCGCTGCGGCAACGCCCATCGCGATCCCGATCGCGAGCAGAATGGCGGCGTCCTGCAACACCATTGTGAGTACGGCGCTTCGCTGTGCTCCAAGCGCCATGCGGACACCGATCTCGCGGGTACGGCGCGTGACTGAATAGGTCATAACGCCGTACAGACCGACCATGGTCAGGACGAGGGCCAGCCCAGCAAATGTGCCCATCAACACCATCGCGAATCGCGGCTGCGAGAGTTGAGCGAACATTAAGTCGTTCATGGTGCGAACTTGCGTAACCGGGATGTCTTTGTCCAGGGAAGAGACAACCTGGCGCGCACTCGACTCCACGCTGAGGGGATCGACTGATGTGCGAATTACCGAGTACAGGCAGCACCACGTCGGCAGTTGGCCGGAGGGAAGGTACATCGCCGGACGTAAGTCACGTTGCGTGCCGGAAAGCCGGATATCACCCACGACTCCAACGATCTCGCGCCAGGGTGGACCGTCCTTCGTTCCGCTTCCTGCGCCCGGTTTCAGCTTTTTTCCGATCACGTCTTCGCCCGGGAAGAATTTCTGCGCGAAAGCCTGGTTCACGATCATCACTTGCAGAGATTTCATATCGTCGCGATCGGAAAAATCGCGGCCTTCAATCAACGGGATTTGCATGGTGCGGAAATACTCAGGAGACACCGGGGAGAGGTCCGCCGCAGGGCGAGTCGATTCTGGTGTGGGGTGTTCCGGATCTTCGAAACTGATCACCGCGTCGTCGTTCGTCATCGGCAAAATCATCACGCCGGCAGCCCCTTGCACGCCTGCCAAGCTGCGCAACTTATCGAAATACTCGCGATAGAACTGCGGACGCGTGTCTTTGTAGTGGGAGTCGGGGGTCTCGAAGAACAGCGTCACCAGATGGTCGGAATTGAATCCCACATTGGTGTGCCGCAGATTCGCAAAGCTGGTAATGAGCAATCCCGCTCCCGCTGTGAGTACGAGACCTAGCGCCACTTGTCCTACGATCAGTGCTGAGCGTAACCAGTCTCGTCCGGCGACGTGGCTCTTTCCCCCTTCGTTCAAGGTAGAGACCAGATCCGTATTAGAGGCCGCGATCGCGGGGACAATCCCGAATATCAGCCCCGCAATAAAAGACAGTAGGACCGCGAAGCCCAGCACACGCAAGTCAACTCCCGCATTCGCGGCCCGAGGGACGCTGTCGCCGATTAGCCTGAGAAGCCCCGGCGTCCCAAAGAACGCCAACCCGCATCCAGCAAGACCGCCTAAGAAACTCAGGGCGACGCTCTCAGCCAGCAACTGTCGAACAATTCGCTTTCGGCCCGCGCCCAGAGCCGACCGAACTGCGATTTCCCGTTGCCGTTCGCGCATGCGGGCCAGAAGCAGATTGGCGATATTTCCGCACGCGATCAGCAGCACAAGGCCCACAGCACCCAGGACGATCAGCAGGGCGGTTCGCGTGTCGCCCAGCAGCGCAGCCACCGCGGTCATCACCTTGGCTGAGTCGTGTTTCGTGTTCGTGTTCGGATATTCCTTCGCGAGGTTTCCCGCAATAGCCCTCAGATCCTGATCCACCTGCGCGACGCTGACTCCAGCTTTCATCCGGCCAAACGCGTTAAGAAAATGAGAGCCGCGATTGCTGGTGTTCGGTTCGGCATCGGCAGGGTCGTTGTCGACCGCAAGCGTGGTCCAGACGCTATTGAGTGGCTTCGCGACGGGGAACCGGAAAGACCGAGGCATTACTCCGATCACGGTGTAGAGTTCTCCGCTCAGTTTTACCGCGCGCCCCACAATGGACTTGTCACCGCCAAACTGCGACATCCACAACGAATGACTTATCAAGATGACTCGGGTCCCTGGCTTTTCCTCGTCCGCCACAAACCCGCGCCCGAGTTCTGGCTGAACGCCAAGCGCCGGAATCAGATCCCACGAGACGACTTCTGCGTCCACCTGTACCGGCCGCTCCAGGCCGGTCAGAGTAAACGAGTTGTCGTGATAAGAAACCAGGTGATCGAGAGTGTGGTTCCTCGCCCGCCAGTCAAAGAAATCGGGATAGCAAATTGCACTCGGCTGAGGATTGTGCGTGTTTACCGACTGTGCCTCGATGATCCGCTCCGGCTGATAGTAGGGCAACGGACGCAGCATCACGGCATTGACCACGCTGAACACCGCTGTATTCGCGCCAATTCCCAGCGCCAATGTGATGACTCCGACGGCCGTGAAGCCAGGAGTCTTGCGCAATTGGCGAAGCGCGTAACGGAGATCCTGTAGCATCCCAGTCATATTTCAATCCTCCTACTCGTACCGCAGAGCCATCGCGGGGTCGAACCTGGTTGCACGGCGGGCTGGAATGTAGCAGGCAGCCAGCGCGACCAAGGTAAGCAGGCCGGCGACTCCGGCAAAGGTGGCCGGATCGGTTGCTTCAACTCCATAGAGCAAGCTCGCCATGAGTCGGGTGAGGCCGAGAGCAACGGCCATTCCGGCAGCAACACCCGCCCCGACAAGTTTCCCTCCACGGCTCAGAATCAGGTACAGAATGTCCCGCGGATGCGCCCCCAATGCCATCCGAATGCCGATCTCCTGTTCGCGTTGTCCTACAACGTACGAAGTCACACCGTAAATTCCGACGCCGGCAAGGAGCAGCGCGAGCGTCGCAAAGACCACGAGCAAGATCATCGAGAAGCGGTGCGACGCGACCGAATCAGAAATGATCGCATCCATCGTTTGTGCGCCAAAGATCACCTGCTCGTTGCTGATCTGCGCGCTTACTTTCCGGATGGAATCGAGTAGGCCCACCGAACCTGCGCCGGAACGGACGACTACTGCGGAACCTGAGGGCATCATTGCAACAAAGGCGTCCGGCATCTGCATGCAAGGGATATAGAGCCCAGATCGAAGCGACTGCTGATCATCGGTATCGAGCCCCCACTGCTTCACGTGCCCGACCACGCCGACAATCTCAGCTAGCCGCTCGAAGCGGTTGATGTTGATACGCTTTCCTATCGGGTCCTGGTTCGGGAAATACTTCTGCGCGAAAACTTCGTCGATCACGACCACGAGCGGTGCCCGCTCATGGTCTTGCTGAGTGAAGAATCGTCCGCGCTTCAGCGGAATTCCCATGGTCCTCAAGTAGTTCGGCTCGACGATGTAGTCGATCGCCCAGTTCATATCGTTCTCGTTGACTGGTTTCGGCTGGCCTTCGAGCCAGAAGAGTTGCTCATCATCTCCGCTAAGGGGGAGCGCTCCCCAGGTCTGCGAAACCGCGCTGATGCTCGAAACCGAGGAGAGCTTTTCATCGATCTCACGGAATGCAGCGCGAATAGCGTCTGGGTTCGCATGCATCATTGACGGCGGAAGAGAAAGCCCAAAGGTGAGAACATTGTGCGGATTGAACCCGGGATCAACGTTCCAGAGTCGCATCAGGCTTCGGATGGTCAAACCGGCAGCGATGAGCAATACGACGGCGAGCGCCATTTCTGCTACGACGAACACATCTTGTGTGCGGTGCTGAACGCCGCTTCCACCCCGGCCGCCCTGCTTGAGCGTTTCATGCAGATCACTCTGCGAGGCCTTCAGCGCCGGCGTCAGTCCAAAAAGCACTCCGGCGAGCAACGAGATGCCCGCCGTAAAGATCAGTACACGAGCGTCAAGTCCGATTTGCTCGGCGCGCGGCAAGGCCGCTGGCAACACCCCAATGGCAGCGCGCGTTCCCCACGCGGCCAGAAGCAGGCCCAGGCCTCCTCCGGCAAACGCGAGCAAAACACTCTCCGTGAGTAACTGTCGGACCACACGTCCTCGTCCGGCTCCCAGTGCCGCGCGCACCGCGAATTCGCGTGTCCGCGAGGTCGAACGAGCGAGCAACAGATTGGCGACATTCGCGCAGGCAATCAGCAGGACAAATCCCACTGCCGCGAGAAGGACCATGAGAAAGCGGCCCGCATGGCCGACCATCTGTTGTTTGAGTGGAACTAGCTTCGCGCTGATCCCCTTGTCGGCATCCGGAAACGCTCTGGCCAGGTTGCGCGTGACCTCATCCATGTCGGCTCGAGCCTGCTCGATCGTCACCCCGGATCGAAGCCGGCCTACGCCGTGGAATCCCAAACCCGCTCCACGCTGCAGCAGCAGCGGATTATTCCATTGCCCAGCGGGTGCGTACACCTGGCTGTCGCGAAACCCTGGAATCACCAGGCGGAAACTCGCAGGGATGACCCCCACGATTGTGAAATCCCGGCCGTCGAGAGTGATGTATTTACCCAAAATATTCGGCGCGGAACCGAACTTGCGCTGCCACAAGCCCGCGCTGATCAAAGCGACCGGCCCCGCGCCAACCTTTTCTTCGTCTGGGGCAAAGGTGCGTCCGAGCAGCGGCGCCACACCCAGCACTGAGAAAAAATCTGAGGTGACGAACTCGGCCGTCACTTGCTCTGCGTCGCCGATGCCAGTAAGGCTGTAGGCATAGTTGCGAGCGATCGCCATCGACGAGAAAGTACGATTATCTTTCTGCCAATCCTTGAAATTCGTATAGGAGACGGACCCACCTTCAAAATTGGGTTTGTTCTCATGCAGAGCTACCAGTTGGTCGGAGTTCGGGAAGGGCAAAGGGCTCAAGAGCACGCCGTTAATCACAGAGAACAGCGCAGTATTGGCACCGATGCCCAGCGCAAGAGTCAACACTGCAACCGCGGTGAAGCCCGGATTCCTCACCAGCACGCGAAAGCCGTAGCACAAGTCTTGCCGTAAAGTTTCCATACTGAGTCTCACTATTCGTAACGCAGCGCGACCATGGGATCGACCTCAGCGGCGCGGCGTGCCGGAAGATAGTTCGCCAACAACGCCACCCCTGCCAGACCCAGGGAGACAATGATGAAAGTCCAAGGGTCGGTGGCGCTGATTCCGAACAAGAGGCGGTTGATCAGCCGGGTCAATCCCAAGGAGGCGACGATTCCCAGTAAGAGCCCCGCTCCGGCGAGGCCCATCCCTCGCCCCACCATCAGCCTGAGGACATCGCCACGCTGCGCCCCGAGAGCCATACGGATTCCGATCTCATGATTGCGCTGCGAGACCGAGTACGACATCACTCCATAGAGTCCAATCGCTGCCAGCAATACTGCCATCCCAGCAAAAATCACCAGGAGCAACATCGTGAATTTCCGTTGCAACACCGAAGCGGCTATTACTTCATCCATAGTGCGAACGCTGGCCAACGGTACATTCTTGTCGACACTCCACACGGCATTCTGGGCGGCCACGGTGAGCGCCGTGGGGTCGGAGAGCGTGGTTCGCACCGCCATAACCGCAGATGGCCAATGTGCTTGTCCGAAGGGGAGATAGATTTCGGGACGAGGCGCAGATTCGAGGCCGGTGTGCCGCACACTGCCAACCACGCCGACGATCTGGAGTTTGTCCGATGTGGGGCCAAAATCTGCAACAGACTTTCCGACTACGTCCTGGCCTGGAAAGAAGTTCTGAACGAACGCTTCGTTCACAATCGCAGCGTGAGACGACCCAGAGGCATCGCTTTCCGTAAAACTCCGGCCTTCCAGCAGGGGTATCCCCATGGCGCGAAAATAGTTCGGAGTACTGATTCGAATGTCCGCTGAATAATCCTTGCGAGCACTGCCCGGAATGGTGAAGGACCGTGAACTATTTCCGCCCGCCAAGGGCAACCGACTCACTGCTCCCACGGCTTGCACACCAGGCAGGGTCTGCAGTCGCTCCACAACCTGGTGATAGAAAGCATCCTGTTGTTCGGGACTCGACGTCGAGGGCAAGCCTACGGTGAACACCAACAAATGTTTCGCATCAAACCCAGGGTTTACCTCGAGCAACCGGGAGAAACTCTTGACCATCAGTCCGGTACCAATCAGCAAAACGAGAGAGAGACCTACCTCCGCGACGATGAGGACGGAACGTGCATGCCCGTGACTACCGGTGCTTCCCCGCTCCCCTTCTTTCAGAGATTCATTCAAGTTCGTAGCGGAAGACTGGAGCGCAGGCACGAGCCCGAACAAGATTCCCGTCAGAACCGACAGTACGAGGCTGAAACCCAATACCTCTTTGTTAATGCCGACCTGTCCGAAATTACGGATCTCAGATGGGCTCAACGCGAGCAGCGCCGGAATTGCCCAAGCAGCCAGCAGGATTCCCAGCAAGCCGCCCATGAGGCCCAGCAGAATGCTTTCAGTGACGAACTGCCGGACAAGGCGAAACCGTCCGGCGCCCATAGCCGAGCGAATCGAAATTTCCCTTGTTCGGGCGGTCGCACGCGCCAGCAGTAGATTGGCAACGTTCGCGCAGCCGATCAGCAGGACGAAAGACACGGCCGCCAGCAACACCCACAACATCGGTCGTACGTCGCCCACCATGTACTCCTGCATGGGTAGAAAGCCGATGCCGGTGCGGTCGTTGGAATCCGGATACTGCTTTTCCAATCGGCCCGCGATGGCATTTATGTCGGCGCGTGCCTGCTGCAGAGTGACTCCGGGTTTCAGGCGGGCCCATACATCGAGATAATTCCGATCCCGCATCTGCCGCGGATCCGCATTCGGCATGAGCGGGTGGGATGGCACTCCCCAAGGCGAAGGCAGCCAAAGCTCACCGTATTCGTCCGGCGAGAACGTTGGGGGCATTACGCCGACAACTTCGTAAGGTTGATTGTCCACTTCAATGTTGCGTCCCACCAGCGTGCGGTCTGCGGCGTAGCGGCGCGTCCAAAGGCCGTAGCTGAGAACCACGACGTGCGAACTGCCGGCGCTTTCATCGGAGGGCAATAAACCACGCCCAAGCATCGGAGGAACGCCGAATAGCGAGAAGAAACTGGCGGTCGTCACGGTCATCCGAATGCGCTCAGGACGGTCGCCACCCGAAAGATTGCCCTGCCACCCGCGGGCAGCCGCCATCACAGAAAAAACGCGGGTTTGCGCAGCCAGGTCTAAGTAATTGGCAGGAGAAAAAGCGTCGGTCATCGCGCCCGTGTCACGATTGGTTTGCGAGACATACACGATTTCATTGGCCTTGGGATACGGCAGCGGGTGGAGCAGAACTGAATCGACGACGCTGAAGATGGCCGTCGTGCTCGCAATCCCTAGGGCGAGCGCGATTACCGCGATCGCGGTGAAGCTTGGGTTCTTCCGCAGCATCCGAAGGCCGTAGCTGGCATCTTGCAACATCGTGCTCATGAGTTCCTCATTCGTAGCGCAGCGCCACCATCGGGTCGACGCGCATCGCGCGGCGGGCGGGAACGTAGCATGCGGCCAAAGTCACAATTGCCACCAACGCAGACACACTGATGTAGGTGATCGAATCCAAGGCACTGACACCGTAAAGCTGTGCAGCCAACAGCTTGGCGGCGAAGAACGCCCCGCCCAATCCAAGTGCGATCCCAGAAAGAGCGAACTTCGCGCCCTCTTTCATGACCAGCAAAAGAATGTCATTACGTTGCGCGCCCAATGCCATGCGGACGCCCATTTCCTTGGCGCGCCTCGACACCAGAAATGACAGAACGCCATAGATTCCAACGATGGCGAGTATGAGCGCCACGCTGGCAAAGATTGCGAAGAGCAAAGTCGTAGATGCGGGAGTGGATGCAGCTTCCGAAACGACTCCTTGCATCGGCTTGACCTCGCTGACCGGGACCTCAGGGCTGAGCGCCGTTAACGTGCTGCGCAGGAGCGCGGCTGCCTGAAGGTTATCCGCACTTGTGCTGACTACGATGGTCATTTCGGCGGGCATCCGCCCATCCTCCAAAGTCGCGAGGGGCGTATATGGAACGTAGGCCGTACCCCTCATATAGTCAGGTTCGCTGCTCTGGAGGTCGTAGGCGCGTACGTCAGCGACGATTCCGACAACGGTGCGCCAGTTCTTTTCGCCAACGAATCGCACGTGCCGTCCGACGACGCCGCCATCCGGCCAATACTTGTGCGCTGTTGCTGCGGTCACCACGACGACTGGGGGACCGCCTGACTCGTCCGCCTCGTTGAACCCTCGGCCTGAGATCAGAGGAATGCTCATGACTCGGAAATAGTCGGAAGTCACAACGTCAAGCCAAAACAGAGGCTGGGTTTGAGGCGAGGATGCGACCGTGAAATTTTCGAGGTCGAACGAGCGCTTCGCGACTCGACCTCCCAGCGGGAGCGTGTTCACCAGCGATGCGCCGCTGATTCCAGGAGACATTCGAATCCGCTCCAGCAGATCACGGTAGAGCGCAAGGCACCGTCTGGCATCGTTGCAGAACGATTCATTGGGCGTAATTCGCGCAGTAAGCACTCGTTGCGGTCGGAAACCAGTGTCCACGTGCGACAAAGCCCAGAAACTCCGGATGAGCAGCCCGGCGCCGATGACCAGTAACACAGAAAGAGCAACTTCGGCCACGGCAAGGGAGCCACGCAGTCGCCGGGAAACGGACACCACCGCGCCGCGCGCCACGGCGTTGAGCGCGTCAGAGAGCGGAAAACGGGATGACTGCAAAGCCGGCGCTAATCCGAATGCCAGCCCGGTCAAGAACGCGAGCCCGACAGCGAAAAGAACCACATGCCAATCGAGGTGCGCGTCTGAAAGACGGGGGGTGTCCGCAGGTAGTGCCGCTTTGAGTGCTCGGAGTCCGACTGCTGCCAGCGCCAAACCCAACACCGCGCCAACGCCAGCCAGCAATACACTCTCAGTCAACAGTTGCCGCACAATGCGGCGCGGTCCAGCGCCCAGCGCGGCCCGAATGCCCATTTCTCTTTGGCGGGTTGCAGCACGAGAGAGCGTAAGATTGGCGACATTAGCACAGGCGATCAGTAGAACCAGAGCCACGGCGCCAAGAAGCAACAACAATCGCGTTCGCACGTCGGCGACCATGCCGTTGCGGAGTTCGATAACGGTCACATCTGCGTTCCAACTCACCGGCATCGTCCATGGGAAGAGCGCAGATACATGAGCCTGAAATAGACGAATCTCAGCGCCCGCCTGCTGGACAGTCGCCCCGGGACGCAGCCTCCCGATCACGGGCATGAAGTCTCCCGCCCAATACGTCGCAGGATTATCTGGAACGTTGTGCAGCGGAACCCAGAGTTGTGTTTTGGCCGAGGGAAAATGGAAATCCGCGGTCATCACACCGACGACCTGACGACTCACGCCTTCAAGTTCAACTGACCTGCCAAGGATCGTCGGATCATGCCCGAAGCGCTGCTCCCAAAGATCGTGGCTCAGAACTACGTACCGGTCACTTCCAGGCGTATCGTCGCCGGCGGAAAACGTTCGTCCCAGTTCTGGCCGTGCGCTCAAAACAGAAAACAGCTCCGCCGATACGGCAGTGCCCGTCAGTCGAATTGGCTCGCCGACGTGCGTCAAATTAAATTCCTGACCCTCGACATACGCGGCAACATCCATGGCGTGCACCTGCTCCCGCATTGCGGCAAATGCGCCTTTGGGATAGGTACCTGTCACACTGACCAATTCAGCTGGGCGGGGATAGGGGAGCGGCATGAGGAGGATGCCGCTCACCAGGCTAAAGATCGCGCTATTCGCTCCGATACCGAGCGCCAAGGTAAATGCAGCCACTGCAGTAAACCCAAGGCTCTTTCGCAGTTGGCGCACCCCGAAGCGAACATCCTGAAATAGACCGGTCATCGTCGTTTGCCCTTCACTCGCAGCGCAGCGCCACCATGGGATCGACTTGCGCTGCCTTTCGCGCTGGAATGTAGCTGGCCATCAGCGCCGAAATCGCAAGCACTGCGGCAACCGCCGCGAGTGTCTCTGCGTCCCACGATTTGACTCCAAAGAGCAGCCCACGAATTAATGTGGCTACACCGACCGCGCACGCGAGACCTACGACGATCCCTACGCCCGTCAGCCAGGCCGCTTCTTTCATGATGAGTTGATAGACGGAGGCGCGCTGCGCGCCGAGGGCCATGCGCACTCCGATCTCGCGAGTTCTCTGACTCACGGAGTACGCAATCACGCCATAAAGACCGACGACACCAAGCAGCAGAGCGAGGGCAGCGAAGCCGCCAACCAGCCAGGCGGAGGAACGATGGATATAAGCGCTGGGGGAATCATTGATTCTGCTGGTCATGGTGACTTCGTCCTCAGTGCCGATGCCGGGATCAATCTCATGCACGGCGGCCACCATCGTTGGCAGCAGCGATTGCTCAGACCCTGAGGTCCGTACCACTAGCGAGAAATAGGTGTCGGGACTCTGATTGAAGGGATAGTAGGCGGCCGGCCAAATTGCGGAATCCAGGGATCCATCCTTCACATCGTCCACGACGCCGACGATCTCGCAAATCGAGCGCGGTGACAGATCTGTATCCCCGATCCTCTTGCCAATGGGATCTTCCCCTGGAAAATACTGCCGGGCCAACGCAGCATTAATAATGACGACACGCGGCTTGGACGCGTCTTCTTCCTCGGTGAAATATCTTCCTCGTAACAACTTCGCCCGCAGGGTTGGGAAGAGAGCAGGGCTCACGTCCCGGTCATTCGCTTCGTTGTGCTCGCCGTTGTAAGGCTTGCCGATAATCCGGAACCAGGTAGTGTTGCCGTTGTAGCTCACCGGTAATACATTCGTGAGGGCCACCGATTCGACGCCGGGCAGACTCGCGATGCGGCTTATGATCTGCCGTCCCACTGCAGCTTGCTGTGCGTCCTTCGCATAACTGGCGTCTGATAGTGCAATCCCCATCGTTGCCAGATGATCAGGCTGAAATCCGATATCCACATGCAAGAGTTGATAGAAGCTCTTTCCCAACAGTCCCGCTCCCACCAGAAGAACGACTGCAATCGCCAGTTCAACCACCACCAGATTCGCGCCAAACCGCCGCCACAATGTTCCAGCGTAGCCGCGACCACCTTCTGCCAGGCCCTCGCGAATCTGTGTTAGCGGCAACCGAAGAGTGGGAGTAATCGAGAACAAGACCGCAGCCGCAAGCGAGACCGCCCCGGCAAAGGCCACCATATGCCGGTTCAACCCGAGTCCGTCCAGGTACGGCATGTACGTCATCGCGTCCTTCGAGAGCAGACGCAAGAGGATCTGCACTGCGGCCTGCGCCGCCACCAGTCCCAGGACGCTGCCTGCCGTGACCAGCAGAAATCCCTCGGTCGTGAACTGCCGGATCAGTCGCGTGCGCGATGCGCCGAGGGCACCCCGCACCGCGATCTCGCGTTTGCGGCTCTCGGAACGTACCAGCAACAGGCTGGACACATTCACGCAAGCGATGGCCAGCAGCAGACCTGCGCCACCCAGCAGCATCAGCAGTACGGGGCGGGCGTCCGCAACGATTGCTTTCGCAAGGGGCATCACTGACGCTCCCTGGTCGCGGTTGTCGGCGGGATACTGCAGCTCAAGCTGGCGCGCAATCGTCTTCATGTTGGCGAGCGCCATCTCGACCGTGACCCCATCCTTGAGCCGTCCAATTCCCCATAGGTCGTGGCAGCTTCGTCGCAGGGAACATTGATCGGACGGATGAAGAGTGGTCCAAAACTCAGTACCTCCACGCGGCGCGAATTGAAAACTTTGGGGCAGCACCCCGGTGATCGTGAATGGCACGCCGCTCAGAGAAACCGTCTCGCCAATCACATCTCTTCTTCCGCCAAACCGCTTCTGCCATGTGGAATAGCTCAGCATGACCGTCTTGGGCGCGGAAGGCAGATCCTCCCCGGAATAGAAATCACGACCCAGTTCTGGGGCAATTCCCAATGTGTGAAAGAATCCGTCACTCACGCGTACTGCTGGCACAGGCTCGGTGCCGCCGGAGGTCCGCAGCAGATAGCCCGTTTCCTGGTAGACATCCAGCGAGCTAAAGACCTGATTCAGCTTTTTCCAGTCGACGTAATCAGGATAGGAAAGGTTGTTGCGCGGAAACATCGACGTCTTTTCTGTGACGTCGACCAATCGTGTTGGATTGGCGTAAGGCAGGGGCTTGATCAGCGCGGCGTCGACGAAGCCAAAAATAGCGACACTGGCGGAAATCCCCAGTGCCAGTATAAAAATGGCAGTCACGGCAAACCCCGGACTCTTCCGAAGCTGGCGCAGCGCGTAGCGAAAATCCTGTAATATTCCCGTCATTTTCCGATTCTCCTACTCGTAACGAAGGGCCACCATGGGATCGACCTTGGCTGCGCGATACGCGGGAACAACGCTGGCAACGAGAGCCACCACAGCAAGAAGAAGGGCGACGGCCAAGAAGGTCCATGGATCCGCAGGCTTCACGCCGAAGATGAGACTCGACAGAAGATGCCCCATCGCCAGGGCCGAGACGGCCCCGAGGATCAAACCCAGCAAGGTCGGCTTCATGCCTTCGATGACGACCAAGCGAAGCACGTCGGCAACACGAGCGCCTAATGCCAACCGAATTCCGATCTCCTGCACCCTCCGCTTCACGCTGTACGACAGCACGCTGTAGATGCCAATCGCTGCCAAAAGCAAGGCGAGTGCGGCGAACGTTCCCAGCAGCAGCATGTTGAATTGCCGCTGCGACATGGAATTGGTGACCACATCGTCCATGGTGAGAATGTCCTGTACGGGAATCCCGGGGTCCACGTCGTGAACGACATTCGAGACGGCGGGAGCGAGCCCGCTGAGATTCGCAGCTGAACGAACAACGAGGGTCATCGGAAAGGAATTCCATCCTCCGTTTGCCGGCGTGGAAACCTGATCTAAAGGCATATAGAGGGTCGCCGCGGGACGAGTCTGATCCAGACCATCGAGTTTGACGTCCCTCACAACTCCCACCACTTCGCGGACAGCGTCTGGGAAAAAGTCCAGTGTGAGACGTTTGCCAATCGGATCTTCGCCTGGCCAGAATTGTCGCGCCATCGATTCACTGATGAGAACCACAGCCGGTCTTCCGGCGACGTCGGTATCGCTGAGGTCGCGACCGCGCACGACGGCGATATGCAGAGTGCTCATATATCCCGGGCTGGCGAGACGAACATCGACTTCTGGCTGCTCCGACATGGGGAGAACCGGGCGGCCCTCGATGGAAACTGGTTGATGGGATCCGTTGCCGTTAAGCGGGATGTCATCGATGACTCCAGCAGATTCCACTCCGGGTAGCGCTCGCACCCGCTGTAGTGTTCGTTCAAAAAAGCTGACCTGCTGTGCTGGCGATGGAAACCTGGCACTAGCGACGGCGACCGTCATAGTCAGAACGCCACGGGACTCGAATCCCGGGTTTATCGCGTGGAGCTGTTGCAGACTCCGGATCATCAGGCCCGCGCCGATCAGCAGGACGAGGGAAAGCGCGACCTCGGCAACCACCAGAATGCTGCGAGTTCGGTGTCCACCGGAATCAGAGTCAGTTCGGCCCAATCCCTGCTTGAGCGCTTGACTCACGTCACCTTTGGTTAGGCGCACTGCTGGAAGAATGCCAGCCGCTACACCGGTCAGAATGGACATTGCTGCAGTGAAGCCCAGCACCGGAAGGTCCAGCCCAACCTCGATCCCTCGTGGCAACTTGTCTGCCAGGAACGCCATGATCAGTCGAATCCCAAAATGAGCGAAGACCAGACCGATGATTCCTCCGGCAAGCGCGAGAAGCACGCTCTCCCCCAAAATTTGCCGAACCACGCGAACCGACGAGGCCCCGAGTGCGGAGCGGATCGCGATCTCCTTTTTTCGGCTGAAGCTTTTGGCCAGCCCCAGGTTGGCGACATTGACGCAAGCGATTAGCAGAACAAAAGCCACGGCACCCAACAAAACCAACAGCGCAGGGCGCACATCACTTACCAGATCCTGGTGCAGGGGCACGACCACGGCACCCCAACCCTTATCATCGGCGGGATAGAGTTGCTGCAGGCGATCCGAGATAGTACTCATCTCCGCCTGAGCTTGCTTCAAATCAATACCGGGCTTGAGCCGCGCGACGACTAGATAGTGATGCTCTCCTCTGACGGCGCGCTCTTTATCCGTCCAGGCCATCGGGGTCCACAACCGGGCAAAGTCGGGAAGACGAAAGGAAGGCGGCATGACGCCCGCGACCAGATAACTCTGACCATCAAGGTTGATGTTGTGTCCGACGATGTCGGCGTTCGAGCCAAAGTGTTCTTGCCAGAAGCGATGACTGAGAAGCACGACGTTCGAATGCCCTGGCTGATCTTCTTCCGGATAGAAAACTCGGCCAAGCATCGGCTGAACGCCGAGGGTCGCAAAAAAACCGGACGATACTGCGCTGGCGTCGACCTGCTCTGGAGCCTGGCCGCCCGTCAACGTGAAACCGTGCCAGGTATAAATCGCCATCTGCTCGAAAACTTGACTTTGTCGCTGCCAATCTAGATAGTTCGCCGCGGAGACTGAGAACGTAGTCATGCCCGGAAAACTCTTCGCAGGCGGTACATGCCATATATGGACAAGCCGGTCTGGATCTCGAAACGGCAAGGGGCGAAGGAGCGCGCCGTTCACGACGCTGAAGATTGCCGTATTCGCTCCAATCCCCAGCGCCAGCGTGACCACGGCAACTGCGGTAAAGCCGGGGCTTTTGCGCAACTGTCGCACCGCGTAGCGGAAATCCTGGAATATCCCAGCCATGTGCCGAACCTCCTATTCATACCGCAGTGCGATGATGGGATCGACCTTGGCCGCGCGGCGCGCCGGGATATAGCACGCAATGACAGCCACACCGCTTAGCACTAACGCAACCGCAACGAACGTAATCGGGTCGCTGGGACGAATGCCATAGAGGAGTCCTGACATCAGTCGAGTAACTCCAAGGGCGACGATCACACCCGCACCTACCCCGGAGAATGCAAGCAGCGCTCCCTGCCCGACGACCAACCTCACTACATCGGAGGAACGCGCGCCTAATGCAATGCGAATTCCGATCTCCTGAGTGCGGCGCGAGACGGAGTAGCTCATCACGCCGTAGATGCCTACCGCGGCTAGAACCAATGCGACTGTGGCGAAACCTCCAAGAAGAAGTACGTAGAACCGCGGCTCGGCTGTGGCCTCGGCCACCACTTGATCCATGGTTTGAACTTCCGACAGAACCACGTTCTTATCGAAGCCACGAACCGTGTTCCGAACCAGCGGTGCCAAATCGGCCGGATCGCCACCGGTCCTTACAACCAGAGTCAGATAGGAATAGTGCGATGCCGGATCCTCCAGATACTGCGGGCTCTGCAGGTATGGCCGAAACATCTCTTCTTCGGGTGGCCCAGTCCATTCGCTCCGCACGTCATTCTTTACGACTCCCACCACCGTGAGCCATGCGGGATGATTGTTCAGATCATCGAGCGTAATGCGCTTTCCAAGGGCATCTTCGCCCGGCCAGTGATGCTTGGCGAACCATTCGTTGATTACGACAACACCCGGAGCGCCAAGATTGTCAGACTCTGAAATGTCGCGTCCCCGCAACATGGTTGAGTTCATCGTCTGAAAATACCCGGGCAGAATGACGCGATAAGTAGCAGCCGGAGTGTCCGCTGGACGCGGCACCGGACGGCCTTCCACATGAAACGACAGGCCCCATATATCGCCGCCTAGGGGAAGGTGGTTGATCGCGCTCGCCGCCTCAACACCTGGGAGATGCCTGATTTGGTCGACTACCTGCGGATAGAAAGCAGACCTCCCACCCGGCGCCGCTTCCTTGGTTCCGCTGACCGACACCACGACCGACAACAACCCATGCGGATTGAATCCTGGATCGATGGCTCGAAGCGCAAGGAAGCTGCGAATCATCAGGCCCGCTCCGACCAGTAGCACCAAAGCGAACGTAAACTCTGAGACCACCAGCAAACTGCGCAGCCGATTGCGTTTGATTCCTTCGCTGGATCCCCGTTCCCCGTCTTTCAGGGAATCACCGAGGTTGAGTGCGGTCGCACGAAGGGCAGGCGCCAAACCAAACACAAGACCCGCCACTAGCGTGATCCCCAGTGTGAACATGAGCACATTCGCATCCAGCCCAACCGTGTCCACACGAGGGATCTCCCGTGGACTCATTGCCACCAAAACGCGAATACCCCACAGCGCGAGCAGCAATCCTGCAACGCCTCCAAACATTGCAAGGACGCAGCTCTCAGTCAGGAATTGCCGGACGATGCGCAAGTTTCCGGCTCCGAGGGCCGAGCGAATCGCAACCTCTTTCTGTCGCGCCGCGGAACGGGCTAGCAACATGTGGGCTACGTTGGCGCACGCGATCAGCAAAACAAACCCCACCCCTGCCAGCAGAACGAGCAGCGCCGGCCGTACATCGCCGACAACCTTCTCTTTCAACGAGAGGACGGTGACGTTCTCATTGGTGCCGGGATACTGCTGCTCAAGACGGGCCGTGATCGTAGCCATCTCGGCCTGCGCCTGTTTTAGGGGAACGTCCGATCTGAGGCGTGCAAAAACGCGGAGGCTTCTTCCGCCTCGGTCGTTGCCTTTGTCATCGAGAACCAGGGGCGCCCAAAGTTCGGCCTTCGTCGCCCAGAACGGAGCGAACTTAAATCCAGCGGGCATCACACCAATCACGGTGTAAGACTCGCCGTTCAGCCGCACCAGCCGCCCGATGACGTCGGAGTTGCCGGCAAAATGGCTCTGCCAAAGGTTGTGGCTGATGACAACCTCATGCTCCTTGCCGCGCTCCTGCTCGTCGCGCGCAAAGACCCGGCCCAACTCCGGTTGAACCCCCAACATCGGGAGGAGGTCGGTGGTGATTCTCAGAGCCCAGGTTTTCTCGGTGTTGTCGGTGCCAGTGAAATTTGGAGTCCAGTACTCCGCCGCACCCATGCTCTCAAAACTTTGACTTTGCCGTTGCCAATCGAGGAAGTTCGCAGACGCCACTGGATTGCGGCCGTCGTGCAGAATCACCGCAAGACGATCGGGATCACCGTAGGGCAGCGGTCGCAAGAGCACCGCATTGACCACGCTGAAGATCGCGGTGTTTGCCCCGATGCCCAGCGCCAGCGAGAAAAGCGCAACCAGCGAGAATCCAGGACTCTTCCAGGCTTGGCGCAAAGCATGGCGAACATCTTGGAATAAGAGCGTCATGCATGCACGTCCGCCATTAGCTTCTTCAGCTCTTCTTCCGCGACCACCTTACCGTCGAACAAATGCACTTCCCGCTGTGCGTGCTTAGCGAACCGCGGATCGTGCGTAACCATGCAAATGGTGGCTCCCTCGCGGTGCAGGTTCTGCAGCAGTTCCATGACGGCTTCGCCGTTGCGCGAGTCCAGGTTTCCAGTCGGTTCGTCGGCCAGCAGGATAGAAGGCTTACCACCTAAGGCGCGGGCCACGGCCACACGCTGCTGCTGACCGCCGGATAGTTGTGACGGATAGTGCCGGATGCGGTGCGCCATTCCCACGCGCTCCAACGCTTCCATGACCCGCTTCTTTCGATCAGGGGCAGACATTCTTTGCCGATAAGTGAGCGGCAGCTCTACGTTCTCGTAGACCGTCAGATCTCCGATCAGGTTGAAACTTTGGAAAATGAACCCGATCTCCTGATTACGAATGCGGGAACGCTCGGCGAAATCGAGGTTCTCGACCGTCTTGCCATTCAGTGAATAGCGCCCGTCGGTCGGGGTATCGAGCAAACCGATAATCGAGAGCAATGTGGATTTGCCGCAGCCTGACGGGCCCGACATCGCCACATACTCACCTTTCGCAATCGATAGGTGGACGCCAGAAAGCGCGTGGGTTTCAATCTCATCGGTGTAGAAGACTTTTGTCAGATCCTGGATCTGAATCAGCGGCTGCCCTGCTTCGATCATATTTTCCTTGCCTCGATAGTTCCGCCCGGCACTCACTCCAGCCGGATGCGGTCGGTCTTGTCCCAGCGCGACATGTCGGACAGAATCACCGTGTCGCCTTCGCGGAGCCCTTCAAAAACCTGAATTGAATTCACCGATTCGCGCCCGACTTTCACCGGTACGCGACTCGCTTCCTTGCCATCCACATCCAGCTTGAACAGGCTGATCGTGCTGTTCTCTTGTCCGAATGCCGGACGTCCGACATAAAGAACATTGTCCAAGCGCTCCAGATCGATGGTTCCATCGACACTCAGGTCCGGGCGGGCGCCTCGCGGGAGTTCGCCCGTTAGTTTGACGTCCACGGTCACCGTTCCGTTTTGCACAGCCGGGTCAACTCGCATTACGGTCCCGTTGATGGTTCCGTTGTGAGTGTCGACCACCGCGGGTTCGCCGGGCTGCACGTCGCGCGCCTGCGTCTCTGCGATCTTCAAAGTCGCCATCAGATGGTCAGGCTGAACCACCTTGGCCAGCATCGCTCCCGGTTGCAGATGCTGCCCCACCTGCAATGGCAAGTCGACCAGAACTCCATCGATGCCGGCGCGAACCTTCAGAGCGTCGAGCTGTTTCTGTTTGAGTGCCGCCAAAGCCCGCATCTGATCGATCTTGGCTTGCTGCTGCGCGAGTTGTGACTCGATCGCTTTCTGGCCAATATCGAGGCGCTGCGCCTCCAGATCATTCCTGGTGGTGAGTTCGTCAGCCTTACCCTTCGAGGCCTTGTAAGCCAGGCCTGAGATCACCCCAAGGTCGTACAGGGCCTTGTCCGTGTCAGCCTGGAGCTTCGCCTGCCGGTAGTCGGCTCCGACGGTGGCGGCTCCTGCCTTCTGGTTCATCAGATCGCTGTCGAGTTTCACGCGCAGAGCCTGGTACTCAGATTCCGCGGCCTTCAACTGCAGCTGTGCATCGAGATTTGCCTGCTCTACCTGCGGATTGCTCAGCTCGACCAGGATGCTTTCAGTCTTCACCTGCGTTCCCGGCAGCATGCGGATGCGAACGACAGTCGCTTCCGTTTCCGCGGGAATTTGACGGACCGCTTCTTGAGCCGGCACAAGCGATCCCGGTCCACGCACCTGCCGGACCATGGGCCCGCGCTTCACGGTGTCGGTAAAAACGGTCCCGCGTTCGACCGAAGGAGCCGCTGGCTTCAATCGCGAGACTCCAACTGCCATCGCCGCGATGACCACCACACCAATGGCGGACAAAACAATCTGGCGCCGGCGTTTTTGCTGCTTAAACTCTGGGCGGGCGATATCCATCACAGAAGGAAGAGGCAACTCGGGCACCACTCCCGCCATGGTTGCAAGTCATTGAAACCGAATGGAATGGAGACGACACGCAGCCATCTAAAGATGGACAGTTGTCCACATGGGGATTCGACTGTCCACGAGCGGACAGTTATCGTCGACGCCTTTTAGGAAGAAAATTTTCGGCGCTATGCTCGCCCTGCTACAGACACTCCACGGCCAACACAAAACACCTCTCAGACGTTGCGCCGTGTCTGTGCCCATCCTTAATTCTTATCGTGATGCCAAAAAAGAAAGGCTAAGACCATCTCTCAGCCTTCTGCCAGCGCTGCTCCCTTGCCCCGGCCCCGAACGAGAAACCATCCGAGTCCGGCCGTCAAGTAAAGAAGATAGATGTACGGGAGCTTTCCGTAAGGCCCTGCAGGCACGGGGTAAAGATTGCCCGCAAGGGCCAGAAGCATCGCTGTCGCGGCCAGCCAAGGAACAATCTGCGCACCCGGGCGGAACGAATCGTGATTCCCCAAGTATCGCGGCAAAGCTCCGCATACCAGGGCGTAGGCGACGATAAATCCATACGTCGCCAGCGAACCCAGCCATCCATAAACATCGAGCCCGCTCGCCCCCCGAACGGCGAGCACGGCGACCGGCAGAACGGCAGACACACCTGTGATGACGACCGCTCGGCTGGGAGTCCGATTCACCGCGTGAGTTGCACCGAAGGATTCATGCGCCAGCCCATCGTGCGCCATCCCCATAAGCACCCGGGCTGCGGCCGTGACGCACGCCAGCGTACCCGCAAACAAGCTCACCAAGGCGCCGATGTCGATGAGCAACCCCAACACCGGAACACCACCCACCCGGGCCAACACATACATGGGAGCTTGACTGGTGCCTAGATCTTGACCCACTGTGTGGAAGCCCATCACCTCCGCGTACGCACACACGGTGAAAAATGCTCCAGCAAGAACCGAGCTCTGAATCACAGCCCGCGGAATGGTCTTCAGCGGATTGCGAGCTTCCGCACCCAGCGTGGTCGCGCTCTCAAAACCGACAAAGCTAAACAGCGCCAACACCAGGCCGAGACGGAGGCCGCTCCCTGTCATCCCGCGCAGACGAAGCTCGTCCCCATCCCAGTGCCCGCCGTGACGGAACAGCAGGAGCGCCACCACAATCACGATCACCGAAACAGAGGCGGCTTCAATCCACAACATGAGCCGAGCAGAAATCTTGACGTCGCGATAAGCAATCCAGATCGAAACTCCCGTGACCAGCAGCGACAACAACACCGCCGAAAAGACGTGCCCAGTGGCGTCACGCAACAAGAGGTTCGAATAGTGATAGAACCCGCCGATCACGCTCGACCCGGTGGCCACGTAAGCAAGTAGCAGGCTCCAGGCCACCGTTGCTGAGAGCCATGGGGGCAGAATCGTCGACGCGTACGTGTACAGCGACCCGGGAGAAGCCGAATGTCGGGCAAATCGCGCGATGCACAGGGCGACAAGAAATATAGCAACGCTCGCCAACACATAGGCGAGCCATGTGCCGTTTCCTGCCAGCGCGCATACCAGAGGAATCGTTGCCGCCGGAGTTGTGGTCGGAGCCATGGTTGAGACCGATTGCGCAAGGGTCTCCATCGGAGACAGAATTTCGCGCCGCAAACCATAATCGGTTTCCAGGGTCTTCCCCAACAGTGTTGGCTCCATTTACTAAGCCGCTCCTTCGTTCGCCTGCGTGCAATTGGGGTGGGATTGTACAACATCGGCCGGATCGATAAATCGTGGCGAATCGCGGTCCAACAGGCTTGCCGTGACGGCACGGATCTCTAGCCCGCTGAACATTCAGTGGGCCGCGACAAGAAGATCGCCAGTTCGCCCGAGCTAGAAGAAAAGTCAATTTGCAGTAACGGAAAAGAAGCACGTGAGGGTATGAAGCATCATGCTAGTTTGGCATTCTGAGCCGCTCGATTCGCATCAGCGTCGAAACGGCTTCTATTCGCGGCGGTCCGGAGCCACCAACATGCGAGCTTGCTCCAACACCAACTGCGTGGTTTTTGGCCGCATCGTCTACACGCTGGCAACTCGGTGCCCCCTGTGCAAGTGGGACCTGAAGAACACGCTGCCCATCAGCGAGGCGGCGGTTGCACAGAAGCCCGAGCGACACATTCCTTCAGCACGCTGATCGCATCTTCTACGGAACTGCAACCTTCACCGGAGCAGAATAGGTACTTTCCTGCCCACTCGAATTGACGGCGGTAGCGGCGTAGTAATACGTCGTGCCGGAAGCCACCGCGGTGTCTGTGTAGGACGTATTCGGATCGAGCGCGGCATTGACCTTGGAGTAACTGCCCGCCTGGGTGCCCCGATAAACGTTGTATCCCTCGACCTGCGAAGTGCTGGGGCTCCATGCGAGGCTTACCTGCGGCGCAGTCCCAGTGCCTGCGACCGCTTCGGATGCTTTCGAATCGCTGGCGTTGCTCGACAGAGTCAGATTGCCTGAAGCGGTGCCCGCACTCTGCGGCGTGAAGGCCACGTTCAACTGCAGGCTCTGGCCCGCGCTGATCGTCACTGGAAACGTGGCTCCGGGCAGGGCAAACTGCGAATTACTACTGGCTGCCGAAGAAATGGTCACACTCCCGCCCGTAGCGCTGAGTACGGCGGTTTGTGTTCCCGTTTCTCCAATCATCACCTTCCAAAAATTCAGTGTTGCTGGAGAAATGGCTAGCGTGCCAATTGTTGTACTTGTACCGCTGCCGCTCAGCGGTATGTTCAACGATGGCCCGGTGACAAACACACTGCCGCCAACCTGACCTGCGGCCTGCGGAGCGAAGGTAATATTCAATTCAATGCTTTGCCCGGTGGTCAGGGTCACGGGTAATACTGGGCCGCTCACCGAGAATCCTGTACCGGCAGTTTGCAATCCTGACAGCGTTTCGTTCCACGCGTGAGGGTTCGTCAGCACCACAGAAATTGCGGCCGTAGCTCCCACAGCCACTTGACCGAAGGAAATGCTTGCTGGCGCCACCGTCAGAGGCAGACTCCGTACACCCACACCCCTGATCAAGAGAGCGAGGCTCGCGTTCGACGCCGAACTCGTAAACGTGATATTTCCACCGGTCCAACCCGCTGTGCCTGGAGAGAAAGTCACAGAGAAAGTCGTACTTTGACCCGCCGCGAGAGTCAGTGGAAGGCTTATACCTGCCACGCTGAATGCGGAGTCACTCACGCTCATCCCCGACAGCTTCGTGCCGGTTGACCCTGTGTTCGTCAATACGACGAGTTGCGTTTCTGACTGGCTCAGCGTTACCGTGCCAAACCTCAGGTTTGCTGGAGAACTCACCAACTGTGGGGTTGCCGCTCCTGCATCGACGGGCAACATTAGGGCAAGCGCGATAAAAAGCGCGATGAAAAAGGGATGAATAGAGAAAGGTATGCTTCTGGACCGGGGGAGTCGCATGCCAGCCAGTGTGAGGGTTCCTGCAGCTGTTCGGAAAGATCACAGTGGTTCATGCCAGTTACCACCGGACGAACGATCATGAACCTACTTCCCGCCTTTTCGATGAAGTCGGCCGAAGGTAAGTGACTGAAAGGCGAAGGCCTCGGCATCCTTGCGCCGAGGCCTGAATTTGAAGGTTGCAAGAAATTGCGACCCGATTAAATCCCACCTTCAGGAATTACGGAATCTGCACGTTGGAAACGATATTCGAATAGCCGCTTTCTGCATTGCTCAGGTCCACTGCAGTTGTCGCGTAGCAGTATGACGTACCGTTCACTACCGAGGAGTCTGTGTACAGAGTGCTTGCTACCAGCCCGAATTGATTGACCGTCCCAAACGTGCCGCACGAACTGCCGGTGTACACCGCACGATAGACGTTGTAGCCCGCGATATTGGGAGAAGTGCTCGCGTTCCACGACAGGTCGACGGTGTGGGTCGACGCAGCGGTACCAGTTCCAGTGAGCGTCTCCGTGGTGGTGGAGGGCTGAGCATTACTTGTGAACGTAAGCGTACCGCTGACCGATCCCGCAACTAGTGGGCTGAAGGTCACGATGAACGAAGCGCTCTGGCCTGCCTGGATCGTAACCGGCAAGGACAGTCCGCCTATGCTGAATGCCGAATTGTTCGAGCTTACCGCCGTTACCGTGACGTTCGCTCCGCTGGCTGTCAGGGTTCCGGAACCAGTTCCACTCGAGCCCACAGCTACACTGCCAAGATTCAGAGTAGTTGGATTAACGGTCAGCTGCCCCACGCCGGCAACGCCCGTACCGGACAATGGGATCGTCAACGTCGGATTCGATCCGTTCGATGTGATGGTGACGTTTCCGCTTGCGCTTCCGGTTGCTGGCGGGGTGAACGAAACACTGAAGCTCGCACTCTGCCCGGCTGTGAGCGTCACCGGTGTCGCAATTCCAGTGAAGGTGAATCCCGTTCCGCTGATCCCGACGTTCGAAATCGTCACACTGGTTCCGCCCGTGTTGGTCACAGTCTCGGACAGTGTCTGCTTCGTACCAACCTGGACACTGCCAAAACTCAAACTCGTCGGATTCGATCCCAATGTGCCCGCCGCCACGCCCGTTCCTGACAATGGAATCGTCAAGGTCGGATTCGATGCGTTTGATGTGATGGTGACATTTCCGCTTGCGCTTCCAGTTGCTGGCGGGGTGAACGAAACACTGAAGCTCGCACTCTGACCGGCTGTGAGCGTCACTGGCGTCGCAATCCCGCTAAAGGTGAATCCCGTTCCGCTGACCCCGACGTTCGAAATCGTTACACTGGTTCCGCCCGTGTTGGTCACAGTCTCGGACAGTGTCTGCTTCGTACCAACCGGGACACTGCCAAAACTCAGACTCGTCGGATTCGATCCCAATGTGCCCGCTGCCACACCCGTTCCTGACAACGGAACCGTCAAGGTCGGATTCGATGCGTTTGATGTGATGGTGACATTTCCGCTCACGCTTCCGGTTGCTGGCGGGGTGAACGAAACACTGAAGCTCGCACTCTGACCGGCTGTGAGTGTTACCGGAGTGGCAATTCCGGTGAACGTGAATCCCGTTCCGCTGATCCCGACGTTCGAAATCGTTACACTGGTTCCGCCCGTGTTAGTCACCGTCTCGGATAACGTCTGCTTCGTTCCTACCTGCACGCTGCCAAAACTCAGACTCGTCGGATTCGATCCCAATGTGCCCGCTGCCACACCCGTTCCCGAGAGCGGAATCGTCAAGGTCGGATTCGATGCGTTCGACGTGACCGTGACGCTACCGCTCACGGCTCCCGCAGACGGAGGGGTGAACGAAACACTGAAGCTCGCACTCTGACCGGCAGTGAGTGTTACCGGAGTCGCAATTCCGGTGAACGTGAATCCCGTTCCGCTGATCCCGACGTTCGAAATCGTTACACTGGTTCCGCCTGTGTTGGTCACAGTCTCAGAGAGTGTCTGCTTTGTCCCAACCTGTACGCTGCCAAAACTCAAGCTTGTCGGATTCGATCCTAGTGCACCTTGTGCTATACCCGTTCCCGAGAGCGGAATCGTCAAGGTCGGATTCGATGCGTTCGACGTGACCGTGACGCTACCGCTCACGGCTCCCGCAGACGGAGGCGTGAACGAGACACTGAAGCTCGCACTCTGCCCGGCCGTCAGTGTCACTGGCGTCGCAATTCCGGTGAAGGTGAATCCCGTCCCGCTGATTCCGACGTTCGAAATCGTCACGCTCGTTCCGCCAGTGTTGGTCACAGTCTCAGAGAGTGTCTGCTTTGTCCCAACCTGTACGCTGCCAAAACTCAAGCTTGTCGGATTCGATGTGAGGGCGCCGGCCGCAACACCCGTTCCCGAGAGCGGAATCGTCAAGGTCGGATTCGATGCGTTCGAAGTAACCGTGACGCTACCGCTCACGGCT
>DASRRV010000120.1:0-4109 GCA_035695545.1 Candidatus Sulfotelmatobacter sp. | reverse complement strand
GTCGGAGTCTTCTGCTGGAGAATTTGGCTCTTCGACAACAACTCGCGGTACTGACGCGCCGGCATCCCCGACCCAAGCTCAGCCCACTCGACAAACTCTTCTGGGTGCTTGCCCGTCGCTTCTGGTCCGCTTGGAAGCAGGCTCTCCTGGTCGTCACTCCCGAGACCGTGGTCCGCTGGCATCGCGCCGGCTTCCGCCTGTACTGGAGCCTAATCTCCAAGGTGAGACGGCAAGTCGGAAGGAAGACGCTATCCAAGGAAGTCAGGGATCTGATCTTTCAAATGGTCGCGGAGAACTCGAGTTGGGGCGCTCCTCGGATTCATGGCGAGCTCCTCATGCTGGGGTTCGATGTCTCGGAACGTACCGTTTCGCGCTGGATGAAACGCGCACCCCAAGATCCAGAAACCGCTCGGCGATGGCTCCGCTTTCTTCACAATCATCGCGAAGCCATCGCCGCCATGGACTTCTTTACGGTACCCACGCTCACCTTCGGTCTCTTGTACGGCTTCTTCATCATCAGTCATGATCGGCGACGCATTCTCCATTTCAACGTCACCCGTCATCCCACCAGTAGCTGGATCGTGCAGCAGCTGCGAGAGGCGTTTCCTTACCAGTCGGCACCCCGGTTCCTCATCTTGGATCGTGACGCGAAGTACGGGTTGGAAGTTCCGGAAGCCCTTCAATCCATGAGCATCGCTGCGGTCCAAACGTCCTTCCGAAGCCCTTGGCAGAACGGAGTTGCGGAGCGCTGGGTGGGCAGTTGCCGGTGCGAGCTGCTCGACCACATCATCGCCCTGAACGAGCGCCATCTTAGGCGGCTGTTGTCCGAGTTCGTTTCTTATTATCATGACGACCGAACTCATCTTGGCCTAGGCAAAGAAACGCCTGGCCGCAGAATTCGCTCTGCGGCGACCGGACGAGTGATCGCCTATCCACGATTGGGCGGTTTGCACCATCGCTACGACCGCGCGGCCTGATATCCGCCAATCCCCTTGGCTCACACCATATGAGGCCCGCACAGAACATTCACACCGACGCGTCGCGATCGTATTCCAAACGAAACCCGTCGTGTCGCGGATGAAGTTTTCGGTAACCACAAGCTGGTCCCGCTCAGCACTGCGCCCACCAACTGACCCATCTTCGATCGAGAAACTCTGTCCAGAGCGCACACTCCAGGTGCATTTTGAATTGTGGCGAGCTACAAGCGGGAGTTGAGATATGCGTCCTGGTTTCACTACCCGATGGTGTACTTGGGCGTCACAACGTTCAGCGTGTACTGTCCGCGATTGCTCGAGGTGCCGTTTGCCTTCCAGATGCCAAAGAACGCCTCGCTGTTCGAGCCATCCGCAGGGCCCTTCCAAGGTTCATCGTAAGCAGCGAACATAATGGTCTTCGCACCGTTCGCAGCCGACCACTTCACCATCGCCTGGTTATACCACTGGGCCTGCGTAACACTGGCGAGGAACGTATTCGGCTGGTGTTCTTGCGAGCCTTGGGTGGGCCAGCCGGTTTCGCCGATGCGAAACTCGAGGGTGATGCCTTGATTCGCAAAGGCCTTCTTCAGCCCCGTCAAAGTATTCGTCATGCTCGCCGTGACAGCTTGGGTGAACGAGTCCTGGGTTGGACTGTGCCCAATCTGGTTGGCGATGTTGGGATCGAAATAGGCGTACATATTTCCATAAACGTGGCCTTCGCACGCGGCCAGCAACTGGAGAAGCTTCTGTCGCATGGCCGCATATTCCGGATTGGAGTTGTCCACGCCGCCGAGAACGCCCCATTGCTGGCGAGTGGTGATGGGCAGCGTGTCGCTGGTGAACGGAGCGCGCTTGCTCTTGGCGTAGTTGATCAGGTCGATGATCGCCTGGGTGGAATTCGGTCCCCAGATGCACTCGTTACCGATGACGAGGTCAACCACGTTGTTGTAGGTCTTAGCTTGGTCAATGGCATAGTCAATTTCAGTCTTCGTCAACTCCACGTTGATGAAATCACTGTTCTGGTCGGCGCCTATCTGATAGCAGCCGGCGGAAACCTTCAGCCCGACGCCGGCAGCGGCCTGGATGTTCACGCGATTGCCATCCTGGACGATGGGCTTGCCCTGCCAGACGAATGTTCCTTGTCCGTAGGTCGCGATCAGTGAAAAGCTCTGAGCGACCGGCTTCAAGAGCTGGGTCACCTGATCGTGGGTGTAAGTGTTGTAAAGCACCGGACCATCAGAATCCCAGGGTCCAACATAAGGTTCAAAGGCTGCTCCGTAAATGCTCATGATTTCCCTCTGCGCAATTGGAACTTTCGAAGCGCTTGACTTACAGTTGTGGACTCACAGTCTATCCCGCAATTCCAAAACGATGGCTTGTGGTCTTCAAGAAACCAACTACGATCTCCTCCTTCCTAGACTTGCCTTAGGTGAAAGAAACTCGCCGATTTGGCGTTTCATCTGCGATTGAGTTAGTGTGTTGACGGTATTTCACTGACTGCCCTGCGACAAGAGGTAAGCATTCGCCCCAACACGTTTGACATCTGAGACTTTGAGGGGATTTCTCCACTTTGTTTGATCGTCTGTTCCTATCACTTTCGGGGACCTGACAAGCTACTTCGGATTCGGCATGCGGGAGGCAGCTGGGCAGTAAGTCACTACGTACCCACGCGCCGCATTCACCGGGCACGCCACCTGCTTGTCGTCGGTCGGGTGTTGATAGGCGTCCGTACAGCTCGCTGCAAAGCATTTTCCGCTCTTTACCTGCGTGCCCTTCTTGGTGAAGGAACAATTCAAGTTCGTTGTCCATTCGATCGGCACGTTGTAGAAGATGACGGCTGCTTTGTCCACGCAGTCGTCGGGTCCTCCCTTTGGACACAGATTGGGTGGCGAGTGGGGGCCCGAGCCATAGTTCGTGCTCAAATTAACGAAGTCATTGCCTCCGGCGTTGGGCGTGAGCTCAAAGTGAGTGCCGAAGGTGCCGTCCTGGACCATGCCGGCGCCGCAACAATTGTGCTGCTGTCTGCATATGTCACGTCCGCTGAGACTGGGATTGCAATAGGCAGCATATTTCTCGTTGTTGCCTTCCCACATCCAGCCTTGGCGCTGCGTAGTCCCGGGAGGTCCGCTGAGGTCCGTCCACCCGTCGCAATTTGGGCACTCGTTGTCGGTCAGATTGGGATACGCAATGATTCGGTTCTGACCACTTTGATTGAAGGAGGAAATGGCGATCGATTTTTGGTCACCCGCGGCCAACTTACCAATCTGGGGGCCTGTTGAATTAAAGGTCAGACTGTATTTGCACGAGTTCACAAATTTGACCAGCCCTGCGTCCTGGGCGGCGCAATACGAATGGACGGAAAGAACAACGAGGCCCAAAATCAGAAGCGCGATCGCGATCTTTCCGTTCGCAACGGGTTTTCTAAACATAGTGTCTGATCTGTTCTTGGTGTCCTCTCTAAACTGGAATTTCCGTTTAAGCTCCCAACAGTTCCACACGATATACCAGAATTTCCTTCTTGGCTGGAAAACGGCAGTTATTCTAAACTGGGATTTCATCGACAAAAATTCCCGTTGCAACCTGGGTTAGCAAACTACACTTTCTAACGTTACGCCATGACGCACGAGAAACCAATGTTTATGCGGGTCCGAATGGGCGGATTTTGAAAAGGTTTCTAACGCTGTTCAACGCCTTGATGTAACTATCCACAAACGGGCTTGGGGAGATCAATGGTGATGTCCCCGAAGCCGACTTCTGGCCGCTGCTTAATGGGTCCAGTGGGCTCAGATCACCACCGCGCTAAACTGGCGGATCGATCACGCGAAGTACTACCAGTGTCATGTCGTCGCTCTGGGGCGCCTGCGGCGAATGCGTCGGCTGCCTGCATGATACGGGTAATGACGCCTCGAGCGGGGAGGCCGGCGCAGGCTACGATCGACTCGATCAATCGCTCTTCGCCCGTATGGTCAAGAAACTGAAACGAACTGAAATCAAGTGAGTTGCAATGCAGTCTTCTCTGCTGGAATGACCTTTCCTGAAGCTCCGTAAACCTCTACAATGCAGCTTCCGCGGTTCGATAATCAAGGAGCGAGAAGCGAAATGGAGTGGGCTCGGTTGTTGGCGTACATCACCGGG
>DASRRV010000119.1:0-3096 GCA_035695545.1 Candidatus Sulfotelmatobacter sp. | reverse complement strand
TTTGCCGTGGCGGCTTCGTATGAACCCGTGCGACACATTATTCGCATCAACGTAGTAACCGACGATGACGCCCGAGTTCAGATTCTGCTGCGAGAAAGTACCCTGGCCTGCGCCCTTACCTGCGCCAGGAGGGTCGAATGTTGTGATTTGGTGAGCCGCCAGTGCAAGTTGCGGCCATGCGGTCGCAATAAGCAATGCGGAAATGGCTAACACCAGAGTTCTCGTGTGTCGCATGGGTCTCCTCCATCGATTGATCTCTTCCAGTTCATAGACATAAATCCGAGCATGAATTGGACACAAAGTTGACTCATACGAACAAATTCGCTGTACTTCTGTGGACAATTTGTGATAACTGTTCTGTCGCTGGCTAGAATCTCCGCTCTGCAGCTTGCAGAATTGACAAGTAGTTCCCATCAGTCCACAAGGACAGTTCGGGAACGCTTGACGATCGGCTTTTGAGTCCGGGTTTGAGTGTCAGCGCACGATGGAGCTTCGAGCCGTCTTTCACCGGCCCGATTCTCATTGCGAGCGGGGAAGTAGTCGCCGGTCGCTGCCGGGTTTTCTAAGCGAGAGCTTACGGGCGCTCACTACCGTTCAACTGCAATGGTGGTCTCCTCTTCGAGACAGGTAGGTCGAAGAGAACAGCCGGATTGCTTTTGCCAGCATACTCGTGAATGCCTCGCTGTAAAGTGACCTAAAAGATCACCTCGGTAAATGCAACTGCCGCGGAAACCCCTATGCGATTGCGTGTGCGCCAGATGGGACCGAAAGACGTTCAAAAATGTGCAGCGCTTGTGGCTTCACATCCTGAGGAGCGCCGCCGGTACGGACCATTTCTGGAGCACTTACCCTCGGCGTGGTTGAAGTTACTTCGCACCGAATCGCTGCACAGTACGCTTGTGGAAGATTCAGACTGCAGTACTCCCGAACTCGTTGCGCTCGGAGTGTCAGTATTTATCTCCGACGTTTTCCTGATTGAGTTGAAGACCCATCCCCGGCCCTGGATTGGCCCCACGCTTACTGAGCGACTCGAAAGCATTCTTTCGGCCAGGCAGATTCGCGAGGCCAACTCGAAATCGGGATTGAATCTCGCGGTCTGGAGCGGCGTCGTCTCTCAGTCCCGGGTTGATCAAATGATTCATGTCGAGCTCTGGCGCGGCTTTTATGACACCCATGTCGGCTATCAAATCAAGGAACTCGTCTGTCAGCCACTTGATCTACAACAGGTCAACGCGAGTTTTCAAACCGGCCTCCTCTGGCTTTCATACGAGGGCCAGTACATCGATGGAAGGTTGAGGCCGCTCAACAATCTCGCAGAAAGCCCCTTTATCCTGGGCGCCGATCGGGATGCAGTGAAACAAGCTTTCGGCAGCTGGCTTTTCTCGCTTTTCTCCTGCAATCCACCACGCATCTATTTTCGCCCCTCCGAGCAGCGTTTGCTGCTCGCCGCTTTGAGAGGTTTAACAGATGAAGAATTGGCCGATGAACTCGGTATTTCTCTCTCCGCAGTCAAGAAGAGTTGGCGAATGATCTACGAGCGGACTGGACCCACCTGGGACGAGAAGGGGTCCAAGACAGCGGGAGGCGAGGGCGATGGAAAAAGGGGCAAAGAACGAAAGCAGCACGTGCTGACATATCTACGCGTACATATGGAAGAACTGCGCCCGGTCCTGCCACCCGTGCGACATTTTCCCGCTGCGAAATCCGAAACGAGCCGGAAACTGGAGACTTACATCTGACTTTGGGGTCGTCCCGACAATCTGGCCCTCGAAGTCCCGGCTGCTCGTGCTGATGCGCAGTCGGTCATCTTAATCCTCTGCCCCGACGCACCCGATGTCGTCCAGCACCCCCAGTCATCAGGACCACATCCATTGCGAAGTCGACCGGTGAGTCCGCGATAGAACTGGCCGGCCATCAAATGTTGTAGCGCGGTCTACAACCAGTGGGGTAGGGAACGGCTGCTTCTATTGTTAAAATCTTCTTAACCCCGTTCCGAAGTTTGCGTTTTGGCAAATCTTGGTTCCGTCACTCCTGCAATGATGCAGGAGCGGACTACCTCAACCCCAGTTCGAAGAAGGATTAAATCATGTCTCACGGTAAATGGATGTTGGCCACTGCGATGGTGCTTTTGACCCCCTTCGCGGCCCTGGCTCAGGATGCTGCTCCCGAGCTCAAGACGGATAAAGACAAGCTCAGCTATGCGCTGGGCATGAACTTCGGCGAGAACTTCCGCAAGCAGGGCGTGGATGTGGACCCGGCGGTCTTTGCCAAAGCATTCGCGGAGGCCTTCAACACCGGCAAGACCGCGATGAGCGAAGAGGACATGAAAACCGTTCTCACGGCCGCTGCCCAGGATATCCGCAAGAAACAGGCGGCAGAGCAAGCGGTGAAGTCCGATCAGGCCCAGAAGGACGGCGAGAAGTTCCTGGCCGACAACAAGACCAAGGACAGTGTGGTGGCGCTGCCAAGCGGTCTGCAGTACAAGATCCTGAAACAGGGGACGGGCGAGAAGCCCGGACCGGATGACACGGTCATTTGCAACTACAAGGGCACCCTGATCGATGGGACGGAGTTCGATGCGTCGGAAAAGCATGGCGGACCGGCGACCTTCCCCGTAAAGGGCGTCATTGCGGGCTGGACTGAAGCGCTGCAGCTGATGCCAGTGGGGTCGAAATGGCAGCTGTTTGTTCCGTCGAGCCTGGCGTACGGGGCGCAAGGACCTCCGGGTATCGGGCCCAACGCGACGCTGGTCTTTGAGGTGGAGCTGGTGTCGATCCAGAAGGGTGCGGCTCCTGCCGCCGGCGGACAGCCGGGGTCGAAGTAACCGGGCGTGAACAAAAGCGTTTGATGGCGTAGTTCACTCTCACGGGATGCGGAAGGGCCGGCGCCGATGCTCCGGCCCTTCAGCATTTCTGTGGACATCGGGAATACTCCCCGACCAGCCTCGCTGGCTCGATCGGAAACAATCAGTCATTGGACTCGCTGCGCGGTCCCAGTGGCTTTTTGGTTGTAGTCGCCTCGGGCACGCGCCCAGCGTGATCGCCTTCGCGCATCAGTTCAAGGAAGATCCGGATTACGTCAGCCTGATCGCTCGCA
>DASRRV010000118.1:0-3879 GCA_035695545.1 Candidatus Sulfotelmatobacter sp. | reverse complement strand
CTCTGTCAGAGTTCGATGGCGTGGTATTGGCGCGGACTCAGCGCAGTTAAAATCTCAGTCACAACCTGGCTCGGCAGCTAAGGCCGCAATTTCTTTGGAGCGTTTCTGCCCGACCCTAAGCATGGCTCCGGCATTGGCGATTGTGAAGATGGTGGCGGCGTTGTCCTGAAAAGGAGAACGGCCGACCCCGATGGGGTGACTGAGTAGGTTTCGCCGACCGGGCCGGGCCAGGTTGAATTCAACCTGGAGAGGTCAGCATGAAAGCCAAGCCAGCGGAGAAAATCCAGCAAGCAACCAACCCTTCAACGCGCGGCCATTGGAATGAGATGAACCGCAAGCAACGGCGCGAGATGATGCGGAAGATCCAGAGCCAAGACCTCAGCCTAGAAGTGGTCCATCCCGATGCCGCAGGCATCGACATCGGCAACGAATCCCACTACGTAGCTGTACCTCCGACACGCGATAGTCAACCGGTGCGGCGCTTCGGGTGCACTACAGTTGAACTGAAAGCCGTGGCCGAATGGCTGAAGCAATGTGGGATTGGAAGCGCGTGGCGATGCAGTCCACAAGCGTGTACTGGATCGCGGTATACGACATCCTCGAAGCAGCAGGCTTGGAGGTATACCTGGTTAATGCCCGGGATACGAAGAATCTGCCGGGGCGGAAGAGCGAGGTGCAGGAGAGCCAATGGCTGATGAAGCTGCACACCTACGGTCTGCTGCGGAATTCGTTCCGGCCGTCGCAGGAGATCTGCACGATGCGCACCTACTGGCGGCAGCGCCACGATCTCATACGGGCAGCGGTCTCGCCGAGACTTCGGAGGAGTAATCCGGTTACTTCAGCTTCGCGTACTCCGCGTTGGCTTGTTTTGGGACGAGGACGACGGGGTCGGAACCCTTTCTTGTGGGTGCGTCGAGGACCTCGCGCACTTTGGCAGCAAGGGCATTGGGCGTAAATGGCTTTTGCAGGAAAAAAAGCCCTTCATCCAGCACACCGTGGTGCACTATTGCGTCCATGGTGTACCCAGACATGTAGAGAACCTTGATCCGAGGCCAGCGTTTCCCGACACGCTTAGCCAGTTCCGGGCCGTTCATCTTCGGCATGATGACATCCGTTAACAACAGATCGCACTCCGCAGTATGTTGCGTGAGCAGATCCACTTCTTCAGGTTTCTCCACGGCCTGGACGCTGTATCCGTGAGAGGTGAGGATCTCTACCACCATGAGTCTGAGAGGAACGTCGTCTTCTATTAGCAGAATCCTCTCCGAGCCCTGCATGCGGCCAGTGTTTACGGCTGTTAACGTGTCTTCCTCAACCACCCCGTCCACACGAGGCAAGTAGATCTTTATGGTCGTGCCGTGCTTCGGTTCGCTGTAGACCTCGATCGATCCGCCGCTTTGTTTCACGATGCCATACACCATTGACAAGCCAAGGCCAGTGCCTTTCCCAGGCTCCTTGGTAGTGAAAAAAGGTTCGAAGAGGCGGGCCTGCGTCTCCGGAGTCATTCCCGTGCCGCTGTCGCTCACGGCAAGCATAACGTAATGCCCCACCTTGACGTACTCACGTTGTTCGGCATAGCTTTCGTCCAGTTCGATGTTTTCGGTTTGAATCGTGAGCTTACCACCCTTGGGCATGGCGTCTCGTGCGTTAACGACTAGGTTCATGAGCACCTGATCCACCTGTCCGGGATCGACCTTTACGACGCCGAGATTCGGAGCGAGCACAGTCAAGATTTCGATGTCCTCCCCGATAAGACGGCACAGCATCTTGTCGATATTGTGCACAATGTCGTTCAGGTTCATTCGTCGCGATTGCAACACTTGCTGGCGGCTAAAAGCGAGCAGTTGACCTGTAAGAGACGCGGCACGGTCCGCAGCTGCCTTGATCTGTTCCGCTTCGTAATGCACTGGATCGGATGGAGCGGTGCGATCAAACTGCATGGTGCTATATCCGCTGATGATGGTGAGCAGGTTATTGAAATCGTGTGCGACGCCCCCCGCCAGGCGGCCCACCGCCTCCATTTTTTGGGCGGCGAGTAGCTGACGCCCCATGTGGCGGCTCTCGGTCACGTCCCGGATGCTCACGAGCAGACAAGCCTCCTCTTCGACCTGGATTTGCTCAAGGGAAATCTGCGCTTCCTTTATCCGCCCTCCTTTGCTACGAAACTTGGTATCGTAGTCGCGGATCACACCTTGTTCCTGCAGTTTGGCGATTACCTGTTCCCTGCCTCCCGAGCCCCACAGGTTCAGCTCTTCTTCTGTGTTGCCAATAAGTTCGGAGCGCGCATATCCCATCATCCGTACATAAGCATCGTTGGCTTCCAGAATGCGACCGCCGTCTCTAGTGGAAATGAGAATACCTTCTGGATTGGAACGGAATGCCTTCGCGAATCTGTCTGCGATCTGCCGGTGGGCCTCTTCAGCAAGTTGGCGGGAGGTCATGTCCTGCCGCAGTGCTTCCTCGGTTGCCATCAACCTGTGTTGAGTGATAAGAAGGCGAAGCCCACTAACGCCGAGTGATGTCAGCACGAAAGCCGAGGCCAATGCCACGTGACCTTGAACAATGGGCACTGCCATGCACAGGGTCAGGACTGGATATAGGAAAGAAAACAACTGGATCTTCATCCGTCGGTTTACGTTGGTGGCAAACGGTTCGAATGGTTTCGATATATCGACCTCAGTCCACGTGGCTGCTGTCAGCAAAGGCATCAACAGCAGCAGACTCCATACGAGGTCAAACCATGCGCCACCAGGCAGATTCTTGCCCGGGCCATACTCGTAGAGGGCATCCGCTCCAGCATTAACAAGCAAGAATAAGCCCGCTCGTCGGAACAGTGTTCGTGAAGACCTGGGGCCGGAGATTGAGGAGCGCAGAAAAAATGCGCAGCTGATCACTCCGTAGCAGAGAAAGTAGGGGTTCCCTAACGGAGGCGAGATCTCGCCCACATGCGAAGGCACGTGGAAGAAATAGGAATAGGCGGCGATCCAGAATAATAGCGCCTGAGAAACATCAATCGCCCGAAGCCAATCGACTTCCTCTGCGTCGGAATCCTCAGTCAGGAGAAGTGCTAGTCCGATGGGGATGTAATACGAAGAGAACAGGAAATTGACGAACCAGGCTGCATAACCGGGCTTGAAGCTATCGCCGTACGTGGCGGTTGCCTGGGCCACGATCCATATAACATACGAAACAGAAACCAGCTTCCAGAACTGGCGGCCTAGCTTGTCGCTACGACGAGAGGCCTGCAGTATGACGAGGAAGGCCAGAACTCCCAATCCCAGCTGAATGAGGTCGGATAGCAGAGCACCCAACCGGGAAGGTCCGATCGCTGCGACGACGGCAACATGCGCCAGCACCAAGAGGCTAGCTGAGGCGATCGTGGCTCTCGGCGATAACATCGGTCCTGCTCGCGGTTTGGTCAACACGTAAGGAGGATTGTATCGAATTCTTCCGCTACTTCTGAGGGTAGCGCGGCGTTACGAGAGTAACGTGGCAGTGTCGTCAGGAAGGAACTTCAGATCAACAATGCGGCCGGGGTGCGTCTTCAGCCTTGTAGACGACGCCCATCCCCACCGCCGAGTATCAGGAAACGTTACTCGCTCGTTGCTCCCGGACAGATTGACTTCGGGCAGCGTCTCACCTCTTGATTTGATACTGCAGCCCGCAGGTTGTCTCCCACATGTTTCTGGGCCCCTAGTTGGCAAACACGGAACTGTCCAGAAAGGCCGTTAGGGAAAGTGACACTCTTAAGCCCCAATCCTTAAGTTAACGCTTGGGGTGGGGTGCGCCCTGGGGTGCGCCCCCAGGAACTCCCGACTCGACTTCCAAACCCTCAAGTCCGAGCCCCATACCTCTCCGCCGCCCGAGCCTTCGCCTTAG
>DASRRV010000117.1:0-4305 GCA_035695545.1 Candidatus Sulfotelmatobacter sp. | reverse complement strand
CCGGTCCGCAGTGGCGCGTCCTCCCGCCATAATCAGGCCTGACGCGCTTGCGATCAGGGCAACTGTTCCCCTCGGTGTGTGCAGATAAGCCGCCGCCGACGCTTCACCCACGTTGTTCCCAGTTCCTGCATGGACAATCTTTCGCCGATCGGTCTCCCTAAGCGTGTTCTGGATGCCCGTCACTTTCAAATCGAACGCATGATTATTGGCGAGAGACAACAAGTTAAAGCCGAATGTCGTCAGCGCATCGAGCGATTCCGGGGGAGTAAGGAATCCGCGGTCCTCGTGTGCCGTCTCGCCGCTTTCAGCGATCGTGCATTCCAGATTCGTGAACACGACGTCGCCCTTTAGCAAACCCTGAATCACAGGAACCGCAGACGGGGCGATTGAACGAATATCTGATCGGATCATCGACTGCCCGGTCAATGTGATTGTGAAGCCATGCTCCGGTTCTCTTTGATTCACATTTTGCGAGTAAGCAGGCGTTAGCAGCAATAGAAGTAGAACTATTCGGATTGCTCCCTCGGGCACCTTCGCAGGCCGTAGTTTTTGGAATCCGGTGAAGACGAGGTGAAAAAGCAGGTTCGTGGGCACCATCAGCGATACATAGACAATCGGGACCATAAAAACGTTGCTGCCTGTGAAGCAGTACCTTGCTATATAGAGAACGACAATCACACTGCGCATGCCGGTTGACGTCGCCAGAATTCGCCGCGTCTCGCGTTCGGGACCACCAATCAACCATCCGATCAACATGGAAAGAAGCAGCAACAGGAACATCGCCAGCACGGTTCCACCGCCGCGGATTGCATTGAAGGCTTGACGACGAACCAGCCGGGTTTCCCACATCAGAAACACGAAAGCGACCGTGGCGATAAGGCTCAGGGGCACTACCAGTCTGGACGCAACTTCAGGTAAGACACGCGACATCCAAACGCCAGCGCACAGTGGCAGCGCTATATACAGCGCAATGGTGGCAATTAGGATCAGCACCGGCCGTTGATTCCGCTGTGCTATCTGCGGCATTGCTTCAATGGCAATCGGAGTCATCGCGATGCTGACTAGCGAAAGCACAAAGGTCATGGCGGCGGCGAAGGCGAGCCGGGTTTTGGCCATACGCGTAAATTGCAAGGCGATTGGCGTTCCTGGGATCGCAGCCAGCAGCAGTATCCCGATTGTTGCATCCGGGTTAAGCGGGAAGGTATGGGCAAGCAGGAAGCCGAGTGCAGGTATTACGAGGCAATTGGCCAGGAGCGTGCGTGCTAACAGGGCACGTTCGCGCACGACGTTGAGAAGCTCCCTGCCATTGGTGCGCAGTCCGATGGAGAACATCACGACCGCGACGAAGAAGTTCAGCAACGGCAGGGGCTTAACGAGCAAGCCGGTCCTCCGCGCACACTCAGAGTTTAGGCCTCGCTGGCCCAGTCATTGGACTTTCACTTCTATTAGCACGGGATGATTCGCGAAGATCCAGATTACACTCGAATTCCCGCGGTGGAAATTCGTCGTGCTATCACATGATTTCGTCAGTTGTCGTTCGCGAGTTTCTTGCCTCTATTTCACCGAATACCCTCTAGCATCAATGCACGACGAGAACGCTCTGCGGAATGTGTCGAGCTTCTCTTGTTGTTGTGCTTGTCCCTGTTGTGCAGCCTGCTGCTCCGCCTGCTTATTCGCCTTTTTCTGCTGACGCCTACCGCGCACAGCACCTGCGGTAGCTCCAACAGCTGCACCGGTTCCAGCATCACCGGCAATGGCACCTATCGCTGCTCCACCAGCGGCTCCGCCTGCCGCTCCCTTCGCCCCACCCCCCTGTTTCTTGGCTGCTTCTGGCGGAGCGGCAGCAGGAGCAATGGGATCAATCCCTGTTTGCTGCTGGGCTGTTGCATAACATGCATTTTCGTCCTCTGCTTGCTGTTGTGGGCTCTGACTGTTCTTGGGGTTTACAAACAGTCCGACCTTCGCTGCGGGCGACTCCGACGTGGCAGTTGTTGGAGGATTTGCGGTGGGCGGGTTTTGAGCGGCGATCGGCGCAAAGCTCCATAGTGTGCACAGACTCGTAAGTAGGATCGCGCGTGATTGCATGTCTTGCTACCTCCCGTCTCCGGATATTGAAGGGCGCATCTCGATTAATGGCAACATACGGTAACGCTCAGGAGTGTTGAACTAGTAGAAATTGCAGGTGCTGGATGGGAAGTTACCAAACAAATGCACTTATCTACTCTCAGTCAAAGGGTGGTTTTCCTCTGCCTTGCGCTTGTGCGTACGCAAACTCAAACCCTCGCCCCATCCCGATAGCACTCCAAATGCCTTCTCAATTGGCGAAAAAAATGCGCACGTTTCCACGCGGTTGCAATATGCTCGCTATCGCCGTCATCGTCCAATCTTCATCCGCCCGCAAGACCAATAACCGATCCGACCATTCGGACAATACCCGTTGACATTTCGGCAATTAGACGTCGGTAATGGCCCGTATCTCTTGGAATCAGTCTATGCTTGGGCAAGCTGGACGAAGGAGTCTGCTTTATGACAACCACCACTCGCCAGGCGCATTGGGGTCTCGTCCTTGTTTTCAGCGTAGGCTTGTTCGCACAATCAAGATCGACCGCAGTCTCGCCTTCACCCTCTCCAGTTGCACGCGACCTAAATACAATCTTGGCTGAGTTGATGCGCGCGTCCCCGGCAACAAGCCAGGACCTCACGGACCTGCAACAACAGGGCGGGAGACTCCACCGGGTCACATTCTGGCGGGCAGACAGAGTCCAGAAGGCCAAGATGACAGCCGCGTTGCGCCGCAATCTCCAATTTGCGGTGCCCGATTTGATTCACGATGCCCAAGCCTCTGGTGGAAGCATCTCCACGACTTTTAAGCTGTATGAAGACTTGACGGCGGTCTGCGAGTCTCTGGATTCGCTGCTCCCAACCGGTTCGCGGAAGGGTAAAACCGAGCTGTCAGCTTTGAGCAACGACATTTCCGACATGAATCGGCTCAGGAAAGAGTTGTCTTCCTATATTCAGCAGACCGCGGCTTCGATGGAGAGCAAAAATGCTCAGCTAGTGTCTTCGGCTGGCCGATCTCCGAAAAGAGTCATTGTTGACGACAACATCCCGGAGAAGTCCTCACCCACGAAACGCCGCCCGTCCAATCAATAAAGCAGTTCGGATTTTGCAAGTGTGCCCAGAACACCGAGCCGAGCTGGCGATAAATCCCCATAGCACTCATCGTCTCGAGATCTTGAGCAGAGAGGGCTGTTTACGACAGTTTACTTTTTCAGCCGTTGAGCTTCCCGACCCGACTTCCAGCCCGGAATAACGTTGACGGTTCGTCAATACTTTAAAAACGCTCGATAGTCGGTTGTTATTTCACATCAGGATTGAAGGCTGGTAGTTTGCGGAACGCAGACCACAGCGGTCTGGTAACACGGTTGAGGATCGCGGTCGGCTGTTGGCCAAATATTCATCGACCAACAGCCAACCACTCGATCCTACGAGAAGAAGAGCCCATTGCGTTCGTGCGCGAGCAATGCGAATTCGTTGACTGAAGTTGAAGCCGGGTCCGACACATACGTTGCCGTATCGGTCTGACCCGCCCAAGCGATCTGCGCCACATTTTGCACAAAATCCCCTCCGAAACCATTCTGCACATCGCGGATTTTTGTGCGGCTAATGGGATGGCTCCAGCGAATGTCCCAAGAGACTTCCGCGTCCACCTCGGGTCCACCCTTCAGGGCGTTGACCACGTCGTGATAGTCGTCTACATCAACGTCGCTGGCCTGGAACGCTGCTTTGCCGGCGGCAAAATTGACTGAAATTGTGTTTTCGGAAACGGGGATCGTCCAGAACAGTCCGCTTTCGGTGATTCCAGGATTGAAATCGTGAATTTGCACGTCCTCCACGGGACTTGTGAATACATCTAGTCATATGAAGGCGAAAGCACCGTGGTGATTGCGCCCATCGGCGCCGACGAATTCGCCGCGCATGAAGCGCACATCGGCTTCAAAGGGAATGTGTTCCGGGGCCTGACCAGTTACGGTGTGCGTGCCCATGCCTCCCACGGCAGCCCAGCCAACGAAGCCGTTGAAATCGGTGATCGTGGAAGGCTCGACGCCAGGAGCCGGGAGGAATATGTGGAAGAGCGGTCCGTCAGGGCCGAGCAGTTGGAGGCCGCCGGGAATGGGAAGAGGTGTGGCAGCCGTGGTGCTGTTGTGGCCGTGAGTTTTGAGTGCGGCAGCGCGTGCCAATTCCGGCAAAATGCCAGAGGCGGCGAGAGCACCCAGCGTTATACCAGATTTTTCGAGGAAGCTT
>DASRRV010000116.1:0-2743 GCA_035695545.1 Candidatus Sulfotelmatobacter sp. | reverse complement strand
AATCCCTGATCCAAATTCCGAGAAATTGCTCTGAATCAGGGAAACCATATTTCCGTCCCGGTCCACCACCGTCAAATACGTAGTGTCGCCTTTGGTCGGAAATTCAGGCTCTCCCGGCGAAACATTGCAATTCGCTTTCGTCATATCGATCAGCTTCGCGCGCCGAGCAGCGTACTCCTTCGATAGCATCCCCGAAACCGGCACGCGGCTGAATTTTTGATCGGCCACGTAGCGATACATGTCGGTATACGCCAATTTCTTCGCCTCAATCATCGCGTGCAACGCGTCCGCGGAATTATGTCCGTACTTCGCAAGCGGAAACGTCTCCATCATGTTCAACATCATCAGCGCCGCGATTCCCTGCCCATTCGGCGGAATTTCGTAAACGGTCCATCCTCGATACGTCGTCGAGATAGGTTCCACCCATTCGCTCGAAAACTCAGCCAAATCCTCTGCCGACATCGCCCCGCCCAGCTTCAACTCCGTCGCTAGAATGCGCTGCGCAATCCCGCCCTTATAGAATCCATCGCGCCCCTCTTTGGCAATCAACTCAAGAGAGCGCGCCAGATCAGGATTACGAAATATTTCTCCAAGTCGCGGTGCTCGTCCGTTGACCAAAAACGTTGCAGCAGCATTCGCATCGGTTTTCAAACCGCCCTCGGCGAGACTCCAGTAAGCCGCGTCCCACTCCGGCACGGGAAACCCATCATTCGCGTACCGAATCGCTGGCTCGAGCACTTCCGAAAATTTCTTCGTCCCCAACCGCGAAAGCAGCTGTGACCATCCGCCCACGGCTCCAGGCACAGTCACGGATTGAATGCCATGGTCTGGCATCTTCCCGCTGATTCCTTTCGCCTTGAGAAATTCAATCGAAAGTTTCGCCGGCGCCCAGCCGCTCGCATTCAACCCGTAGAGCTTCCCGGTCTTCGCCTCATAAACAATCGCAAAGAGATCGCCGCCAATCCCGTTCATCATCGGCTCAACGACGCCCATCACTGCATTTGTCGCCACAGCCGCATCCACAGCATTTCCCCCGCGAGCAAGGATCGTGGCGCCAGCTTGCGCCGCAAGCGGACTCTCCGCCGCCACAATCCCCTCCCGCGTCAAAACCATCGAACGCCCCTGCGTCCGGTCCTGCCCCCGCGCAGGCGCCACCACGATGGGCAACACAGTCATCGCCACCAACAACCAAGCTGCCGCAGCCACCACCTTCCACGTCGCCCCATTCCGCACGTCTCCAATCTCCGTAGGGGCGGGTCTAAGACCCGCCCGCGTAACCTCCGCTCACGGCACCGTCCTTTATCTCACTCAGCCAAGCGAGTCGTAAGACTCAGTGCCACGGGCACCGTCCAGTGGCACAGGCACTCCTGCCTGTGCGCCTTCCTTAACGCTATCCACAACAATCCTTGGCACCAACACCATCTCGCTAAGTTCCGTCAGAGCCTCTGTGCCTCTGTGCCTCCGTGGCCCACCTACTTCTTCGGCCGAGACTCCGGTGGCACCCCACCACTGGCCCTGTAATATGCCACCAACAAACCATAATGCTCGCCCATATGCTCCGTATACCCATCCCAATACTCAAGCAGCTTGATCACCCCCGCGTCCCCTTGCTTCTTCGCCAGCGCCGCCCCATCCTCAATCGACTTCTTCAAAAACGCCACAGCAGCCGCCTTTGTCTTGTAATCAGCCACAGCAGGATCGTTACGACCATCGCCCATTTTCGATTTCGTCATCTTGTTCAACATGTCGTAATTCGACCCCGCCACGTGCAGAATCACTTCCTGGAAAGTGCGAGTAGTAGGCGCAAGCTTGTAGTCGTATTTGTCCTCAGGCCAGTCCTCCGCTATCGCAACCAACCGGTTGCCAACATCGTTCCAGTTCGCGACGATAGCCTCAGTCGCGGTCGGCTGTTTCTTCGGTTGCGCACTATCCTGCGCGCACACAGCCCCACCAAAAAACGCCGCGCACAGTGCAGCAAGCGCAAAAATCGGGCGAACGAGTCGTATCATCGAATTTTCTCCTTGATCTGGATTGCCCCGCTGCCTGCCCCAGGGACGCCGCTAACCTACCTGACTTTGCCACTCAAGTCCAACACGTCATCATGGGAGACCAATCACCAGGTGGGGATTCTGTGGGCGACCCGGTTGCTGCGGCTAGATGAAGACTTCGACGCCTACGTGGAAGAATTCCGCGAGCTTTTTTGCCTGCGCTTTGCTGATGGATCGTTTGCCGTGAAACACTTCGGAAGTGATGCCCTTCGACCCGAAGACCTTTCGAAGATCTTTCTGCGTTAGCCCGCGTGCCTCCATCAAATGCTGCAATGTTTGCTGCGGGCTGGCTTTCGGGACGGGATAACGCCGTTCTTCGTACTCGTCAATCAGAACCGTCAGTAGCTCAGCGAGCTCTTCCTGCTCCCGAGTCGGCTCGTCCAATTCGTCCAGACGCAGTAGTTCGCTCGTGAACCTCTCGTATTCATCCTCCGTGCGGATCACGTGTGGAAGCGCCTCCTGTAGAAGCCTGCCGTAATTTTTCTCGTCCAGGTCAACCGGTCTGCTGCTCATGATTTCCAAAGCCCTCTCTCATACTCCGCATGCGTAAGCAGGAACAGAACAAAAACTCTTTGACTTCGGTAGTTCACGCGCGCGATGAGTCGATATTTGTTTCCAGCAATGTTAAAAACTGTCCGGCGCCCGACCAGATCGGCATTGCGATATATCGCTTTCATTTCCGCCGGCGTCGTCCA
>DASRRV010000115.1:0-5473 GCA_035695545.1 Candidatus Sulfotelmatobacter sp. | reverse complement strand
GGGTCGGCGGCGGGCAAGAAGCGCGCCGCAACGAGGTTCGAATTCCGTCTCCAGGAACAGCTTCGCAAAAGCCGGGTGGGCCTGATCCGCTAGACGGGCGTTCAGGCAAACCTCCGCATAGCTCGTCAGTTCAAATTCGCGTGCGCGACGGCTGCGATTGATCAGCGTCACCACGCGTAACTCAGCATCTGCATCCGGCACGACACAGACAGCACAGTGGGTTTCGACGTCGCCATCCCGTCGACGAAACTCGGCATGGTCGGGTTGAAAGTCGAAAGCATGTCCGTTTGCAGCCTTACGCAGCGGCTGAATACCAATCGACCATATGCTTTCGTCGCCGAGGTCACGCACGTAATAGAACTGACCCCAACAGTCACGTGTGACATCCTCACGCCAACGCGTTACGTCCAAATCACCCCAACTGCTGTAGCCAGCGCCGGTGCTGGTGACCATCACGCTATACGAGCCGTTGGAGAGGAGCGCTATCGCAGTTTGTGATCTCATTTCAGGTTCTTCGGGTTGAGTATTATCGGCTGGATAGAACGAGTTGAAACTGTTAGAAATGACAGCATGTCACAAATGCTTTTAGATGGAACTTTGCGTCGTCGTATGAGCCAGAGAGCTTGCCAGCGTGGAGCCTTTTAACAAAAATGACAATCCTGATGCAAGAAGCGTCCATTTTATTCAAATTGGACCACTCGCACTTCAACGTTGTGCGGCAGCTTGCAACGTATTCTGAAGATGAGATTTATACAGTTAAAACGGCCAAGGACTGACAAGGCGCTGCAACGGACCGGATAGTTCCCTTCGGTTTAGTGGACACCATTCGGAGGATTCGCGCGAAAATCGAGCTACGACCATGATCACAACAGAAGAACGGCGACTTCAAGAGGCTCGAGACTGCAATGCCCCCTGGAGGAAATGGGGTCCATATCTGAGCGAACGCCAGTGGGGTACGGTACGCGAGGATTACAGTGAATCCGGAAACGCCTGGGACTATTTTCCGCACGACCAAGCCCGGTCGCGGGCTTATCGCTGGGGTGAGGACGGCCTGGCGGGCCTCTCTGACCAGCGACAACTCCTGTGTTTCGCGCTGGCACTCTGGAACGGGAAGGATCCCATCCTCAAGGAACGCCTGTTCGGGTTAACCAACAGTGAAGGAAATCACGGCGAGGATGTTAAAGAGTACTACTTCTATCTCGATAACACGCCGACTCACTCCTACATGAAGTACCTCTTCAAGTATTCGCACCGGCCGTATCCATACGATGATCTGGTGAGTACCAATCGGCGGCGCAACCGTTTGGAGTTCGAGTACGAGTTGTTAGACACGGGTGTGTTCGATGATGACCGCTATTGCGATGTCTTCGTTGAGTACGCCAAGGGCACTCCCGAGGATGTGTTGATTCGCATCAGTGTGTTCAACCGTGGCCCGGAGGCGACCATGCTGCACGTTCTGCCGACCCTGTGGTTTCGCAATACGTGGTCGTGGTCGAGAGCCCCTTCGCCGAAACCTTGTTTAAAGGAGCTTGACGAACGGATGATTGCTGCGTTCCACCACGAGCTGGGAGAGCGCTACTTCTACTGCGACCGTGCCGTCCCCTTGTTGTTTACGGAGAATGAGACCAACACCGAGCGGATCTTCAACGTCCCGAATGCCTCTGCCTACGTGAAAGACGGAATCAACAATTACATCGTCCACGGCCAACGAGAGGCGGTGAACCCGGCCAAAACCGGCACGAAGGCCGCCGCTCACTACGAGCTTACTATTCCCGCCCGGGGCGTCCACGTGGTGGCGTTACGCCTCCGCGATCGACTCTGGTCGTCTCCCGCGGACGCCTTCGGCCCAGATTACGACGACGTGTGGACCACTCGCCAGCGCGAAGCAGACGAATTTTATGCGGACGTCATCCCCGCGGGCCTGTCCGAGGACAGTCGCCTGGTTGTGCGACAGGCGTTCGCCGGCATGTTGTGGAGCAAGCAGTTCTACAACTACCCGGTCCACGATTGGTTGGAGGAGGAAATCCTGCCGCCGGACTGCCAGCCGCGCGTGACGGCGCGAAACAAGGAGTGGTTCTTTCTCGAGAGCGCCGACATCCTATCGATGCCCGATAAGTGGGAATACCCGTGGTTCGCGGCGTGGGATCTGGCGTTTCACTGCATGGTTCTGGCCAGGGTAGACATCGACTTCGCCAAGGACCAGCTCCGGCTCATGACCAACCAGGTGTACCTCCATCCCAACGGACAGATTCCCGCCTACGAGTGGAACTTCAGCGACGTCAACCCGCCGGTTCACTGCAAGGCCACCTGGCAGATTTACCTGATGGACAAGTTTCTCCACGGCACAGGCGATCTCGCCTTCCTGGAGAGTATGTTCCACAAGCTGCTCATGAATTTTACCTGGTGGGTGAACCGCAAGGACGAACTCGGCAACAACGTCTTCGAAGGAGGATTCCTCGGGCTCGACAACATTGGGGTTTTCGATCGCAGCGCGCCGCTACCGACCGGTGGGACGCTGGAGCAAGCGGACGGGACCAGTTGGATGGCCATGTTTTGCCTGGACATGTTGACGATCGCTGTCGAACTGGCGCTGGACAACCCGGTCTATGAGGACCTCGCGTGCAAGTTCTTTGAACACTTTGTCTACATCGCGGGCGCGATGGACCGTATCGGGATCAACAATGATGAACTTTGGGATGAAGAAGACGGCTTCTACTACGACGTGTTGCGCCTCCCGCGTGGCGAAGCCATGCGCGTTAAAGTGCGGTCGATGGTGGGGCTCATCCCCTTGTTCGCCTCTGCTATTTTCAGCTCCGAGATTCTGGAGCGGTTGCCCCGCGTCAAGAAGCGACTTGCGCACTTTGTCGAGTTGAACGCCGACCTCGTGACGCAAATTAGCAATCCCTCCGAGCTGGGTGTGGCCGGCCGGGTTTTGTTGTCCCCTGTGAACCGAAATAAGCTGACGCGCATCCTGCAGAGAATGCTCGACACCTCCGAGTTTCTTAGCCCATACGGCATCCGGGCGCTGTCCCGTTATCACAAGGAACATCCTTACATTTTTGCGGTAGAAGGCCATGTCTACCGCGTGGACTACGAACCGGCGGAGTCGTCTACGGCCCTCTTCGGCGGCAACTCCAACTGGCGCGGGCCGATCTGGTTGCCGGTCAACATGCTGTTGGTCCAATCGCTCAGGAAAATGTACTCCTACTACGGCGATGAGTTCACAATCGAATGCCCGACGGGATCCGGCCACTACATGAACCTATGGGAGGTCGCCGCTGAGATCGTCCGCCGCCTGGGCGACATCTTCTTGGGCGATGCACAGGGTCGCCGGCCCGTGTATGGACAGACCAGAAAATTTCAGACCGACCCGTACTGGCGCGACCTGATCCTGTTCTATGAGTATTTCCACGGGGACAACGGAGCGGGGATTGGGGCCAGTCATCAGACTGGATGGACAGGGCTCGTGGCCTGGCTGTTGATGTCTCTGGAAATTCTCAACCCGAAGGAGGTCTTAGACAAAGGCTATGATGCGCTTGCCCTGAAACTTACTCAATGAATACAGCCGCAATTTTCCGTCACCTAACAAACCGCCTTAAGGCCGACCGCAGCCGCCGAGCGGTTCTGACCGCGCGCGACCTCGCGCAGCCATAGGCTATTCGGCCCTACAAAAGTACAAAATGGACACGATGAAAAGAAACGCGATCCGACTACCAGGGTTCACATCGCGGAAGCTCGATGCCGACGCTGCCAATGTGATCACCTTGCTTGCACCCGGGCTGCTTCTTTCACCAAGGCCAGGACGAGGGTAACCCGCTGGCGCGAGGATGCCACATGGGACTCTCGGACCGTCCGCGCGCAGGGTAGCTTGTCAGTTCAATACGGAAGCACCACCGTGCGAACGACGGCAAAGATGAAAACTGCGGTCGCGAAACTAAATGCCACCAGACGGACACGCCGCTGTTCGAATTTTCCCGAGGCGCTGGCAAAGAAGAGCACGGCAGCAAACAAAACAGTGTTCGCCAGGTATTGTCCGGAAATACTGCCGGCGGCGCCTGCTTGCTGCTGGCTGTTCGCAGCCTTTGCGCTCGCATCGGCGGCTTCACGCGTTCCTCGCGGTTCGTAAAGCTTTGGCACAAACGGGTGCGGATCGGCGTCTGGATTTTCAAAAGGTTTCTGCGCCACCCACGCGTCATAAGCCTTACGCAACTCCGGAGGAAAACGTTCGACATAAAAGTTCACCAGTTTCTCGTTGCCTGCCTGTTGCGCGGCAAGTACCTGCATAAACATTGCCGCGTGAATCGTTGCCTGTTGCGTTCCCTGCATCGTCAGCAGGCCCGCCTTGCGCTCGAGAGTATTAAATTCATTCATCAATCGATTGCTTTTTCGAGTCCACGCCGCTGACTCAAATGAGCACCACGCGGTGCTGAGTGTCGCCAGCGCCATAAGCAAAGCCGCCACAGGCTCGACCCATCTTTTCCTTTCCTGGCCTTCTCGGTCAGACGCCGCCTGTAGATCAGATCGCATGCTCATTCCGTGAGACCCGTTTCCTTTCCACCCATGCGCAGCAAAGTTCTTTTGCTGATTACAGCGAAGAAAAGCGCCGTGGATAAGCCACACATTAGAATGCCGGTCAACCCTTCGATTGGTCCGAACAGTCGCCATTCTTTTGGCAATACCAAGTCCCCGTAACCGATCGTAAGGTAGGTAATGCCCGAGAAATAGAATGACGACTCGACGTCCGGCATACAGTTCTCCCACCAGAAAAATAACGCCCAGACGGCGACCTCAAGCAGGTGAAATACCATCAGCAACCAGGCGATACGAATCAGCAGCCATGTAATTGGCCAGAAGTGTGTATCCTCCGGTTGCACCTTAGAGTGCGACACGTGGCTCAATACCATGCCGAGACCCGCTGCGTGAATTGCCACAGTTATTGCTACGAGGCACGAGCCAATTAAGAGCTTCGCGATCATCTCCTGTTAGTCGTTCGCTATTAGATCGCGGTTTTCTGAAAATCTTCGATCGCATCTGCGACCGAAGTGAAACGGTTTACTCCGCCTAATTTTCCATCCACGCCTTCGTTGCGCAAGCGGTCGCGAACCGAGGAACGCGATTCGACCGCCTGGAACCGGATGCCTGTTGCGGTCAATTCGTCGGCCATGCCGGCGAGAGCGTGAGCGCTTTGCAAGTCCACTCGGGGCGCAGCGGAAAGATCGAGCACAACCAACTTCGGTGGCGTCGGTTCAGCATGCACGCGCTTCAGAATCGACTCGCAGACATGGTCCACATTGAAATACACGAGACCTGATTCCGGGCGAAAGATCAGGGCGCCAGAAATGAGTTCGTTGTCTGGATGACGTTGGCGATCCGAGAAACGGCGAGTCCCTGGAATGCGTCCGAGAAATGCGACGTGCGGTCTGGATGCTGTTCGCAACAGTTGCACCAGCGAAATGATTGCGCCGATCATCAC
>DASRRV010000114.1:0-6670 GCA_035695545.1 Candidatus Sulfotelmatobacter sp. | reverse complement strand
ATTCCCATCCCCCCGAACTGCGACTCATCGGGCGTCCACTTCAGCAAGAAGTCCCACCTGCCTTCCAGACCGGTCTGGTCCACAACAGGGCGATCCAGCACGGCCGATTGCATCAATTGGGTGAAATCCTTCATCGTCGCGTTCTGCACTGTCAGTACGCCCAGTTGTCGAAAGAACAAGCCGGGCAGGCCGTTTGGATTGGCATCGTTCTTCTTCATCTTCAGACCGCTCTTTGCGACCGTCAGCACGTACGCTGAAAGTTCTTTCTGGTCCTGATGGAACTTGAGTTGAAAGCGGTCGGCCAGCAACTTTTGAACCATGGACTTCAACTGCTGACGGTTGGGCGCACCCGGAACATCAGGCTGCGCGGCGATATCGAACTTATCGGTAGAAATCCAGTCAGGGCCGCCCACGACTTGTTTCTGCTGCACGTCGTAGGCAAAGGTAATGAGGTCGAGCATCGTGGTATTGATGGTGGTGAACCGGGTGCCGCGCACCAGAAATGCCTTACCGGGCTGTTCGGGTTTGCTCGGCTTGATGGTCGCCACTTCAAAGCTTGGATTGGCGTCGGCAGCCATCGCAGGAATTTTCGGCGGCGGTTCCGGAATTGCCCAGGCCGTCTCCGGTGTTGCCCTCTCGAAGAGGAGCGACAACGGGTTTGGACCCTGCTTCCAGGTTCCTGCGATCGATTTGCCGTCGGAAGACATCTTGCCCTCGTACTTACCGTCGATCGCATCGACTGCGTACTTCAGGACGCCCCCATCAAAACTGGCCGAAGAGGCCGCAATGCTCCCGCCTCCCTGGTCGATGCTGTACATCGAGACCTTCACCGCGCCAGCGTCCGCTTTTGCGATTTCTACGACAATTCGCAGATCTCTCTGAGGTGTGTGAAGCGTTCCCTGCCATGTGTCGTCAATGCCGGTCTTCTGGGTTGCGATCGTAGCCTGCGCCCAGCCGGCCGTCGCATGCACGAGACAAAAGGTCACAGGCGCGCCCACTGCCAACACGGCCGCGAAGCTCAACATCAGCTTCCGCACGATCCGATTCTTTCGATACGTCGCCGTCAATCCCGCCAGAGAATCCAAGGGTGCCTCCAGATAAATCGTATGCACGTAGGACGAAGATGCTCGTTACAAGTCACCGCGGCATCCGCGGAAACGAGCGACACGTCTACTAATAGTTAGTGGTATCAGTCCGAATATTACCAGCCTCCGCGCCAAAGACGGTTCACTGCTTGAACTCAGTTCTGTCCATTCGCGGACACTTTCAACAGAACGACGCCATGGGCCGGAACCGTCGCCGTATAGGAATCGCCACTGACAGTCACGGGTTCATGCTTCCATAGATCGACCGCATGCACCGATTTCTGATTGTGTGATGGGACGTGGACGCTGTCCCAACGGACGCTGATCTCGGCCGGCTGGTCGGCGCGGTTGAAGAGCCCGACTGCAGCAGAATCATCTTTTAGGGGACGCACGAGCACCACGGAAGTGCCATTCGTTGAGAGAGTCTCAACCGGCTTTGCCAATGGGTCCTGATCGATTGCGATGACGTCCTTATTCATCAGGATCGACTTCGTCTCATCCGACATGTTGGCCACGTCATTACCAGCAATCAACGGAGCGGCCAACATGGACCACAGACTCATGTGGGTGCGGTATTCGTCGGCGGTCATGCCGCCGTTGCCGATCTCAAGCATGTCCGGATCATTCCAGTGGCCCGACGTCGCGTAGGAGGCGATCGCCGGCTGAGAAAAGCCGATCCGATCCATGGACGCCCAGCGGTCAGAGATATCTCCGGTAGTGCGCCAGAGGTTGCCGCCTGTCTTTGCGCCCCACTTCCAGACGTCTGCGTTCCCATACTCGCAAAAGCTGTAAACGATCGGCCTGCCCGTCTTCGCCAACGCCTCGCCCATCTTCTGATACAGCCCTCGGATGTCCTCTTCGGTGTCCTTATATATCGAGCGGGCGCTGCAAAGATCGTATTTCAGGTAGTCCATGCCCCACGCCGCATAGGTGGCTGCATCCTGCTCCTCGTGCCCGAAACTGCCTTCATATCCGGCACAGGTCTTGGGTCCCGGCGACGAATAGATGCCGATCTTCAGCCCCTTCGAATGCACGTAATCGGCAAGAGCCCTCATGTCGGGGAATTTTGTATTGGTAGTGATATTTCCTTTGGCGTCTCGCGATCCCTCCCAGGTGTCGTCGATGTTGACGTAGATGTAGCCTGCCTTGTTCATGCCGTTGGCAACGATTGCGTCGGCCGTCGCGCGGATGGTGGCGTCGTCCACCCTTCCAGCGAACTTGTTCCAGCTGTTCCAGCCCATGGGGGGAGTTCGGACCAGCCCGTTGTCGGGCATATCGCGAAGTTTGGGTAGCGGAAGGGGAGGCGGGGGCAAAGTCGCTTCGTAGGTGCTTCTCTCTGCTACTCCCTGTATCGTCTTTCCACGAACGGTAGTTTGCAGCATCAGTTTGCCCTGTTCGAAGGTACCCTCGTAGACCACCTGCCTTCCCGCATTGGCGCCGGTAGTCGGAGGAGTTGTAGCGAAATGCAGACTATTCTCTTTAAAGGATCCGGTGACCGGCGTTCCATTCGGTCCACGACCGAGTATTCGCCCAGTAATGGCTTCACCGTCCTGCTTCAGCTCAAAAAAAGTATCCCTGAAGGTGCCGTCGCCATTTGGCGCCTTGAGTAGCCAGTACCCTGACAGGCTGGTTTGCGCATAGGCCGGATTGGCGACAAATAGAAGAGCCACCAGACAAATCATCGACAGGTTTGAACGCAACGCTCGTTTGAAAAATATGTCTGTAACCAATTTCATATCACTCCCCTTTTTGTCCGGATTGTAGCCCAGTCTGTGAATGAATTCCTTGCCGTCTGTTTACCTGACGCCGCATTCTGATCTGATCTCGGTAGAATTGGAGACGCCTGCGGGCCTCACTTTGTCGCATGTGAAGGATCAATGGTATGCGAAATAAGCTGATTGATCTTATCGGTGTACTCGTCGTGGCGTTGCCCGTCTTTGGGCAGACCTTGCCGCCTGTCGTCACTCGAGCTTTCGACAACAGCCGCTCAGGGGCAAATACCAGGGAGACGATCCTTACACGGGACAACGTGCTCGCTAAAGGCATCAGCCGCGTTACCACGATTCCTGTCTACGGTGACGCACGCGGGACCGAGAGTCAGCCTCTCATTCTTCCGGGCGTGAAGCTGAAGGATGGAAGCACCCATGACGTCATGATTCTGCCATCGATGGCTAATATTGTCCGTGGAGTCGACGCGGAAACAGGCGCTGCGCTGTGGCAGACAAACCTCGGCACGCCGATCAACGGTGGCGCCTCGATCGACATGCATCAGATCAACGACCATTGGGGCGTTCTGAGTACAGGGGTCATCGATCCCGACACGAAACGCGTCTACCTGGTCGCCTGGATCTCACCGGACGGCACTCCGCAAAAGGGAATGCAGCATGTGTGCGTGCTCAACATCGCTGACGGAACTTTGGTGGTGCCTCCGGTCACGTTGGCCAATGCCACGAGTGGAACACAACGATTTGCCAGCGCTATGCGGAAACAGCGCAGCTCCTTGGTAATGACGAACGTGAATGGCACGAAGACGGTCTTCTTTGCATCGGGATCCGTGATGGAGACGGCGAAGGGCTCGTCTGGATGGGTGTTTGCTTTCGATGTTGCTTCGAACACGCTCACCGCGTCGCTGGCGATGTCGCAAGGCGTTGGCGCTGGCGTATGGATGGCTGGCCAGGGTCTCGCTGCGGATGCGCAGGGGTTTCTGTTCGGCATCTCGGGCAACGGCTCCTATGACGGCATCTACGATTTCGGCGAGTGCGTGTTCAAGATTCAGTATCAGCCTCCAACCGAGACTACTGCTGCGTGGATGAAGGTCATCGACTCGTGGGCTCCATTCAGCGACTCTGGGCGCATTGGTGAGAATCCGCAACTGTCCGCACCGAGCGTCACGTTGGCTCCCAAACTTGCGGGTGTGAGCGCGCCCTCGGAGGCGGTGGCCAGACCGGTAGGTGGCGGAATGAAGATCTCCATGAAAAACACTAGAACTGTGCAGAGCGGAGTCGATGAGAGGGGCGAGCCTGTGACGCTGGTTTATCCCACAAGCCCCACGGATCCGGCATGGAGCGACGAGGACTTTGGCTCAGCGGGTGGCACACTGATCGCCCAATACGGCGTGTATCTGGCTGCTGGCAAGGATGGCATCGGCTATTCGGTGAATGCACAAACACTCGGACATACCCAGCCGGCGGATTTCGGCGATGCGAAGGCCAACTGCGCAAAGCTGAAGGCCCCTCCGGTATGGATCGCGGCTTCACCCGGGCCGGTCGATCCTTGTCCACAGGATGAGACGAAGCTGGACTTCATGCCATGGGGCAAGACGCGTCACGTCCACGCAACTCCAGTGCAATACATGAGTCCTTCGCGTGGGATGACGATCTTCGTTTGGGGAGAGAACAGCCAATTGCACGCATGGACCATGAGTCCGAACGGAGCACTCACTTATCTGGCTCAGGGTAATGAAACGGCCTCTGTAAATGTGACGAACTCGCCAGGTGGAATGCCTGGTGGCTTTTGTTCGTTGTCGAGCAATGCAAATAAACTCGGCAGCGCGGTTCTCTGGTGCTCGATACCTTACGGCGATGGAAATGCAACCGTCACGAATGGGCGGCTACTCGCATATGATCCGGAAACGATGATCGAAAACGCAGACGGGAGCAAGATACTGAGAGTTCTTTGGGATTCTCAGCGATGGAATATTCAGTACCTCTTCAATAAATTCCTCCCACCTACGGTATGGCATGGAAGGATCTACCTTCCAAATTACAACGGCGGCGTGGATGTTTACGCACTTGCGCAGTAGTCATCTCTATTTCAGTTCACACTGTCGCGATCGTATAAATCGGCGCAAGTACACGTGCCGTCATTTTTAGGTTGCGGGGGTTGTAATCGGCAAGATGTGTCAGCCGACTTGGCACGCTGGTAGCGACCGCAGAATTGTCTGACACCGTCCTGATTGCAGGTATTCCCCACAAGACATTCCATGATTCCTGAATCTCATCCAGTCCATTGAGAGTCGCATCGATCGCCGTGTAGGTGCTCAGTACTCCCGGGTCGATCTCCAGACCGTTCTGCTTGCCCTTCTCAAGCATCCACTTCAACGTGATGTCGGATAATCCACAATCCGGGCATCCGCCGCCCACGTTGCTGTGACAACCTGTAAACCACACTTGTTCGACAATCTGACCAGGGACGTTGTCAACGTCCCATAGAGTAGGTGGAAACGACCTTCGCCGTTCATCGATCGCGAGCGCTTGATAGGCTGCTTTGACCGACGGACTTAGTTTCGTATCCAGAAAGCCGTAGAGAATGGGGTCAACTCCACCGATGATGCTGGGTATTCCCAGCGAACCGACTGTGTCCCACACGCCAATCATTGTGATCGTCACGGGCCGATTGCCATATTTTGTTTTCAAATTTGCGACAGCGGCAGCGCGGTCTGCTGACTGTGGAGACATACGATACGCAGCGAAACCGTCGTCGATAGCCTGCTGCGTAAGAGTTGTTGGCAGTCCACAACAAGCGAGCATTCCTCCGATACTTCTGGCGGTATACGCACCTCGGCTGAAGCCGAAGAGAAATATCTCGTCGCCATCGTTGTAGTCATGGGCGATCTTCGTATAGCCTTCTTTGACCTTGTTGAACAAGCCCGTACCAAAGGCGCCGCCCAGCAGGCGATCAAGAACAAGGCCGTCCGATCCAACACCATCGTCGTAGCGCGGACATTGCGTCGCCGTGGTCAGCAATGCCTTGTATAGCTTGTATACATTAGTATCTGTACCAGAGACTGTGGTGGTGCTCTTTGGATGACTCCAGGTGCCATCGGCACAGAAAATTATCTTCTTCACTTCTTCCTCCTTGTAGACAGTGGAACCTTGGTTCGATCGTCTTCACCCCATCAAAGTACGAAAAAAGTCATTCAACAGACGTCCGTTGGGGTCGTATTGTTTGCGTGTAGTCTGCATCGCAGTCAACCGGTCACCGAATGCCTTTTTAACCATGGCTGTCGTTAGCCCATACGTCTGGTTGAGTAACGGAACGCCATTGCGGTCACTGCAGAATTGGTTATAAGCGAGAAGAAAATCGTCCCATCCGGGGTTGGCGGTCGAGACGGGATCGATCGTCATGACATTACCGTTGTAGGAGTACGACAACAGCGCCTGCTGATCTTTCAATATCCAATAGCCAACGTAAAGGAGATTCGATCTGTAGCCCTTTTGGGCGTAATAGTCCTTTACGAACTTGAAAAAGTCAGTGATGGCCGCAGCATAGGTCTCTTCAGAAAACGCAAAGAGACTGAATGTGTAGCGGCCGTCATCCGATTGTGGAGGATAGTGAATGATTTGATCGCCAGGAATGGTGTAGTTGCCTTTCACGAGATTTTCCAGCTTGAAGCGCCATCCGGCGTTGAAGGCGTCGATGATGCCGTAACGAACCGTCGGATCGGCAACATTTTGTGTAACGTCGTGTCCGAATTTCGGTCCGGCGGAACCCCAAAAGAAGTTGCGCAGGCCCCAGGCGATATGATCCGGAATTCCAGTTGCCGATGGATTGTAGGTTCGGAACTCGATCGTAATTTTGTCGTC
>DASRRV010000113.1:0-3317 GCA_035695545.1 Candidatus Sulfotelmatobacter sp. | reverse complement strand
GCGAAGGAGATTGGGCTACGATCGATTTCGTTTCTGGCGGCCGACCTGACTTCCAGCGCCTTCAATCGTCCTGAAGGCTGGCTGCCTGACCGCCAAGATCGCGTCGCCTTGGCGTCGGAGGAGATCGACGCGCTCGAGTCGGAAGTCGAGAAATTGATCAGCGAGCAATCTGCTGACCTAATGTCGGGATTTGTCGTTGAGCGTCCTAACAAACTACGCCGCATCGTCCAACATTTTCGCGCTCACATTCACGAAGCCGAAAATGTAGCGCCGCGCTGCAATGCGCCATGGGTTTCAGCAGTGATCGAAGCATCGGGTGACGTTCGTCCGTGCTTCTTCCATCCGGTGGTCGGTAATATTCACCGTCAGATGTTGCCAGACATCGTCAACGGATCCGAGGCCTTACACTTTCGCTCGACTCTCGATGTTGCCAACAATCCGATCTGCCGCAAATGCGTCTGCTCGCTGCATATTCCCCGTCTAGATGAATTCGCGACGGAGCGATAGATTCGGCACGTGACCTACTGCTTGAAGGTGAAGTCGAGTGTCTTGGCCTCACCAGCACCCACTGTGATCTTCTGGATTTGCGTACCCAACTTTTCCTGCCAAGCCGTGATCGTGTAGGTACCCGGTGGCAAATCCTTCACATCGAAGCTGCCGTTCTTGTCCGTCACAGCGAAATATGGATGTTTGAAGACGGCGATATATCCCCGCATCCAGGGATGCACATTGCACTTCACTGGAATGGCAATCTCTTCGCGCGCAAACGTCTGTTCGAGCGGCATGCCATGCGGCTGAGTCATGTTCCATTCCCGATTATTGTTCGGAGTGGGATGAATATTGTGCGTGGTCTCGTCGCTGTTTACCACACTCAGCTTCTGGTTGGCCTGCATTGCGAGCACGTGCGGCTTGTACTGGCAGCCTTTCTGTTCAAACACGGCTGGTTGATCCGGAGGTTGAAAGGTTCGGCCATTGAGTCCATCGGAGACATAGACCACCACGTTGGCTAAGCCACTGTTGGCGCCGACGACAACCTCTTCAGTAGTGATGGGCGTCGTATGCGCCTTGGCGCAATTTGGATCTGAAGACATGTCAATGCGCGTAAGCTTGGGTGCCGTCCCTTCGAACTTCACCACTCCTGACAGCGTCGCCGCCGCGTCTGCGGCACTCGCCTTGCCAACCGTCACGGGACCCGACACTGACACACAAAGAATCGCAAGTGTCAGCATCAACAAGTAATTCGATCTCATTCCGCACCATCCTTCTTGGTATCGTTCTTCGCTACCGAATGCCCCTTGGAGGCATTCAATGTTCGTATGTAATGCACCACATCCCACCTCTGATCGGCGTTCATGGCATCGGCAAATGAGGGCATCGGAGTTCCGTCAAGGCCGGTCACTAAATCGCGGAACATCTCTTGATCCGTGTCTCCACATTTGAAGCGTGTTCCACCGGTAAAGTCGAAAGGTGTGATCGGATATCCCTTGCTGTCAGTGAGGGAGGAAGCCGACGGGCCATGTCCGCGTCCATCTTTTCCGTGACACAGCCAGCAATTCATGCTCTGGAAGAGATCCGCACCGCGCTTCACGCTATCCGGCGAAGAAGGCGGTTCAGGCGGTATCGTCACAGGCGTGGCCGGTTTCTCTTCCTGAAATGAGGACGAGAAAGTCTTTATGTATGCCACCAGGTCGGCGCGTTCCTGGCGCAGGAGCGGTTTCCATGACGGCATCCCGCTCGCATGAATCCCGCGACTGATGGTGTTGTACAAATCGCTGTCCAGCGGCAGGCTCCCACTCGGCGTCGATCGGCATTTGAAAACAGCTTTGGTGAAGTCGCGGGGCTTCGGATCGAGATAACGCGCACTTTCACCTTGTCCGTCACCCTGTGGACCGTGGCAGAAAATGCAATAGCGTTCGTAGAGCGCCTTCCCGGGCTTGGCTCTGCCTGTTAGCTTGCCGATATGGCTCTCTTGCGCGACCGCGGTCACGCTCCAAAAGATCGAAGCAAGGATGACAGCGATGCTGGTCAAACCGATTTTCATGCGCATGGCGTGTCCTCCTCAGAAATCGAAGTCAAAACCCATCAAGAAACTATTGCTGACGTCATCTTTCCCAGACAAAGGAGCTGCCCCGACGTTCGTGTTGCGGGAATACTCTTGCGTCCAGGCCAACCCGGCACGAGTGCTCATGATCGGATACCAGCGATATCCAATCGTCCACGTGTCGAAGTTTCCTGAGCTTCCGCGGATCCCAGGATTTGCTTGCTGCGACATACGACTGAGTTCGTATCTGCCCACGAAAATCAGCCGCGGGTTGGGATTGTAGTGCCCCTCCACGAATCCGCCGTTCCACGCCGGCCCAACCGCACCGAGGGGCAGACCCGCCGGATCGTTGGCTGGTACCGCATTGCCGAGGAACACGTTGTCGCTCCCGTGCAGATAGAACGTGTAGAAATCGAACTTACCTACGTACCAATGCCCATACGCGCCAACGCGATAGAAGCTGCGGTTGCCCAGGCCCGCGCCCGGAATTCGGTTGCCGCCGACCGTTTGGAAGAAAGTAGGTGATTGTCCGACATAACCGTAAACGCCGATCTGTTGACGTCCTAGTTTTGCTGCTTCGAAGGCTTGGTTCAGATTCACATAAACGTCGTAGGTTTGATTTGACGGCAGTCCGGTGACCCCACTATTGCTGCTGACAACCGCGACGGAATAGCGAGTGGAGTCATTGTCGGAGTGCCCAAGAAGTTCCACGCCGAGCTGCGGGACACCAATTCCCTGAAAGAAATTGCTGTCTCCAGGCGGCGTAAAGAAGTACGTGCTGTCCAGCCCTCCTGTGTCGCTCAGGGTGAGCGAACGCTCTTGGGAAATGGGTTGGTCCAGTTCAAACTTACCCACCTTGACGTTTAGCCAGTGCGATCCCGCCAGGTTGTCGAGGCGTACCCACGCCTGTGACAACGAGATGCTGCTGTTGCCTATAAACGGCTGGACAAAGAAGGAGATGTTTTTGTAAAGCGTACCGGCGGTAATGGCGTCAACTCCCCCAAGGTCAAAGCCTGAGGTGGTGACGGTAGTCTCGACCAAGCCGCTGCTTCCATCTCCGGGCACAAGGTCGACAGCGCGGCGATTGTTGCTCTCCCTATGCCAGTGCGGGGTGGTGCGAAACATGATCGGCCAATAGGCCGGCTCTTGATAGATTGGCGCGTCCCGGTCGTTGCCCAACTGATATCCGTTGTCTTTGAACGTCTGCCCAAAATTGTTGAGCATGGGCCAGGCCTCATGACAGGCGGAGCACGGCAGGCCGTATTTGCGGGCGAAT
>DASRRV010000112.1:0-133277 GCA_035695545.1 Candidatus Sulfotelmatobacter sp. | reverse complement strand
TCGAGCAGTTCGGGGAGCGAGTCGGACATGAGGAGCTCCAGGAAATGATAGGTCCTCATCTGAGCGTAATACATACGTGCAGAACAAGAGCACAAAAAAGAAACCTCCCGAACCTTAATCTATACGTCGCACACCCTAGATTGAGGTCTGCCTCAGGCTCCCCTATCTCGGCATTGTGCCTTTGCGGAAGGGTTCTGCTACGAGTTGCCATTCATCTTCATAGACCACGTATCCGGGTTTGTCTGTTCTGATTTTCTTAACCTAGACATCGTTGCGCGCGAGGATTTGGACCATCTCCCAGATGCGGGAGATGTGTTCGGTGGAATCGGTCTTGAACCAGCAAATTCCAAAGGCGATGCTTGTCACGTCCGAAGGAAGTTGGCTTTTCCAAATTCTCACTGAACCACATCCGCAACTCGTTCAGTTCGTCGGCATCGGAGCCAGTGATCTTTTGCCACTCGAGCGCCCGCGCTACTGCCTGAAAGATTCCCTGCTCAACATGGCTATCCTCGTCTTTGTGGCCAATAACGAAGCGGACGTATTCGCGCCTCTCCAGCGGATCGTGACGCTCGAGGATGAAGCGTTCGTCCTGCGTCTCGACGAAGGCGAGGCGTCCCGGAAGACAGGAGAGCACAGTGCCCATGCCACGTCCGACGATCTGCTTAAGAGCGTCGACGAGCAGGAGCTCTTCTGGTCGAGAGCGGGGTCTTCAGAGATGGCGAAGACAATGTTGGGAGAATGCCGTTTTTGCAGCTCGCGCGCGCGATGTTTTCAACAAACAATTTGTTGCTGGGAATAGGTAGGCGGTACTTGGGATCGAAGTCTGTAAAGTGTGCAAGTTGGTTGGTGAACTTGTGGCGCAAGCGTGGGTCGGAGAGGATCTCGCGGTAACGGTCGCGCTTGTTGCGCTTAACGAACGCCGCAATGAGCGCATGCTCGTTGTGCACGCTAGGAGTGTATCGCAGACACGAGATCACGCCGTTGCGGGGCTGGCATCGCGCACAGATGCAGGCACAGCTCTGGTCCTGGCCCATTCACGCAGCGTCGCGATCTCCTCTGCTCGTGTGACGGAGAGCGGCACGGTCTGCTCCAAAGCATCGATGAGCGATCGCGTGGTCAACGGCTTCTTTTCGGAATAGGCTGCGTAGAGTGCACCCTGCACCGCGGCGTCGATCTCTGCGCCTGAGTATCCCTGGGCTGCGTTCGCAACCTGCTCCAGATCAAAGTCCGCGGGATTGCGCTTTCGCCTTGCCAACTGGATCGCGAATATCTGTTTACGCTCCGCCTGATTGGGCAGATCGACAAAGAACAATTCATCGAAACGGCCTTTGCGGATCAGTTCCGGCGGCAGCACGGTCACGTTGTTGCAGGTGGCGGCCACGAACACGGGCGACTTGCGATCCTGCATCCACGACAGAAATGACGCCAGCAAGCGCGATGAAACTCCGGCATCAGCCGATGCCGAATCCGGTCCGCTGCCCGCAAATACTTTCTCCAGTTCGTCGATCCAAAGGATGCACGGAGCAAGACCCTCGGCAACCTGGAAGACTTTGCGGATCCGCTTTTCGGTCTCGCCGATGTATTTGTCGTAGACGGCCGAGGTGTCGAACTTCACCAGAGGCAGCTTCCACTCGCCGGCCACCGCCCGCGCGCAAAGCGACTTCCCGCATCCCTGCACGCCGAGAATGATCATCCCGCGCGGCGGATCGAGACCAAATTCGCGGGCCGAGTCTTCCCAAGCTCCGCGACGCTGTCCGAGCCAGTGCTTCAGGTTCTCCAATCCACCCACCGCAGCCATGTTGTCAGAGGCTTCAATGAACTCCAGCATTCCCGAATGCCGCAGCAATTGCTTCTTGGCATCGAGCACATCGGTAACAGTTTCCGGACACAGCGCATAGCGCGTGACCAGTGCCTGCGAAATGGCGCGCTCCGCTTCTTCCTCGGTCAACCCGCGCAGGTTGGCCGACAGCGCGTCCACGCCGGGCGCATCGAGCTGCGGCTTGAGCGTACAGGTCTTCCCAAGCCGAGTGAACGTATCGTGGATGATTTCATGCAGACGGTTTCGATCGGGCAGCGGGAGATCAAAGTATTCCACCAGCGTCGTCAGTTCCGCAGGCACGGCGATTTCCGGCGCAGTAATGATGACCGTCCGGCGATTGGCTGCGAATTTCTGGCCCACGTCGCGCAGCCTCCGGACCACGATGGGGTTATCCATGTGGCGGTGGAAATCCTTTAGGATAAAGACCGCCTCCAATGTCATCGATTCCATATTAGCCAGCGCCTGGACGGGCTCGCGCGTGTTGTAGATGGAACCGCTGCTGCTTGCAGCGCCGGGGTCGGCGGATTCAACCGTTCCCATCATTGCCATGGCCAGCCGGTCCGCTTCCGCGCCACCGGGGGTAAGGACGCTTCGCAGCTGGGTGCGCCCGGTCGGAGCCCGCATTGTGGTGTAATCGATGCGCCCTGGTGGGGGTGCCTTTTGCGCTTCTGTCGGAGTGCTCGCTCCCGAACGCACCAACCCGTCAGCAATGGTCCACTCGAAGGTCGCCATATTCAGCTCCGAACAGGCGCGGCGCACCAGGCTCACGGCATGCACCTCCTCCGACGTCTCCATCACCACGATGGGTGTCGAGGAGTTGATCAGAACTTTCAGGCGATCGAGGCCGTCGCTCATATTCTGAAACTCGAAAGCTGCTGCATCTGTTTGACCGGTCGAGAGTTGCTCCCCTATAATAAGTAATTCGGACCCACCCGAATATCTCGCTGTACACACGAAGGTAACGAACCAGCTATGGCAAATCATCTTTCAGCGCTGAAGCGCGCCCGCCAGACCGAACGCCGCACCGCGCGCAACCGCGCCAACACATCCACACTACGTACTCAGTTGCGCGACCTGCGCGAGACTATCGCCAAAGGCGACAAGGCTGCCGCCGAGCAGGCCTATCGCAAGACCGTTTCCGCCCTCGACAAGGCCATCCAGAAGGGCACGCTGCACGAGAACACCGCGTCGCGCTACAAATCCCGTCTGGGCAAGCGCGTCAGCGCAATTAAGTAAGCCAGCTATCGGCCGTCAGCTATCAGCTTTCAGAAAGAATAAGGCAGATTCTTATGCGAATCTGCCTCTGTTTTTCGGCCGCTTATAGGGTAATTCCAAACTGTTCTCGAAGAAGCGCAATCCTCTCGCCTTCGGAAGCAAGCATTCTCTCCTCGCGGCGGCCTCCCCGGGTCACAATCAGTTTCATCCCTGACAACGTGATTCGCCCGTCCGGTGTCGCTCGGGTACAGATGCGATTCTGGGTGAAATGCGACTCGGGCGAGGTTTGGTGGTAGTGGCACATGCTTGCAAACTCTTCCAGGCGCCGCGGTGTGAGCGCAAATGAATATTGCTTCTTCCAGTGGCCCGCGGGCTCGACCTTCTCCAATTGCCAGCGCTCTCCCACATGCACCAGACGGAACCTACCTGCGGGGTCCGCTTGCTCGCGTTCCACCTCCATCCGCAACGGATCGAGAAACGACTCCCCAAATCCCACATCGGCCAGCCACGGTTCTTCCTGATCGTCGCCCAGATCGACGCGCAGGGCGAGATGGTCGAACTCCCTGCTCTCCTCGCCCGCGGGTCTGCCCACCCGCGCCGAAAGCAGAGTGACGCGAAATCTCAGCGCCCGCAACAAAGCCGCAAATGCTCCGTTTAGTTCGTAGCAGAACCCGCCTCGCCGTTGCTCGACCACTTTGCGGACAAACGCGTCCTCGTCGACGACGATCTTGCGGCCAAGCGCAATATCAAGATTTTCAAACGGGACCGTCATCAAGTGCGCATGATGGATGGCGCGGAGGGTATCGATGGTCGCAACAGTCGACCCGGAGTACCCAATACGGGCGAGATAAGAAGGGACGTCAACCATACAGCAGAAACAATCTAGGAGCTAAGGACTAGAAGGTAAAAGCTTCATGTCTCACCCCGGCAGCTGCTCCTGCATCCACCCCGGCGTTTCCAGTTTCGGCTCGGTAGTCAAGTCCATCACCAGGCGCTCCAGAACCATGCGCTTGCTCACGGGATTGGAGCGCAGGGCCAGATCGGCTTTCGCCACCAACCGGATCGTCCGCGTCAACTCGCGGCGGGATTTGTAGCGACGCGCCTGCTTGATGATGTCGTCTGCCGCAAACGGAGGCACGCGAAATCCCTGCCACAGCGCCGCCCAAAGCATGCGCTGGTCGCGGACGTTCCGTTCGAGAATCACCAGCATCTGGCGGAAAGTCTTCGCAAGCATGTAGACGTGGCCGATGGCAGCTTCCTCGCCTTCGCCGGAAGCCAGAATGGCATCCAGCACTTCCAGCGCGCGTACCCGCTCCTTGCTCGAAATGGCATCGGTCAGTTCATACAGAGAGCGCTGCTTGGCCGCGAGCACCATGGTCTCGACGTCACCCAGCGTAATGCGCTTCTTTTCGCCGACGTAGAGAATCAGCTTCTCCAGTTCGTTGGAGATCATCATCATGTCGCCGCCCAGAGCATCGACCAGTTCGCGGGCGCCATCGGCTTCGATCTTCACTCCGCGGCCGGTGCAGTAGTCCGTGATCCAACGGACCGCCTCGCCCTCCTCTACGCGCGCCAGTTCCACGATGCCGCAGTACGGGCCCATCTCTTCGCGGATCCGCTGGTAGCGCTCTTTGTCCTGCATCTCCATGCGGCGGACGTCGGCGGGAATGCTGATGTGGTCCGCTACAAAAACCAGCAGAGCATCGGGATTCGGATTCTTGCAGTAGTCCTCGATCGCGGCCAGCTTTTCTTCGTTCGACCCGCGGCCGAAAAGATTCTTCACCCCGCGCACGAAGAAAACCTGGAACGGTGCCATGAGCGACGGAGTGCGTGCACGGTCGAGGACTTCCGCCAAGTCATTCTCGGCAAGATCGAACTCGAAGATACTGAAATCCCGCAACTCGGCGGGCACAAGATGATCGAGAATTGCATCGCGAAAGCGCTTGCGGAAGAATGCTTCGGCGCCCACGAACACATAAGCCGCGCGCAGCTTGCGCGATTCCAGTTCGCTGACAAAGCGCTCGGCTTGGGCGAAAGCTCTCATTCTAACGTTGTCCTCAGTTCCGGCTGACTGCTTGGGTGTTAGGTCTTGGGTATTAGGTCTTGGGATTCGTTCTCGTTCGTCAGCCCTGGATCGAGGTCCTCAAAACCTAAGACCCAACACCTAAGACCTCAGACCCAAACCCTACGCCACTCTAGCATCAGAATCCTTCCAAAATGTTAGACACCAAGGTGCGGGCGAAATCCTGTGACAGTCGCCGGAAGGCTGGCGAGTCCTCCTCGAAGAAGCTGGCCAGATCCTGCGAAACTTCGTACTGTTCGCGAAACAGGTATGCCGGATTCTGGTAGAGCACCTTGCCGTTCCGGTCAGAAAGCGACACCTTGATGCTCACCACCACCAGAACGCTGGCCGCGCGTCCCGTGGGCGTGTCGTACGCAAGTGGAGTAGCTGAGGTCGAGAGCACAGTGCCGCGCAACGTGGCGTCCGCGGCCTCGCCCGGATCGTTGAGGATGCGGTAGTGTGTGCGTGTCGTGAACTCGCGCACCACTGAAGCTGTCAGCATCTGCTCGATGCGATACGTAGTGGTCTCGTTCTTGAAGGCCGGCACGGCGATGGTCTTCACGTTCTCAGGAAGCTGCACCGCGTGTCCGGCGGTGTGATACCCGCATCCGGTCAACAGCAGGAGCAGAAGGGTCGCCAGAACGAACGTGGCTTGAACCAACGATGCCTGCACGAACGACGCCCGCCACCTCATTGAATCTTTCCCGTCGGGCGGGTGGCGGCCATGCTTTCCGCGCACTCCACTGCGGTCAAGGCCGAGATGCGGAGATTATCCGCTGCCGCCCACATCCACACGCCATTCGGCTGCACCGGATCGCTCTTGAGCGAAAGGAGAATGTCCCCCTGCCCCGCCGAACTGACATTGCTGGGAGCGTCCTCATCGGCCTCGGGTACCTTCACGTGATCCCCCGCCAGCGCCTTAGACATAGTCGGAACGTCCACGGCACTATCCATCTCAAGGAATATTGCCAGCGCATGGCCGTGGAAGATTGGAGCTTGCAGCAACATCACGGAGGGCTGCGGAGCACCCTTCTCAGCAATCTTCAGATAATGGCGAAGAATTTTCGCCTCGACAGAATCGAGCGACGGCTGAGACTTCTGACCATATCGCGCCACCATGTTGAAGGCGATTTGCGCGTCAAACACGTCTTTGGGCAGAGGCTGAAACGAGAGCAGGTTTACCGTCTGCTGGTGCAACTCGTCCATGCCGCGCTGTCCGTGTTCGGAGGCTGGTTCAAAGATCGTGGCCGCCACCCGCCGGATCGCGCCCGCTTTGCTGGCTCGCAACAACAGCAGTGCCACTGTCACAGCGACCGGATGCGCCGCCACACACGGCCCTGGCTGCAGCTCCGGAGGCGCGACCTGCCCCCGCTCCCGCTCGACCCACAGCGATCGCACGCTGGACCCGGCTTCTTTTTCCAGAACTCCAGAAAGATCGATGATGGCGCTGCCCGCATCGCGAGCGCGCTTCCAGTTCGAACGGGTGCATTCCTCATCCGAAGCGAAGAACGTGAAGTCCACATGCTCGAACTGCTCGGCGCGCACGCTTTGGATGAAACTGATTTCGTCGCCCATCGCCTCGAGCTGACCCAGAGCTTCGTCGTCGTCAAGCAAGCGCACGTCGACCGCCGGGAAATTGCGTTCGTTGAGCATCTCGGCAATCTCTTTGCCCTTGAGCGATGCCGCGCCGACGATCGCAGCCCGGTAAAGATTCTGGCGCGCGGCCACCGGATGCGACGCGGCGGTCGCTTTGACAGACTCACTCATGACGCCTGCGCCTCCTTGTAGGTCGGCGGCGGAGGGTCACTCCGGCGACGAAAGATCCACTGTACCCGCCAGAAAACGCCGGAGATCATATACAGCAGTGCAATCGCGAACAGCACCTTGCGTGAAAAGAAAAAGATGGAGGCGAACAACGCAGCCAGCAGCACGATCAAACGGAAGGGATGGCGCGAGCGGAAATCAATGTCCTTGAAGCTGTAGAAACGCCAGGTGCTCACCATCAGGTACCCGACGGTCGTCACCATAGCGATCCAGGTCAACGCCATGTACCAGGACTCGAGGGGATCGCCAGCGGCAAAGTGCACGACCGCCGCAATCACACCCGCTCCCGCGGGGATGGGCATTCCAACAAAATACTTCTTCCCTGGACGCCCCGGATTCGACGGCTGCGGATTCGACGTAATGTTAAAGCGCGCCAGTCGACTGGCCCCCGCAATCAGGAACAGAAAGCTGGCGATTGCTCCCAGCTGTGTCAGCTTGATGTGCCACTGCCATTCGGTCAGCAACACAGGAGGCATCAGGTGAAATCCCCAGGTCCATGCCAGCATGGCTGGAGCCACGCCGAAGGTGATCGCATCGGCGAGCGAATCCAGTTCCCGCCCGAAGTCGCTGCTTGTGCCGGTCATGCGCGCAATGCGGCCGTCGAGCCCATCGAACAGAACGGCGAATCCTATCGCCTTGGCGGAGTTGTCGAGGTGCCAGTAGTCTGCCATGGTGGCGTGCATGACCTCGAGAATGGCGTAGTAACCCAGCGCCATGTTGGCGGTGGTGAACAGCGATGGGAGAATGTACATCCCTTTGCTGAGGCGGCCTCGCGGTTGTTTGGGATTCTGGTCCATCAATGCGCTCGCTCTGTGGAAGCGGTCCCGGCGGCCGCCAGCTCTTTCCGCGGTTGCAGGTAGGCGAGCACACTGGCGCCGCCCTTCACATGGTCGCCCACCTTCACGTTGACGCGCGCCGACGCATCGAGAAGAACGTCCACGCGCGACCCGAACTTGATCAGTCCCACGCGTTGGCCGCGATCCAGCCGGTCTCCCACTTTCGGATAAAACACAATTCGCCGCGCCAGCAAACCGGCGATCTGCTTGAACACGACCTTCTGTCCATCGCCTTCCACCGTAACGACGTTTTGCTCGTTCAGTTCGGCGGACGCCTGATTCATGGCGTTCAAGTATTGGCCGCGCTGGTAGCGCACATCGCGCACTACGCCGGCGATCGGAGAACGGTTCACGTGCACATTGAATACATTGAGGAAAATGCTGAGCCGGGTCTGTTTCTCGCTGTCGACGAGCACCGTCGAAACATCGGTGACCTTGCCGTCGCCTGGTGAGACGACAGCGCCCGCTTCCTGCGGAATGGCCCGCTCCGGATCACGAAAGAACCACAGAAAGAAAAATGCCAACAATACCGGAATGATCGCCCACGCGGGATTCGTCAGCCAGCCGAGCGGGACGGCAGCGGCGATCAGGGGCACTGCATAGAAGTAGCCATCGCGAACCATAGGGGAGTCGTTCCAATTATAGCCGTGAGCAACCAGCCCACCCGCTCGTTCTCGGGAGAGCATTGTAAGTATAATAAAAAAAGGCGCTTCATCGCGCCCTGTTTGAAGATGAGTTGCTCCCTGAGCGGCGACGCCGCTTGGAGGTTGGCCAAAAATTACGCTACGTTTACGCCGTACTGCAGCCGGTACTCTCGCTCAATGGACTCCATCTGGTCCTTCAGGCGCAGTTTCAGCTTCTTCAGCCGGACTTCTTCCAGCTTCTCGTCTTCGCTGAGATAACGTTTTTGGGTGAGTGTATCGAGACGTTGCGAGTACTGCGAGTGCTCCTGAGCCAACCTGCGGAATTCTTCATGGTTGGTCAGGAGTTGGTCTTTCGAAGTCAGCATCCAGCAGACCTCCAAACCGGGATCATTTTGTCAAGTTAGCACAGCCCCAAAACAGGGGCAATGCCCAAAAGTGGTGCAATCTCAATATGAGATCGCTTCAGCGCAGGCCCAGGCGGTACAGCACCGCGTCTTCCTCAGGGTCGGCGTAATAGGACTTGCGGCGGCCTGAAATCTGGAATCCCAATTTTTCGTAGATCGCCCGCGCCCCGGCGTTCGATTCGCGAACTTCAAGAAACACCGCGTCGCTGTTTGTTTCGCTGGCTCGAGCCAACAGGGTATCCAGAAGTCGCTTACCAAGCCCTTTCCGGCGCGCTGCGGGAGCGATGACGATATTCTCCAACTCCCATTCGGGGGCGATATGACGGGCCACCAGAAAACCCACGACGCCAGTGCCCGATTCCGAGCCTCCTGGAGAACTGGATGTGGCCGGCAAAGCAGCTTCCGCCACCAGCATAAGCCTCTCCCTCTCCCCCCGACCGGATGGAAACATCTGCTGATACTGCTGTTCCGCCCAGTGCGCGGCCCTAGAACTCTGACGCTCCAAACCAAGCATGGCGGGAATGTCGGAAGCAGTTGCAGGACGGATCGTCACGAAATTTGAACTGGGCAGCATTGTTGGTTGAAGCTGGGAGCTAGAAGCTTTACGAGGCTGGCTTCGCAAAAATCTCCGCATCCGAGCGTCGAATGTAGTTAGCTTCCAACTCCTCGGGAGTAACGGTAACCCCACCGCGCAGTTTCCCGAGCCCGACCCGGGCAATCGTCTCAGTACCCGGCAATGTGATCAAACAAACCGAATTGCCGGCATCTCGCGCGGCCGCGGCCAGCGCCTCATCAGGAGTCGCCAGCGTTGATGCTCTTGCCAGCAACAAGCCCTCGTCTTTCGTGAGTAACCGCTCCCGAACAACCTGAGCGCCTTCGTCGCCAACGTCGTACTCGCCCACATAGAGGTCGCCGCGCCCAGCATCCAGTGTGCTCACAACGCGACCCCGCACTCCACTGGCGATGGCCAACACCTCGAGCGGAGACACAGGCACGATGGGCTTCTTCAGAATCTCCGCCAATGCCTTGATTGCCGCCAGCCCAACGCGAAGCCCTGTAAACGAACCTGGCCCCGAGACCACGACGTAAGCACCGATGTCAGTCTTACCAAACCCATGCTTTGTAAGTAGTGCCGCGATCTGCGGTACCAATTGCGCCGAGAAAGTCCCGCCAGCAAGAGGCGATTCTTCGATCAAATGAACATCATTGGGAGCCAGACCGTCGCTGGCGCGCGCCAGTGCGACACTGCCGTTCCTACCAGAAGTATCGGTAACAAGAAGAAGCATTCTCTCTGTCTTGGTTTATCCGTAGAATCCGTGAAAATCCGTGGCCGACTTGGTTTATCCCTGCACCAGCTCCAGCAGAACCCCGCCTGTGCTCGCAGGGTGCACAAACACGTACTGGTGCCCGCCTGCTCCAGTTTTGAGCTCTTCCGACACCAGGCGAACTCCATCTTTCTTCAATCGCTCGACCGCTGCCGCCAAGTCGGGGACTTTCAAGCACACGTGGTGCAGCCCCTCGCCTCGCTTCGCAATAAACTTCGCGATCGTCGAATTCTCCGACGTCGCCTCAAGCAGTTCAAGGCGGCTCTCCCCCACCGGAACCATGACCAGCCGCACCTGTTCTTGCTCCACGGTCTCTTCGGGCGAAACGCTAAGCCCCAGCTTTTCGTAGATGCCCTTCGCCGCCGCCAGGGACTTCACAGCGATCCCGAGATGGTCGATTTGAAAATTCAAGTCTTGCCCACCCTCGCCGCAATCTCTTCCACCAGCGTATACGGATCGCGCTTATGTTCGGCCACTTCCGCCGCCAGCCTCGCTACGTTTCCATCCCCAAGTTGCGTCCGCGCCTTCTCCAGCATCACGTCGCGGAGCATCTCCACCAACCGCTCCTGCCAGTTCTCGACGCTCTTTTTCAGCGCCCGATTCTCTTTCTGCAGATAAGCCTCGTACCCGGCTATCGCGTCCGCCAACTCCTGAACGCCCAGTCCCTCGCTGGCAACCGTCTTCACGATTGGAGGCGTCCACCCATCGTGCCGCAGAGCCAGCGACTGCAGTCCGCGAATCTCGCGTTCCACACGCTCCGCCCCCTCGTGATCGCTCTTGTTGATCACGAAGATATCGGCGATCTCCATGATGCCAGCCTTGATCGTTTGCACATCGTCGCCCATGCCGGGAACGAGCATCACGATTGTGATGTCCGCCAGCCGCACGATGTCAACTTCGTCCTGCCCGACGCCGACGGTCTCGATGAGAACGACGTCGCGCCCCGAAGCATCGAGCACAGTAGCGACATCGGCCGTCGTTCGCGCCAGTCCCCCCAGCGATCCCCGTGTCGCCATGCTGCGAATGTAAATTCCCGGATCGGAGAAGTGTTCCTGCATCCGAATCCTGTCGCCGAGAATCGCTCCTCCCGTATACGGACTCGTAGGATCGACCGCGACAATGCCCACGGTTCGGCTCTGCTTGCGATAAAGTCGCGCCAGGTGATCGACCAGCGTGCTCTTCCCCGCTCCCGGCGCTCCCGTCAGCCCAATGACGCGAGCCCGCCCACTGTGCGGAAACAAAGCCTTCAGCAATTCAGACCACCCGGGCGCGCGATTCTCGACCGCGGAAATCGCCCGAGCCAGCGCGCGAACATCGCCCGCGCGCAAAGGCGCAAGCAAAGATTGAATGTCGTGATTGGAGGCGGCACTGTGCAAGCCAACAGTGTAAAGCAATCCCCAAACCTTCTGCGTCCAGGCTGCAGCCTTTGCGAAAACGCAATTCGCTTCCCCAGAAGTCATAAACGCCGTGGATCAGCGCCATTCTGATATCTCGCGCTGGAATCAGACCTCTACCCAAACAGGCCACCATAAACATCCTGCCTGCGAACCAGGAGCGGTAAGCGAACCGAAACTTTCGGCGCCGCCGAACTCTCCGACGCCAACGAATTACCCACGTTTATTGCCCCGAGCTCACCTGCGATGTAGATTGAACCCGACTGTTGCAGAGAGCCCCCGCTTACACGTTGAATACAGCTACCCAAACCGTTTCTACACCATCCGCCAAAGGAGCGCCGTGGACCGGCTTGCTGCCTCTTGTTGCGCTCCCCGCATCGACGATCCTGTTCCGCGACCGACTTCCCGCATGGCTGTTCATGTGGACGCTCTCGGTCGCCATCTTTCTGGGGCTCAAATGGATGACTTGGTGGACGGCCCGCACCCGCGTCGCGCATAGCGCCTCGCGATCGCTTGCCTACCTGCTGGCCTGGCCCGGAATGGATGCCGAGACGTTTCTCAACTCAGACCTGCACCCAGTCCGGCCTCGCCTGCAAGAATGGCTCTGGGCAGCCGCGAAGACTGCTCTCGGAATTCTGTTGCTGTGGACGATTGCGCGCCAGATTCCATCTGAACAACCTCTGCTCCAAGGCTGGATCGGCCTCCTCGGCCTGATCTTCCTTCTGCACTTCGGCAGCTTCCATCTGATCGCGCTCTTCTGGCAGTCGATGGGCATCGACGCCCAGCCCATCATGTCGAAGCCTATTCTCTCGAAAACCCTGAGTGAGTTTTGGGGAAAGCGCTGGAACCTGGGTTTTCGCCAACTTGCTTACGACTTCATCTTCCGCCCGCTCCACAAGAAAACTGGCGCCGCCATTGCCGGCCTGCTGGTATTCGCCGCCTCTGGACTGATTCATGATCTGGTCATCTCACTCCCCGCGCGCGGAGGATATGGATTGCCTACGGAATACTTCATGCTGCAAGGCCTCGGTGTAACCCTGGAGCGCTCGGCTCTGGGAGCGCAACTGGGACTGCAAAGAGGCATCCCGGCATGCATCTTCACTTTCATCGTGACGGCCGCGCCAGCCTTTTGGCTTTTTCATCCACCATTTGTGATGCGCGTAATCATCCCCTTCATGCAAGCGATCCATGCCTTATGACGAACTCTCTCGCAGAACGATGCTTCGATCTCATCCTGTGGCTAGCCGGCGCCGGACACTTCGTAATTCTGCTGGCAAGCGCGCAAGTGCCGTCCCGCCTGCGCTGGAAGCAGGACCTGGCGCAACTCATGCCCTTCAATCGCAAGCTGCTCTGGGTGCAAGGCGGATTCACGGTCCTTACCATCATCGCCTTCGGGACGCTGACGTTCGCGCTGCACGGTGAGTTGCTTAGCGGCGATCGCGCCGCAATGGGCCTGGCATGTTTTATCGGAAGCTACTGGACCGCGCGCATCCTGGTAGATGCGTTCTACTTCTCGCACGAAGACTGGCCGCAAGAAAGGCAGTTCATAATCGGCCACATCCTGCTGACAAGCCTGTTCGTAGCGTTAGCCGGCAGTTACTGGTCGCTCATAGTCTGGCAGGTTTGGCTAAGAGCTAGAAGCTAGAAGCTCATTCTTTCAACAACTGCCGCGCAATCACCAATCGCTGAATCTCGCTAGTCCCCTCGCCAATCGTGCAGAGCTTCACGTCGCGATAAAACTTCTCGGCAGGATAATCCTTGATGAACCCATACCCTCCGTGAATCTGCACGCCCTCATTGGCGCACTTCACGGCCACTTCGCTGGCGTACAACTTCGCCATGGATGATTCCTGCGTAGTCTTCATGCCCGCGTCTTTCATCGACGCCGCCCGCATGGTGAGCAGCATGGCCGCGTCGATCTCAGTCGCCATGTCGGCCAGCTTCCACTGTATTGCCTGAAAATCGCTGATGGCCTTCCCAAACTGCCTGCGCTGCTTCGAGTATTTCAGGGCTGCCTCATAAGCGCCCTGCGCCATCCCCAATGACAACGCCGCGATCGAGATGCGTCCGCCATCGAGCACGCGCATGGCGTCAGGAAATCCCTGCCCTTCACCGCCCAGCAGATTCTCTGCTGGAATTACGCAGTCTTCAAAAATCAGCTCTGCCGTATCGCTGGCCCGCAGCCCCAGCTTGTTCTCTTTCTTGCCCGGACGAAAGCCCTTGGTATCTTTTTCGACGATGAATGCCGAGAGCCCGTGCGTATGTGCGGCGCGGTCGGTTACTGCCAGCACGACGACCACGTCAGCGTAATGACCGTTGGTGCAGAATGTCTTGGTTCCATTCAGTACCCAACTATTGCCCTTGCACACAGCCGTCATGCGAGCGCTACCCGCATCCGATCCCGAGGCCGGTTCCGTCAATCCCCACGCACCGATAAATTCCCCGGTCGCCAGCTTGCTGACATATTTCTTCTTCTGCGCCTCATTGCCGGCAAGAAAAATATGATTCGAGCATAGCGAAGTGTGCGCTGCCACAATGATGCCGACCGAACCATCTACCCGCGACAGTTCCTCGATCGCCGTGACGTATTCGACATATCCCATGCCCGCCCCGCCGTACTCCGGAGGAAAGATCGTCCCCAGCAGCCCCAGCTTGCCCAGTTCCTTGATCGTCGCCAGCGGAAACTCGCCAGCCTCGTCCCAAGTCATGACGTGCGGCTTGATCTCGCGCCCGGCAAACTCGCGGACGCTTTTCTTCAAATGCAGTTGTTCTTCGTTCAGTTGGAAATCCAAAGTTCCTCCGGCGCGCTCAGGTTCTGCAACTCGCGCAGCCCCGCATCAAGGGGCACTTCGACTGCCGTTGCCCCGAATTTTGATTAGAACATAGCGCTGGATGAGGAAGAAGTTACCACCGGAAAGAAAGGAGAGAGGTGGCGAAAACCGCATGAACACTGGCGATTCTGCGTATTTCCGTGAGCCACCCAACCGACCGGATGGTTTGGCACCGGGCCCGTTATGCTCTTCTGGAACCAGCGGGGAAGATCCAATACGAATTATACGCCGCGCTACAGGGCTTTCGCCGAAGCGTCGGCCGGGGCAAGGAATGCCTGGAAAACTTCGTTGGATAGCAACCGGCCCCGCGGCGTAAGCCGAACGAAATCGCCAGCCCGCTGCATCAGTCCGTCCTCGACTAGTTGCTCGATAACGCTCCGCAAGTCATTGATAGCCTGCTGACCGAACAGCTCCACGACCCCCCGCAAATCAACGCCCCGGTTCAAGCGCAATCCAAGAAAGAAACTTTCCTCCAAAGCAGCCGCGCGCGAAACCATCGTCTCCTGCAGCGGCGAACCAGTGACATACTTCTCCAGCACATCCGCAGTGGAGAACCGCACCGCCTCGCTCCCGGTCGAAACGGAAGCCAGCATCGAGTGCGCATCCACACCGAACCCGAGATACGGCTGGCGCGTCCAGTACTTCAAGTTGTGGCGCGACTCAAGACCCGCCCGGGCAAAGTTGGAAATCTCGTACTGCGTCACGCCCTCGGCATGCAAACGTTCGCACGCCTCGATATAAAAGTCCGCCGTCGCCTCTTCCTCCGGCACAAAGTGCGCGTGATATCGCGTGCCCCCGGCAATCAACTCGCGCCCCAGCCGCGAATCCTCATCCACCTCGAGCAGGTAGACGCTCACATGGGGAGCCCCCGTCGCAATCGTCTCCGCCAGCGACACCTGCCAGCTTTCCGCCGTCTGGTGCGGCAATCCCGCAATAAGATCGACGTTGATGTTGACGATCCCAGCTGAGCGCAGGCGGGCAATGTCCTCCACAACGGTGACGCGCTTGTGCAACCGTCCAACCGCCGCCGCCTCGCCGTCCACAAACGACTGCACGCCCAGGCTCACACGATTCACGCCGCAGTGAAGCAGTCCCTCCAGCACCTCCGGCCCCAGCGTTCCCGGCGCGCACTCCACCGTGACTTCCGCATCGGCCCGCACTTCAAACTGCGATCGCACAGCATCGAACACTCGCCGTAGCTGCCCGGCCTCAAGCACCGTAGGAGTACCGCCGCCCAGGTAAATCGAATCCACCTCGCGCTCGAACTTCCCGCCCATCTCCTGCGCGACCGCTTGAGACCTCGCGATGTCCACGCACACACGATCCACGTACCGCTCGAAAACAACGCGCGAAAACACGTCCGAAGCGAAGTTGCAGTAGCTGCACTTCGTGCGGCAGAACGGCACCGAAATGTAGATTCCCAGAGCCACTGCACTGATTATCCCACCCGCAAACGTTTTCCATCTTCCCCGCTGCCTCAACCATCTATGTTGAGGTAACACTGTTGAGGTACCCTGATAAAGCGTGCGCAGCGTTCATGCGCTGATTTGAGAATTTTCGTCGGAAACGAATGGCCCAGGAAGAAGAAGTACTAGGCAAAGCGTATGACAGTCGGCTCATGCGGCGGCTGCTTACCTACCTGCGTCCCTACGGCTGGCAGGTCACGATTGCCATTGCCTCCATCATCCTGAAATCCATCTGCGACGTACTCGGGCCGTACCTCGTCAAAGTCGCCGTCGACCGCTATCTCGCGCCGGTAAAAGGCGCGACCTCCGGTTTGTGGAGTTGGCTCAGCCCTCAACCCCTGCACGGAATCGCGCAGATTTCCACCATCTATTTCGGCCTGCTCCTCCTCACCTTTCTGCTCGAATTCCTGCAAACCTACTTCATGCAGTGGACCGGACAGAAAGTCATGTTCGATCTGCGCAGCCAGATCTTCCGCCACCTCCAGCGCATGCACGTCGCGTTCTACGACAAGAATCCTGTCGGACGCCTGGTCACGCGCGTCACCACCGACGTCGACGCCTTGAACGAAATGTTCACCTCCGGAGTCGTCTCTATCTTCGAAGATCTCTTCGTGCTGATGGGCATTCTCGGCATCATGCTCTGCATGAACTGGAAGCTGGCGCTGATCACCTTCGCCACGTTGCCCTTCATCATCTACGCGACCAAGATTTTCCGCGACAAGGTGCGCGACTCCTACCGCCGCATTCGGACCGCCATCGCCCGCATCAACGCCTACCTGCAGGAACACGTCAGCGGCATGGTCGTCCTGCAACTTTTCAATCGCGAGCGCAAAGCCTACAACCGTTTCTCCGAGATCAACCACAGCCACATGGACGCGTTCAAAGACGCCATCCTGGCCTATGCTGTCTACTATCCGGTCGTCGATTTCTTTTCGGCAATCGCGATCGCCTGCGTCATCTGGTTCGGTGGACAGGACGTCATGCGCGGCATCGTGGCCAAGAGCGTCTCCGTCGAATTTGGCCATCAGCCGCTTGTCTCGCTCCACCTGGTCGCCACGGCAGCCTCGCTCGGCGTGTTGATCGCCTTCATGCAGTACGCCATGCGCTTCTTCCGCCCCATCATGGACTTCAGCGAGAAGTACAACATTCTCCAGTCCGCCATGGCCGCCAGCGAACGCGTCTTCAAACTGATCGACACGCCGGTCGATATCGTCACGCCCGCGACAACAAAGAAACCAGAAGGCCCCGGCCGCATAGAATTCAACCACGTCTGGTTCGCCTACCGAGATATTCCGGATGAGAAAAATGCACGTGTAGGGACGGATGCATTCGTCCGTCCAGCCGAGCAGAGCGAGGCGACGCCTTTAGCTGAAAGCGGCACAAAACCCGACTGGGTCCTCCGCGACGTAACCTTCGCCATCGAACCCGGAGAAACCGTTGCCGTAGTTGGCCACACCGGCGCCGGTAAGACCACGCTGATCTCCCTGCTCCTGCGCTTCTACGACGTGCAGAAAGGCGCGGTCCGCATCGACGGCGTCGACGTCAAAGAAATGGACCTGAGCGACCTCCGCAGCCGCTTCGGCGTAGTCCTGCAAGACCCATTCCTCTTCACCGGAACAATCGGCGGCAACATCCGCCTGGGTACCGGCCGCATTCTGGACGAACACATCTCCAAAGCCGCCGAAGACGTCAACCTCGGCGACTTCATCCGCGGCCTGCCCAACGGATTCAACGAAGAAGTCCGCGAACGCGGCTCAACGCTCTCCACCGGACAGAAGCAGCTCATCTCCTTCGCCCGCGCCCTCGCACACGAACCGAAGATTCTGATCCTCGACGAAGCCACTTCCAGCGTCGACACCGAAACCGAGTTCCGAGTTCGCGACGCGCTCAGCCGCATGGTCGACGGCCGCACCTCCCTGATCATCGCCCACCGCCTCTCAACCATCCAGCGCGCCGACAAGATCATCGTCATGCACAAAGGCCAGGTCCGCGAAATCGGCACCCACCAGGAACTCCTCGCCAACCGCGGCATCTACTTCAAGCTCTACCAACTGCAGTACAAGGATCAGGAGATTCCAACCGTCAACCAGCAAGCCGCGCAATCAACGGTGAGTGCTGACGACTAAAATCAGTAAGTTCGTTTAGACGGTCTGAAGATCCCGACTTATTGCCCAATACGCCTTTCGCTCTTGGCTGTCTACTCAGGTCACCCCGAAACAGGCTTCCAGTAAGGGTTCTCCGACGCCTCGAAACGTAAATTGCCTTGACAGGACCGAAGGGATCAATCAAACTACGCCACTGTCTTCGCGTTAGGGTTCCCGTTGGTAAAGCACTTCTAACGACCTTGAGGTAACTTCGTGACTTTCCTGTCTTCGACGCTAAAGGTTGTTATTGTGTCCACGTTAGTCGCCCTGGTTGGGCTGAGCTATAAGTCTGAGGCTCAAACCTTTCTTTTCGGACGCGCTGATTTCACTATCGGAGCCAACCCCGCCGGGGTCGCACTAGGCGACTTCAATCACGACGGCGCCGTGGATGTCGCAATCACCGACAGTACCCAAAATACCGTCACCATTCTGCTGGGACAGCCGAATGGTTCGTTGAAATATCGATCCAGCTATCCCACTGGCAATTCGCCGGCGGCAGTGGTTGCCGGTGATTTCAATGGAGACGGAAACCTCGATCTCGTGCTAACGAATTGGCAATCGAACACTGTTTCCACTTTTCTAGGAAACGGCGATGGTACGTTCAAGAATCCATCTACTTTCGATACCAGCACAAATCCCGATGAAATAGCGGTAGGTGACTTCAATGGCGATGGCAAGCTAGATATCGCCATCACGCACAACAGCGGCATCAGCACAGTCTCTGTATTTCTCGGCAATGGCGATGGCACTCTGCGGCCCTATGTTGAATACAACGTCACGACCAATACAATCGGAATTGTTGCAGCGGACTTCAACCATGATGGGCACACAGATCTGGCAGTGGCGGATTACGGCTCCAATGCCATCATCGTGCTCCTCGGCAAAGGCGACGGGACTTTCACTACCAAGGGAAGTTTCCCGGCCGGCCAGATTCCAATCGCGTTGGCCGTTGGAGACCTAAATGGCGACGGCTTCCTCGACCTGGCAGTAGCGAATGGCCCTGACTGCGGTTGCGGATACTACTCGATCCTGCTGGGCAATGGGAACGGAACCTTTCAATCGCCGATGACGACCCAAGTCGCATGGCCCGCGGGCAGTATCCAGATCGGGGATTTCAATCGCGATCACAAACTCGACATCGCCGTTGGCTTTGGAGGCGTCGTCAATGTCGGGCTGGGAAATGGCGACGGAACCTTCCAAACCTTGAGCCCCTACGGGGCCAATCACACGTCCGCGGCCGTGGCTCTGGCAGACTTCAACCGGGATGGAATCCTGGACATCTTGAGTGCCAACTTCAACGGCAATCAAACCTCGAGCGCATCAGTATTGCTGGGCATCGGCGATGGAAGATTCGAGAAGCTGGCGCAGTATGCTACGGGACAGAACCCGGTCGCCCTGGTTACCGCCGATTTCAACGGTGATGGTCATCTGGATCTTGCCGTCCGCAATAGCCAGGATAGTTCGATTTCAATTTTGCTAGCCAACGCAAACGGTACGTTCAAGCCATCAGTCGGCTATCAGGCTGCAAGCGGAGGCACGGCAATCGCAGTCGGCGATTTCAACGGCGACAGCACGCCCGACCTAGTTGTCGAAGACTACCAACACGGGATGATTTCCGTATTGGTCGGATTGGGCAACGGCACGTTCGCAGGTCATGTCGATTACCCATGTGGCAGTAATCCTATCGCGCTCGTTACTGGCGATTTTAATGGTGATGGGAAGACAGACATCGTCGTGTTAAATGCAGGGGTGGGGTTGTCGTTTTTGGCTGGACATGGCAATGGGAGTTTCAGTGCGCCCGTTCCATTCGCATCAGGCCTCAATGTTACTGCCATTGTCGCCGGCGATTTCAATCGCGACGGGAAACTTGACCTCGCAGTTGCCGCCACAAACACGACCGTCGACGTCCTCTTAGGAGTAGGAAACGGCACCTTCGGTGCCGCGGTCACCTACAAGGGCGTCGCCAACGCTGCCACAATCGTTGCCGCGGATGTAGACAAGGATGGCCAACTTGATCTCGTCGTCGGCGGCACGGGCCTAGGCGTCTTGTTTGGCAAAGGCAATGGCCAGTTCTGGTCACCAGCGATCTATCCTTTGTCATCTGGTATCACGTCCGTGGCAGTTGCTGACCTGGATGGGGACGGCAAGCCAGATGTTGTGGTCGCCGCTCCTCAGTTCGATGGCAACATTCACATCTTCCGAGGCCGAGGGTACGGCTCTCTCTATCTTTCCTCATCGTATTTCGCCGGGGTCGCCCCCGTTGGCCTGGCTCTAGCCGATTTTGACCATGACGGCAGCCTCGACCTAGCCGTCACGAATACAACCTTCGCCGGCAATACGATGACTGTCCTCCTCAACGAAGCTGTGGTCTCAGTTTATCCTTCGGCACTTACGTTCCCGGCGCAAAGCGTAGGCACAACCTCCACCGCAAAGACGACAACCATCAGCAACCCAGGCAGCACTCTGTTGCGAGTGAATTCAATTTCAATCACAGGAACCGATTCCAGTGACTTCGCGGTCAGCAGTGCGTGTGGGACGACTCTGCCGGTAGGGAAGGCTTGCACTGTCAATATCGAATTCCACCCGACTGCGAAGGGTGTGAGAACCGCTCAGCTGAGAATCACAGACAACGCTCTGGGCAAGATTCAGTTCATTGCTTTACGAGGAACCGGCAAGTAGTTCTCGGGAGATGCTATGCGCGCATACGTGTCGATAGTTCTGCTTTTCACTTTCTTGCCAGCAGTTTGCCGAGCGCTACCCAGCGATCGAACCGGCGACTCCCCTGCTGTGGCCGCCTTCCCCCTCGATCAACTGCCGGTCGCCTTCGAACGCTACCAAGGAACGTCCCCAGAGGTGCAGTCCTTTCTGGCACGTGGACCGGGCTACGGCCTGTTGCTCTCACCCACTCGGATCTCGCTCGCGCTTCAATCCCCCAGCGCAAAGGGCACATCTGCCGGTCACCGATGGAGCGATCGCGATGTCTTCACCATTGGGTTTGTGGGTGCAAGTGCCAAGGGAAGCATTCAGGGAATCGACGATTTACCGGGCAAGACGAACTATATCTTCGGAAATGATCCGGCGAAGTGGCGAATCGGAGTCTCGACCTTCCGAAAAGTGAAATACGAGAGCATTTACTCTGGAATCGACCTAATTTTCTACGGGACTGGGCGTCAACTCGAATACGACCTCGTGGTTCATCCCGGGGCGAACCCGGATGATGTCGCGTTCTCCATCGCGGGCTCCGGAATTGCGACTTTGGAAGACGATGGGGCCTTGCGACTGAACGCCCGGAAGGGCGACATCCGATTCAAAGCTCCTCTGATTTATCAGGATTTGCCGGCAGGAAGAAAGAATATCGACGGTCATTTCCGGCTCGTACGCGAGAGAACGGGCGAACAGAGATTGAGCTTTGTTGTCGGGAGTTACGATCACTCTCGCGAACTGATTATCGATCCTGTCGTCGACTATTCAACCTACCTGGGTGGAGTCGCCAACGACTATGCGGCAGGTGTAGCCGTTGACGGTCAGGGTAATGCGTACCTGACGGGTGGCACTGCTTCGCTGGATTTTCCTGTGACCCCCGACGCGGTGTTTCCGGTATTAGACACATGCACCGTCGGTTGCTCCGACGCGTTCGTCGCCAAGATCAGCACGACTGGCAACGGACTCGTCTATGCAACGTACCTTGGTGGCAGCAACGCCGATGCGGGCACTTCAATTGCGGTCGACTCTGTTGGTAATGCGTACATCGCAGGCTTGACCAATTCGACAGATTTTCCCACCACCAGCAAAGCCTTACAACGGAGTTGCGGTGGCACCTGCTTTAACAATGACGCTTTCGTCGTGAAGCTGAACTCGACGGGTTCTGCGTTGCTCTACTCGACCTATCTGGGCGGCAGTAACGAGGACTTCGCCACCAGCATCGCTGTCCGTGGAAATAACGCGTATATCGGCGGATTCTCCGGATCTCCCGACTTTCCCGTTACACAGGGAGCTTTTCAAACCAGCGCCCAGGGGCAAGGCAGTTCATTCGTCGTAAAACTGAATCCGACGGGAACTGGCCTCGTATTCGGCACATTTTTAGGCGAAGTTGACCTTCAAGACGCTGGCGGATACATCGCCCTTGACTCCGTCGGTAACATCTACGTCACGGGAAATACACTGTCATCGAACTTTCCCGTAACTACAGGGGCGTTCCACACACCATTCTTGCCTCCGCTGGCCAGCAACATGTATGTCCTTAAACTGGATCCCACCGGAACGTCGCTCACCTATTCCGCTCTGATTGGCGGAGCAACCCCTTACGGCATCGCGGTTGACAGTACAGGGAGCGCCTACGTCGCTGGAAGCGCAGGGCCCTCTGCGCCCGTCTCCCCCGGAGCGATCGATCAGTCCTGCGACTCTGGCTTCCTTGTGCTCAAGTTGAATCCCAGCGGCAGCAATTTACTCACCTCCGCTCATCTCTGTCCCGATCGCGTGTGGCCCACCGGCGTCACCGTTGACGCTCAACGGAATATCATTTTCAGCGCATATACGGATTCGACTGATCTGCCGACTACAACAGGATCATTCATCGCCATCAAACCCAGCGAGTGCTGCTTCAGCACCGGTGTGCTCGGAAAACTGACACCCGATGGCAGTTCGCTCGCCTACCTGACCTACTTCGGAGGAAACGGTCCTGATAGTCTCAACGCGATAGCCAAAGACGCTTCGCAAAATCTGTATCTGGCTGGGAGCACAAATTCCACCAATTTTCCCCTCCAGGGCGGATTCCAGACCGCCAACGCCGGATTTAGCGACGCGTTTCTCGCCAAAGTGACTCTGCCCAATCTCAGAGTCAGCATTTCTCCTGCGGCCCTGACTTTTCCGGCATGGGGTGTCGGCAGCGAAACTCAGCCAGTCGCCGTCACATTCGCGAACCTGAGCACCGCGAACGTAGCATTCTCAAGCGTTGTAGCCTCTCCGAACTTTACGGTCTCGGGTAACAACTGCAGCTCGGAAGTCCTGCCCGGCACCCATTGTCAAATCCTGGTGACCTTCGCACCCACATTAGCTGGAAATCGAAGCGGCCTTTTGACGATCACAGACGGAGCCGGGATACACCATGTGAAGTTAGCGGGAACGGCGGTGTCTGGGCCCTTCGTAGCATTCTCTGGCTCGTCCTTGATTGGTACCGCCTTAGGCGTAACCAGCCCACCGTCTCCAATTACCATCACCAACGTTGGAACTCAGCCCCTGACAATTACGGATTTCGGACTCTCCAACGCACCAGAGTTCAACTTTGGCAGTGTTGGTACTTGCTTCAATACCATCGCGCCCGGCGGAAGCTGCACGATGACCATCACGCTGACGGGAGAGTTCGGAGGGGGCCAAACCTCCGCAACTTTGACGCTTACGGACAATGCAAAAAATAGTCCTCAATCGTTTTTTCTGACCGGTAACATCTCCGGCAGCGGATTGGCCTTCGGCGCTCCGTCCGTTCGGTTCACACAGCAATCGGTAGGCACCAGCAGCCCAGTTCAACGGATAGCCCTTCTGAATGCCACCGGGGCGGACGTAACGTTTAGCGCCTTCAAGGCCACAGCAAACTTCGGGCAATCGCACACATGTGGCAGCACCCTCAAGGCAGGAGCCTTCTGCTACGTAAATGTGATCTTTAAACCTCTATCTAAAGGAATCAAGCAGGGAACCGTGAGCGTTACCAGCAGCGCATCCGCCACGCCCTTAACGCTCCCGCTGCTTGGCACCGGTGACTAGGGATAGAACCCCGACTCGGCACCCCACCAAAAAACTGCGTGGCGCGATATCTACTTCAGCTCTACTACGGCAGTACTAAGGATCAGGAGATTGTGAGCGTGGCGCGGCGCTCTCGCCCGCGAACGGCAAGCGGCAACCGCAAGCCATCGGCCTGGCAACGATTGACATGCAGGGCTGATAAGCAACATTCTGGGGGCCTGCCGTTCTCAAGATGCTCCAATTACAATGCTTCCTTGCGAATCCTGATCTCAGCCGGCGAAGCCTCCGGTGAAATGTACGGCGCTCAACTCATGGATGCCCTGCTCCGCCGTGACCCATCGCTCACATTTTTCGGCGTCGGCGGCGACCGCATGCGCGCCGCTGGATGCGACACCGTCGTCGACACCAAAGACCTCGCCGTCGTCGGCATCACCGAAATTCTCAGCCACCTGCCGAAAATCCTGGGCTTATACAATCACCTCATCCGCGAGGCCGACCGCCGCAAGCCCGATCTCGCCATCGTCATCGACTCTCCTGCGTTCAACTGGCGGGTCGCCCGTCAGATGAAAAGACGTGGCATGCCTACGGTCTACTACGTAGCACCACAGTTCTGGGCATGGCGCCAGGGACGCGTGCGCCTGCTCCGCGACTACATCGACAAGGCTCTCGTCATCTTCCCCTTCGAAGAAAAGTTCTACCGCGACCGCGGTGTTGACGCGACCTTCGTCGGCCATCCGCTGGCTGAACTTCCGCACCCAACCATCAAGCGCGCCGAATACGCCGCCTCGCTGAACCTCGACCCCACCAAGCAATGGATCACCCTCATGCCCGGCAGCCGCGTCAAAGAAGTCCACATGAATCTGCCCACGATTCTCGAATCGGCGGGCCTGCTCGGCGCAGGCTATGAATACCTTCTCCCACTTGCACCTACACTCGACCGCAGCTTCCTGCTCAGCCTGATCGGCCAGCGAAAAATAACTCTCGTCCCCGACGCTCTCCCCGCCCTTTATCACTCCCGCGCTGGCATCGTGGCCAGCGGCACCGCCACCGTGGAAGCCGCCATGATGAACACCCCATTCGTCATGGTCTATCGCGTCTCTACTCTGACGTACCTGATGGGCAAACCCCGCGTAAAGGTCCCAAGATTCGCCATGGTCAATCTGATCGCCGAAGAAGAAGTCATCCCTGAACTGGTTCAACACGATTTCACCGCGAAAAAGGTAGTCGCCCGGCTGAAAGAAATTCTCCCCGATGGCCCTCCCCGCACCCGTATGTTGGAAGGGCTGGCAGCGGTGAAAGCCAAGCTGCGAGCCCCACAGAACCAACAAAACGCTTCCGTTCAGTCCCCGGCTGACCGCGCTGCCCAAATTATTCTTTCCCGGCGCGGGGACTTTTAGCTCCCAACCTACATCCAACCACTTAATCGGTCTCAAATTCGAGGAACACTCAAAGGAACACCAATCGGGAAATCGCCTTAGGAGAAAACTAGTTACCTTGGGAACATAAATTCCCGCTTTTGAGGGTTTCTATCCTGCCGGAATCGCAGCGGCAGCGCGAGAATAAGCACGGGAGAAAGTTTGCATTGAACGGCGGCAAGAAAAGAGTCCGAACCAGCCTGTCAGAAGGACTTTGCTTTTCCTGCCTGACTGTATTGCTGCTATGGGTCATCCCTGGGATGGCTCAGACGCAACCGGGATCTGGCATCGCCGCCCTGACGCCCCAGCCTGGCAAAATTCGCGCCACAGTCGTCGACAAAGATGGCGCCGTTGTCGGCAATGTCAAAGTGACACTCGCACAGGATGGTGTGCCCGCAACGTCTGACACTTTGTCCGATGGCGATGGAAACTTCGCTTTCGCCAACGTGGCCGCCGGCCCATTTCAGCTCACGCTCAGCTCAACCGGCTTTGCCACCCAGACGAAGTCCGGCGTGCTGCATGCCGGAGAAGATTACGTCATCCCGCAAATCGTGCTGGCAATCGGCGAAACGACGACCGACGTTGAGGTGAAACTCACTCCAGTCGAAGTCGCCGAAGGACAGATCCGCGACCAAGAAAAGCAGCGACTGTTCGGCGTCCTGCCCAACTTTTACGTCAGCTACGATCCTCATCCCGTCCCGCTCAACAGTCGGCAAAAATTCCAGCTCGCCTGGAAGACCTCAATCGACCCGGTCTCATTCGGAATCACCGGCATCATCGCGGCATTTGAGCAGGCCAATGACACTTTCGCCGGATACGGCCAGGGCGCGCAGGGCTACGCGAAGCGCTATGGCGCCGCCTACGCCGACTTCGTCTCCGGTACGTTCATCGGCGGCGCAATCCTGCCCTCGCTTCTTAAACAGGATCCCCGTTATTTCTACAAAGGCACCGGCAGCAGAAAATCACGATTTCTATACGCCATGGCAAATGCCGTCATTTGCAAAGGCGACAACGGCCGATGGCAGCCCAACTATTCAAGCATCATCGGCGACATGGCTTCTGCCGCCATTTCGAACTTCTACTATCCCCCCGCCGATCGCTTCAGCGGAGGATTAACCTTCGAAAATGCGGGCATCGGGATCGGCGCCAATGCATTCGGCAATGTGGTTCAGGAGTTTCTCCTGCGCAAGCTCACCCCTCACGCTCGAGATCAGGAACGAGCTAAACCCTGAACAGCCAGCCTTCGGGCCCCTTGTGGCAGTGCCGCCCTCCGTCTCCTCAGTGTTTTCTGTGAGGTCAACGGGTTAAGAGCTTTTGTCTTCTAGCCGTCTTAACTTGTGCTTCCAGCATCTTTTGCGTCAGAATCTTCATCATAGGAAATGGGTTATCATTTCCTGGAGACTCTCCTTAATGTCGATTCACCGGCGGCGCGTACTGAGCGTCCTAACCAGTTCCTTGACTCTGTCCTTGCTCGTTCTGTTCGCGAGCCCGTCGTGGGCGGCGGAAAAAGCGCGGCTGCGGGTCGACGACTACCAAATTGACGTTGTCCTGACTCCGCATCTTCACCAGATGTCTGCGCGCGCCAAGGTCAAATTCACTGCCTTGCAGGATCTGAGCGTCGCCGTCTTCGAATTGAACAACGACCTGCGCGTCACCAAGGTTGTCGACGAGAGGAACCAGTCGCTTTCCGCCGAGCGCGTCACCCAGGATTCCACTGTTCGCGTTCCGTTGCCTTCCGGCCTGGCCAAAGACGCCTCGACCACTCTGACTTTCGAATACGAGGGACAGCTCGAAACCGGCGACAACAGCCCCGTCCCCGGCCTTAAGCTCGCCTACATCAGCGACGACACAAGCTATCTGCTCTATGCCGGGCGTTGGTTCCCGGTCAGCGGATACGGACTCAACCGCTTCACCTCCACCATCTCCGTGACCATCCCCGCGCATATGCTCGCGATCGGCAGCGGCAAAGTCGCAGTCGCCGACACGCCGGCATCCAAGAAGCCAAACGCCAGTGTGCTGCCCACCAAGACTTTCACCTTCACCTCAACGAAGCCGAGTTTTCCCGGCACCATCGTTGCCGGAATTTTTCAGGAGTACAAAAGCGACGAAGCCGGTTTGGATCTGCACGTTTTCTTCAAGCCCACGCATCAAAGCCTGGCTCCGGCCTACACCACCACCGCCGTTCAGGAGTTCACCTACTTCATCACTCTGTACGGCCTGCCGCCGTCGCAGAAGCTCAACGTCGTCGAGCTTCCGGGTGACACGGTCCCCTATATTTGGGCCCCGGAAATCGCCGGCATGGCCGGGCCCTCCATCACTGAGAAGACCAACTATCGTCTTTTGGCCAATGCGATCGCCCACCAGTGGTGGGGCGTTTCCGTTAGTCCAGCCACTAAAGACGACTGGTGGCTCACCGATGGCTTCTCTCGCTACTCCGAAGCAATGTACGTGGAGAACGCCGCCGGGGCCGCCGGTCTGGAAGAAGCCGTGAAAGATATGTCGGTGGGCGCGCTGGCCTACGACACCGTGCCACTATCGAGCGCCAGCAAGTTGGATACGTTCTCCACCGAGTTTCAATCTCTCGCCACCGATAAAGGCGCGATGATCCTGCACATGCTGCGCTGGGTGCTGGGCGAGGACAAATACAACAAGACCATGCGCGACTTCTCTGCGCAGTTCGCGGGTAAATCCGCGACCATGGACGACTTCCGCACCATCGCCGAGAAAAACTACGGCGACCAGCTCACCTGGTTCTTCTCCCAGTGGCTCGACTCCACCGGTGCGCCGGAATTCAAGGTGAAGTACACCACCTACCGTCTCGGCGGCAGTACGGCTGCGAAAAAAGAAAACGAGACGAAGGAGCAGGCGAAGGAAGACAAGAGCCCCGGCTTCCGCGTTACCGGCGAAATTTCTCAGGACCTCGACCTCTTCCGCATGCCCGTGGACCTAAGAATCGATACGGACGGAAAGACCGAAAACAAGCGCGTCGAAGTCGTGGGAACCACTTCGCCCTTCACGATTGAAACCTTCGGACGCCCTCGCCGTATCTCAGTCGATCCCGACCACCACGTACTCACGAACTCGAGCGACGTAAAGCTGCGCGCCGCCATCCTCCGTGGACAAGCTTTACAGCAGCAGGCAGATCTGTCGGCAGCCCTCACGGAATTCAATAAGGCGCTCGATCTCAACAAAAACAGTTCGCTCGCCCACTACCGTATCGCTGAGGTCTTCTTCATACAGCGGAATTACCAGTCCTCCGCCAACGCTTATCGCGAAGCGATCAACGGTGACGGCGAACCCCGCTGGACCGAAGTCTGGAGCCGCCTGCAGTTGGGCAAGATTTTCGACATCACTGGGCAGCGCGAACGCGCCGTCAACGAATACCGCCAGGCCCTGCAGACCAACGACAACACCTTTGGCGCACTTGAAGATGCGCGCAAGTATTTACAGAAGGCATACGAGAGGCCCAAGGAAAAGCAGCAGTAGGGCGACGGAAAAACCTACATCTTTATCCAGGTCTCCGCCTCCTCGACCGTGTGGAAAATCTCGATATTTCTCTGAACCCGCAGGATCTTGTGCATCCGGGCGGCATGGATCTGCACTGCTGTTCGCGCTACAAAGGCGCGCTTGGCGACAGGCGAGAATGGATCGATCTCATCAGCCAGCTTGAGAAATTCGTCGGCCTGCAGGTAAAGCTCCTTGACTTCGGTAAGGTCCACAATCTCTGCAAAACTGGCCTCGAACGCCGGATTCGTCCGCAGCCCCTGCGAATATCGTTCAATCTCTTTGAACGTGACCTTCCTTCCAAACTTGACCGTCAGCAGTCGCTGCACCGTGTCCACCACGTACTCGGCAGACCGGCTCATGGCATGAACGCGGGAATCACCGGGAACTGCGCCCCCGTGCAGAACCTTCCTGCTAAACAAACCCCACCTCCCAACTTTTGTCCCTTGATCTTCCTCTCGGGTTATCGGCAAGTCCCCCCTAAACTTCACACCCACAAGGCCCTCCTCGAAATCTCCTCCCCGGCTAACCTTTTTCCTATCTCTGGGGTCTAACTGACTACATACCAGCAGGGAACTTTAACGAGTCCGGCTGCGTATCTCTGATCAGATGGTTAGGCGGGATTGAGACCCCTCGCCTGAACGTTACCCGGGTGCCCCCACGCTCCTCCCCGGAGGCGTGGGGGCATGATTCTGTAACCTCAACTAAATGCGAATGCTTCTCGACATCGTCCGGCAGTCACTGTCGACCCTTTGGGCGCATAAGCTCCGTTCGTTTCTGACGATGTTCGGGATCGCCTGGGGAGTCGGTTCCCTGTTGCTGTTGGTTGGCCTGGGCGAAGGTTTTCGCAGCGGCCAGGAACGCCAACTTGCCACCCTCGGACAGAACATTATGTTTATGTTTCCGGGGCGCATTCCCGCCGTCGAGGGCAGCACGCAGTCCGGGCAGACCTACTACTTCACCTACAAAGATTATTTGGCGATCCGCAGCGAAGCTCAGTTCGTAGGCGCTCTGTCACCAGTATTGAATCGCGAAGATATCCGCGCCGTCAGCGATTACGGATCCACCAACGGCCAGGTCTTCGGCGTGGCTGCCGACTACAACCAGATTCGCAATGTCCCCATAGACCCAGGGCGCTGGTTCAACAATCAGGACAACGCCGAGCGCCGCCGCGTTGCCGTCGTGGGATGGGAATTGCTCAAAAACATGTTTCCCGGACGCCCCGCGGTCGGCTCGACGATCTTGCTCAACGGGATCAACTTCGACGTGGTGGGCGTGGTTGCGAAAGTCGGACGCGACGGCAATAACGGCACCAACTCCCGTATCTTCATTCCGGTAGAAACCATGCGGGACTTGTTCCCCATGACCAAGGCGAACTCCGAGGATGCGATCTCGTTCCTCAACTACCGCCCCATAACAAAAGACCTGCACGCTGAGGCCAAGGACGAGATTCACCGCATCATCGCGCGCCGCCACGGCTTCAGTCCCAAGCTGCAAGATGCCTTCGAAGACTGGGACACGATCGAAAACATGAAGAAAGTTGGCAGGATCTTCGATGCCATGGACTGGTTCCTGGGCGTCGTCGGCGTCGTAACCCTGGGCCTCGGAGCCATCGGCATCATTAACATCATGCTCGTATCCGTGACCGAGCGAACGAAAGAGATTGGCCTGCGCAAAGCGCTGGGCGCAACCTACCGGGCAATCCTGACGCAATTCTTTATCGAAGGGGCATTCCTCACCGCCTTCAGCGGCGGCATAGGATTGGCCATTGCGACGGCCTTCGTGACGCTGCTGGCGATGCTGCCATCGCCCGAGGGCTTTGACACGCCAAGAATCATCCCGGCCTCAGCCTTCGCCGCTATTGGCTCTCTGGCGATAGCGGGCATAGCGGCAGGCCTGTATCCAGCAAGAAAAGCCGCCTTGTTGCCGCCGGTAGAAGCGCTGCGCCAAGAATGAATCGTGTGGCGACGGACGCATTCGTCCGTCCCGCGAAGGTGAAGCCAAGTGGCAACGGAAGTAAAAAGTTGAATAAAATGAAGAGCAAGCTGAAAGCGAAGAGCTAGAAGCTAAGAGCTAGAGGCTAGGAGCTGACTTTGATCCTCGATCTCGCAACCCAGGCCTACAACGCGTTGCGCCACAACCGGCGCCGCAGCGTGCTCACCATGCTCGGCATGGCCTGGGGCATCGCGACGGTCGTGCTTCTTCTCGCCTACGGCACTGGCTTCGAGCGTGGACTGTGGGCTGCCTTCCGCTCCTTCGGCACGAACCTGGTCTTCATCTTCCCGGGGCGCACCGAACTGCAGGCCGGAGGAACGAAGGCGGGCACGCAAGTGCGCCTTGACGTCAACGACCTCGACTTCATTCGCGCCGAGGTTCCATTGCTGAAGCGTGTTTCGCCGGAATCGTCCAAGAATTGCGTCGTCGCCTATGGCACGCGCAGTTCGAACTACGGCGTCAGTGGCGTCTACGCTGCTTACGGCCGCATGCGCAAGCTCGACATTGCCGAAGGCAGTTTCTTCAGCGAGAGCGACGACTTCACCCACACGCGCGTGGCGGTCATCGGATCGGATGCAAAGAAAAAACTCTTCTCCGGCCAGAACGCGCTCGGCGAAAGCATCCGCCTCGACGGCATCTCCTACCAGGTCGTCGGCGTGATGAAGCATCAGGTGCAGAACGGGGACGACAACATCAACGAGCACGTCTACGTTCCCTACACCGCCATGAGCGACCTGACCAACACCTACTACCTGAGCGCGGTGGTCATGGAGTACGAAGGCGATCACGCAAAAGTTGTCAAGGCTGTGCGCGATTCCATGGCCTTTCACCACGGATTCGATCCCAAAGATCACCGCGCAATTTACGTCTTCGACGTCTTCGCTGATCTGATGGACTTACAGGTCATCTCTACGGGAATCAAGATCCTGCTCGGCTTCATTGGCCTACTCACGCTGGGAATCGGGGGCGTTGGCCTGATGAATATCATGCTGGTGTCAGTCACGCAGCGCACTCGCGAAATCGGTGTAGAGAAAGCTCTGGGCGCGCACCGCTGGCACATATTGTTCCAGTTCCTGGCGGAAGCTCTCGTGATCACCGCTCTGGGAGGGCTGTTGGGCGTGATTCTCGCCTATCTCGTTTCGTGGTCCGTGGGTTCGCTAACGCTCTGGAGCGCGTTTGAAGACAACGCCAGCGAAGGCGACATTCACCTCTACATCGACAGCGCCACGCTGATCTGGTCGACGATGATTCTGAGTGTTGTCGGCATCGTCAGCGGAATGCTGCCTGCGATCAAAGCCGCGCGCCTGAATCCCATCGAAGCCCTGCGCTACGAATAGATCCCTTCACACTGTCATCCTGAGCGAGGATTGTCCTTCGCGCCTAAGCGTGAAGGACAACTGCCGTCGAAGGATCTCGCGCACCTCGATGCTAACGAAAACGTGGATAGGAACTCCCGATAACGACCGCGATACAATCCCTTTGTGTCAGAAGCTGCAAATTCGCGCCTGGAACGGGTTCTAGCCCAACTGCGCCTCTACGAACACCCGCTGCTGAACTTCTCCGCCCGCGCGAAGAGTGAAGGCGTCGAGGTCATCATCAAATTCAAGGACGAATCCATCCCGGTCCACACCTACTACTTCGACCTGCATCCCCGCGACCTCGACGATCCGCAATTCGAATGGAGCTTCCAGCGCCAGCTCTTCGACGCGCTGCACGACTACTTCGTCGAAATGTTCATCCGCACCCCGCAAGACCGCGCCGATCGCCGCACGAAAGGCCTGTAAGAGACCATGTAGCGACAGCCGCCCCGGCTGTCCGGCAGCCCAGGTGTACCGGGCTGCTGGGTTCGCACAGCCAATCCTCTAGAATCGTGGAGCACTGTTCGCTTCGCAGATCATGACTCCAATGCCGCAATGACCGCCCTCCGCCAAAAACTCGAACAGGAGATCCGTGAGCGCGGCCCAGTCCCCTTCTCGCGTTACATGGAAGTCTGTCTCTACGATCCCGAACTCGGATATTACTCGCGAAACTCCGCGCAATTCGGCAAGGCAGGAGATTTCTACACCTCGAGCGACGTACATGCAGTCTTTGGCCGTCTGCTCGCGCGCCAGTTCGAAGAAATGTGGCGTGTCATGGGATCCCCCGAAACGATTACGCTGAGGGAACTCGGTCCAGGACGCGGACTTTTCGCGCAAGACGTTCTCGACTGGTCGGAAAAAAAGTTTCCTGAGTTCTTCCGCGCGCTGCATTATGTTCTACTCGAACGCTCGCCTGCATTGCGGCAGCGAATCGAGAACACCCTGAGCCGGCATCTGAAATCGGGAAAAGCCGAGTTAGCATCGCCTGCACAAGCAGTTCCAGAGTCAGCCGGGAAGCGGCAAAAGAGTGCAGCCCACGGCGCAAGCCGTGGGTCCAACGAGGAAGATGACGGCCAAGCCCCGAAGGGGCGAAAGAAAACGAGTTCGCGCGAATTCGAAATCCTTTTCGCCAACGAATTCTTCGACGCGCTTCCCGTCGAGATTGTCAGTTCACAAGGATCTCTTCGCATCGATTCACGCGCTGGACGCTTCCTCGAAACCTGGGCTCCATCTTCGCCCGAAGAACTGGAATTCCTCGATCGCTATTCGATCCATCCCGAAGGAGACGAGCGTGTTGAAGTTCCGATCGAGTCCTTAACACATATGGATGCCGCAAGTGACGTGGCAAGCGGCTTCATCGTCGTGATCGACTACGGCTACACGCGCGAAGAGCAGCTCGCGGGACGCCATCGCGGAACGCTAAAGGCGATTCGGCAGCATTCAGTGAGCGAGAATCCGTACGAGGCTCCGGGCGAGCAGGACATCACCGCAGACGTGAACTTCACTGCCCTTGCGGCCGCGGCGGAAAAGCGGGGCATGCAGACACAAAAGCTCATCACGCAATCGCAATTCTTGCTGGGAATAGGCGAGGCGAATGAGTTTGCCGACGCGTTTGAAGAATGTCACCTGCCGCAAGAGCGAGCCAAAGTCGCACTGCAACTCAAGCACTTAGTCACGCCCGCGGGTATGGGCGAGAGTTTCCACGTGCTGGTCGCCAGCCAAGGAGTTGAACCTGCACAAGTTTCATCGCTTGCAGGTCTGAGTTTCGGACGCGTGAGGACTCACTAAGCGAAATCAGCGGAAAGAGTCGCCGCTTCGCAGCTGGACCGCCGAGGGCGGTTGTCGCTACATGGCTCTATCTCGAGGGAGTCTCCGGATATTCGTACACCCCGTGCCCCGACTTCCGCCCCAGTCGCCCGGCCTTCACGTACTGCACGAGCAGCGGCGCTGGACGATATTTCTCTCCCAGCGACTTGTGCAGATATTCTAGGATGCTGAGGCGCGTGTCGAGCCCCACAAGGTCAACCAGCTCAAACGGCCCCATGGGATGGTTCAGGCCCAGTTTTAGTGCTTTGTCGATGTCGGCTGCCGACGCAATGCCTTCCTGCAGCATGTAGAACGCTTCGTTGCCGATCATGGCATTGATGCGGCTGGTGATGAAGCCGGGCGATTCCTTGATCACCACCACTTCCTTGCCCATGCGTTTGCCGACCTCAACCGCAGTGGCCAACGTGTCTTCGTCGGTCTCAAGCGCCCGCACAATTTCAAGCAACTTCATTTTGTGCACGGGATTGAAAAAGTGCATGCCCACGCACTTCTTCGCGCGATAAGTCACACTGGCAATCTCCGTCACGCTGAGCGATGAGGTATTCGAGGCCAGCATTGTGGTGGGACGGCAGATCTTGTCGAGCAGAGTGAAGATCTCGATCTTCGACTCCATCTCTTCCGGGACAGCTTCGATGACGAGGTCCGCTTCGCGCGCGGCTTCTTCGACGGAACCCGCGAGCTCCAGCCGCCGGAACGCCGAATCCGCGTCCGACGCAGTCGCCTTGCCCAGTTCCACGGCCTTGTCGAGATTGGTGCGAATTTCGGTCTCGGCCTTGCGCAGAGCGCCCGGCAGCAGGTCTTCAAGAATGGTGCGATAGCCGCCAAGCGCCGCAGCATGGGCAATGCCACGACCCATGGTTCCGGCGCCAATGACTGCAATCGTATTGATCTGAGCCACCTACTTCGCCACCTTTTCCAAATCGGCGATCGCCTCGTTGACCGATGCGCCCGCGGCGCGCAAGTATTCCGCAAGCCGCTTCCGCTCATCGGCGTTCATGCTGGGAATATAAAGACACATCCGGCGCAGAGTCGCTGTGATGTCGTCCACGTAGTTCATCGCACGTATCAGTTCGCCAGTTGCTACCATGAAAACTCCTGTCTTGATTCCGCCCGTGAATGTCTCATCGGGCTCCGGCTCGCTTGCTGAACTGCATGCATAAGCCGAAGTTTCTATTCTGGACGTACCTATCGATTTAGTAAAGGCAGGTTGATCTTGGGTAGCGGCTTACTTTGGCAGACCGTCACTAGTTCTCCTCGGCGCTCTCTGCGAATTTCTCTGCGAACTCGGCGGTTAAAAGCTTTTGACCGCTGAGAGCGCAAAGAAGCACCGCGGGGGACGCGGAGAAAGAGACCGGCCTTTTTGAAACTGGGCAAGGCCGAAGAGCAGGACGAACAGCCCGTCTACGGACGGACCACAGCGCCCACATGGTGCAGGACAAAGCGCACGCGCTCCTCGAGCCTGGATCGTGGAATCTCGATAAGGTCGTAGCCGCAAGCAGTATAGGTTGCGGCCAGAGCATCGTAGGTCCGGACGGCCTCCTCGAAATCCTGCTTCCGCTCGCGATCCTGCTGGAAGATTTCCTCCCAAGGCGGGGCGATGAACACGCGGCGGTTGTAGCGAAGAGTCTCGGTTGCCTTTTGCATGTGTTCGGGGACGGGCATTCCGAGCAATCGCAGGTATCCCGCGACATCGGGAACACCGCGGTCGAAAAAAACTATTCCGGATTCTTGCTGAGCCATCTGATAAGACCTCATATCCCAAGACAACATCATTTCGGCAAACAGCGCAGGATCGCTCCAGGGCGACGCGCGACCTCCGATTGCGACCTGATCCTGGATTACGCCGCGGCCGGCTTCGTGCGATCGGGCGTAACCCCGATGATGGAGTTCCTCAATCAGCGATGTCTTGCCCGCGCCGGGCCCTCCGGTCAAGACGAAGAAACGTTCGTGGTTCTCGCGCATTTAAGTATTCTCCATCATGTTTTACTGTGCACGGCACATTGTTCACACCGAGTAAACGACCGAGGCATATAATCCGCATCACTTCTCTTTTACGGCCTTTGATCCTGCCGCGAATCGAATTCTATGGCAGTGGTTGAGTCGTCGGGTTTCGGCGATAGATTGAGCACTATCTATGCTTCGTGACAAAAACCTCATTCCGCTCTCGCATCAGCATCAGCACGCTCTGGCGCTATGCGTGCGCCTTGACCGCGCGTCGCCTGTGCCGGATTCCGATCTCGCGGCATGGCAAACGGAGATCTCACAGCTCTTTCAGACTGAGATCGGAATTCATTTCGCGGCGGAAGAGCAGGTGCTGTTTCCGGCGGCGCAGAGGTTTAAAGAGTTGCACCCGCTCGTAGAGGATCTGCTGGCGGATCATGCCGCTTTGCGTGAGGCGTTTACGAAAGCCGAGGCCCGCGGCATGTCGGCAACGGATCTGTCGGACTCGGCGCAGCGCCTTGCCGCCCACGTCCGCAAAGAGGAGCGCCAGCTCTTCGAACGCATGCAGTCACTGCTGACTCAAGAAGAACTCGAGGTGTTGGGAACGCGATTAGATGAGGCGCTCAAGAACGCCGCCCAAGCCTGCATTCTGCCGACAGAAGCGACCCGACTCCGGTCCGCAAAATAGCGGACGACAAGTCAGCAGGCGACGTGTGCTTGGCGGAATCTGGCTGCGCCTTCCCGTCCCATGTAACGATCCAACACCGCTGGTTCGGTCTGGCGCAGATCCACCACAATCAATCCATCGAGCACTTTGGAGAACTTCCGGTCGACGTTAAAGCCCAGCAATTTGCCGCCGATCTTGGAATACTGGCGCAGAAGAATGGGCAGTCCCTTGCCGTCAGATTCCACATCGGTGATCGGCTGCGAGAGTTCGTCGAGATCGCGCAGCGCCTGGCACATGCTGCGGCAATCCGACCGCCGCAGCAGCGGAGGGCGAAACGGATGGCGCGGCGTGATCCATCCCGAAAGTTCGTCTTCTCGCCTGCGCGCCTCGAAGAACTGGTAAATCAATTCCCGCGACGCCTCGTTGTAGTCGTTGCTAATGCTGACCGCGCCGAACAGAACCGGAATCTCCGGCCGCATTGCGACCAGCCGGGCAATCCCCTTCCACAACAGCAGGAGGGGCGCGTACTTGCGCTGGTATTCCGGGCGCACGAACGAGCGTCCGAGTTCGAGCGCAGGTCCCAGCTTCTGAAAGAGTCTCTCGTCATAGCGGAAGAGCGTGCTGGTATAAAGGCCTCTTACTCCGTGCTTCGCGAGAATCTCCGCCGTATTCCCGGCGCGGTAGGCTCCTATTAGCTGCCCCCTCGACTTATTCCACAGAAGCACGTGACTGTAGTAGTCGTCGAAGCGGTCGAGGTCGAGACTCTTGCCGGTGCCTTCTCCGGCGCGGCGAAAGGTCAGTTCACGCAGGCGTCCGACTTCGCGCAGCATGTGCGGCATTTCACGCGCCGTTCCCAGATACACGGCGAGGTCGCCATTCTCCGCCAGGCAGCGGTCTTCGGCGAGACGTGAGATTTCCTCCGCCAACAGTTCTGGAGGAGTTTCCGCGGCGACCTGTTCCTGCAATCGCAGCGCGAGTCTGGGCCGCAGTGCTACGGAATGAAAAGCTTCCGGTCTGCTGCGCCGCGCCAGCAGATACGTCCGCCAACGCAAGTATTCCATGGCTTCTCGATCGCTCGGGATAGCGGCCACCGCATCACTCGAGATCTCGCTCCCCACGCGGACTTCCACCGATTTTCCTTCCTGCTGCAGAAATTCCTGCAACAGAAGCGCCGTGCGCAGCCTGGGATGAATCATGCTCAATAACTGGAATCCAACGCGGTTGTGCCCGCAGAAATAAACCGGGACCGCAGAGGCGCCGCTCTTGCGAATCAGCCGGGACGCCGTGTCGTTCCACTCAGGATCGGCAATCTGCGCCGCCGGCATTTGCCAGTGCGATACTTCGCCAGCCGGAAACATGGCCAGCATGCCGCCTTGCCGCAGCCAGCAGAAAGCCTGCCGCAAGGCGCGGCGATTGGATTCCACGGACTGGTCGGTCTGAAATGGATCGACAAAAATGCAATGCTGCTGCAACTCCGGAACATCGCTCAGCAGAAAGCTGGTCAGGACTTTTACATCCGGTCTGGCGCGCGTGAGCAGCACGGTGAGAATCGCGCCGTCGAGCATCCCGTAGGGATGATTCGCAACGACGACAGCCGGACCGCTCCGCGGAATGCGCGCTTGATCGGCAGCATCCACGCGCAATCCGACGCGCATCTCCGCCAGCAGATTCTCCAGCCGGAATCCCTCGGGCGCTTGCTGCACCCGCCAGTAGAGCTCCCGCACTTTGCCGACGGGAGCAAACTTCGCGGCAAATCCCGGAAACTCCGCCATCCGAGACAACACGTCTCCCGCGGCTTGCCCGGGCTGCACCTGATTCCATGGCATGCCCTACAAATAGTGCAGTCGCTTTGCGGCACGATGAAGAACACATTAAAAGCTGATGAAATATGTGGGCGAGGAAGCAAGAAGGTAACAGCAGTAACACGAACAATCAGCAGGCTACGTCTCGAGCCTGTAGCGCGTCTCGGCCAGCGCGTAAAGGCGGCGCCACACCAGGCGATTGATCGTCACCACCGTCGCCGCCATCATCATGGTTGCGGCCAGCAGCAGATCGAAGTTGCCCTGGTCGGTCGCCTGGGAAATGGTGGCTCCCAATCCGACGGTCGTGTAGATGTGGCCCTTGAAGTGAAAATATTCGGCGACAATGCTGGCGTTCCACGCGCCGCCGGACGCCGTCACCATCCCCGTGACTAAGTAAGGAAAAATCCCCGGCAGGATCAATTTCTTCCAGCGTTCGATGCCTTGCAGCTTGAAAACCGAACAGCACTCTTTCAGATCGGTCGGGATGGCGATTGCTCCGGCAATCACGTTGAACAGGATGTACCACTGCGTGCCAAGCAACAGGAGCACGATGGAGCCTACGCCCAATCCGCCGCCGACTCGAATCAGCAGCAACAACACCACCGGGAACAGAGCCGTGGCGGGCACTGACGCCGCAATCTGCGCAAGAGGCTGTGCGATGCGGGCCAGCTTGGGATTGAAACCGATGGCCACGCCGGCGGGAATCGTCCACAAGGCGCCCAGGAACAACGCCAGATTCACGCGCACAAACGTGGCCGCCAGACCGATACCGGCTTCCTGCAACTCCGCCTTCAGCAGTCCGCTCAGAACCATCGCCACCCGTACCACGCCGTAGCCCATGCTCGCCAGCAGCACCACGGCCAGCAGGCGTGTGAGCCAGGTCCTCCATGGGCTGCTGTGCTCTCCTTTATCCTCAGAGTGAATTTGCGAGAAATAGAGCATGACGCGCTCGCTCAGCGGTCGCACCGTTTTCTGGCGAATCTGCGCGAGACCGCGCGAATGGCGGATCAGGTCGAGCACCCACGATCGTGGAGCGTCGGAACTCTCGACTTGCTCCACTTTGAACTTCTCCGCCCACGCAATCACCGGACGCCAGACGAACTGGTCGAGCAGCACGATGACCGCAATCATGGTCGCGACGCCCCAGAGAATCGAGCGCGTGTCGCCCGCGCTGGCTGCCGTCTGCAGATACGATCCCAGTCCGGGCAGACGGAAGTCGCGCGCGCCGAGCACGAACATCTCGCAGGCCATTAGGAAGAACCAGCCTCCGGCCACCGACATCATTGAATTCCACACCAGGCCGATCGCCGAGAACGGAAGCTCCATCTGGATAAAGCGCTGCCACCAGCTGAAGTTGTAAATCTTCGCGGCCTCGCGCATCTCTTTCGGAATGCTCTTCAGCGATGCGTAAAAGCTAAAGGCCATGTTCCACACTTGCCCAGTAAAGATCAGCAGGATCGCGCCCGCTTCCACTCCCAGTTGCCTTCCGGGAAACAGTGCGACCATGGCGAGCATCACGCCCGGAAGAAAACTGAGCACGGGAATCGACTGCAGCACATCGAGCAAAGGGACCATGAACCGCTCTGCGCGCGGGTTGTACGCGGCCACGTATCCGTAAACCAGCGTGAATGCAAGGCTCAGCAGATAGGCAATGGTGATGCGCAACAGCGAGTATCCGGCATAGGCCGGCAACGCGAGCAGGCTGTGGGAGATTTCAACCGCGGGCGTAATCGGGCCCAGCCATGCGCGTCCCACGACCAGCAGGCCGTAAAACAACGCAATCGCTGCCCCGAACATGAGGACGTCCGGCAGGTACGAGATCTCGATGCTGGGCAGTTGCGCCCAGATGCGATAGGCCGAGAATCCTCGCAGGCTGACTGATTTCTTCATGGCCGATTTTTCCGAGTCTCGTTCTCAGGATTTCGGGGACGCAGCTGAGTTGTTCTCGGCCACTGGCGCATCAAGCACGGGGGCCTCGGTCTGTACCAGTCGTCCCTTTTCTCGGTCGTAGTCGAAGATCTCGGCATATCGGCCCCAGTTCATCGCAGTCTCGAACTGGCGCTGCACTTCATCTTCGGCAAAGTGCTCGTCGAGAATGTCGTGGAAAAATTCGTCCGCGATCGAATGATCTGACTTGCGCTTCAGGATGCTGTCAATCTGCTTCAGGATGGTGGCATGCTCCAGCGCTGCCTGGCGGAACAGGACTTTGCGCTGCTGGATGTCGGCATCGGCAAAGACGACTCCCTGCGGTGTAATCTGCACATCGCCTTCGCTCAGTTTGGCAAACCCGAGCAGAACACAGGCCTCAAGAATTGGGAGCAGGTCCTCCACGTTCATAACGAGTTCTTCGGAGAGCCGGAACAAATCCTCGCGGCCGCCGCGGTCGTGCAGCAGCTCCATCAGTCCCGCGATCCCGCCTACGCGCGCGTGCGGCAGCATCTGGTACCTGGCCGTGCGGACGGGTGCCTCCTGCTTCTTCGACGCATCTTTCTTCAAGCCACCAGTCGGCAGGATGATTTCCGCCGTCGTCTCGGCGTCGGGCAAATCGTGCTCGACCTCCGGCTCGGTCATGACCTTGTAGATGTAATCGACCAACTCGACAAAGCGGGCGGACTTGCGGTCACGCGGGTGCTTCAACCGGATGTTGAAGTCCGAACGAACGCGCGCAGGATTCCTTCCCAACACCATCACGCGGTCGGCGAGCATGACCGCCTCTTCAATGTTGTGCGTGACGATAAAGATGGCGCTGGTAGGCATCTTCTTGTTCAGCCAGAGTTCCAGCAGTTCACTGCGCAGGTTCTCGGCGGTCAATACATCGAGCGCGGAGAACGGCTCATCCATGAACAACACTTGCGGCTCCACGACCAGGGCACGAGCGAACCCGACGCGCTGTTTCATGCCGCCGGAAAGCTCTTTGGGATACGCCGTCTCGAAGCCGTCCAGACCGACCGTGTCGAGCGTTCGCAGGGCGCGCTTGTGACGCTCCACGGCAGGAACGCCGCGCGCCTCGAGCGGCGCTTCCACGTTCTCGAGCACCGTGAGCCACGGAAACAAGGCGAAGCTTTGAAAAACGATGGCGACGTTGGGCATTTGCCCGTCGAGCGGCTTGCCGTGCCAGACAAGCGTTCCCGACGTCGGCTGCGAAAGTCCTGTCAACATGCGAAGCAGAGTCGACTTGCCGCATCCCGAGGGGCCCAACAAGGCAACGATCTTCCCCGGTTCGATCGCGAGATTGGTCAGCCCGACGACCTGAATGCGCGTTCCATCCGTCTGTGGATACGACTTTTCGATTCCGACGGCTTCGATGATCGCGTTGGTCGGCGTTTCGCTCACTTCGAGACTCCCGTACTTTCTATACACGATCTGGGCGGAAGCGCATAGCGCGCTTCACGTTTTAACGTTCTGTTCACATTGGAGCTGAGAATCTCTCAGAAGGCCGCGAAAAATCTTGATCCACTGAGGCCCGAAAACCCACGAAGGAAACCACACCATCACACTGCGAAGTTTTAGTTCGCAGAACTCGCGAACGGCGTGGGTAGGCGGTCGCTCAGCTCTGACAGATGCGCCAGCTTCGCCGCCAGTTCACGCTTGAGATGGCCCTGATCGAATCGCCACCTCCAGTTTCCGCCGTGGAGGCTGGGAGTATTCATGCGGGCCTCGCTGCCCAGTCCGAGCACGTCCTGCAGCGGAATGATGCTCAGGCCTGCGGGCGAGCATTGCGCAGCGCGGATGAATCCCCAATGAATGCCATCTTCGCAACGCCCTACGTAGGCCTGCGCATTGCGTCGTTCATGCTCCGCCGCGCCAGAGTTCCACCAACCCACCACGGTGTCATTGTCGTGCGTTCCCGTGTAGATGACTTTGCCCACGGCGCGGTGCGGCAAGTAGATGTGCGCGCCTTCGTCGCCGAATCCGAATTGCAAAACGGACATGCCGGGAATCTGCAGCCTCTCCCGCAACGCGTGCACTTCCGGGGTGATGTAGCCCAGATCTTCCGCAAAGAACGGCAAGCCGCCCAGCGCCTCACGGAGCTTCAAAAACAAATCGTCCCGCGGTCCATCGACCCAGTGGCCATTCACAGCTGTGTCGTCTGCCGCGGGAATCTCCCAGAACTGGTCGAAGCCGCGAAAGTGATCGAGCCGAATGTAGTCGCAGTTTTGCGTGGCCCAGCGCAGCCGCTGAATCCACCATAGGTATCCGCGCTCTTTCATCACGTCCCAGCGGTACAGCGGATTTCCCCAGCGTTGTCCGGTCTTGCTGAAATAGTCCGGAGGCACTCCGGCCACGACTTCGGGCTGCAGGGTTTCGGTCAGACGAAATAGCTCTTGATGCGTCCAGACGTCGGCGCTGTCGTGGTTCATGAAGATGGCCACATCGCCCACGATGCGAATGGCGCGTTCAGAGCAGTAACGCCGCAGCGCCCGCCACTGTTCGTAGAACGCAAATTGCAGAGCGGTACGAATCTGGATGTCGGCTTCGAGTTCGGTACGAGCCGCTTCCAAAGCCGACGGCTCGCGGTTCGCGAGTTCGCGGGGCCACCGATGCCAGCTTTCAAGCTTCCCACGCGCGCGGAGGGCGTCGAAGAGAACAAAATCGTCCAGCCACCAGGCATTCTCCGCTCGGAAAGCGTCAAAGCGATGCTTCGCCTCGCCTGAGGCAGAACGAATGAAGGTCCGCGCCGCCTCAAACAGCAGCGGCATTTTCTGCGCAAAAACGTGATCGTATTCGACGGCTCCAGACGCAGCTGTTAATCCTTCCAGCTTGGACGCAGCAATCCAACCGCCCTCCGCCAACCGTTCCAGACTGATCAGCAGCGGGTTTCCAGCGAAGGCGGAAGTTGAAGAATAAGGCGAGTTGCCATAGCCGATTGGACCCAGCGGCAGCACCTGCCACACGCCCTGGCGGGCCGAAGCTAGAAAATCTACAAACTGATACGCCACTGGACCAAAATCGCCGATGCCGCCGCGGGAAGGCAACGACGTGGGATGCAACAAAATGCCTGCTGCACGCGGAAAAGGCATGTCAACGCTGCTACATTCCCTGCTCGTTCCCCGTGTGGGTCAGCGCTTTCATCTCTTCCTGATTGATCTTGATCTTGCCCGACTTCTCCATCGAATCGCGCAGGTTCGAAATAAACAGACCGAAGAGTTCCTGCTGCTTGCCTTGCAGCAACTGGTCGCGAATCTGGTCGCGCTTCGCCGCAAAGTCAGCCTCGTCCGGCTTCTGATTCTCCAGCACCGCGATCACCACGCCGTTGGAGCCGCTGTTGATGGGTCCGCTGATCTCTCCCGGCTTCATGTTGAAGGCGACGGAAGCCTGGCCCGACATGGAGCCAACATCTGGAACCTGCCCGTCGGGCAGCACCAGGTCGCTGGTCTTCACGGTTGCGCCCAGTTCTTTGGCCGCACGCTTCAAGTCGTGCTCGGTCTTGGCGCGGTCCGACAATTCCTGGACCTTCTGCGACAGCAGCACGCTCGAACGCTCGCTTTTGAATTCGTCCTCCACGCGAGTGCGAATCTCTTCAAAGGTCGGGGTTCCGGAAGGCTTGATCCCGAGCAACTGAAACACGGCAATGCCCTGCGAAGCGGGAGCCACATCCGGCGGCGCCTTTTCCGTCGCGGTGAACACCGCATCCATGAACTGAGTTGCCGGCCCCAGTCCGGGCAGCATATCTTTGCGCGCGAAAAAGTCCGTGGTGATCACCGGAATCTTCATCGCTGCTGCAGCTGCATCCAGCCCCTGCGTCCGAGCCTGTGTCAACAGAGCTTCCGCCTGCTTCTGCGCAACCTGCTGCGCTTTCTGATGCTTGATGAGCGGTTCGATCTCGGCCTTCACGTCATCGAGCGTCTTCACGTGCGCGTCCTGCTTGTCTTCGACGCGAATAATGTGGAAGCCGTAGCTGCTCTTCACCAGATCGCTGATCTGGCCCTTGGGAAGCGAGAACGCAGTCTTTTCGAACTCAGGGACGGTCTGGCCTTTCCCGATCCATCCCAGCGATCCGCCCTGCTTCGCGCTGCCCGGATCTTCCGAATACTTCTTCGCGAGATCCTCCAGTTTCGCGCCGCCCTTCAACTGCTTGAGCAAATCCTCGGCGCGATGCTGTGCCTCCGCAACGCCTTTCTCGTCCACCTTGCCATCCGGACCCGGCAACGGCGTCTTGATCAGGATGTGGCTTACCTTCACCTGATCGGGGGTGCGGTACTCGTCGCGGTGTTGATCGTAATAGGCGCGCAGATCGTCCTGCGTCACTTGGACCTCCGCCTCCGCCTTGCCGGTTTCTACCAGCGCATACTTAACCTTGCGTTTTTCGGGAACCGAATTTGCGTACGTGGTCTTGTGGCTCTCGTAGTACGCCTTCAATTCTTCGTCTGTGGGATGCAGGCCTTTGCGCAGGTCGTCCTGCTTCAAGACTGCGTAGTCGAACTTGACCTTGGAGTTCTGCTTGATGAACTGATCGCGAATTTGGGATTCACTCACGGTGGCGCTGCCGGAAATAAGCGCCTGGAGTTTGTTCAGCAGAATATCTTTGCCAACAGCATCTTCGAACTTTTCCCGCGTCAGATTGGCTCGCTGCAACAAGTCGTCATATTCCTGCTGACCAATGAAGTTGCCGCCGGGGAAGAACGTTGCCGCATAGCGCCCGTGCTCGAGTTCGTCCCGCACTTCCGCTGGCGTCGCGTGCAGGCCCATGCGTCCCGCCTCCACCAGCAGCGCCTGGCGGGTAATCAACTGGTCGGCCGCCCGTTGGGCAAAGAACGGCAACAGCATCGCCATGTTCGGACCGCCCTGCGGCATCTGCTGCTGCAGCATCTGGCGCGCCGTCTGGCGAACTTCCTCGGCGGTGACGTCTCCGCCATCCACCTGCGCCACCACGCCCTTAACGGGGCCGCCAAAGCTGTAGCCTGCGTTTCCGCTGCTCGGTACGAGGTACCAGACCATGGAAACGGTGATGAGCATGAGCAGGCCGCCGAGCAGATACTTCTTCAGAGGTCCAGGGGTTTGCAGAAATCGAATCATCTTCTTGTCACTCCACAGTAGAAAGGCGAATTTTCAATTATAAACCAGCCACGCATAAACACGGCGGGCTCGCCATGGATCAGGAATCCTCGTGTCATCCTGAGCGCAGCGAAGAGCCTGCCCTGAGCTCGTCGAAGGGACCCCTGCACTCCCGACCCCGGCAAAACTGCCGCAAGGCATTCTCGCGCGCTTGCGACCTGATCCACAAACGATCACCAAGCTCCAAGGTTTTCCTTCGTGGACCTTCGTGACCTTAGTGGTTCAAGCCTTGGAACTTGGCTCAGACTGGATCAGCACGCTGGGCAGCCCAACTCCGCTATTGAAACGAATTAATAGAAGTGTTATCCATTCTGGCGGGGCAATTTGTCCTTGCCCTTTGCGATCCCCCAAGGGGCACGAACCGCACCGACAGGAGCACCATGATTTCAGGCAAGCGCTACACCGTCATTCTCCTTCTTCTCGCTCAGTTTCTTCTGGCTTCTTCTCTTCATGCGCAATTGGGGCTGCTCAAGAAAAAGGCTCCTCCGATCAAATCCCCAGAGCCTCCACTGGCCATCGACGCCATGCTGCCTCTGCGCGACGGATGGACGCTGCAAACTTCCGCCAAGGTCACCGCCACCGGAGATGTCATCTCGTCCGCAAAGTTCGCTCCCAAGGGCTGGCATGAAGTCACCGTCCCCACGACAGTGGTGGCCGCACTGGTCAAAGACAAGACCTTCCCCGATCCCCTCTTCGGCATGAACCTGCGCCAATTCGCCGGCGTGAACTATCCCATCGGCGGAAATTTCTCGAACATCGCCATGGCGCCCGACAGTCCCTATGCCGTCTCGTGGTGGTATCGCAAGCAGTTCACCGTGCCCGCCGCCGACAAGGGCGCCAACCTCTGGCTGAAGTTCAACGGCATCAACTACCGCGCCAACATTTTTCTCAACGGAAAACAAATCGCCACCTCCGATGACGTCGCCGGCGCCTGGCGCACCTACGAATTCAACGTGACCGGCATCGCCCAGCCCGGCACCGACAACTTTCTCGCAGTCCAGGCGTTCGCGCCAACGGATCACGATCTCGCCATCACCTTCGTCGACTGGAACCCCGCGCCTCCCGACAAGAACATGGGCCTGTGGCGTGATGTCTACCTGACCACCAGCGGCCCGGTGGCTTTACGCTTCCCGACTGTCGTCTCAAAGCTGAATCCTCCCGCAAACGACAGCGCGCAACTCACCGTCACCGCGCAAGTGAAAAATGGCACCAGCCAGCCGGTGAAGGGGAAGCTCAAAGGTGAGATCGAGACCGTCAAGTTCGAGCAGGACGTGGAACTCGCCGCGAATGAGTCGAAAGACATCACCTTCACGCCCGACACGTTTCCCCAACTCGTCTTCAAGAGTCCGCGCCTGTGGTGGCCCACGCAAATGGGCAAACCCGAACTCCATCCGCTGACCATGGAGTTCCAGGTGAACGGAGCCGATCCCGCCGCCGCTGGCGTTGTCAGCGATCAATCGAAGACCCAGTTCGGCATTCGCGAAATCACCTCCGACTTCAACGCCGTCGGCGGACGCGCCTTCCACATCAACGGCAAGAACATTTTGATCCGCGGCGGTGGCTGGACCCCTGACATGATGCTGCGCGAAACCTCACAGCGCCTGCAGGATGAATTCCGCTACGTCCGCGATATGGGACTGAACACAATCCGCCTCGAAGGCAAGCTCGAAACGCAGGAGTTCTTCGACCTGGCCGATCATCAGGGAATTCTCGTCATGGCCGGATGGTGCTGCTGCGATTTTTGGGAGCGCTGGCCGAAATGGCAGCCTAAAGACTTTGAAATTGCCAAGCGGTCGCTGCGCGATCAGATCTACCGTCTGCGCAGCCATCCCAGCCTGGTGATGTGGCTGAACGGCAGCGACAACGCTCCCCCGCCGGACGTCGAGCAGATGTACCTCGATGTCGAGAAAGAATTGTTCTGGCCCAACCCGGTCGTCTCGTCCGCCACCGGAAAGAAGACGAGCGTGACCGGCGAGAGCGGCGTCAAGATGACCGGCCCGTACGAATATGTCGCGCCCAGCTACTGGCAGGTCGACACACCCCAAGGCCAGCCCGGACGCAAGCAGTGCAATCCCGGAGGCTGCGGCGGCGCCTACGGCTTCAACACCGAAACCAGCATGGGACCGGCCGTCCCGCCGGTCGAGAGCATCCGCGCCATGGTGGGTAAAGACCACATGTGGCCCATCGACGACTTCTGGAACTATCACGCGGGCGGCGGCGAATTCAAAACCATCGGCGTCTTCACCGACGCTCTAACCAATCGCTACGGCAAGTCTGACAACGTGGAAGACTTTGCCATGAAGTCGCAGATGCAGACCTACGAAGGCGTCCGCGCCATGTACGAGGCCTATAGCCGCAACAAGTATCAGGCCACCGGCGTCATTCAGTGGATGCTCAACAACGCATGGCCTTCCATGATCTGGCACTTGTACGACTACTACATGCGCCCCGGCGGCGGATACTTCGGCGCCAAGCGCGCCATGGAAGCCCTGCATCCGGTCTATGGCTATGACGATCATTCGATCTGGGTCGTCAGCAGCCAGTACGAAGATGCGCCAGGACTGAAACTCACCACAAAGATCTACAACCTCGACGCGACCGAGAAGTTCACCCAGGAAAACGCCGTAGACGCAGGCCCAGACAGCACGACGAAGATCTTTGCGCTGCCCGACGTTTCCGGACTGAGCCCGACGTATTTTCTGGTTCTGCGGCTGGAAGACGCGGCCGGCAAAGTCGTCGGCTCGAATCTCTACTGGCTCTCGACCAAGCCGGAAACCCTCGACTGGGCGAAGACGAATTGGTGGATGACTCCGACCGCCTCCTACGCCGACTACACCGCGCTGTCACAATTGCCCCAAGTCAAGCTCATCGTCACGGACCAGAGCCGGTTGAATGGCGATGAACAGATCACGCACGTGACGCTGGAGAATCCCAGCAAGAGCCTCGCGTTCTTCATCCGCCTGAAAGTCACCAAAGGAGCGAAGGGCGACGAGATTCTCCCGGTGATTTGGGAAGACAACTACATTTCGCTAATGCCCGGCGAGAAGCGCGAACTCAACGCAACCTATCACGCCAGCGAGCTGGGAACAGCCAAAGCCACGGTGGAAGTCAGCGGCTGGAACGCGGAATAGGAGAATTTGGTATTGCGGAATCGGGTAATTGAGTAATTTGAAAACCTGGCGTCCTTTTGGGGTTTCAAGTTACAAAATTACCCGGTTACCAAAATTACAAAATCCTCTGCCAGGGTTTTCCACAGAAAATATTTTTTTCACTTGTGACGCATGTCCTTTACTTCGACTCCGACATTGCGCGAGACTCACACTCGTAGGGCCCGGATGCAACGACGCGCTAAGTCCTAGGAAACTCGCGACCCCTGCAACCTCCCCATGTGAGTGAGGGACAGCCAGGGACATCCGATCCAGGGCGCTTCAGATAAGCTACCTCGAATAGCTCGAGGCTAGCGCCCGTTGTGGGAGTGATCACTCCTAGGTTTTAAACCGAACTTGGATGAAGCAAAAGATAGGCCAGAAGGAAAAAAGGAGGTCGGAATATAGAAATACGGGTACGAATTGCAAAATTACCCAATTACTATTACAAAATTCCCTAAACGTGTTCTGAAACCGAGAGGATATTCCCGTCGGGATCCTTGAACCACGCCACCTTGTCTCCGGTGGGCGCGGTCCAAATTCCCAGTTCGTCCTGCTTGAAGAACCCGAATATCTCGAAGTGCACACCCTTGTCCCGCAACCCCGCCACCAGCTTTTCGATGTTAGTCACTTGCCATCCCAAAATGGTGAACTGCGCCGGAGTGAAATCCTTCATCTTCGCCACGCGAATCATGATCCCGTTCGCATCCAGCACCATTGCAAAGCCGTCGTCCTTCACAAAGCGCAGCCCCAACACGCCCTCGTAGAACGCTCGCGCCTTGTCCGAATCTTTGGTGGGGACGAACGCGACAATGTTGATTGCATCCAGCATACAGTTCCTCCTCGCTAATCGCCTCGCTAATCGATGAGTTGCCCCATCTTGCTAGTGGCCAGCCGTCGCCCTAATTTCCATCGGCGCCATCCCGAAGCCCCGCGTCTTTACCAGCGGGGCGAGAGCCTGCCCTGAGCGAAGCCGAAGGAGATCTCGCGCGCATCACCGCTGCGCTCAGGAACCCACTGCACGCAACATTACTCGATTGCCGTCAATGCGGTCTTTCGCTATTCTGACAAGAAATGTCGAATAAGCGACAACCCATACACCTCTGCCCGAAACTCCCCTCGCCGGTCACGGCTCTAGTGTTCGACCTCGCCCACGGCCACGTAATCCCCGAACACTCTCATCCGGAAGATCAGCTCGTCTACGCATGCCTCGGAGTCATGACGGTACGCACCAGTCAGGGCACATGGGTAGTCCCCGCGCAACGCGCGGTCTGGATCCCGGCTCACACCGCCCACAGCATCATCACTTTGGGCGCGGTCTCGATGCGTACGCTCTACCTGCGGGCGCGTATGGTGCGCCGCCTCCCCCGCACCTGCTGCGTGGTGAACGTATCGTCGCTGTTGCAGGAATTGATCCTGCACGCCTGCAAGTATTCCAAGCTGAGCCGCAGGTCGAAGACCCATGCTCACCTCATCGACCTGCTCATAGACCAACTGGAAACCGTGCAGGCGATTCCCTTGCAACTGCCAACTCCCGTTGACCCACGAGCGGTTCGAGTGGCCGAGGCCCTGCAGCGCAACCCGGCAGATCAATATTCGCTGGAGCAGGCCTGCCAGAAGGCAGGGGCCAGCAAGCGCACGATCGAGAGGATATTTCTGCAGGAAACACACTTATCGCTGGGAAAGTGGCGCCAGCAACTGCGCCTGATGCGCTCGCTAGAATTGCTGGCCGCGGGAGAGAAGATCACGCACGCCGCCCTGGAAGCCGGCTACAGCACGCCCAGCGCCTTCATCGCGATGTTCCGCAAGACTCTTGGAACCACGCCTCGCCACTATTTCCAGAAGCTACCCGCCGGTGTGAACCGGCAGTCCGCTACGAGTCACTGAAGTCAATCATGACCGGCGCTGAGCGGAACCAGTTCGTCTTGTAGCCCACGTAGAGGATTCCGACCGCGAACCAGATGCCGCCGACAGTTTTGGCCAGAGCATTCAGATTCCACCAAAAATAGGTGCAGACAAAGAAACCAATGAGCGGCAACAAAGCGTCGGCGAGGAGTCGGCGCCGGTATCCATCCCGCACCTTGATAGAGAACTGCCAGAAACAGGCCAGGTTCACGCCCATGAAGGCGAGGAACGCGCCGAAGTTGAGCAGTTCGGCCGCGTGCTCGTAGGCATTGCCAATGTGATACAGGAGCACGGCGCCAGCAAATGACATCCCACCAATCAGAAGAATGTTATTGGTGGGAGTGCTCGTACCGGGCTTGAGCTTTCCAAAAAATCCCTTGGGTAGCACGTTGTCACGTCCCATGCCAAACAGCAGTCGCGCTGCGCCTAGCGTACCGGTAAGTCCACTGCCAAATGCCGCGACAATCAATATCGTGCCCATGGCGTTGAACAAAACCTTCCCGCCGACGCGGCTGCAAATATCCATGAAAGCAGTTTCAAAATTCGTAAACGAATGCCAATCAGGCCAGATGCGGGCCCCAAGATAAGCCTCGACCCCGCTGCAAACGCCGGCAAAGATGCAGGTCAACACCACAGCCAGCAGAACGTTACGTTTCGGATTTTCAACGTCTTCGGCGAGCGTGGTCACACCATCGAAGCCGATGTACGTCAACGCTGCGAACGAACTCGCCTTCAGAATCTTGTGTGCATCGAACGTCTTCGGATCGTAGATCGGCTGTAGGGAAAACAGTCCGGCCCATCCCTGCCCGCCATACAAATACTTCAGAGCCAGCACAATAAAAGCGACCACCACCACTGACATGATTCCCAGAAGCACTTTGTTTGCATTTGCCGAAGCCTTCACGCCAATCAGGTTCAGCACCGTCATGATGCCCGCGATCAGCAAAGCCCAAACGACAAAGGGAACATGCTGCACATAGCGCTCATGCAGCGCAGTCGAAATCCAGACGGTGTTGATGAGGGGCTGCAACAGGTAATCCAGAATCATCGCCCAGCCGGCCAGGAACCCGAGATGCGGATTGAGTCCCTTGCCGACATAGGTGTAAGCCGATCCCGCTTGCGGATAGAGCGCTCCCATGCGTCCATAGCTCACCGCTGTAATGAGCATGCCGACGAGCACGATCAGAATGATGGTGACGAAGTGACCGTCAGAGAGCTTCTGAGCAACGCCATACAACGGCACTGGGGCGATGGGCTGAATGAGAACGATTCCGTAAAAAATCAGATCCCAAAGGGTCAATGTGCGACGCAGGCGTGGAACAGCAGAAGGGGCGACAGATGAAGTTTCCATTGGTCCGGCTATTGGATTATGGGAGGACTGAAATTGTCAATATTAAAACGATTCTGTAAGCCTTAATTCGGAAATCCCATGCGCCGCAACAGCTCCGCAAACCGAGGGTCCGAGTGCAGGCTGTCCAGCGCCGGATCGTACTTGGTGAAATTCACGCCCGCGCCCTCTTCGTAGCAACGATTGAGCCCGTGAAACGCGGAGTCATTATCGCCCAGGCGCGCATAGTCCTGCGCAACCTGCAGCGGATAGTAATACTCCATTTTCGTCGAATCCGATTGCATCTTTATTCTGACTCGGAGGAAACCCTGGCATCCGGATTCGGCGAACGCCCGCTGTCCGGACTCAGCTTCTTTCGCAAATCCCATCAAGGTCATATAGCTTGATGCCGCTTGCTGCGTCTGTTGGCACATCCCTTTCGCATAGTATGCGTCCGACAGTGCGAGATGGGCGTTCGCGTAGTTGGAATCAACATCGAGAATCTTCTCGAATTGGCTAATGGCGCGGTCGAAATCGTGCTGATAAAGGAAAATTTGCCCCCGCCAACTGTCTTGACCGAGAGAGAGGGGATCGAGTTCCTGTGCTTCCCGACTCTGCTCGAGCGCCTCCGAAAACCGCCCGACGGAAGTGAGGAACCATGCATACTCTTCGTGAGCCATCGCGAGGTTCGGATTCAGCTCAATGGCGCGACGGTACTCTGGTTCCGGCTTCGCGAAGTCGCGGAAGATCCAATAAGACGTCGCCAACGCAGCATGTCCTTCGGCAGAATCCTTATCGATGGCCAAGGCGCGCTCGGCTGCGGACCTGGCTTGCTGGTAGGCATCCCAGGGCGGCAGGTCATATTCGTATCCCAGCATGGCATAGGCGCCGGACAGGCCCGCGTAAGCCGCAGCGTAGTTCGGGTCCTGGGCCACCGACTGCTGAAAATATTCCAGCGCTTTCTTCCAGCCGTCATCGTTCCATTTGTCCATCTCGCGCCGCCCCTGCTGGTAGAGCTGATACGCTTCGGCGTTTTCTGTCGGACGGCGCGCGAGCCGGTCTTTGTCCGCGCCGGTCAGCCGGAGGCGGAGCTTGTCGGAGATCTCGCTGACGATTTCCTGCTGGAAGGCGGAAACGTTGGCCAGTTTCTCGCTGTAGCGCTGGCCCCAGAGGCGTGTGCCCTCGGCTACGCTGACCAGTTCGGCGTTCAGCGCGATCGTATCGCCCATCTGCGACATGCGGCCGGTCAAAACGGCGTCCACTTTCAGGTCCTTTCCCGCCTGTTGCGGATCGCCGTCGCGTCCCTTGTAGCGGAAGACGGTGCGGCTCGACATAACTTTCAGGTTGGGCATCCGCGAGAGCGCGTCGGTTACGCCCTCGGTGATTCCGTCCTGCAGAAACGCGGCTCCGGGATCCGAGCTGGTTCCGCTGAAGGGAAGCACCGCAACGGATTGAATCGTCTGACTTCTGCTCGTCCACGCGTAGCGCGCGAACGCGAGTGCGCCAGCGACGAGAATAAGCACGAGGACCGCGGCGGCCGCGCCTTTGCTCCTCCACCAGATTGGATTCAGCGAAGCACCAGCCACAGGCGTGGTACCCGAGCTTGTATCGCGCCGGAGCCGTTTCAGGTCGGCGCGAATATCGGCGGCGTGCTGATAGCGAGTTTCGCGATCTTTCTCGAGCGCCTTGGCGATAATCTCCCCGAAACCCGCAGGCAAACCAGGATTGAAGCGCGATGCTGTTGCCGGCGCTTTTCCAGGATCGAGTGGAAAATGACGCCGGAAGTCTTGCCGGAGAAGGCTTGCCGGCCTGTCGCCATCGCGTAAAGAACGGCGCCAAAGGAAAACAGGTCGGAGCGGGCATCCAGTTCCTTGCCTTCAACCTGCTCCGGCGACATGTAGGCAACGGTGCCGACGGTCTGCCCTGGGCTGGTGAGATTGGGGTCGGCGGTCAAAGTGGGGCCATCGGAGATCTCGGGATTCGCGGCCTGCTTTGCCAAAGCGAAATCGAGGATCTTGGTGAGGCCGGCACTGGTCACAAAGATGTTCGCGGGCTTGAGGTCGCGATGAACGATGCCCCTGCTGTGGGCCGCATCGAGTGCGGAGGCGATTTGGGTGGCGAATTCAAAGAGAGTTTCAGAGTCCAGAGGACGACCGGCGATGCGCTGCTGCAGCGTCTGTCCTTCGAGCAGTTCCATGGCGATGAAGTGCTGCCCATGGGCCTCATCAATCTCGTAGAGCGTGCAGATGTTGGGATGGTTCAGCGCGGACGCGGCCCGGGCCTCGCGCTGGAAGCGCTCCAGCGAGCGCTGGGCTCTGGGCGAGCTCTTCGGGCAGGAATTTCAGGGCCACGTGCCGGCCGAGTTTTGTGTCTTCGGCTTCATAGACCACACCCATTCCGCCGCCGCCCAACTTGCGGAGAATGCGGTAGTGCGAGATGGTTTGACCGAGCATCGTGGGCGCCCCGGTGAGCCTTGGCCGAGGATGTTAGGCTAGCGCCCGCAGTCAGGTCAATTGTGGGGTTCCGCGCTCAGGACAGACCGAAGAAAAACTCAGGCCTGTGAAACGGACTTCAAAAAAACAGTGGGGAGCCCCGGCGCGATTCGGCTGTGCTTCCAAGCCTCAAGCACGCCTGCCAGGGCCGCTCGTTTGAGCTTAGCGGTAATGCCGAGTTTGGAGAAATCGTGATCAGGCCAGAATGGGGAATTCAGGTAGACTGCTTTTCGATTTACGGAGATTTCAAGAACGAAGTCCATGCGACTGTAGTCCCAACTGCGAGCTAGGATGACGAACTGCTCTTCGGCGTTTCTTTCTTTCAGCCCACCTTCTTCGGGGACAAAGCCTACGAAGTTTTCTCCGAAGAATGCGGACTCCACCTCGATGTGGCTTCGCATAGCTTGGTTGAAGCTGGGCAATTGCTCGGCAGGAATCCAGTACTCCTCGTGAACGGCGGAACCCACAACGTGGCGCTCATATCCTGCCAGATATTCATCCTCTACCTGAAATGACGTGACGTAGCCGGCAAACGGAGACGCACGCGTGTTCCAGTCACGTGCGATCTGAGTGGCGTATTCGGCGGACGTGACTGGATAGAAGATCGGTTGGTCCGGTAGGCGCGGCGGAAACTCGCGGCATCCGGAATCCCAGATCAGCGCCAACTCGTTCATACCGACTGGGCGATAAAGCATGGTCATCGCGGGCTTAGCGGCTCTCACCGTAGTCGAACCAGTATCCGCGCTGCTCGTTGCCTGACATGTGGCGCGTGTTGTACTCGAGAAGATAGTTCACGTGCGCATCGTCGAGGGGGAACGATTTCTTCGGAGCGTACGGATACTCGCCCATGCTCAGGAACGGCAGGGGCGCCACGAAGTTTCCTTCGGCGGCGTAGAAGTCCATATCTTTTTCGTAGCCGTTGGCGGCGAAGAAATAATCGCGCGCCCATCCCTTGGGAAGCGCGGGGAGATGCGAAGGATCGAAGTCGAGACGCACTTCGTCGCCCGATCCGAATACCGCGAGTTTGTCGTCGGTTGCAGTCAGCAGCGGGAGCACGTCGCCGTAGCGCGTGTACGTTCCGGTCGGCCGGGTGTAGGGGCCGGTCGCGCTGACTTTTTCGTAGATGTACTGCACGTTGCCCGCAGGCTTGCCTTCGATCTTCAGCGGGTATCCGTGATAGCGGAGGTCGGCATGCGCAAGCGGAACGCTCGTGACACGTGGACTTTGGGCTTGGTCCCGTGAGTGTTGCTCTGTACGGCTAACCAAAATGTTGTCCCAATAGACTTGCAGATTCGTGGTGATGCGAATCTTCTGCGTGCCCAGGGGCAACTTGCCGGATAGGTCAGCGGTCATGGTGCGGGGACCTCCGGCGGGAAAGCCCATGTCGTCGGTCACGCACTTCCACTGGCTGTGGGTGCCTTTTTCATTTCCAACCAGCGCTTCTACGTACGGCGAAATCGCGGTGACTCCGGCCTGCGATGCAGCGTACATGCTGTTTGCCGAGAAGTATTCGACCTCGCCGTGCATCAGAAGCCAGAGCGGTCCGCCGCGGTACGGCGCACCGAGATCGAGCGTCAGAGTGTGGGGCTTGGCGAATCCCTGGAACTGCGTCAGCGCGAAGTCGCCGAAGTAGCGGTGGGCCTGCAGGTCAGGGAGGACGTTGTGGCCGTGATCGTCCCACGCGCCAGCAGGCGGGCGCGCGTCGCGGCTCACCACGACTTTAAATGGGGGATACGGCGGGTTCGACGCGAAATACTCGTTGGGATAGACGTCTGTATTCGCGGGATGGTCGACGGCTAGAACGCGCACCTGATCGAGGTAGACGGCCTCTTCGAGCGGTTCCATGAAGCGCAAGCTGAGAAGGCCGGCTTCCGGCTTTGGGCTTTCGGCTTTCGGGAACCCTCCATAGGCCTTGTCATCCTGAGACGGGCTCGTTTTGCCCGTCGATGGATCTATGCAACTGGCTGGAAGCTGCACAGATCCTTCGCTTCGCTCAGGATGACAGGCTGCCTGGGCTAGGCGCGGACTTTCCTTCTCACGAATCATGTTGCGATCGATCTTGATGTATTCGACAGGACGCGGAATGTCGCGCTGGTCGGGACCAATCCGGTGGCCGACGACGCCCGCGCCGAGCATGTCGGCGACGAATTCGTAGCGCTCGCCGTTCCAGACGAAGAGCGTGGGGCAGGAACTGCCGCGGCGGTCGAGTTCGAGGTAGTCCTGCTGCTTGTCGCCTGCGACTTGAATCTCGTCTTCCAGAACTCCGGTTGGCCAGAGCATGCGGACGATGTCGGCTTCTTTGGAGTCGCCGAGGCCGACCACGATGTCGGTGGAACTCTGTCCGAGGTAGCCGTTCGATCCGTAGATTTCAAACTTCTGCCGGTTGCCGCCCGAGAATACTTCGACCTTCGTGCCGATGGCGGACTTGTTGTCGTTCAGTCCCTTGAGGGCGAGGCGCAGCCAGTGGTTCTGATTGGCACCCTCATTGCGGAGCAGCACGGCGGGGCCATGATTCTGCGTGATGAGCAGGTCGGTGGTGCCGTCGCTGTCGTAATCTCCGGTGATGATGGCGCGCGGGGACTCGAGATGAATTCTGTCGAGGCCAACGTCTGCGGTGACGTCTTTGAATCCGTCGGGACCGAGATTGCGGAAGAGGCGCACTTCGCCCTTCCCTTCTTTCGTCTCCCCTACCGCGACTAGGTCAACCCAGCCGTCGTTGTCATAGTCGAAGGCGGCGACGCTCCAAGCGTGCACCCAATTTGTTGGAGGAAGAGAGACGGACTCGAACTTGCCGTGGTTGTTGCGCCACAACGAGAGGCAGGCATCTCCGGAATGTGTGAAGGCGAGATCCATCCACCCATCGTGATTAAAATCGAGGACGGCTACGCCGAAAGTGAGGCTGGGCATCAATCCCGACCAGGACTGCACGGGTTTGAATTTTCCTTCTCTTGGGTTCTCGAAAATCGTTGGCATTTGGCCGCCGGCCATAACCAGATCAACTGCACGATCGTTGTTCAAGTCGCTTCCAACAGCGCCAGCGGTTGCCCCGGTACCAACCAGACCAAGCGGTTCAGTCACATCAGTGAACGTGCCGTCGCCATTGTTCCGCCACATCACATTCGCGACAGGTATGACGCTGGGCATGAAATTGATACCGGACATCTCCAGTTGGGGGTTGTGAGTCAAGCGCCCGAGATAAAGGTCCAAGTCGCCGTCGTGGTCATAGTCGATGAACGTCAAACCTAGAACAAGGCCCTCCACTTTGATTCCGGACGACTCGGTGGCATTCCTAAATGTACCGTTCCTCTCGTTGTGTTCGAGCAGAACATGCCCATCGAACCCAATAGCCAAGTCGACAAAACCGTCATTGTCGTAATCGCCCGCGGTGCAACCCGTGGCGTGAAGCGAAGGATCGAGTCCGGCTTTTCTCGTAACGTCCTCAAACTTGCCGTTGCCTAGGTTGTGATAGAGACCGAGTCCACCTTCTGGTCCTCCATTGGCGACGAAAATGTCGGGATGGCCGTCGCCGTCATAGTCGAGAAAGCACGCCCCTGATCCTAAGAAACCTCCCAAGTCCGTCGGTACAGATGAAGCTTTTCCGGAAATACCCGCTTCCTTCGTCACATCCACGAACCGCACTTTGATCGGTGCGGGAGCTTTCAGCACCGCTGACGGCGATTCCACGGCGCGCGAGTACTGGCCCTGCTCGCCGTAGGCGAGGCTCATGGGCGCGCCGATTTTGTTTTGCGTGATGTACTGGAACTTCTTCAGGTGCTCGCGGGCGTGTTCTACGTCGGCGGATTGCTGGTAGGCGCGCGACAGTCCAAACTCGGCCGAAGCGTGCAGCGGATTGATTTGCAGGGCGTGCAGGAAGGCATCGATCGCCGGGGGAAAGTTCTTGGCTTGCACGTAGGCCGTACCCAGGAAATACCAGGTGTCGGCGTCGTTCGCGTCGATTTCCGTGACGCGCCTGAAGGCGTCGATCGAGGCCTGCGCGTCGCCGGTATTCTTGGCGAGCAGTCCAAGACTGTACCAGGCGTTCGGATTCTCAGCGTCCTGCTTGAGCGCGTCTTCGAGCGCGGTTTTGGCTTCGTCAATTTTCTGCAGGTTCAGGTAAGCGACGCCCTGGTTCAGGCGCGCAATCGCCAGCTTGGGATCGGCCTCTGACGACTGCTGGAAAGATTTCAGCCCCTTCTCGAAAAGCTGCTGGTTCATGTAGGCCACGCCAAGGTTGTTGAGGCGGGCGGCTTCGATGGGATTCGGCTTGGGCTGATTCTGAGGATCGGCAGAAAACAAGCTGAACGCGGCCAGGATCATGCTTATGAGAACAGCTGGGATTCTTGGGGACATTCGTCTAAAGATTTAACCACAAAGGACACGAAGTCACACGAAGGAAACCGGTGGTTCGACTAGCGCAGCGGCTTGCCGTACGGGCGGTTTGCGGTCACGCCCTTCCCTTCCTGCATGGTGACGGTCTGGCCGGCGTTGAGGTTTGACAGCTTGTCGACCTGGCCGCTGGGCCATTGAATCTCAACGGTGTCGGCTTTGGTTTGCGCGCCGAGGCCGAAGGTCAGCACCAGCTCACTTTGCGCCAGGTAGCTGGAGCCGGAGCGCAGCATCTTCCATTGTTTGTCGCTGCCGGAAGTGAGGCGAACGACTGCACCAATACCGTCGCGGTTGGATTTCGTGCCAACCAGTTTGATCCTCAGGCTGTGATTGGTTCCACCTTCGTTGTGGAATAAGTACGCGGGGCCCGCGTTGGTTGTCAGCAAGATATCCAGGGCGCCATCGTTGTCGATATCGGCGTAAGCGGCGGCTCGCGCCACTTTCGGCTTGGCGAAGACATCGCCCATTTTCGCGGTGGCTTCTGTGAATTTTCCGCCACCAAGATTGCGGAACAGATGCGGAGGCTCGGCATAACTGACGCGCTTCTGGACGCGTTCGATTTCGTTTTCAATGTGACCATCGGCGACGAAAATGTCGGGCCAGCCGTCATTATCGTAGTCGAAGAAGAAGCAGCCAAAGCCGAGGGTGACCAACGTGGCGCGGCCGACCTCCGATTGCGGAGCTTCGTCGACGAAAAGTCCGTTGCCCTCGTTGTGGAAGAGCGAGACCATCTGGTTGGCGAAGTTGCTGATGAGCACGCTGGCGTGGCCGCTGCGGTCGTAGTCAGCGGCGTCGACGCCCATGCCGGCGCGGGCGACGCCATCCTCGCTGAAGCCGATGCCGGCGGCGACTCCGCGCTCTTCGAACGTTCCGTCTTTCTTATTCAGGTAAAGCTTGTTGGGCTGCGTGTCGTTGGCGATGAGAATGTCGGGCCAGCCATCGCCGTTGTAATCGAGAACCGTGATGCCCAGGCTCTTCGAAGTCGGATCGCCGAGGCCGGATTTCTGAGTGGTGTCTTCGAACTTGCCGCTGCCAAGGTTGTGCCAGAGGCGCACCGATGTGCCTTTGTACGATTCCGGCGTGCAATAAGACTTGTGGGCGCCGTCGAGCGTGCAGTAGAGATCGCCTTGTTCGTTCCATTGCACGTAGTTCGCGACGACGAGATCGAGTTTGCCATCGCGGTCGTAGTCGACCCAGGCTGCGCTGGTGGAAAACTCGCTTGGCCCCCACATCCCGGCAGATTTCGTGACGTCGGTAAAGGTACCGTCGCCGTTGTTGTGGAAGAGATGGCTCTGGCCGAGAGCGCTGATGAAGAGATCGTCGAAGCCGTCGTTGTCGTAGTCGCCGACAGCTACTCCGAATCCGAACATGGGCACGGCGAGGCCCGCTTTGGCGGTCACGTCGGTGAACGTGCCGTTGCGGTTGTTGTGGTAAAGCTTGGGCGTAGTGGCGCCGGCGTGAGGGTGTCCGGGGAAATCGTCGCCGTTAATCAGAAGGATGTCGGGATATCCGTCGTTGTCGTAATCGATGAAGGCGCAACCGGGGCCCATGGTTTCGGGGAGCCACTTCTTTCCGAACGCGCCGTTGTTGTGGGTGAAGTGGATGCCGGCCTGCGCAGTGATGTCGCGGAAGTGAACGGCTTGGGCAGTGGACAATCCGGCAAACACAAGAACCACGAACCACGGAGACACGGAGGCACGGAGGAATCTTGAGACATCAGCCTTACGCTTTTCTCCGTGTCTCAGTGTCTCCGTGGTAAATTGCCTCGGGCGAACGGACATTAGCGGGATCCTCCGGGGGACGTGTCGGCATGCATAGGGTTTTGCACGGCCGGACGGCCGAGGGCGGCTGTCCCTACATGTTTCGAGGTGGAAGCCGACAGCGGGACTGACACGTGCTCGTGAATGGATTGCCGTTCGTTGTTGTCTTCTGGATGAAGCTGGCGGTATGGGCCGGTTATGGCCTGCGAGGATTCATCGGCTTTGAACCGCATGTAACGCGCCTGATGTTCCTTCGCCAGTTTTTCGTTGCCGAGGCCGTTATGGCAAAGCATGAGATTGTAGTGCGCCTGCAGGTCCTCAGGATCGATGATCAGGACCGACTGTAGAACCTTCACTGCGTCGTCGTATTTGCGCTGAAGAAACAGAATGCGGCCCAGGTCGTTGAGCGCAACGCGGTCGCGGGGATACTGCGCCAACACGGTGCGCAATCGGGCAGCTGCGCCTTCGTAGTTGCCATCGGCGCGGAGAACCTTGGCGTAGAAGAAGTTGGTGCGGGCGAGGTTGGGGTTCAGCGCCAGTGCCTTCTCGAGCACTGTGCGCGCTCGCTGCATGTCGCCTTCCTGCACAGCGCAGCGGCCAATGTTCACCCAGCCGTCCGGATTACTCGGGTCGGCCTCGGTTACCTTCTGGAATGCTGCGGCAGCGTCCTTCAGGTCTCCTTGTAGGAACAAGCCAATTCCATAGTCGTTCCAGCGCTGCCATTCTTCCTTGCGAACAACGGTTTTCGGTTCGGCGGCAGGCGCGTTGTGGGCAACCACGGGAAGAGTCACTTCGTTTTCCGCGATGGCCACGATCGGCAGGTCGGGAATCTTTTCTTCTTTCGCCGAAACGCCGCTGAGAGATGCGGTGAATATTGTCGGGCGATCATCGTAGTCAGGAGCGACGGCGTTCGGCTTCGAGGGATCGGGCACGCCGGCGAAAGCTTCGTGCGTGCCGTACCAGGAGAACTTGCGGTAGCAGAGGCGCGCGTGCAGCGTGATTTTGTTGCCCGCATTCTCCGGAACCTTCATGCGGTAGTGCACGGTGTCGGCGGCGCCTGGCGGGATGAGGCGTACATAGACGACAGCGCGCGTGGCCCAAGCGTTGCGCTTGTTGATGGGATTGCCATGCGCGTCGATTTGCAGCGATCGGTAGAAGTGGGCGCCCGCTTCGACGGGGCCCTTGCCACCATCCTCAGCCATGCCGCTCCAGAAGATGGTCTGACCCTTGTCGTCGGTGCCTTTGAGTTCGAGCCAGGTATCGTAAGCGTCGACGGTGCCGCCGGGGAAGAAGTGGCCGATCTTTTTTGTACGTACGACGACGTCCACACGCACGGTGTCGCCGCGGCGCAACGGCGGTAGCACGCGGTTCAGCGGAGCGGTGATGGGCGCAGCCTCGCCGCCAGTATCGCCTGTCACTTTGCTTTCGGCTTCCTCTCCCACAGCGAACGTCGTGGACAGCTCCGATTGCGTGGCGGCACCGGGTTTCAACGGCGCCTGCGCCGGCGACAGCGCGAAGATATCGACCGTGAGCGCGCCATTCTTCAGGAAATCTTCCGTGAGCTTGAGTTGAGGCGCGTCTTCATTCGCTGTCGGAACTGCAGTATTGGCCGCGGGGAACCGGTGCGAGTGCACGAAGCCGTTGATGTTGCCCTGGTCTTTCGAGGCCTCGGCGGGCATGTGGCAATCCGCGCACTGCTGCGGCTTGGGCGGATAGTAGAACGAGCGCGCACCCTGCCCGGAGATTCCGCTGGCCTGCCAGTTGTCGTACTCGTTGAAGCCGCGGAACCAGCGGTAGCTATTCACCGGAATGTCGAGGTGCACCTTGTGGCACGACGAGCAGAACTCCGCAGTCTGGTCGCGCATGAAGGGCTTGAGAAACACGCGGCGGTGCGGCTCGGGATTTAACTTGATCAGAAAATCATGCAGTGAACGCGCCACCGGATTCTGCGTGGCCGCCAGTTCGTGCAGCTTGGGATACTCGAGATAGAAATCGCCCTGACCCATGGTGCTCTTCACGTTGGCGATGGAGTGGCACATCATGCAACCCAGACCGGCCTGGGCTTCGGGGCGATGCACAATCTGCTTGATGGGCGTGTCCATCAGGCCGGCGTAGAGCACGGCGGGGTCGTGGCATCCGCCGCACCATTTCGAAGGCTTGGTGCCGATTGTGTCCTGCATGTACTCGATCGACTTGCGGTACCACTGGTTGTTGAACGACGAAAAATGGTGCGCCGAGCTGAACCACTGGTTGTAGATGTCTTCATGGCAGCGCTTACAGGAGTCGGACTCCATGAAGAACTTGCTGGGAATTTTCTGCTTGCCGTAGACCTGCGCGGAACTGGGGAAGAACGAACCTTCGGGGCCGTCGCCTTCTCCGTTCATGGTGTCAGGAGGCATCGTCGGATTCTCGATGCGGTTGCGCGTCTGCCAGCTTTCACGGAGGTAGCGCGCGCCATACCCGATGCCAGCGAGCACGGCGAGACAGATGGCCACGCGTACGAGAGCCGTTCCTACGTTAGGTTTTGGATCGGTCCAGTCGCTCCTTCCCCACTTTGCGGCGATCAGCAGGCCGACGCCCGCCAGCGAAATCACGATATGGAAGTAGAGCTTGCCCCACTCGGTGCGCGGAGTACCGGTCTTGATGAGGATGAGACCAAGAACTGCGCCCACTGCGATGAGCAGCCAGCCCGCTTTTGCGGAGAAGCTTCCGGTGCGGAGTAGACGAAACAATGCAGGAACGAGCAGGATTGAGGCGAGGACGCCTCCGGCAGCGTGGAGCAGAACTACCCCGGCGTAGAAAATGGTTGGTTGCGGAAAGGTATATAGGTAGGCTGCAGATATAGCTAGGAGAGGTAGTAGCCACGCAAGAGCGCGACCGACGAACCCCCCAGATGTTGGCATTTCCCGCATGTGCAACGAAGCTTGATGGTTATGAGGAGAAAATCAGTCCCACAGTGGCTGAAAATCCCGCGCAGATAACGTTACTCAGGCTTGCGCGTGGGCGAAATAATACAAACATACTAGACACGGGAATTGGAGGTGAAAGAAGGATTGGGAGTCGGGAATCTCATCGCCGCACTAGAAAAACGGGAGTCGTCGCTCCTGATATGCCTTCAGACGATCGACTCCCCGCGCTGACATTGGGAGCGCTTTGCGAGTCGTGCAATCAACCCGGACTATTGCGGGAAGTTGCCCATCAACTGGAAGACTCCCCCAGCACATTGTCGGATCGACCTCGAACTCGGCGATTTGCGAACCGCGCAGCGAATAGGTTTCCGGCATTCCCATGGCAGGCTGGACTCGAAGTAAGTATGTAACGTTCGGATCCAGAAGTGGGGCGGCGACCGCTCCGGCCTGGAAAGTCTTCTGCTGAAACCCGGTCGGCACATTCCCGTAAGAGAAATCCAACTTCATTGGTGGGAACCGTCTCGGGTCCTTGCATGTAAAATCCCACAGCAAACCTATGTCGTCGCTGGTCCACTCAGCCAGACGGCGATCGGGACCGAACACCTCGAAGGCATGAAATCCGGCGGGGCCCTGCACGCGAAACCTGATCGGCGCTTCGGCTCTCGCCTCCACATACAGCGGGCCCTCCCAAACCGAAAGGAGCGCGTAGAACAGCAGCACTGGCAAAGACAGCAAGAGAGCGAATAGCGCTCTCAGCCGGCGACCGGAATGCCATAGGTCTCTAAGCGAGAGATCCCAACAAAGATCAGGACACAGACGGTCACTCCTACAAGGTTCAGTCCCCCATCGCCAAACCTGGGATGCAGGAAACTTAGGAATACTGCAGCAGCCAAGAGTAGGTCGACTGACGCAACGAGCGCTGAGTTTGTGACCGCCTTTACGAGTCTCACCCCTAGCGAGATGATCGGCCCAGAACTCTCGCCGAGTCCAATACCAGAGGTAACATGGCGCGTGATCTCAACGAATCGGAGGAATGCGGAATGCTTCGGATTCATGTTCCAGCGCTTCGGCGACGGCGAGCACCTGCTCTTCTTCCCACGGCCGGCCCACGATCTGTATGCCGATGGGCAGGCCTTCGGAGGAGTGGCTCACAGGAACTACTGCGGCTGGGTTGCCGAGTAGATTGAACCATTCGGTATAGCTCCACGCATCGAAATAGTTCACCGTTTTGCCGTCGATGGTCCAACTGCGCTCGCCGTGGCGGAAGGCAGGAATGGCAGCGACTGGACATAAGAGGATGGGGAACTTGCGCATCTGCGCCAGAAAATCGGCGCGGGCGGCGTCGCGGCGGATCCAAGCGTCCAGTAGCGAGTCGGCGGTAAGCGCAGGTTCGGCGGCGGACCACTCCAGAAACTGCTTGAGCGTCGGGCTAAGGTCGTGCTCGCGTCCGCGGAACATCGGGCGAATCAGCATTCCGCCGGCGGTGACGAAGAATCTTGTCCAGAGTTCTCTCGCTTCTTCGAGACCTGTGGGACGGAAAGGCTCGACTTGAAATCCGGCGTGGCGCAAGGCTTCTGCTGCGGTTCTCACTGCGGCGCGAGTCTCGGGAGTTACGGACGTGCGGCCATCGTCTTCGAAGTATCCGACTCGGAGGTTCTTGATTTCGTCGGGGCTCGGCCAGCGTAGGGGCACTGGCGCGGCGCAGGTATCGCCATCGTCTGGACCTTGCATGACTTCGAACAATGCTTTGACGTCGGCCACCGCGCGCGCCATGGGACCGACTACGCCGATCAGCGCGAATGGCCCGCCCGACGTAGGAAAGTGGCCAGTCGACGGAATACGTCCGGGAGTGGGCTTGAGCCCGCAGATGCCGGTAAAGTGCGCGGGGACGCGAATCGAGCCACCGCCGTCACTGCCCACGCCGCCGGCTGACATTCCGGCAGCGATCGCCGCAGCCTCGCCGCCGCTGGAACCGCCGGGAGTGCGATCGACATCCCACGGGCTGTTGGTGCGGCCGTGGAGAAGGTTGTTCGTTTCCCACGCCATGAGGAGTTCGGGGGTGTTCGTCACGCCAAGGATGACCGCGCCGGCGTTGCGCAGGCGGGCGACCAGAGGCGCATCTTGATTCGGTATAAGACCTGCGCGGAGACGGGTGCCGGATTCGCAGGGCAGGCCTGCGACTTCGACGGAACTCTTCACACTGATCGGAACGCCGTGCAGGAGGCCGAGAGTTTGACGGCTGGTCACGGCGGCCTCGGCGGCGCGCGCTTCGCGGCGAACCCGGTCAACGTCTACTTGTACGAATGCGTTCAGCTTGGGATTCAGCCGGTCTATCTTCGCCAGATGTGCGTCGGCAAGTTCGACTGGCGAGATCTTCGCCTCGCGGATTTGCTGGGCCATCGAGACAGCGGACAGAAAAGTTAGGTCATCCATACTCTGGAGTCGTCGCGGCAGAAGGGAGTCTAGCATCATCGGGCCAAGTCAAAGGCATCAACCACTAAGGACACTAAGGTTCACGAAGGAAATCTTGGGGTTGCTTCGTTACCATCGCGCGATCCACAGACAGCTTCTCCTCAGAGGTCAACGGACGATGAGCGCCCTTTGCCAGTTTGCCCAGGTGCAGCGGGCCGATCGCGACTCGCACGAGGCGGAGCACTTCGACATCGAGCGCGCTCAACATGCGGCGAATCTGGCGGTTCTTACCTTCATCGAGGGTGATCTCGAGCCAGCAGTTCTTTTCGCCTGCACGCAGGAGGCGCGCACGCCTGGCACGCAGAACGTCTCCATCTTCGCTGCGCACGCCATTCACCAGTGACTGTACAAAGTTGTCGTCGGCAACGATGCCAATTTGCACGTGGTACACCTTTTCCAAATGCGTGTCCGGGGCGGCGATTCGGGCTCCCCACTCGGAGTCGTTGGTCAGGAGCAGCAGGCCTTCGCTGGCTTTGTCGAGACGGCCGACGGGAGCAATCCATGGCAAAGATTTATCTGTCCCTAAGATGTCGTACACAGTGCCGCGGCCCTTTTCGTCGGAGGCAGTGGTGACCAGGCCGCGCGGCTTGTTCATCATGAGATAGATCTGTTGCTTCGACTCGACGGCATGGCCATCTACCGTGATGTGATCCTTCTCGAGCCGGACTGGCGATTCGGGATCTCGCCTGAGGCTCCCGTTTAAGTACACGCGGCCCGCCCGAATCAGCTCGGTGGCTTGCGAGCGCGAGCAGTATCCTAACTTTGAGAGCGCACGCGCCAGGCCGATCTTGCGGTCTGATTCTTTCTGGGGCACTGGTTGATGCTACCCGAAGTGCGGCAAGCCTCGCCGATTCGCGGATGGACGGGCGAGGCGCCCGTCCCGACACTTCTCTTGCTACTATGTTCGGCGAAGGAGTTTTTTATGGCTCACCAGCATCCTCCGCGATTTCTGAAGATAGTGGACGACGCGAAGACGCGCGTCCGTGAGACCAATGTCGACGCGGTTAAGGCCAGGTTGGATCGCGGCGACAAGTTCGCAATTGTGGACGTGCGCGAAGAGAGCGAGTTCGCCAAAGACCATTTGCCCGGCGCCATTCATCTGGGCAAGGGCGTCATTGAGCGCGACATCGAAGCACGCGTTCCCGAGCTCAACACAGAGATGATTCTGTATTGCGGCGGAGGATTCCGTTCTGCGCTAGCCGCCGACAACCTGCAGAAGATGGGCTACACGAATGTGATTTCGATGGACGGCGGGATTCGGGACTGGCGGGAAAAAGAGTATCCGCTGGTGAAGGAGTGAGTTTCGGCTTTCGGCGTCGGGCTTCAGGTTTCTGCGGGAATCCCGAAGCTACGCTATTCCAGGCGTGGCAGATGACTGTGTGTGACGCACGAGGTCTGACGTCTGACGCGTGCTCCCTCGACGCCTGACGCCCAACGCCCGAGGCCCGAATTCTGTGGTAAGCTCCGCGCTGACCCAATATGAACGCCCGCATCTTCTTCTGGTCGCTCACGTCGGCCCTTGCCGGATTTCTTTTCGGTTTCGATACAGTGGTCATTTCCGGCGCCGAAAAAACTATCCAGACACTTTGGGGATTGAGCCCCGGCCTGCACGGCATTGCCATGGCCTCAGCGCTTTATGGCACCGTAGTCGGCTCGCTGATTGGCGGCTGGCCGGCGGACAAGTTCGGGCGCAAGGCTACGCTGCTCTGGATCGGCATTCTCTACTTTGTCGGCGCGGTCGGTTCCGGGTTGGCGACGAACGTTACGATCTTCATCATCTCGCGCGTTATCGGCGGCCTGGGTATTGGCATTTCGACCGTGGTGGCCCCGATGTATATCTCGGAGATAGCACCGCCGAAGCATCGCGGACGACTGGCCGGGATGTTCCAGTTCAATATTGTGTTTGGCATCCTGATCGCTTTCGTTTCGAATGCGCTGCTGGCCGGGATCGGCGACAACGCCTGGCGCTGGATGCTGGGCGTGGCGGCGTTTCCGTCGCTAATCTATGCGATATTCTGCTTCGCTCTTCCGGAAAGCCCGCGCTGGCTGCTGAGCCGGAAGGGTGACCGCGCGGCCGCATTGCAAGTGCTACAGCGAGCTGAACCCGAACTTTCAAAAGCGGAGATCGAGGCTGAAGCCGACACGATCGCGGCTGCATCCACGGAGCCGGCATCGTCAGGGCATTTCTGGACGAAGCGGTTGCGTAAGCCGATTATGCTCGCCATCCTGGTGGCGTTCTTCAATCAGATGTCGGGGATCAACGCGATTTTGTACTTCGCGCCGCGCATCTTTGAGCTGACCGGACTGGGCGCTAAAGCGGCGCTGCTGCAGTCGATCGGGATTGGCATTACGAATCTGGTCTTTACGTTCGTTGGGCTCTGGCTGATCGACCGGCTCGGCCGCCGCACTCTTCTTTACATTGGATCCTTCGGCTACATTACATCGCTCGGCTTAGTTGCGTGGGCTTTCTTCACCGCACATTTCTCCATCGTGCCGATTTGCATCTTCGCTTTTATTGCTGCTCACGCAATTGGCCAGGGAGCGGTCATCTGGGTGCTCATCTCCGAGATATTTCCCAACCGTCACCGCGCCGAAGGCCAGACACTGGGCAGCTTTACGCACTGGATCTTCGCGGCTCTGCTTACCACGTTCTTCCCCAGGATGGTCGCGGCGTTTCCGCCCGGCTACGTTTTCTCGTTCTTCACCGGCATGATGGTTCTTCAACTCATTTGGGTGAAGACGATGGTTCCGGAGACGAAGGGCGTTCCACTGGAGCAGATCCAGAGACAACTCGGCATCGAATAGGGCTACGCCCTCGCCGAAGCGTGGGCGCACCCAAGCTCTGCTTCGGCAAGCGCTGGTTCGGCAAGCTCTGTTTCGGCAAGCTCTGTTTCGGCAATCTATGTTTCGGTGTGCCAAGCCGTCGCAAACTGGAGCGCTGGACGTGGCACTGGGCGCGGAGGCCGGGACACCTTCTGTTTGCGACGATGCGATTCTTCGTCTGCGACAGGAAGTTCGAAGCAACGATCCAACTTGATGGCGACGGCATAGTCGCCGGTTTCCCTCGGTTCTGCTCGAAGGACCTTGCCGCGGGCACTCAAGAGTATTCCAGGATCAGGCATGTGTTTTACGCCGACTGCCACTTCAACGGTGGAGCCTTCTGGGATCAGCACATCGCTCGACAGCAGGATACCGCCGAGACTGATGTTCACCGATCGGGTGTGCATTTCCTTGCGGGACATCCGGATCAGCACAGGCAAATGCAAAGGGTAGCGAACATCGCGCCGTTCTTGACGTTGGGGGGAGTTCATCTGGGCTTACCTTAGTGAGGAGCTTACGCTCAGGTCGGGCCCGGAAGGCAGGTCACGGAGGTGCATTGGACACGACGCACAAGGCCACTGCTGGGTCAGTAATGTGTTACTGAACCAATCGAGCAGGAGCGCAAGATACTTCAAGTGACATGCATTACTTCAGGAGTTTCTGAACAACAGCGGTTAGTTGCTCAGCGTTGAACGGTTTGACGATCCATCCGGTAGCCCCTGCTTTCCGTCCCGCATCTTTTTTCTTGGCCTGCGATTCGGTGGTCAGCATGAGAATGGGCGTGAAAGAGTATTCCGGCAGTTTGCGTACGGCGGTGATGAGTCCGATGCCGTCGAGATTCGGCATGTTCAGGTCGGTAATGATCATGTCGAACTTGTCTTTGCCGGCCTTGGAGAGACCGTCCTTGCCGTCGACAGCGGACATTGCCATCCATGGCAAACATAGAAAGCCGGAGCTTCAGCAACTGATCTTTTGAAGTGACGTTTTCCAGCAGGATACGACTTGAAACCTGCGCGGAATTTCCGGACGGCCGCGAATCGATGTGCTGGCGACGGAGCAACACGCCGTCGTTCACCGTAAGCCATGCGCCGCGTACCATTCCTCCGTACAGCCACCAGTCGGGAACTTTGCCGTCGGGAGCCGCCTTCAGGTCGTAGCCGGGGATGGTGTCGACTTGCAGTTCATTGTTGATTTCAACTGCGAGAATATTATTCGTCTGCAACGCATCACTGATGTCGATGGAATACTCGCTATAACCGCCTTCGTGCTCGCCCACAAGCTTGCCGTTCAGCCACACCCGCGACTTGTAGAACGTTGCTCCGAAATGCACCTCGACATGCTGTCCCTTCCAGGCGGTGGAGGTGGTGAATTGCCTGAAATACCAGCCGGTGCCAAGGAAGTCTGGGCGCTTCCCCCATATTCCAGGTATGGGGCAAATCAACTGGCTCGAGGTCGGGCGGAGGTTGCCGGAACCATCCCTGTTGCTCGCCAATTTTGGAAGGGTCAGTGGGGAAACGCCAATCTGAGTTGAGGTCGATGCGCGGCGAAGCGGATAAGGGGGAACACAGCAGAAGCAACAGGACTGCTTTGCAGAGAACTTTCACCGTTAACCTCAACCCCCACGCTGCGGGAATTGCAGACGCTAGCCAGTAAGTACAATTGTGGGCAGTCTGGGTCGATGACGCCAAGAGTATATGCCCCACGGGCTCTTTGCCGCGCGCACATAGATTCTGCGCGGCGCTTGGATTTCCAACTCTGGGGTCCCGGGTGAAAAGTTTCTGATTAACCCGAAGGAATGAACAGTTCAGGCGGGTTTCCGGACGCACACAACGCCCGACACGCGGTTCGCACGAGTCGAATCTAAACCGCGGCCAATCTGCGAGGGATATCCCTTCGTCTCACATGCGCGACTGGCTTTTCATGGAGCAACAACTCCGTAGCTTGCACACGCGGTTCAGCATGGAACCACTTCTGCACGACGTTGTCATTCAGGAAATTGGCGAGAGCCAGCAAGCTCATGCCCTGGTGATGAGCCATCCAGCAGCGAACCAACTGATAGCGATCCTGCCACAACCTACGGCGGACCGAGGTGAAATCCGCTGCCTCATAGAAACCGTAGGCGCCGAACCATTCCATGCTGTCCATTTTCCGCAAATTGCTCAAAGCTCCCGAAGGATCGGCTCCTAAAGCCAGGAAAGTGGAATACGGCGAAATCACCAACGCCTTGACCTCAGCCTTGCGGAGCGCGAGATGCGGAAGGCCAAAAGCGTAATACTGGTAGTTGCCGGAATCATCCAGTTTGAAATATGCCGACTCAGAAATGCCCCAGGGAACGCCCTTGCGCGCTGCGTAGGTCTGCTGCGAGTGGACGGCCGCCACGCGGGAGCGTTCCAGCAGAGTGTTTGGAAAGGATCGCATCCAGAGCGACGGCATTAGGTATTCGAACAAAGTTCCGGTCCAAGACAGCAGGACCGGACGTCCTGCATCCAGAGTATGAGCGCGGCCAAGCAAGAACCAGCTCTCCTGCGGAATATCTTCTTTGGCGATGGCCACAAACACGGCCGTGCGGGACTCCGTACCCAGCAAGTCATAGCACGCCGGATGCAGATGGCTCGGCTCCACGTCGAACCCGACCGACACCAGCTTGCGGCGGGTGTTGAGCAGAAACTTGAAATCCATCTCTTCGGCGAGCTTGCCAGATATCTCCGCAATGGTTCGGAGATCGGCGATAAGGCGGAGTACATTGGCTCGGGCTGCCGCAAGCTGCTCGTGAAAGCGCTGATAGAGCGACTTGTGCTCGATTGGCGCGGACGGAAGCGCCCACTCAAGCCGCGCCAATAACTCTTCGCTGACCTCGGGAAGCTGCTCCAGGGAAACATTGTCGAGCAATTTCAAATTCAGAACAGAATCAGTACGCAACGCAGCGAACTCGGGAGAGCACCACGGAGCATATTCGCTTACGACGTGGCGGGTGCTCTGAAGACGCAGCTTCGCCTCTTCTGCGAACCATTTTGCATCAGCAGCCGGCTTAAACTTTGGTGCAGCTGTTTGATCAAAGGCCGTTTCGGGCAAGTTCAGAATCGAATTCAGCCAACTGTCGGTCTGGTACTCACGTTCGCAAGCCGCAAGCACTTTTCGCGGCAACGCCTTCACCGCGCCCAGAACGCGTAGACAATCCAGGAAACCTTCCGCCAAGCAGGGCTGGAGCACGGGCTGATCTAATCGCTCCAGGCATCCTTGCCGCAAAGTCCAGAGAGAGGCGAGCAGATTTCCGCTGTCGACGGCGGAGACAAATTGCGGAGGCATGGGCTGAAGGGTGCGCGAGTCGTACCAGTTCAGCACATGGCCGCGATACTTCTTGAGACTGGAGACAGTCGCGAGCGTTCGCAGCATCTGCTCGGCAAATTCCGGCACCGTCAAATAGCCGAACTCACACGCCACCTGGCGGGCATTCAGCAGCAAGCCAATATTCGTCGGCGAAACCCGAGCTGCAATCGCCGCGGGTTGCTCCTGAACATTGTCAGGAACCAGCCAATTGTGTTCGGCGGTACTGAACTCGGCAAAATATCGCCAAGTGTGCAGTGCCATCCGGCGAAGAGATCTCACGTCTTTGGCAGAAACCTGATTCCTTGGAGCCACCGGAGAACGGTTCAGCCAAGAAGAAAACAGCTTGCTACACGCCCAGAGAATCAGGATTGGCAGTGCCGCCGCCAACGCTTTGGGCCGCAGAGCCCACACGACAATCCCCAAGGCAATAGCAAGCACGGGGATCCAATTCAAGTAGGTGTCTCCCGGGCCGCGCTCACGACTGCCGAGTTCCGCTTCCGCCGCGGTTTCCCATTCCAAGAGCCGCTGTTGCGTGACAAAGCGGCGGACCAGCGTGCGCACGACGGCGTCCAGGGAAAGCAGCGTCTGGTGAGGAAGAAAGATCAGCGTAAACAACAGGTTTATATTCCCGGTATAGAACCCGGTGACGGCATCCCGTGCGACTGTGAGGTCCCATTTAAACAGCGCGCGCCCGAGGGCAAATGCAAACTGAAACCAGGTTGGAATAAACAGGATGACAAGCGCCGCCAGCGTCCAGTGCCACGGCACTCGTCCGACGATGAACCAGCCGGCCACCAGAAGCACAAAAGTGGCAGGCTCGACCAGACTGCGGCGGAGGTTGTCGAAAATCTTCCACCGAGAGAGCAGAGAAATCGGATTGGGTACGCGGTCCAGGGACTCCGACAGGACCTGCGGAAACAACCATTCCACGATTTGCCAGTCGCCGCGCAGCCAGCGGTGCTTGCGGCGATTATGCGCGCTGTAATGCGATGGATAGTCCTCGATCACCTCGATGTCACTGGCCAAGCCGGCACGCGCGTAAGCGCCCTCGATCAAGTCATGGCTCAACAGGGAGTTTCGGGGAAAGCGCTTGTCAAGAACGCGATGCACGGCATCTACTTCGTAAATTCCTTTTCCGGTGAAGCTGCCCTCGCGGTAAAGATCCTGATATGCGTCCGAAATGGCGCGGGTATAAATATCGAAGCCGGTTTCACCCGCATAGATAGCGGCTAGCCGCGAGCGAGCGGTACTCTGCACGCTGACGCCAACGCGTGGCTGCAAAATTCCATACCCAGCCACGACGATATTTTTCTCCGGATCGATGATGGCCCGGTTCAGCGGATGCGCTAATGCTCCGATCATGCGGTGCGCCGTGCCCCGAGGAAGCTCGGTATCGGAATCCAGGGTGATCACGAAGCGGATGCGCGGAAGGATATCGAGGTGACCAATCTTCACCGGGAAGCTGTCATACTGGCCGCGCAGCAGATTGTTCAGATCGAGCAGTTTGCCGCGCTTGCGTTCCCAGCCCATCCACGCTTTTTCGCGCGGGTTGTAGACTCGATGCCGGTGAAAGAGCAGAAACGAGCCCATCTCTTCCCTGGAGTACTTTTCGTTCAGCTCCCGAATCAGGGTTGAACACAGCGTGATGAGCGGACTATCCTCGCGCGCCGGTTCGCGAGAGTCCGGGAGGTCCGTAAGGAGCGCGAAGTGAATATTGGGATCATGATTGCCCAGGAAGCGCACTTCCAGGTCGTCGACTAACCCGCGGACCTGCTTCTCGTTCAGCAAGAGGCTGGGAATGGCAACCAGGGTGACGCAATCGTCGGGAATTGCGTCCTCAAAATCCAGCTTCGGAAGAATTTCGGCAGGCAGGATGGATGTAACCAGATAGTTGATCAACTGGACCGCGCTCTGAGAACTCGGTAACAGCAGCACCAGCAGCGAAAACAACACAAGGAGAGGCGAGTTGTAGGACTCTGTAAGCAACAAAACCGCCACCGACATAATGGCAACGGTCAGGATCTCTATTCCTACGACAAACATCTCATCGGGATGTTTCTGCAGCAACGCTTGTATTTTTTGAGTGAAGGGGGCTCGGAACCCTACTTTCTTTTGGAGCAGTTCCAACCCTGTATCGACTACGTAGTAGCCCACGTGCGATTCTCGTAGAGCGATCCGCGGATCGGTATAGGTGCGCCGACTGGCCTCCAGAGCAAGAGCGAGCGCTTTCTCCGCAACCTTCAGCTCGGAGCAATCGGAGTGCTTCGCAATATTCGACAGTTTCTTTCGATAGTTGTCGCGGCTCTCAAAATCCATTTGGGCGTAAGCGCCCGCGGGGTCCTGGCGTAAGACCCGATCAATTCCAATGAGGGGTTCGAGAGCCTCTTTCCAGGTCGTTTGTCCAATCTCCCGTAGACTGCGCACGCACGTTCCCAGGTACTGAGACTCAGCGCTCGGATCCTGCAGAACCCCCTTGCTGCGTACGGCAATCTGTTCCAGCAGAACCAGCCTCAGGGCAGCGACCAGCGTCCAAAGCTCCTGCAACTGCAGGGCCTTCGTCTGCTGAAATACCTCCACGAACAACGTGAACTCTTCCTCGCTGAATTCGTAGGAAACAGCCTCGAGGAATCCCTCCGCGAGGGCCAACACTTGCGGGACCACTTGGCCGCTCGCGGTGCGGACATGCGGCGTCTTCGATTCCTGCTTGAGCGACTCCGCAATGTTCTGAAGTTCTGAATACAAAAGCCGGTCATGATCGTAGAGCCACCGAAAATCGTCAGAAAACGGCATTTTCGGAGCAGGCGATTCAAGGGCCGCAAATACGGGTTTGAACGCCCGCGCCAGAGCGTGACCACGCTCCCAGAGAGTGTGCGATGAAGGAACATTGGGCAGCCACGTCAGGCTGCGCGCGAGTTCCTCTGCCTTGGCGTGCAGCACCTTCGGATCGCGGTCCTTATGAGCCGCCTCGAGGAAACGCTCGGCGTCGGTATCAATAATTTCGGAATGTGTAATTCGAAGCATCTGACTATGAGTTCCTGTAAATCAATTCCTAACGATAACTGGCAGCTTGCAGTTCAAACATTTCTGCATAACGTCCACCCAGTTTGAAAAGCTCTTGATGGCTGCCATCTTCGGCAATTTTGCCGTTTTCCAAAACAACAATGCGGTCCGCCATGCGCACGGTCGAAAATCTGTGCGAGATGAACAGAGCCGATTTTCCGGCTGTAAGCTCGGCGAACCGCTGAAAGACTTCAAACTCACTGCGCGCATCGAGCGCGGCGGTTGGTTCGTCCAAAATCAGAAGCTGCGCATCGCGAAGATATGCGCGCGCGAGTGCCAATTTCTGCCACTCTCCGCCGGAGAGGTCCACGCCATTTTCGAAACGGCGCCCCAGCATTTGCTCGTAGTCATGCGGAAGGCGCTCGATCACCTCATCGGCCATGCTCTTGTCGGCGGCCGTTTTCAGCAGCGGCAGGTTGCCGAGTTCGTCGATCTTTCCCACTGCAATGTTTTCGCGGGCGGTCATTTCATACCGCATGAAGTCCTGAAAAATGACGCCGATCTCGCGGTAGAGATCCTCCAGGTCGTATTCCCGCAGGTCCACTCCATCGAGCAGCACTTGCCCTTCGACGGGATCGTAGAGTCGCGTCAGCAGCTTGACAAGAGTAGTCTTGCCTTCGCCGTTTTCTCCGATCAGCGCCACACGTTCACCCTGACGAAGGTGGAAATTCAGACCGTTGAGCACCAATCGCGAAGAGCCCGGATATCGGAACGAGACGTTGCGGAACTCAAATCCCTGAGTGATCGGCCGCGGAGCCGGCAAGGCGTGGGGTTTCGAGCGAATCGTGGCCTGCATGTCGAAGAACGCGAGCAGATCGGTGAGGAACAGAGCTTGATCGGCAATGCTGGAAAGCGTGGAAAAAATCAGCTGGATGTTGCTACTGGCCTGCACGATGGCCCCAGTCAGAAAGGTCAGCGTGCCGATGCTCAGCGCTCCAGTTACCGTGCGCCAAATGACGTACACATAGGCCGAGTAGTAACCCGCCGTGCCGATCATCGACAAGAATGAGCCCGCGATCAGGCGGCGCCGCGCCAGCTCTACGTTTTCCGTGTAAATCTGGTCGGAGAGACGCGTGAACCGCTTGATAAGGAACTCTCTCAACCCGAAGAGCTTGAGTTCCTTCGCTGCTTCGCGGCTTCCGCCGAGCACCCGCAGGTAGTCGAGTTCGCGGCGAACCGGCGTCTGGCGGAAGTTACGCGCATAGCCCAAGAACGCAAAATGGCTCTCGCCGAGAAATGCCGGGAGAATTCCGACGATCAGTAACAGGAGCAGCCACGGCGAAAACACAAGAATCGTAACCGACAAAGACGCCGCTGTAATCACCTGCTGGATCAACCGGCCGATCGATTGGATCATTCCCAGCCGGTCGGTGGCCTGAACCCTTGCCCGCTCGAGCCGGTCGTAGAAAACCGGATCCTCATACGCAATCAGATCCAGTTCTGCGGCATGCTTCATCACCTGGATACTGACGTGGCGTGTGTATTTGTCGGCCAGGAGCGAGTCGAGGTAATCGATGGTACGGCTGAGCACGCTGCCAAAAATAGCGATGCCGAACTCCGCTGCGACCAGCCACCACAGCGAAACAGGTACGGATTGATGGGCAGTCACGGCATGAACAATGCCGTCGATGATGAGTTTTGTGATCCAGAGGGCTGCGATGGGGACCAGCGAGGTAAGGAGACGGAAAACCAGTCCCAAGGAGACCACGAGGGGACCGGATTCCCAGACAATCCTGAGAACTGGAGGCACATTTCGGAGCGCAGCTAGACGTTCGCGCCATCCACTCCAGAAATTTGCCTGCTCAGCCATCTTTTGCTGGTCCTTATTAGAATCGGCGATATTGGAATCGGCGATGCATAGATGCCAAAAGCGCTTTGAGGGTTAGCAGGCCAACCTGAACGCGTAGGTGTGAAGAGTGCGTTCGACTGGCTGAGTCGCCCCTTCGTGTGCTACTTCACGTTTAGTTCCGATCTGTGAAGAAGAAAGACAGCACACTCCCAGACAGACGTACACGAGCCCCAAGCTCTGAACATTTGTATCTATTTAAGAACAAGGACCTTATGGAGAGTCTAAACCAGCAGGCTCAAAACAGACACGAAAAAAACGGATCGACCGGATCGAGGCCACGAGCGGAGGAGTCCGACTTCGGGAAATAAATGCACGGTTTGGTGGAAGAAAGTCCCAGAAGGCAAGGCCTTTGCGCCTGACTTATGGCGCTTGGATCAGTAGCGCTTAAGTCAGTATCGCTTAAAACCAGCGCGCCTCATGCCGCGCTGGGCCTCCTCGCTCCTCATGAATGTATTCCAGACAAAACCTGTCCGGACGTTCTCCGCCATTAGCAGGGTGATCCCGGCGTCGATCCCAATCACGTCGGTGTCGTACCACTTCGTCAACGGGTTAAAGGCGTCTACGAAGCCGTACTTGCTCCAGGCCGAGGGATAGTGATCCTTGATGTTGCGCAAAACGCGCAGGACGGGCTGCGGAAGGAACGGTAGCGATCCGGCCGACGCGCTGGGAACGATGGTGCCGTCGATGGGTCCGACGGCCGGCGGTCCGCCCCAGATCACGTAGCCATTGGGCGAATCGGAAGCCGTAATTCCCCACAAATCGTCGCTGTAACTGGGGAACTGTTTGGAGAGTTCAAGACAAAAACGGCGATGGACATCGGTCGCGGTAACCGAGTTTTGAAAGTAGTCGGCGTACTTGTCGCGCTTGCCGCGGAAATCAAACCATGCCTGGGAATATTGATGGACGAAAAGCGGCGCAAAGGAGCCGATGTAGCGCTCTCCCTCGTATTCGAACTTCAACCGCTTCCAGGCCGTCCATGTGTCATCCCTCAGCGGGGAGGAATCGGAACCCAGTCCCAGCAAGTACATCATCATCAGCTCGCTGTAGTTGTCCCAGCGATAGGGCAGGAAGCCGACTTCCGGCGTCCACCCATGCGGCAGCAGCGCGGTATCTTCCGATAGCCAGGTCCACTCCACCCGGCCGAAAATGTCGTTGGCCAGTTGCTCGAGTTCGTCTCCCCCGAAGTATTCGCGACAGGCCAACACGCCGCACAACAGAATTGTGGTGTCCACGGAAGAGACCTCAGCATCCCAGACGCGCTCGCCCGTATTGATATTCGCCCAGTGATAGAAAAATCCACGATGGTTGGGCAGCTTCCACCAGAGCGACCTGAGCGTAACCATGACGCGCTCCAGCGCCGCCGCGCGCGGAATGAATCCGCGTTTTTGACCGATGCAGAGTGCGGTGAGCCCGAAACCAGTGGCTGCAATGCTCGCCACGATTCCGTTATCGACGATGTGGGTGTTGCAGCGGTCTTTCACCAAGCCGGTCTTCGGATTGGTCTGCTCCCAAAAATACTGAAATGTTGCCCTTTCCAACTGGTCCAGGAACTGGTCGTCATCCTCGGAAATTGGGCCTTTATTCCGCTCACGCGTTTTATTGGCGCCCTGCGGGACCGGTTCAGCCAAGGCAACACCGGCGAGCGGGATCGAGCCCAGCAATCCCAACATTTGCTTCGCGAAGCTGCGCCGTGAGTACCTTTGGGAATCAGTATCCTTCATCGTTGCTGGCCTAAATCTTAAACGATTCGAACCCATCTTGGCGCAGATTCACCGCCTTTCTGGCGCCATTCTCCCGTAAAATAGCCGGGAACTTCCTGATGAAACTAAAAGGCAAGTACTGGCTTTGGATCGTGCTGGCAGGAGTTCTGGCTACAGCGGGATTCTTCGTTTACCGCTACGAGCGCAGGCCGCTAACGATTACGGGTGCTGTGACCATTGAGGACGCGGACTTCCGGAAGCAACTTCCGATCGCAGACGCCGAAGTTTTCGTCGACAATGGTTTGGCGGCCGCCCCTGTAAGGTCCAACTCTTCCGGCTTTTTTTCGCTGAGATTGTTCAAGAAGGTGCGAAGAGGCCAGCCGATCACGCTTAGATTCCGGCATCCGGGGTATCAACCCCTCGATCTCAAAGACACCGCGGCCGACAAACTCTATATTGCGCAGATGGTGCCCATCCGTCTAAACACAAAGGCGGCTGCTAACAAGCCAGTAGTCATTATCGGGAATGTGCGCGTGCGCTACTCCATCAAAGCGCTCCGGTCCATGAATGTTGGCAGCGCGGTCAAGACGTTCGCCATCGAGAACAAAGCGAACGTACCTTGCGACGATGGCCCCATCTGCTCGCCCGATGGCAAGTGGAGAGCCGCGATCGGGTCCGTATCGCTGGATGCAGGCCTGGGGCAGGAATTTCACAATGCCCGACTCTCCTGCATTGCGGGCCCGTGTCCGTTCACCCGAGTTGAATCGGATAACTTCTTCACGGGAGGGCAGACCATCACGGCCTCCGTCCGCAACTGGTCTGACACGGCCATGTACCTGCTCGAAGCGGAAGTCGCCCATTCGATGGTCAGCCAGATTGATCACCAGTCGTATCCGGTTATCTTTGGCCCCACATTGAATTTCACACTGCCCGCCGAAGCGGAGGGGGTAAGCCTGGAGGGCGACTTGGGCGGAGAGACGATTATTTTCCCACTTGGCCCCAACCTCTTATTGAGTTGGGCGGATTGCACGGTCGCGACGAATCCCGACCAGACAAAAGTCTATCGATGCGAACTCAAACCGGGCTATCAACTTCAACCGTAAATCGACGACCCGGGGTGTTTCTGGCCGCTAGCGTCGTTACTCCTATCTGCCTTGATAGCAACCGATGTCTATCTTCCCGGATTTGACTCGCGGCCAGCCTTCAAGATCGAGTTCTCCCACCGGTACTCCCTCAGTTGTGCCAGCAGCGAGCGCGGGAGAATCGGATCGCAGATGGAAGTCGTTCGTGCCTGGATCAACGAAACGCGGGTCAGCAAAATGGGAATGCCGGTCATTCCCGGTGGCCTCAACATATTTATCGAATCCGGTCACGGTGGCGGACGCCCCAGCCCATGTGCTCGCCTGCGCCCCTGAGGCACAGTAATAAAGGTTGTGCTCGATAATTGCGGGCGGTTTGTTTTTATCGACCTGAGATCTGTTCAGCGTGATAAAGCAGCGTGGGCCCGCGTACACGATGTTGTTCTCGAAACTGTTGTCCGCCATGTTCCACTGCATTTGGAACTCACCGGAGCCAGTGGCCGACGTATCATTCTCGTAAAGAGTGTTGTTGACGACTATGCTGTGCTCGGTATGACCTCGCTGCGGGTCATATCCTCCGATGGAAACGCCTGCCGTGTGACAGTGATAAATGAGGTTATTCCGCGCAGTAATGTAACTGGTAGAGCGATCCTTGTGCTCACTGGCCAGCTCGATTCCGAAGTCGACATCGTGCATCACGTTTTGCTCGATCAGGATCCGGGTGCCGCCGTCAACGTAGATGCCATCGGAAGATTCATCATTGCGGTACGCGGGATTGCCCTTCGACGTAATGTTGTAAACCAGGTTGCCGCTCACGATTCCATCGCGCGCCTGGTCGACGGCAGGGTCAGGTGCCGTACGCTCAAAACCGATGACGTCGATTCCGATGTTGTTGTTGTCGTGCACGACATTGTGCGTGATGCGGAAATTTGTGACGTTTCCATTTACAACCAGCGACTCGCTAGAACCCGTCTTGAGATGATGAACCTCATTGCCATCAATGATCAGATCTGTAATGGGAGTCTTGGCGTCCGTGCCATATACGGCGATGCCGAATCCGTTGCCGCCGCTTCCGGGGGCATCGCGGCCTGGAAACGTCTGCTCAATGTGATGGACGTTGTTTCTCAGCAATTCGATGTGGGATCCAGACCCGCTGACGTCGATGCCCAGAGGCGCAAGACGGTGCTCAGCCGTGTGGAAGTTGCGAATTTCGAAGCCCTCGATTCTCACGTAGCTCTGGTTGTGAATGGTGAGAATGCCTTGTCTTACGGCGGGAGTGATATGCCCAGCGTCCAGCACCGCCGTCTCGCCGGGATAGCTTCTGAAGGTGATGAATCCCTCGCTCGCATTACCTGAAGCGTTGATGCTTACGAGCTCTTCGTAGATTCCTCCACGCACATTTACGACGCTGCCCGCACGCGCCGTGTCTGAGGCATGCTGAATGGTGCGCCACGGCGCGGCTTGCGTACCGGGGTTTGAATCCTCCCCAGTTGTCGACACGAAGAACGAAGAATTCGCCTGGCCAGAAGCTTGGCAAACGCACGCTAGCAACAAAAAAAGAATTGAATATTTCATACTTGCCCTCTCATGAAAGCCTTTACTGATTGAGTCCGGACTCGGATTCGTCCACCTCTGTCCTCCAGCCACTCAGACGCGACTAGACCAGCGGGTTTTGCGGGTTGTAATTGTGGCGCAGCGTCAACGAGCCATCAGAGTTGACCTTCTGGCGGCACGCCCAGCGAACCGGGTAGCGCACGCCCTTAACCTCGAGTTCGGCCTTCAGCCATAGCCCCTCCCATGGCGCGCTTGCGGGCAGCATCAGCATGACTTGGTGAACGCCCGTCGGCTTCGGATACCCAGCGTCGACGCAGCCAGACACATTGATCTTGTGATCTTCGCTGGACACGCTCAGTCGAAGCACGCCGGGAACTGGGGCGATGCCGTCGTTCGCGAGTCCAATCACCAGGCCGGCGACTCCGTCCCGCGTGAAGGTCCAGATAAATGACGGACGGATGCGGTAGCCGATCTGGCGAGCCATCGCGTCGATTGGCTCAGGGAATTTGTCGTAGTAGCTGAGAAGATTCGCCGCGGACTGGTTGTGCCAACTCCAAAGCGACAGATAGTTGACGCCGACGTCGGCTGCGTGGGAAATGATTTGCTCGTTGTAGGTAATTCCGTCTTCATCAATCTGAAGTTCTTTCGGATCGCCGGTCGTGAAACCAACTTCACAAATCGCGGCGGCCCACGGAGGACGGTAGCTGAGCGCCTCAATCTGAGTGTTCTCAATGAAAATCGTGTCGGTGCGCAGCCAGTTGCCAGTACGCATCGTACGATCGACGAGGTCGGAGTTGCCGACGTTGCTGAAGTCGGGCTGCGTGTTCGTGGCCAGCGGGACTTTCGTCCAGTGTTCGAGTTGCATTTCGAACATAGCCGACAAAGTCCGTTCCGCAACCAGCTGGCTGGGGAACGGATTGCCCTCGAAGGGCCACGTGTGCCCTTCGCCCCAAAAGCCGTACATCAGCGTGTCCATGAATTCGACTTGCGGATGACCGTTGAGTTCGTCGGCCAGCAACCCATTCAGTTCGCGAAATGCCGCTTGATACGCGGGGTGATCATACTGCGGCACCCGGTTATCTTTTCGGTAGCGCATTTCCGCAGGGTTGCCCTTCCACTCGCCTTTGAGCTTTACGTAAGGAACCTTGTGGAGAAGAAAATCTGGCATGCCTGGATCGGGAAAGTCTGGATTCTCCAGCATCACCCGGAAACCGATGCGCTTGTTGTAGCGGCGAGCCAGATCGAACGTGATCTTCCACCACTCCGGAAAGTCCAAGCGGCCAGGCTGCTTTTGGACATCGCGCCAGTTGGGGCGGATGTATATCTTCTGCGCGAAAGGTAGCTTGATCAGGTCTTCGAGCGTGCGTTCCTGAGTTTGACCAGGGATGCGGAGGGGCCCCGTGTCGTCGGACACATAGACAATGAGGCCCATGCCATGGTTGCTGACGATGTCCTTGGAGGGCGAGGTAATCATTGCGACGTCGCTGTCGGGAACCACTGCACCGGGCCCATACTGTGGGAACGGCCCTTGGTAGAGCCGGTCGGGAACGGGAGGCCCTGATCCCCAATCATATTTCTCCCAATTGTGTTCAGGGATGTACGCGTTGGCGGTGGACTTATACAAGCCAACGGCAAGTCCTGTGGCGGTGGCAGACTTCAAGAATCTGCGTCGGTCCATGAGTGCTCCTACAATGGCGTAACTCGATTAACGGCCCTGACGGTACGTAAGAAATTAAACTTGCGGAGCAAAGCGATTGTCTTTTTCGCAACTTGCTGCGCACCGCTACTGCGGGGTCGCTTCTAGCAGAAGATGTTTCGAAAAATCCGCAGAAAGGTGCGCCACCGGACCGCGGACCATTCCGAAGTCTTTTCCGTCCCCATAGTCGACAACGTGGTACGCGCGATCGTCCAAGCCGCGCAACTCCAGGGTGCCTTTCCAGTTTCCGGCAAAGAACGCGTAGTACATCTTCTTGTCTTTGCGGATGACATGTGCTTCGGGCAGATCAAAGCCAATGTCATAGAGAGTGCCCAGATATTGACCGCGGGAAAGCCCCTTTTCCTGGTAAAGCTCCAGCCACTTTCCGAAGCTCTTTTCGTGGTCGGGCGTCAGGTCGAAACGGCCATGTTTCTCGACGAGAGAGGGCAGCACGAACTGCGTGCCCACGACTCCTCCAATACCAAGGGTGGAAGCGAAATCGTCGTGATTGTCGCTCAGTTCGACGTGATCACCGAAGTAAGGAACATCGTCGCCCATGAGGCCTTTAATGGTCTTGCCTTTAGTGCGTACCTGGAATGAACTGGTCGGATCGGAAGCGACGGACATATTGAAATGCGGCATGGTGAAGAACGAATAAGCTGTGCCGCAGGGGCAGAATTCCACCAGTGATCCGGGCTTGGCCTTTTGTGCGGCGTCGTAAATCTCGCGGAAGAAATCCGGCAAAGCCTCAACCGAATCCTCGGGGCGCTTGTGGTGATGCACAGGGTTGTAGCAGGCAGGAACGCCGTTCATATGCTGGCCGTCGAGTTTGAGACCGTCGAATCCCCAATCGACAAGGATCTTGTGCACGAGTTGCTTGTGATACTCCACTACTCTTGGCAGCGCCGGGCAGAGGTAGTCGGAATTCCACCATGAAATCTTGCGTCGCGAGCCGTCGCGATTTTTCAAGGCCAGATCAGGTTCGTCTGTAAGCAACTTAGAATCGGGAACCGCGCTGAGTGGTGACCACCAGAGCTGCGCCTTGAACCCTTCCTGGTGAATCCGGTCGACCAGCGCTTTGATATCGGCATCGCCGTGCGGAAATTTCTTCGGATCCAGTTGCCAGTCGCCATAGTTGTTCTGCCAACCATCGTCCAGCGTGACCCAGGTAAATCCCATTTTCTTAACGGTGGGCAGCGTGTCGTAAACCTGTTGCGGCTTGAAGTCGCGTCCGTATCCCCACGCGCACCAGATCGCTCCGAAAGCGCTGTCGGGCGCTTTGGCCATCTGGAATCCTTGTTTCAGCATGAACCGGCGGTAGGTAAGCAGCGTCTGGAAGTAGTCTCCTTTGTGTACCGTCACAAACGTACGGAAAGTGTGGAAGCTTTCGCCGGGCTGCAAAGACTGGTCATGTTGATACTCGACACTCACCCGCGCATGGCGCGCGTTGGGCATGGAAACGGGCAGCGAAATCAGGCGCGGTCGCTGCTCGAGGTGGCCTACTCCGATTCCCACATCTCTGCGCCACACATCGACAATCGGCGTGCCGCCGCCGTAGTCACTCGCGTTCATGCCGAGATAGTTCTGCTGAGAGAATCCCGAGTGTAGTGGCACGATCCAGTTCGGACGCTTCTCGTAAGAGCCGCTTTGAAATGACCAGAAAGGAACCTGCCGCCCATCCTGGGCATCGATCGTATAGGCGTTGTTGGTCCATTCCAGAATCTTCAGTTGAGACTTACCAATATTCGTGTAGCTGACATCGAAGACTGCAAGATCGGGGAATTGATCGTAAATGATGACGGATACATTCTTGCTCAGGACGCCGGATGTACCGGTCAGGGTGAGCTTCTCACCCTTTCCGTAAGTGTCACTGACGCGCTCCTGGGTCTGCGAGGCCAAAGCAAAGTCATACCAGGAGCGCTCGTTGCCTTTAACGGACTCGGAAGCTGAGAACGTTCCTAATGGAATCTCGTTGCCGTTGAATCGTGCAACCACCCGGCTCCGCATGTTTTTGTCGAACTCGACACGAAGACTTTCGCTTTGGATTCGAGCCAGTAACGCGTGACCCACAGCGGATTGATCAGGCCGCGCTGTCGACTGGCCCACCACTAACAGCGCCGCGAAGATGAGGAATGAAGAGAACGCTTTCGTCATGATTCACCGTTTAAAACCCGTGATGCAGATTCGAACGCAGAGCGAGTGACCCGTCCTCGTTGAGCTTCTGATGACAAGCCCACTGCACCGGGTACCGCATCCCTTTCACCTCGATTTCCGCTCTGAGCTTCAGGCCAGCAAATTCTGTTCCCTGCGGTAGCACGAACTGCGCCTGTCGCAGCTTTCCGGGCAGAGGATAGCCGGCATCCAGGCAACCACTCTTCAGCACCTTGCCGTCCGCGCTCTCGACCGTCACCCGCAGCACTCCGGGAACACCGGCGATTCCATCGTTGGTGAAGGCGATAATGAGTCCGAGAGAACCGCTGTCTTTATAGCTCCAGATCATCGACGGTCTGACGCGGTAGCCGATTCGACGATTGATCTGATCGAACGATTTGGGAAACGCCTGGTAATAGCTCAGCAGATTCTTGGCGCTGATCGCATGAAAATTCCAAAGCGACCAGTAGTTCGCTCCCACGTCGATCACGTGAGCGATCATGTTTTCTGCCGGTGATAGGCCATCCTCCAGGGGGAACGAGTCTGGACTCTTCGCGGGGATCCCTTGTTCGAGCGCCGCGGCGACCCATGGCGGACGATTACTAAGAGTTTCGATCTGCTCGTTCTCAATGAAGATGGTGTCGCTCCGAATCCAGTTGTAACTGCGAATCGTGCGGTCCAGGACCTCTGAATTTCCGACGCGACTGTAGTCGGGCTGAGTGTTCGTCATGAGCGGAGTCTTAGTGAAGTGCTCCATCTGCACGTCCATCATTTTGATCCAGGTCCTCTCCGCGGTCTGGTAATCGGGGAAAGGAGTATTGACGAAGGGCCACGTGTGCCCCTCGCCCCAGAACCCATATAAAAAGGTGTCCACGAACTCAACCCCGGGGTTCCCATTGAATTCAGCTGCTAAAAGGCCTACCAGTTCACCAAATGCCTGCTGAAAAAACGGATGATCAAAGCGAGGCTGATAACGCGAATATTGATTCTCCATAAATCGCGCGGCCGCCTTCTTTTCCTTTTCGTCGGGCACCAGTTCAACCGTTGGGACTTTGTCGAGAACAAAATCCGGTAGCGCCGGCTGGTGCTTGTAATCGGGAGCGCTCATCTGAATGCGAAGTCCAACCCGTTTGTTGTTTTTCTTCGAAAGATCGAAGATGAGTTTCACGTAATCGGGCAACTCGATGCGTCCCGGTCTCGGTTGGACCTCCCGCCAAGTTGGTCGTATGTAAAGCTGCTGCCCCAAGGGAAATCGAATAAGATCCTCGATCGCCTGAGGAATGTTGTCCGACTTGATTTCGTCCGTTCCGCTGTCGGCTGTGATGTAGGTGATCAGCCCCTTGCCATAATTCGGCACCACTTCTTCTGAAGGAGTCGTAGTCATGACCACGTCGTCGGTCGGGATAAGCGCCTCGGGTGGGTACTGTGGGAAGGGCCCCTGATTGAGGCGGTCGGCCACCGGAGGTCCAGAGCCAAAGTCGTATTTGTCCCAGTTGTGAGCGGGAACGAACGCTTGCGCTTTAGTTGTTCCAAGTTCTGCAGCGACTGCCAATGCGACACTGCTTTTCAGAAAGTCTCTGCGCTGCATCGAAGTTGTGCCCTCTCTGTTCCGTGCGAGTTCGCGGCACACCCGCAACAGGATTAACGATAACTTTCGACATGTTTCTCTTTATATCGTTTTATTTCGTTTGTCCAGCGCTAAATAGAGGCTTCGAAGGTGGCAGCCCCGGCGACGTTCTGTTTTTCCCGAATGTCGCTAAGCTAGAGGGAAGACAAGCCTCAGTATGTCTTGCTGAGAAGGAAGGGAGAAATGGAGCCCACTGCCAAAGTCATTGTGTACGAGAAACCCACGTGAACTAAATGCCGCGAGGTCAAGCGGGTCTTGACTGCGAAAGGGATCGATTTCCAGATCGTCAACTACTTGGAGGAGCCCCCGTCAGAGAACGAGTTGAGAGAACTGTTGCACCGCGCCCGATTAAGGCCGCAGGATGCTATCCGCACGAACGAAGCCGCCTATCGTGAGCATGTGGCGGGTCAAAGCTTAAGCGATGAGCAATTAGTCCGGATCATGGCCGAGCATCCAGAACTCATACAGAGGCCGATCGTGGTACGCGGGAAAAAAGCGGTTCTGGCGCGCTCGCCTGACAAGCTCGCGGAAATAGACATCGAGTGAGCGTGCCCGGTTCGCAGTCGGCCTCAGGGAAGAAGTTCAATCCCCGCCTGTGCCTATCCGGTTCTGCGAAGACTGTGCCTCCTTGCAAGCCAAGGATGGCACCGAATCATCCATTTGCGTTCCCCGCGTGCGATGATTCGGCCCACCTTGCACGACATATGCGAGACATAAAGGGCGCTTGCACTTTCTCTTACTGGTTCTTCAACTGGAAGCCAGGGCTGGTTGTAATGGTCCCCGCTTTCCCAGTTACGGCGTAGCTCCCCGCGGTTCCGTTTGCCGTGAAGACCGCCGATGTGGCTATGCCTTCCGAGTTGGTGGTCGCCGTTTTCACGCCTCCGGCAAATGTTCCACTGGCTCCGCTGGCTGGGGCGGTAAAAGTCACCACCACCCCGGGGACAGGATTGCCGGATGCGTCGTTCACCGTTGCCTCTAAAGGACTGGCAAAGGCTGTATTCACCGCCGCGGTTTGCGGCGCGCCTCCCGTGGCTGTAACCGAGGCAGGAAGCCCCGCCAGATTCGTCAGGGCGAAATCTGGATTGCTGGTGAGCGTGCCCATATCAGCCGTGACAGAGTACGAACCCGCTGTGGAGTTCGCCGTAAAGACTACTGCAGTGGCGATACCCTGTGCGTTGGTCTTGGCCGTGTTCACGCTGCCGGCGAAGGTCCCGCTAGCCCCGCTGGTTGGTGCGTTGAACGTTACTGTCTTTCCGGGCACCGCATTGCCGTAGGTGTCTTTCACCGTCACCGCCAGATTCGTGGAGAAGGCTTGGTTGACGGTGGCGCTTTGCGGCGTTCCAGCGGTCGCCGCGATGGAAGCCGGCGGTCCTGGATTGTTGGTCATCGCGAATCCCGGACTCGTGGTGAGAGCAGCGGCCTTCGCGGTCAGGGTGTATTTTCCCGCGACGGTGTTTGCCTTAAAGACTTGCGAGGTTGCAACGCCGTTGGCGTTGGTGATGGCGGTGTTTCCGCAAGCGAAGCTCCCGCTGGCCCCGGTAGCCGGCGAAGTGAACGTTACCAGCAGGCCAGACACAGGTTTGGCGGAGGCATCATGAACCGTTGCCACCAAGAGACTGGCGAAGTTCGTGTTGACGACGGTGCTCTGCGGGGTGCCGCTGGTCGTCGTGATGGTTGCGGGCACACGCGGATCGGCAACGGTGAGAGTCACCGGCACGACCATCTCCATCGTGCCGCTGGGATATTCGAAGAACACGATCTCCCCCTCATAGACTCCTGTTGGTAAGCCCGAACCGTTGACAGTGGCGGTAATCGTTGTGGGCGTGCCGTGGACGCCAGTGGCCGGAGAGGTCGTAAGCCAGTTGCCGCCTTTCCCGGTCGCTACACCTACTGTGTAGAAGTTGAACGCGGTTCCGGTGCTCGTCACCGAGATGGTTTGCGCTGCAGGGGTGGCTCCGCCGAGGTTCATCTTGAAGCTTAAAGGAGCCAGTTGCGTGAACCCGTTGGGGCCGATCACAACCGTCACAGGAACGGTGACGTTGCCTCCCGACGATTGGAATAGCAGTTGGCCGTTGAAACTTCCGGGGACCAGACCACTTCCAGGCAACGCTGAGTTCACGATTTTTACAGTGACTGTCGATGGCGCAGTGCCGGTCTTCACGGCCACGCTGAGCCAGGCACCGCCATCCGATGTGGTGGTGACGAGCTTCCACGGCAGCGCGCCCGATCCGGCAGCGCGAATTTGCAGAGTCTGGGCCGGTGGGTTCGTGGTGCTGGGTGTGAACGAGAAACTCATCAGGCCCGGCAGCGCGTCCAACAATGGCCCACACGAAGTGATGGTTAAGGTCACCGGTATCGTGATCGCCAAGTCGTTGCTTGGATATGCGGAGAAAATAACTTCTCCAGTGTAGGTTCCCACGGGCAACGCCGATGCGTCCACACTGACCGTAAAGGCTTCGGGCGTGGAGAAAACGCCTGATGTGGCATTGAGCTTCAACCAACTGCCACCTTTGGACGTGGATACGGATGCGTTGTAGAAGTTGAAATTGGTGCCGGTGCTCGTCATGCTGATTACTTGCGGCAGCGGGTTCGCCCCGCCAAGCGGCATGTTGAAGCTGAGCGGATTCATCTGATTAAAGACATTCGGTCCAACTGTGGCGCAAACCGGAATCGTGGCTGTGTCGCCAGCGGTTAGGAAAACGACTTGGCCGCAGTAGGTGCCGGCCACAAGTCCTCCGCCGGGCAAGTTGGCAGGCGTGATCCCCACATTCACCGAAGTTGGGGCGATCCCACTTGCCGCGGAAATGGTCAGCCACTTACCGCCATCGGACGTGCTCGCCGACCCCGTCCAGTTCAGCGCTCCGGTTCCCGCATTTCTGATCTGCACGGATTGGGTGGGCGGTTTGCTGCCAGGCTTGAGGAAGAAGCTCAACTCGCCGGGCAGGTTGTCAAAGTATGTGGATGAGGCGGGAGTGACCGTCAGGGTCACCGGCACCGTGATCGACATGTTGTTGCTTGGATATACGGAAAAGGCGATCTCGCCGGTGTAAATTCCTGCCGGGAGTGTTGCCGCGCTTACGCTGACCGTGACGGCTTCTGGCGTGGTGAGCACGCCGGTGGCAGGATTAATTTTCAGCCAGCTGCCGCCTCTGGCGGTCGACACCGAAAAATTGTAGAAATTGAAATTCGTACCGGTGCTGGCGATGGTGATCTCCTGGGGCAACGGATTGCCGCCACCAGTGGTCATGGTGAAGCTGAGCGGGTTCATCTGTTGAAATGCGTTGGGCCCTACGACGGCGCATACCGGGACTGTGCCGACGTCACCCGCTGTTTGGAATGTAAGTTCGCCGCAATAGGTGCCAGCGATGAGCCCTCCGCCGGGCAGAGACCCCGGGACGATTGATACAGTGACGGTCGCCGGCGCGGTTCCAACGAGGGGCGTCGCGATCAACCACTTGCCGCCATCGGAAGTAGACACTGATCCAGTCCAACTCAGCGTTCCAATGCCAGCGTTTCTGATTTGCAGTGTCTGCGTCGGCGGAGTACCGCCCGCTGTGAAGAAACTCAGGCCACCGGGAAGATCGTCGAAGTACGCCCTGCTGCCTGGAGCCACAATCGTCAAGTTCACCGGCACCGTCAGGGCCATGGAGTTACTCGGGTATGCGGAGTAGACCACCTCTCCGGTGTAATTTCCCGCCGGCAGAGTGGTGGCGTTCACGCTTACGGTCGTGGCTTCGGGCGTAGTGAGCACACCTGAGGAGGGGTTGGTTGCTAACCAGTTGCCTCCCGTTCCAGTCGCGACGACAACTCTGTAAAAATTGAAGTTGGTATCGTTGCTCGCGTGGTTCAGCACCTGCGGCAGCGGGTTCGGGCCGCCTTGCGTCATAGTGAAGCTGATGGGGTTCTCCTGGCGGAATACGCTGTCCCCCACCACCGCGCACACGGGTATGGTGCCCACGTCACCAGTCGTCGAAAATACTAACTGCCCGCAGTAGGTGCCGGCGATGAGACCTCCGCCGGGCAGGCTTGCAGGCTTAATGCCCACGTTGATGATGGAAGGCGCGGTACCACTCGGGGCAGACAAGGTCAGCCAGGCGGCGCCGTCGGCAGTGCTCTTCGTTCCGGTCCACTTTAGTGTTCCGGTTCCGCCGTTTCTGATCTGCACGGACTGGGTCGGCACGGTTCCGCCTGTGGGCATGAAATAACTCAGCGCGCCGGGAAGGTTGTCAAAAAACGCAGCGGTGGCCGGCCTTATGGTCAAGGTTACCGGCACCGTCATGGACACCGTGTTGCTTGGATATTCAGAGAAAATAATTTCTCCGGTATAGGTCCCAGCCGGCAGCGCGGAAGCATTCACCACGCTCACGGTGAAGGCCGAAGGCGTTCCATGAACACCGGTGGCAGGGGTAATCGTCAGCCAGTTGCCGCCGTTCCCGGTTGCTACGAGTTGGGTATAAAAGTTAAACGCGGCGCCCGTGCTGGCAATTGACAACACTTGGGGGAGGGGGCTCAATCCCGCAAACGGCATGGTGAAGTTGATTGGATTCACCTGGCTGAAGTTACTGGGGCCAACGCTCACGCGAACGGGCACGGTCACCGTAGTAGCTGCCGATTGAAACGTGACGAGTCCAACCCAGGTTCCTGCTACCGTTCCCCCACCGGGCAGGGCCGAGAGCACAAGTCCCACGGAGACGGTCGCGGGCGCTTTGCCAGAAGTCGCGCTCAGGTGCAGCCAAGCGCCGGTGCCTGCAGTCGTGGCCGTCGCGGTCCAGTTCAATGTCCCGCTTCCTCCGTTTCTAATCTGAATCGCCTGTGCTGGCGGAGTGCCGCCAGTCGCGATCGAGAAGCTGACTTGCCCGGCCATGTCGTCAAAGAACGGCGTGCCCGTTGCCGCAATAATCAGAGTCACCGGCACCGTCATCGTGGGGACGCCGCTCGGATACTGCTTAACGACGACCTGTCCGGTATAGGTGCCGGCAGCGAGTGAGGTCGCTGGATTCACGCTGACCACCCACGCAGCGGGCGTGGCGTAGACGCCGCTGGCCGGGGTGATCGCCAACCAACTGCCGCCTGAATTCGTCGAGGCCGTGGCGTCGCTGTTGAAATTTGCCCCGTTGCTGGCGGCGGTTAAGACTTGAGGCAGAGGATTCGCTCCCGCGAATGTCTTGGTGAAAGACAGTCCCGGCACTGTGTAGAAGGTCTGCGCGTAAAGCGACGGAACAACCGCCAAGATAATAAGGATGAGGATTGGCATAATCAGCGCTTGCGAGCCGTAAACCTTCTTCATAAAAATTCTCCTGATTTTCTTAATTTCTGATTTCCATGTCAGTTTGCCGGCAAACGCTACGCCGGACGGGATTTCGCATCGAGGGCGCGGATGGCGATGAGCTGTCCATCACGGTTGAATTCTGCTTCTACGTTCATGCCGATTTTCGGCGGCTGGGGGAGCTGCCACAATTCGGTCAGAGAGAACGGAAATTGCCGTCCCTCAACAATCACTAGTCCATCTCCGGCGCCCGGTTCGCGCAGAACCTTGCCGATTTTCCGAACTTCCTTTGACGGCCACCGGAAGAGTGCTAGAGCCAACATCGATGGTGCAAGGAATTGCATATTGCTCGCAGTTGCATCGGTAAGGCATCACTGGTAGCATCGCAGCGTTCGGCCTTCAGTGATCTACCCTCTCCCTCTATGGCCGAGGCCGCTTACAGCGGTCTTCAACTACACATTGCGCGAACGCTCAAGGAAAACCGTCATGGCGCTGCGAAACTTTCATAGGGCGGCTACTTTCGGACTCACTGCGCCTGATACAACCGCAGAGGAAAGACAGTCTCTCGATCAGCTCTTCAGCCTGACCTATGAGGAACTCCGCCGCTTAGCCAGCAGCGTTAAACGGGGCGATCCCGGCATCACCCTCAGTCCCACCGCCCTGGTCAACGAAGCTTGGGTGAAACTCGCGAAGTCACTGCCACCCGCAGCCATCTCTCAGTTGCACTTCAAACGCATCGCAGCCCGAGCGATGCGGCAAGTATTGATTGAGGCCGCCCGGCGCCGGAACACCCACAAGCGCGGCGGAGAGGGAGAGGCCATTTTTGTCACCTTTGACGACTCGCTGCATGTCTCCCCAAGCAGTGAGTCGGAGCTGCTGTCGCTGGATATCGCCCTCAACGAACTGGCCCGGCTTGAGCCTCGCCAGGCTGCGATCGTGGAAACAAGGTTCTTCGGTGGGCTTCAGGTCAGCGAGATTTCAAGTCTGATGGGAGTATCGGAAGCCACGATCTTGCGTGACTGGCGGGCGGCAAAAGCGTGGCTCGGGCAAGCGCTTCGCCGGACGGCCTGAGGGCGGGCTCTGGAACGCTAAGTAAGGACTTAATCCATGGACCCTGCGCGCTGGCGACGAATCCAGAATATTTTTCACGGCGCGGCCGACGTACCCGAATCCAGCCAGAGGGCGTTCGTGGAGGCAGCGTGCGGCAACGACGAGAAACTCATCGGTGAGGTTCTGGCCATGCTTCATCAGGATGCAAGCGGCCATTCCCTTCTGGATCGCAATCTCGCCGACATCGCGCACGAAACACTTGCGCAATCTGCTCCCCCATCCCTGATCCTCAAAGAGATCGGTCCATATCGAATTCTAAGGTTGTTGGGTGAAGGAGGAATGGGAGTCGTCTACCTTGCTGAGCGAAGCGACCTCGGTACTCAAGTCGCGGTCAAAGTCCTGCGCGACGCCTGGCTTTCCCCGGCCCGTCGCGAACGCTTTGCCACGGAACAGCGGACGCTGGCACAACTGAACCATCCCTCGATTGCGCGGCTCTACGACGCCGACATCCTGGACGACGGAACTCCCTGGTTCGTGATGGAGTACGTTGACGGCTCTCCACTGACTCATTATTGCCGAAAGCTCGACTGCTCAGTTGACCAACGTCTTCGACTCTTTCGATCGGTGTGCGAGGCCGTGCAGCACGCGCACAGTAATGCAGTCATCCACCGTGACCTGAAGCCGTCCAACATCCTTGTGAAGGACGACGGTTCGGTCCGCCTGCTCGATTTCGGGATTGCCAAGCAACTGGAAAGCCTGGACCTGGCTGTCGACCAAACCATGACAGGTTTGCAAATGATGACGCCCGCATATGCGTCGCCCGAGCAGGTTCGCGGTGATCGTGTCGGCATCAGTACCGATGTTTATTCCCTTGGCGTCATCCTCTACGAGTTGTTGACGGGGCAGCTGCCTTTGGACTTGTCCGGTCTGACGCCTGCAGAAGCAGCTACGGTGATCACAGAACATGAACCGGGCAAGCCATCTGCGGCAATCAGGCAGAGTGCCGACTGGGGGACAAATTCTCGGTTCTTATCGTTGGGCAAGACTGCCTGGGCCGATCTCGATGGGCTGTGCCTTTGTGCTCTAAATAAGGATCCAGCGCGGCGTTACGCCTCTGTCGAAGCGCTCATCCGCGACGTTGACCATTACCTGCACGGCGAGTCGTTGGAGGCACGGCCCGACGCGTGGCAGTACCGGATCGTCAAGTTTGTCCGGAGGAATCGGCGCGGGGTAGCGGCAACGGCTCTCAGCGTGATTCTGATCGTCGGACTGATCGTCTTCTTCACGCTGCGCGTGGCAAAGGCGCGCGATGCAGCGCTCGCCGCAGGGGCCCGCACGCAACGCATTCAGCAATTCATGATCAACCTCTTTCAAGGAGGAGATGCGGCAGTTGGACCCTCTGAGTCTTTGCGCGTGCTGACCGTTGTTGACCGGGGCGTACAGGAAGCAAAGAACCTGAACAATGATCCCAAGGTGCAAGCTGAGCTTTACCAGAATCTTGGCAGCATCTATCAGAAACTGGGCAAGTTCGATCAAGCGGATGGTCTGCTGAGTTCGGCGCTTGATCGACACAGGTCGTTGTTCGGAGCAGATAGTCCGGAAGTCGCCGAGAGCCTCACTGCACTTGGTTTGCTACGCTCCGATCAGGCGCATTTAGAGGAGGCCGAGCAGCTGGTTCGGGATGGTCTGGAAATGGCCCGGCGGCACTTGCCGCCGAACCATCCAGCACTGGCGAAAGCCCAACAAGCCTACGGGAAAGTGCTGGCGCAGCGCGGCTCCTACGATCGAGCGATCAACGCTCTGAATGAGGCTGTGCGCCTGCAGTCGGCTCCGGGCGTGGCACCCGCCGACTTGGCCATCAGCCTCTCCATGTTGGCGGACGCCCATTACTCCGCAGGCCATTACGACGTCTGCCGTTCCTTGTACTCTCGCGTCCTCGAGATGCACCGCCAAATCTATGATCCGCGCCACCCGCTGATCGCAGATGATCTTGGGAGTCTGGCCGCCGTCCAGCGCGATTTAGGGTTTTACAGCGAGGCCGAACAGTTGGACCGGCAGGCGCTGGATATTGTTCAGTCATACTATGGCCACGACCACCCTGAGACGGCCGGCCGCTTGACGGCGCTGGCCGAGTCTCTCACGTACCAAAACAAATATGACGACGCCGTCGCAGCTCTTGAGCAGGCTCTTGCCATTCAGGAGCGAGTTTACGGTCCTGCGCATCCGTCCGTCGCTGAAACCGTCAACGAGTTGGGAAACGTCGCTTCCATGCGCGACAAGCTGGACGAAGCGGAGGCGCTTTTCCGCCGAGCAGTTGACATCTACCGCGCTGTTTACGGTGATCACCACTACCTGGTCGCGATAGCCCTGTCCAACGTGGCGGGCATTTCCATGGACAAAAAGGACTATCCGCGTGCGGAGCGACTTTTTCGGGATGTGATCCGCCGCTATTCGGAAACACTACCCGCAGACAACGTCAACATTGGCATCGCGCACATTAAGCTGGGTCGGACGCTGCTACGCCAAAATCGGTTTGCGGATGCCGAGCCCGAGACTCGTGCCGGTTACGAAATCTTGATTAAACAGAGCAGCCCATCCACAAGTTTCACTCGTGCCGCGCGAAAGGACCTCGCCGCCGAATACGAAGCTTTAAATCAGCCGCAGAAAGCCGCGCGATTTCGCGCCGAACTGGCAGAGGTCACAGCAAGTTCCACCAACACTACACCCCACCAGTGAAATATCCTGAGCCGGACGGCTGCTTTTCCTGGCGCGAAATTTTTCCAAGACCTGTGCACAACATGTTTTCTGAACGGTAAAGTTGTCAGATTTTGCTGGCCTGGCATCAACAGCGTATGGATAAACTCACGGTGAGGCTGTCGGAACAGACAGCAGAGCACATGCGCACCGGCCGGGTGCAGCCCGGCCAACTACCGACCGCTGGTTACTCGTCCATTTGGTTCGATAAACGGGCTGGGTGTTTGGGGTCGGTGAATTCGAGCAGTTCAATGGGCGCGCCATTTTCGACGATGAACGCGACGCGGACACCGTCGGATGGGCGGTTTGGAGGAATTAGGATTTCGCGGCCAGCAAGCTCGGAGGAGAGGTCGGTCACTTCAAACGCGACGTGCGCCCCTCGCCGGACGAGATCGGGAACCGCCGCGTCCGCTTCGAAGCGCATCCATTCCACACCGAATTCGCTTTTTTGGTGACTGACGACAAAGAGTTTCAGACCTTTCAAGTGCGTCTCCCCAGGCTTCGATTCCGTAGTGGGAATCCCGATGTGATGATACCGGCGCATTGTTTTCTCTCCGGGAGAATTGGCCCAAATTCTACTCTATTCGTTACCGCGTTTGAACCGCGCCCCGTGACGAGCCTTCCGAAACCACAATCGGACCGGGCTGAGTGGCACTTCCCAACTGTCTGAGGTCGATTGGGCGATTAGTCGGCAAATTGCGAGTTAACTTCTGGTTAGCCCGTGATCGAACCGGAATCCCAGTCCAGCCACTTCCCGGGAAGTGACCTGATCACAACAAGTATCTGTCGTGCAGTCAGGGGCGGATTGTCGGCAGTCCGTAAGGTGGCCAGAAACGGCGTTCGGAGAAGTCTGGCCTCGGCCAACATCGGTCCGCACACACATCCCAGGACTCGACTTCTGGCGGTCGTCGTCCGGAGTTCGTACCCCGTAACATCGGAGTGTGTCGTAACAGGTTCGTTGAGCCTTCAACGGAGCTTTGTTAGACTTACGGTCTGGGGTGTCTCATGGCTGATAGCGCGCGTCTGGTGATGCCCGCCGCTGCCTCCCGCGACTGGTCGGTGGAGAGGGTCACGACGGTCCCCTGGTACATCTGGTCCGCGGTTCTCGCGGTCACTTCCACAACATTTGGACTCTATTGGGACATCTCCTGGCATACGGGGATTGGACGGGACACATTTTGGACGCCTGCGCACATGGCGATTCAGTTCGGCGCAGTGCTCACCGGCGTTTCCTGCGCGTACCTGATTTTGCATACCACGTTCGCTGGCAACGCCCAGCAGAGAGCGGCTTCGGTCAATATTTGGGGCTTCCGTGGGCCGTTGGGATCGTATATTGCCGCATGGGGCGGATTCGCCATGCTTGCGTCCGCGCCCTTCGACAATTGGTGGCACGATTCGTTCGGACTGGATGTGAAGATCCTGAGCCCACCGCACGTCGTGCTGGTGATTGGCATCTTCTTCATGGGGTTTGGCGGGTTGGTACTGATCGCAGGGCGCAAGAATCTTTCTTCGGGCCAGACAAAGGTGCAGCTGAACGGCCTGGTCCTTTATGTGGGTTCGTTGCTGCTTTCGCTCCTGATAATGCTGGGCTATGAGTATGTCGGCGATCAGACGCTCATGCACAGCGCTATTTTCTACCGCGTGCTGGGGATGGTGGGGCCGCTGGTGCTCGTGGGACTGGCGCGGACTTCCAGATACAAATGGGCCGCAACGATTGTGGCATCTCTCTACACCGTTCTGTGGCTGGCGGGGCTCTGGATCTTTCCTCTGTTTCCCGCAGAGGCGAAGCTCGGGCCGGTGTTCACCAAGGTCACCCACATGGTGCCGCTCGGGTTTCCTACGCTTTTAATACCAGGGGCAATTGCGCTTGACCTCGCCTTCAACCGTTTCCGGCACAATAGAAAGTTCGTACAGGCAATTGCGGCGGGAATTGGCTTCTTCGCTGCAGGAGTCGCTTCTAACTGGCCCTTCGCCAGTTTCCTGATGAGGCCGGCAGCACGAAATTGGGTATTCGGCATGAACTACTTCGGATACTTCGTTCGCCCATCGGAGTATCACCTGTCATGGGAGTTTGCCCCGTATGAGAAGACCCGTGCGGAATTCTGGATCGGCATGGCGATTGCCCTCGCGGCAACGATTGTTTCCGCGAGAATCGGCATGATCTGGGGCGATTGGGTGGGTCGGGTTAAACGGTAGCGTTTCTAAATCAGTTCGGAGAGTTCGTTAGGAAAGTCATGCGGAATCGGATCCGAACGTGGTCGTGGACTTGGGTCTTGCTCTGGTCAACGATTGCGTTGGCGCACGTGGGAAGTCCTGACGTTTATTACGACGGCGAAGCAGGACCGTATCACCTGCTGGTAACGGTACGTTCACCAGCGATGATTCCGGGTGTCGCACAGGTCGAGGTGCGCGTGACCTCAGGAACGGTCAGCAACATCCAGATCGTGCCCTTGTACGTGACTGGCAAGGATCAGGGATTTCCGCCGACTCCCGATGAGATGCAAACCGTGCCGGGAGATCCCCAGTCGTACACGGGAAAAGTGTGGCTCATGGAATCCGGCTCGTGGCAAGTGCGGGTGGACGTGAGCGGAGGGCAGGGCCCGGCCACACTGGCAGTGCCGGTAGCGGCGTTCGCGAGACGCACCCTTCCCATGCAAAAAGCGCTCAGAGCATTGCTGTTTGCCCTGATGGTGTTTCTGGGGGTTGGAATCGTATCGATCGCCTGGGCGGCGGCAAGAGAGGGTTCGCTCGAACTAGGAGCCACTCCTGATATCAGGAACCCGCGTAAGGGACGAATCGCGATGGTTGTGGCCACAGTGCTCGTGCTGGGCATGCTATTTCTGGGAAATTGGTGGTGGGATGCCGAGGCCAGCGCACAGAAGCACAACATGTTGTACCAAGCGCCACCGCTCGCGGCCTCGCTGGAGAACGGCCGGCATTTAGTTTTGAAGATGGGATCCTCGTACTGGCATGATCTGCGGAAGGATGCATGGTCGATGAGGTTGATTCCGGACCACGGACATCTTATGCACCTGTTTCTACTGCGAGTGCCGGCCATGGACCGTTTCTATCATCTGCACCCTGACCAGACCCAGGATGGTGTGTTCGCGGTGGATTTGCCATCGATCGATGCCGGTCACTACAGGATTTTCGCAGACGTAGTGCGGGAGACCGGATTTCCTGACACGATGATGACGGAGATGGAATTCCAACAGAACGCGGGCCGGGCACTTGCGGGCGATGACTCGGAAGTGACTGCGACTTCGTTTGGCGACTCCAGTTCGAATGCGATTTCGCCGCTAGCTGACGGTGCACGCATGGTCTGGGAACGCGAGTCCTCGGCGCCAGTGATCGGAAGACTGACTTGGTTCCGCTTCAAGGTGGAGGATAAGGATGGGAAACCCGTTAACGATCTCGAACCATACATGGGGATGGCTGGACATGTCGTCTTCGTGCGTTCGGATGAGAGCGTGTTTGCCCATGTCCACCCCGCAGGTTCTGTGCCCATGGCCGCACTGCAACTAGCCCAGAAAGAGGCGGATGCAGTCTCAGAACACAACATGCCAATGACGCTGCCGTCGGAAGTCTCGTTCCCCTATGGATTCCCGCGAGCCGGTGACTATCGACTGTTTGTGCAGATAAAGCGAAAGGGAAAGGTGGAGACAGGCGTCTTTGACACGCGGGTTGGTAATTAGAGAAATTCCCCGGCAAGCTTATCCGGTCACGTTCAGGAACACTCCCACGCAAGCATGCGGCCAAGAAACGGCATTCGAGGAAACTATGGGTTGACTTCCCCGAACCCGACTTCTGGACCGCGTTGTCACGAGTCACTTGTCTACATTAATTCCTCCACGAACGAGCGGGTCACGTCCAACGCTATGCGCATGTCAGCTTGAACAAGCGGACCTGCGTTCAGTACCGGCTCTGCCCCGTGCAACGACGGGACGTCTGTGCGCTCGAAGAATTTCCCAATGGGGATCTCTTCGTCCCAGAGCAAAGACTTTCCCATGGCTGCCATCCAGTCTGCGGGATCATAAGCGGTATCGTCCTCGAGTTTTCTCACGCGCGGACGGAACCACTGGAAGGTGTTGTCGTGGTTATAAGTGACGCACGGGCTAAAGACATCGAGGAATGAAAAACCCTTGTGCTGGATGCCTTGCTTGATAAGTTCCGTGAGGTGCTTCTGTTCGGCGCTGAACCCGCGAGCGACGAACGTCGCCCCGGCGGCCAGAGCCAACGAAATGGGATTCACCGGCCCTTCGATATTTCCGAACGGCATGCTCTTCGTCTTCATCCCCAGGCGACTCGTGGGCGATGTCTGGCCGGTGGTGAGCCCATAAATCTGGTTGTCCATGACGATATAGAGCAGGTCTACGTTGCGCCGCATGGTGTGCATGAAGTGATTGCCGCCGATGCCGAAACCATCGCCGTCGCCGCCTGTGACCAGGACGGTCAGATCGTGGTTCGCCATCTTCATTCCGGTAGCCACCGCCAGCGCTCTGCCGTGCAAGGTGTGCATGCCGTAGGTGTTAATGAAGCCAGGAAAGTTAGACGAACAGCCGATGCCGCTGATCGTGACTACGTTGTGGTTCGGGATCTGCAGTTCGACCAGAGCCTTCTGCACTGCCGCAAGCACACCGAAATCGCCGCACCCGGGACACCAGTCGGGATCAACTTTGCCCTTCAAGTCGGCCATGGTCACATGCCACTGATTCGCTAGCGCGGTCGCCATGTTTTCCTGCTCCTCAAATCAGAATTTAGTCCAGCCGTATTTCCACGATCTAAATCCGTTCAGACCAGAATTTCGTGCTCGGGAACCGACATCTGGCACTTGCCGCTCAACTGTTCCTTCACTGCGTTGACGATGTGATGAGGCATAAAAGGCTCCCCATCGTACTTGCGGATGTGGCCGTCCGGTACAAAGCTGGTCTCACTGCGCAAGTAGCGCGCGAACTGGCCGCTGTAATTGTTCTCGACGATGATCGTGTGCCGAGCGCCTTTCAGAATGTCCAGAATGGCTTCGCCATGCAGCGGCACCAACCAGCGAATCTGCAGTTGATTCGCCGGAATGCCTTGTTCGGCGAGGATCTCGCAGGCCTCTTCGATCACGCCCTTGGTCGATCCCCACCCGATCAGCGTAACTTCGGCATCCTTCGGTCCCCACAACTCGGGTGGAGGAACTGCCGCCGCAATCCCGGCCGCCTTGCGCATGCGCTTATCCATCATGGCGCGGCGCTTGGTTGGATTGGTGAACTCGTCACTGATCAACACTCCGTCTTCGTCATGCTCGTCGCTCGCGGCGGTATGGGTGTATCCCGCCACACCAGGAATGGCTCTTGGAGAAACGCCGCTCATAGTGATCTTGTAGCGTTTGTATCCGCCGTTCGCATTTGCTTCTGGCGCGGTAATCAGTTCTCCCCGGTCGATGGCGGGAGCAAAATCTAACTCTTTCGGATCCACGCTGAGCCTGCCCTCGGAAAGCAGCAGGTCGCTCAGCACAATCCCCGGGCACTGGTACCGGTCCGCAATATTAAAAATCTCCGCAATGATTTTGAAGCTGTCTCCTATATCAAGGGGACACCCAATCACGCGGGGATAGTCTCCGAATCCTGCCCCCAGCATCTGCCAAAGGTCGCCCTGCTCGGTTTTTGTGGGAACACCCGTCGACGGTCCAGCTCTCTGGCAGTCAATGACGACCACCGGAGTCTCCATCATGGCTGACAGTCCGAGGCCCTCACTCATCAAGGCAAAACCGCCACCGGAGGTAGCGCACATCGAGCGAACGCCCGCGTGAGCAGCACCGATCGCCATGTTCACGACCCCAATCTCGTCCTCGACCTGACGGACCATGATGCTGGCCTTGCGCGCGTGCGCTGCCATCCAGTGCAGAACTCCAGTCGAAGGGCTCATGGGGTAAGCACAATAGAATTTCACTCCGGCAGCCGCGCCTCCCATGGCCATCGCAGTGTTGCCGCTGAGCACCGCGTAGCGGTTTTCCGTCATTGGAAGCGGCCAGGCGAACGGCCGGAAATTCGCGTTGGCATAGTCATAGCCGGCTCTCGCGATTCCAACATTTTCGGAGACGATAGCGTCCCCCTTCTTCTTGAACTGCTCGGAGAGAACCTGCTCGAGCGCCTGGAATCCGATGCCCATCATGCTCAGACCAGCACCGAGCGCAAGCGTGTTCTGGGCTACCTTGTTGCGCGTGATGTCCGCCAGTTGGGATACGGGAAGTGGGCAAAGCTCAACCCCTTCGGCCGGGGCGCCCGGTTTGATCGTGTCAGCGTTATAAACACAAGCGGCACCGGCAGTCAGAAGACGGAGGTGACGATCCATGGCGTCCTGATTGAGGGGAATCAGCAAGTCAATGCGATCCCCCATGTTGGTGACCCTTTCCGGACCGGTGCGAATCGTGAGAAAGGTGTGGCCACCCCGAATGATCGATTGGTAGGCGTTATAAGCGTTCAGGTGCAGTCCACGGCGACTGAATATTTTCGCGAAGATATCGCCTGGTGTAGCAACGCCCTGTCCTGCTGCGCCACCGATGCCAACGGCAAAGGTCTTCTTCATGACGATCTCCTAGCCGGGATACGCTCCCGCAATGTAGCCTTCCAACTCCTGAATCGTTTGCTCTTGACCCGAGATGATCCACTTCACAAGGTCGCCAATCGATACCACTCCCACCACGTTGTCATGACTAACCGTGACCTGACCGTGGCAGTCATACTTGACAAGGAGAAGAACATTTTCTTCCGCGAGGGGTCCTGGCACGAGTTCGCGCGCGACGCACAATTGCGGGGATAACCGGATTTGGCGAGGCAGGTTACCAACTGGCTGCGGGATGGAAAGGGGCGGACCGAGTGACAAGGCTCCTCCTCGATGCTAGCCGGGAACACACCGCAGCGGACGAGGTGCTTTGTACCTTCAGCACGGCTCCGAGGAACACCCTCACCGTTTCCCGGGCTTGCCTGAGACCTTTCGCTACAATAAGGCCGTCAACTCGGTCACTTTCTAAGAAGACTAAGGAATCCTACACCCTCGGGAACCTTTGGCGCCATAGTGGAGAGCGTTTCCTTTCTGCGCCGGGCATTTCTTGGTCCGGCTCTAACCCACTCCTTGACTAGGACGAGTTCAAATTCCGCCATGGCTCCGATGATCTGCAACATCGGCCAGCCTGATGTTGTGGTAAGGTCCGTCGACTTGGAAACCGACTTAGGAGAATGGGTTTTGCACGCCGAGCTTTAAGCGCGATAGAGTAGGTGCCGGATGACCGGAACTGCTGATCCATCCACTTCGCAGATGACCCTTCCTGCAGTAAAGGCTAAGCAGGGGAGACGGCTTCCGGCCATCCTGATGGCCTTGGTCGCGACCGCAATCGTGGTCCTTGCTTGGGCAGGTACTCTGCCCACCAAGCCTTGGGCACAAGGTTACGACCCTCTTGGCCGCTGGTGGCTTTCGACCATTTGTGCCGCCCTTCCCGTGATCGTACTGCTCGGGACCCTCGCCCTCTTTCGCATGAAAGCTCACTATGCGGCATCCCTGGGATTAGTCACCGCAATCGTGATCGCAGCCTGCGTGTTCCACATGCCGATAAAAATGGCGAGCATCACGACCATCTACGGAGCGTGCTACGGGTTGTTCCCCATCGGGTGGATTGTGCTGAACGTCATCTTCCTCTATCGGATGACATTGGCGACGGGCCGGTTCAAAGTACTGCAGGAGAGCATGACCGGAATTACCCAGGACACGCGATTGCAACTCCTGCTGATCGCCTTTTCCTTCGGCGCGTTCTTTGAAGGCGCATCCGGATTCGGAACGCCGGTCGCGGTGACCGCCGCATTGCTCATCGGCCTCGGATTCAAGCCGCTGCAGGCATCCGGCTTGTCGCTGATCGCCAATACAGCACCGGTGGCGTTTGGTGCGTTGGCCACGCCGATTGTCGCTCTCGCCGCAGTCACTGGTTACAGCGAGTTCGTTCTGGGAGCGCAGGTCGGCCGGATCCTACCGTTCTTCTCGGTACTGGTCCCTTTCTGGCTGGTGTGGGCGTATGCCGGGTTCCGTGGGATGGAGGGAATCTGGCCGGCCATTGCTGTCGCTGGCGTTACCTTCGCCATCCCGCAGTACCTCGTCTCCAACTACCATGGGCCATGGCTAACGGACATCATTGCGGCTCTCTGCTCCATGGTTTGCCTCATCCTGTTCCTCAAGATCTGGCAGCCCCGACGTATCTGGGGACACGAGGGACACCAGGACGAACCGCGCGCCGCTCGCGGTGCGCATGGCTATAGCCGCGGCGAGGTACTGCGGGCGTGGCTGCCGTGGCTGATCTTGAGCGTCCTGGTTTTTTGTTGGGGCACCTACACCGGTAAGAAGATCATGAATACGCCGGAAAAGATCTTCCCTTTCATGAGCACTTGGCACACGCCGCCGAGTACGATCACCAATCCGCAGATTCCCGTAAACGGCCTCAATAAAATGGTGCAGCGCGTTCCACCGGTCGTGGCGAAGCCCACTCCAGAAACCGCCGTGTTCGGTTTGAACTGGCTCTCGGCGACGGGTACCGGAATCCTGATCGCGGCAATTATTTCCGGTTTCATCATGGGGCTGTCACTCCCGAAGATGGTGGTCATGTGGTGGCAGACGGTGTGGCATGTGCGGTTCTCTTTGATGACGATCGCCGCCATGCTTTCGCTCGGCATCCTAACTCGTTACTCGGGCGTCGACGCCACGATGGGCCTGGCGTTCGCCCGCACCGGACGTCTCTATCCATTCTTCGGGACGCTGTTGGGCTGGCTGGGAGTCGCCCTTACTGGTTCGGACACGTCGTCAAACGTGCTCTTCGGTAGCCTGCAGAAGATCTCGGCTCAACAGATCGGAATCTCACCAGTCTTGATGGCAGCTGCGAACAGTTCCGGCGGCGTCATGGGGAAAATGGTCGACGCCCAAAGTATTGTGGTAGCCAGCGCAGCGACCGAGTGGTATGGACACGAGGGCGACATCTTGCGGTTCGTGTTCTGGCACAGCATCGCGTTAGCGTGCCTGGTCGGCGTCCTGGTTTTCTTGGAGGCTTACGTTCCGCCGTTTACCCATCTCGGCAGATAAGTAATTTCGTGGTTTGCAATTTCTTGAAAATCTGGTGAGCGCGGTGGGAATCGAATCCGCATGACAACGTAACTACAGCAACTTAGACGGCAGCAGATGGCGCGTTGTACGTTGTTTTCGATGTAACGCAGCGCGAACGGCACGGAAATAGCACGGGCCCACAAAGACGAACCGTTCGATGTGCCTACTATGTCGCTCCCACACGGCCCTGTGATTCGTCAAACCCCAAAGACAGGTCAAGCGCGACCTTAGCTTCAGTCGCGAAGCCGAGTCCCGTCGATTGCCTCCGGTTGGTGCTACGATTCGCGGAGAATCAGAACCCTCATGTCCCACACTGCCGTTTATCGGGAGCCAATGCCGAGGATTTGTTCCGGTTTGCGTCGTTCCTGAAACCGTCTGCAAATTTAGAATCCCTGCCCGGCAGCCGGCGTTCGCTTCGACAGCAAGTTTGCAGGTAGGCAAGGAAGATTTCATGCCTCCTAGTGTGTCAGGGAATCGTTGAAAATTCTTGATATGATGGCTGGGCCCGGCTCCGAGGATAAGAATTCGAGCCGCCGCAGAGGCCTCGACGCAATGAATCGCACGGTTCTCGGTTTGCTGTTTGCAGTTTGTTCGACAGCGCATCTCTCTTCCCAGATGGGCAATATGAACGCTCCGACATTTACGAAGGATGTCGCGCCGATCCTGCAGAAAAACTGCCAAAGCTGCCACCGGCCGGGGGAGGCTGCCCCATTCTCAATGCTCACGTACGAGGAGACGCGGCCCTGGACCGGAGCCATGAAACTGGCGGTGAAGCAAAAACTGATGCCGCCGTGGTTTGCCGATCGTCAGGTTGGACATTTCGCGAACGACAGGTCGCTCTCTCAAAAAGAAATCGACACCATTGTGGCGTGGGCGACCGCCGGCGCGCCCAGGGGCGATCCCAAAGACATGCCCGCGCCCGTCAACTTTGTGGAAGGGTGGGGCATTCCAAAACCGGACGTGACTTTTCAGCTGCCTAAAGAATTCTCCGTGCCGGAATCGGGCATGGTCGAGTACCAGTATGTCATCGTGCCCACCGGCTTTACGGAAGATAAATGGGTGCAGGCCGTCGAAGTCCGACCAACGGAGCGCTCCGTGGTTCACCACATCATCGCGTACGTTCGTGAACCCGGGTCGAATTACTTCAAAGACCAAAAGCCAGGGGTTTTCTTCGAAGCTCCTCCGGCCAAGACGGATGAGAATGTTGATACCAGTGCTCTGCCCAGCGATTTTCTGGTTGGCTATGCTCCCGGCCAGCCCGCGGAGGTCCTACCAGTAGGCGAGGCGAAATTGGTGAAAGCCGGATCCGACATCGTATTCGAAGTGCACTACACGCCCCATGGAAAAGCGGTGATGGACCGAACCAAGCTGGGCCTGGTATTCGCCAAAGAGCCGCCAAAGAAAAGAGTGCAGACGTTGTCGGCGGTCAATGGAACTTTCAAAATTCCTCCTGGCGATCCCAACTACCGCGTGGATGCTTCCTTTGAAATTCGCAAGGAGGTGATCCTGGCCTCGATTCATCCACACATGCACGCCAGGGGAAAGGATTTTGAATATCGCATCGTATTTCCGGGAGGTGAGACGCGGACGATCCTGCGCGTGCCACAATACAACTGGCACTGGCAGCTATGGTACAACCTCGACGAACCGATTGTGCTGCCCCCTGGGGCGCGAATTGAATGTACAGCGCATTTTGACAACTCGCCGAACAATCCGGAGAATCCAGACCCCACAAAGACCGTGACCTGGGGGCAACAGAGCTGGGACGAGATGATGGTTGGCTTCTTCAATCTGGTTTACGATCCGCGGATCTCTCCCAAAGACTTGCTGCCGGAAAAGAAAGTTGTTGCGAACAGCAATGCGGCAAGCGCGGATCATTGACGCCGAAGGCTGAACATTCAGGACCACCGACAAGTCCAATATGAAGATTGCTCCTCGCGCTCTGATCATCCTCGCCGTGCTTTCTGCATTTTCCACTGCTCAATCTGATCCCCCACCAAAGAAACACCTCCTTGTCATCGGTGAAGAAAAAGGATACCGGCACGACTCCGTGTCGCATGCCATGGCGACCATCGAGCGCCTCGGGCGGGAAACCGGGCTGTGGGACACCACACTTCGCACCGACACCGAAGTACTAACGAAGAAGAAGCTGGAATACAACGCAAAGAACTTGAACGACTTCGACGCCGTGCTGTTCTTTACCGGTGGCGACCTCGAAATGAATGCCCAACAGAAGGCCGACTTCCTATCGTTCATCCACGACGAGGGCAAGGGATTCATTGGCGTGCACAGCGCTGCCATCACCTTCGTGGACTGGCCCGAATTTGTGGAGATGGTTGGCGGGACTTACGACGAGCATCCGTGGACTACTTTCGATGCGCCCATCCTCGTGGAGGACCCGGCCTTTCCGGGCATGCAACAATTCCCGCATTCTTTTAGGCTGCGTGACGAAATTTATCAGATGCAAGACTACTCACGCGACAAGGTGCGAGTGCTGATGCGGCTCGATGTCAGCAAGCTCGACATGACGAACAAGAATGTCCACCGCAGCGACGGCGATTTTGCGGTGACTTGGGCAAAGACGTACGGCAAGGGGCGCGTCTACTACACGACATTAGGGCACGTGGAAGCAAATTGGGACAAACCGGATTTCCAACAAATGATCACCGAGGCCATCAAATGGGCGATGGGATTGGAAAATGCAGAACTGACATCCCGTCCGCTGCCCGCAAACTAGCCTGGCGAAAAAGCAAGACAGCGAGGGGTCATTGATTCGGCAAGATGCGATTACGAGAAGAAGTTTTGTGAAGACGGTCGCCGGCGGCCTGGCTGCAACCGCACTTCCCTTGCGCGCCGCGGCGAAGCTGAACCTTGGCATTGGCACCTATAGCTATCACAATCTCTCGATGGACGAAATGATTGTTCAGCTGAATGCGCTGCGAGTTAGGGAAATCGAAATGTCTCGGGGTGAGTTCATGCTGATGAACCACCCCACCGACGAGCTATTTCGTTCGGCTCGAACCAAACTTGAGCGAGCGGGAATCCGCTGCGTGTCCTACTACACGGCAACCATCAAAGAAGATCAGGACTTAGAGAACGCTGTGCGGTTTGCCAGGCTGCTCGGCAGTAGCAATGTCACCGGCGATGCTACTGGCAGCATTCTGAATCGAATCGATCAGCGCTTTACCCAGGAACAGTTGACCTTCGGAATCCACAATCATTACTTCAAGGGCGAGAAGTTCGCCTACGAGAGTCCGGAGGATGTGCTGAGCGCTCTCGCGGGACTCTCCAAAACCGTCGGCGCCACGGCAGACGTGGGACATTTTGCATCTTGCGGCCACGATCCCGTCGACGCCGTGCGCAAATTGGGACCTCGTCTGAAACTGGTGCACCTCAAAGATATTGCGGCCGTGGCCGGCGAAGTAAACGTGCTGCTTGGAACAGGAATTTCTAACATTTCTGCGGTCATGCAGGAACTGCACCGGCAGAATTTTGCGGGACTGGTGGCTGTGGAATACGAAAAAGAGGGCGACGTGAACGACGACATGCGGCAAGACATGGAATTTGCACGCCGACTCGCCTAGCGGCCTGGCATGGGGGACAGAAGCACATGTTGAGAGTTTTTCTATTCTTATTGATATCTCTAAGCGCCTGGACACAAGATGTACATCCGATCCTCGCACTTGGTTCGCCCGCGCCTGACTTCGAACTACCCGGCGTGGATGGAAAGACTCACAAGCTCAGCGATTATGCAGCGAGTCCCATCCTGGTTGTGGTCTTCACTTGTAATCATTGCCCGATCGCGCAGATGTATGAAGAGCGTATCGGCAGGCTGGCCGCGGACTACAAGGACCGTGGCGTGGCCGTGGTGGCGATTCAGCCCAACGATCCGAAGGCGATCCGGATCGATGAGCTGGACTCCTCGGATATCAGCGACAGCCTCGCCGAGATGAAAATCCGCGCCGAATACAAGCATCTGCAATATCCCTATCTTTACGATGGCGACACGCAAGCGGTGACCAGGGCCTATGGTCCGCAGGCAACGCCGCACGCGTTTATCTTTGATCAGGAACGTCATCTACGCTACGAAGGCCGTCTTGACAACAGCTACCGAATAGAGTTGGTGAAGACGCAAGATGCGCGCCATGCGATCGACGCGATACTGGGGCATCAGGAAGTTGCTGTGAAACACACCGGAGTTTTCGGCTGCTCGACGAAGTGGCAGGAGAAAGCGTCTTCGCGGATCGAAGGCTTGCGGAAGATAGATGCGCAGCCCGTGCAACTGGAGATGGCAACTGCCGCCGACTTGCAGAAGCTGCGCGCCAATCCCAGCAAGCAAATGCTCCTGGTCAGTTTTTGGGCGACCTGGTGCGGTTCGTGTATAGCCGAGTTCGCCGATCTCGAAGACACTTACCGGATGTATAGCGTCCGCGATCTGGGACTGGTCACGGTATCGACGAACATGCCTGACGAGACAAATACCGTCATGAAATTGCTGGAGAAGATGCACGCCACCAGCCGCAATCTGCTTTTTGCTTCGAACGACACTGCATCCCTGCAGGCGGCCTTCGATCCCAAGTGGGAGTCAGCCGTGCCGTACACCGTATTGCTGGCTCCTGGCGGTAAGGTGCTTTATCAGAAGCAGGGATCCTTCGACATTCTAGAACTGCGCCGAAAGATCCTTTCCTACCTGGATTCTGACTATATCGGCTTCAACAAGTATTGGTCGGTCGAGTAGCGGTTTGCGAGGGAGGGATGGCCTCGCCGCTTGCGACGCCGACACGCTTCGGCCACAAACAGGAGAAATACAAAACCAAGCATCGAGCTAGAAGATAGACACAGATTGCTTCACGGCGCGAACCTCATGCGCCGCTGAGTATTTGCTTAGGCGATTGAATTGATTGTGTGCTGGGGCTGCTTGTTGGTTAATCGGTGAAAATGGAGCTCCTGCCGTCCGGAAGGCGGGATATGGGAAGTGCGGTTCCGTCGAATGCCCCCTCCCCCAGACTTCCTCGAACGTCGTTTTGGGATAGCTTCTAAGTTACCGACAATCCACTCGGAACCTCTTCGGCCTCCCAGAATCACGTCTGGATAATCTCACTGAAGCCAAACAATCTAACGGCAAGACCGCGTGTGTCCGCCCTAACTCGGGAGGTCAACGGCCCGATCAGGACGAGGATGCGTCTTCGGAATCAGAAGCCACGCGACAACGGCACTTGCTAGACACAGGCCAGCGCAAATGAACATTACAATTCGATACCCAAATACAAATGCTTCCCCGATTGATTGCTTGACGGCGTCACTCGCGGCGGGATTGATGCCAGCGGGGGGCTGGAGGGCGGCGAGCCTGATCTCGTCTGCCTGAAGGGCCTTTAGAACCCCGGGCGGCAGCGACAGGCGAGCAAGTTTGTGATTCAGGCGAGCGGCAAAAGCATTCACCATCACAATCCCAAGGACGGCAATGGCAAGTACACCGGCTACGCGAGCCACCGCATTGTTAATTCCAGAAGCGGTGCCGACCCGGTCTTGATTTACCGAATTCATAACCAACGTGGTCAGAGGAGCCACGCTGACCGCCATGCCGAACCCTAAAACAACCACGGCCGGAAAGAACGTTTTCCAGTAGCTATCTCCAACCGAGGGTACAGCGAACAGAACGAACCCGAACGCGACCACGAGAGGACCAAAGATTAGCGGGCCTCTTGGGCCATAGCGCGCGACCAGTCCACCAGACCAGCGGGACAGAAGGAACATCAGGAGAATCAGGGGAAGAACCGCAGCGCCGGCAGCGGTTGCGGAATATCCCTGGACCTGGATCAGATTCAATGGAAATAAGAAAAAGAAAATACCAATCGCGGCATATAGGAACAGCGTCAGCAAGTTCGCGCCGCTAAAGCTGTGGTATTTGAACAGCGAGAGCGGGAGCATGGGCGAATCGACGTTAGCCTCGACAAACGCGAATGCACCAAGACAACCGCACCCAATGATCAAACTCCCGAAAACCAGAGGACTTCTCCAACCCAGGTTGACCGATTCGACGAACCCGTTGACCAAACCACCTAGTCCGACAGTGGCGAGGAACGCGCCTAACCAATCTACGCGGCCTGCGCCCGCGCTTCGGCTCTCCGGAAGTCGCCATATCGAAATCGCTATCACCGCCGAAGCAAGCGGGAGATTAATGAAGAACACCCACCGCCAGGAAGCATTCTCAACCAGCCAGCCACCGAGAACCGGACCAATCGCAGTGGTGATCGCCGTAAAACCCGACCATGTGCCGATTGCCTGGCCGCGGTCCTTTTCGTCAAAAGATGCACTTATGATCGCAAGGCTGCCGGGCACGAGGAGTGCTGCCCCAACACCTTGCATGCTCCTCGCGACGATGAACTGATGGATGTTCGAAGCAACACCGCAACCAGCGGAGGCAACGGCGAAAATCGCTACACCGGCGAGGAACATAAGGCGGCGGCCAAACAGGTCACCGAGCGAGCCGCCCACTAGAATCAACGCACCCAGAAATAATCCATACGACTCAACCACCCATTGCACATCCACTACGTTTGCGTGAAACCTGGCTTGGATTGCGGGCAGAGCGACGTTGACGACCGTACTGTCGATGAAAGCCATGCTGGACCCGAGAATAGTCGCAACCAGGATCCATACTCTTGCCTCGGGCCGACACGCAGTTCCCCCTACCGCTGACCTTAGCAGAGCTTCATCGCAGGGTGTTCTCATGAAGGCTTATGGATGCCATTTGGGGTGCGTTAGGTTCTGAAGATCGGTGGAGCAGAGATTGGAACATCAGCGAGTTCACGCGGGCCCGAAGTCGGCTTCGGGGAAGGTGAGCATCCGCAGGTTCCGGCTTCTCCCTGATTTCCCACATCGCCGTTTCTGAATAACTTCCGGGCGGCCGTCAATTCATCCAGAATCTAGTTTTCCGTTTGTCGCAATGACATCCAGAACCATGAATCGGTGACTCAAATGGCCTCCGATGCCCAATCAGGCCTCGAGTCCTACCTTCAAAGGGTTAGCGCTCTACCGTCTGCACGGCCAGTTCGACCTTGACACGCTTCCCAAATTGGCTGGCCGAGGTACTAATTAGCCAGTTCACAACTTTTTACTTCTTTTCACGCCTGTTTGACACCTGCTCTGTTCCGTCTAACTATCTTTGTATCCGGCTGGTCCAGGTAAGGCCGGGATCAGGAGTCCAGGATGAACACGAAACGCCCAAGAAACGCGCGAACCCGCATGATGCTGATTTTGGAGCTGTCTGTAATCCTGCCCGCTGCCACACTGGTCATCCTGAGCGCAAGGCATTTGCAAACCATCCAGCGTGACCGTGCTGTGGAAGCGGCCATTCAACGTGACTTTAGCCAGGTCCTCGCTATATCCGAAAAGCAGATCAACCACAAAGCATTCCAACTCGCGGACGATGTTCGAAGTGAGTTTCCCGCGCCGGGCGACGCCTGCAGCGAGACCCTAGACAGAATCCTCGGTGCCCATCCTTATGTTGCTCATCTGATGCTTTACGACCCCAAAAATGGGTTCGTCATGCGCTCTCAGCCCTATCGGTTAAAGAATGATTCCGGTTTTCGCGACGAGGCCGAGCACATATCCAAGATGCTGGAAGGTTGGTGGAAGCTCGAATACGACGAATTCTCGAAGAAACTGGCGAAAATGGAAGAGAAGGGCACGCCATATTACTTCGAGGGAGAGTGGGTGCAACGAGGTGACAAGCATGTTTACTTGTCCACGGCGATTTTTCTAACAACCAACAAAGAGACGGGTAACCGCGCTATCGCCGGCTTTACGTTCGATGGCGAATACTTGCGAGATCAATTTTTTCCGCAGACTCTCGAGCAAGTTATGAGCCGCAATGTTGCTGAGGCGCAAACCGACAAAAATGCCGTGATCATGATTCGGGCAAAGAGCGACTCTGCTCCATTCGCATACGGCGCTGGCTGGGACGGGGGCGATGCCGAAGTGGAGCGCGGCATGGAAGGCGTATTCCCTGGGCTAGTCCTCGGCATGAAACTGCGGGGCACGACTTTGGCCGCGCTGGGTCAGCATTTCATGCACACCAGTTTCTTAATCCTGGGCGGACTCTCTTTCCTGCTGGCTGGGGGGATTTTTCTTACTTATCACAACGTGAATAAAGAAATGGCGCTGGCGCGCCTGAAAGCCGATTTCGTCTCCAACGTTTCGCACGAATTGCGCACCCCCCTCGCCCTGATTCGGTTGTACGCTGAAACACTGGAACTGGGACGCCTCACTAGTCCGGACAAGCACCAGGAGTACTACTGCATCATCCGTAAGGAGAGTGAGCGTCTGACCGCCCTGATCAATAACATTCTTGATTTTTCGCGCATCGAGGCCGGCCGCAAAGAATATGACTTTCGCCAGACCGACATGTGCGAGTTGGTGCGCAATACCCTGGAATCCTACCGTTATCAGATCGAGCAGCACGGTTTCACATTCGAGGAGAAAATCGGTGAGGTTCCACCGCTAAGGGTGGATCGAGAAGCCATGGCGCGCTCCCTGGTAAACCTGGTGAACAATGCGCTCAAATATTCGCAGGACCGCAAGTACATCGGAGTCAATCTGTATCGTGAAAATGGATCGGTGAAACTTGAAGTAATTGATCACGGAATCGGCATACCTGCCAACGAACAACACAAGATTTTTGAAAAGTTCTATCGCGTCGGCGATCCGCTGGTCCACAACACCAAAGGGAGCGGCTTAGGGCTTTCGCTGGTGCAGCACATCGCCAGGGCACACGGCGGTGAGATTGTCGTGGACAGTACACCCGGCGCGGGCAGCAAGTTCACCATCACACTTCCGCTGCATCCGGAAGGAAACAGCGGCAAAGTAGCCTCGGTATAAAGACGGATCGAAGGAGTTGCAGTGGCATCTATCAATACACCAGTAAAGCTTCAGGTCAGAAAAATAAGCTCGGGAGAACCTGATATGGCCAGAATCCTGATTGTTGAGGACGAACCTAATATGGTGGCGGGCTTGCGCGACAACTTCGAATTCGAGGGCTATCAGGTCATCACTGCGGCGGACGGCGCCGCAGGTTTGGAGCGCGCGCTCAGCGAGTCTCCCGACCTGGTCATTCTTGACGTGATGATGCCCCGCATGAGCGGTCTGGACGTTTGCAAGCAGCTTAAAAGCAAGCGGTCTTCGATCCCGATCATCATGCTAACCGCGCGAGGACAGGAAATAGACAAGGTCGTGGGACTCGAACTGGGCGCCGACGATTACGTCACCAAGCCGTTTTCCATTCGCGAACTCCTTGCCCGGGTCAACGCCGTACTACGCCGCTCCCGGACCCTTCCTAAAGAACACGAGCGCGTTTCGTTTGGCGATATTGAGGTGAATCTGCGCAGTTGCCAGGTCTCGCGCGCCGGGAAAGCGCTTGATTTTTCCTCCAAGGAATTCGAGCTTCTCAAATACTTTCTTTGCCATCAGGGCGAAACCCTCAGCCGCGATCGCCTGCTTGAGGAAGTGTGGGGATATGACCATTTTCCCACGACCCGGACCGTAGATGCGCACATCGTCCACTTGCGCCAAAAGATCGAACCTAAGCCGGACGAACCGCGATTCATTCTCACGGTACACGGCACTGGTTACAAGTTTGTAAGTTGAGCGAGCAATTTGTCTGGAGATCACCGTGGGGAGCGTCGCGCAAATTCGTGGTAGGTACCAGGACAGAAAGAGAACCGGCTCCGCCGCAGCCCCTCAATCCGCCCGTCAACCTCGCCGTGGTCTTCTAGAAAAGCAGTTCGCTAGCCTAAAGCGCGAGCATGATGATCTGCGCCGCGCAGTGTACGAAGCCGCACAGGTGCAGAGAAGACTTTGCGGCCCGCGTCACCTTCACGTCGGATCTTACGCGATTGCCAGCGAGATTTTCCCGCTACGCCATCTCTCCGGCGATTTCATCAGCGTATTACAGATCGAGGGCGACCTTGTGTTCGCACTCGGTGACATCGCGGGCAAAGGAATAATGGCGGCGATGTGGTTTACCCAGGTGATGGGGATGATTCGCCGGCAAATGGTGGTATTGGGTGATCCGGCGGCTGCTTTATCTTCTGTCAATCGCGAGCTGCTGCTGACCGGTTTCGAAGTCCCTTTGACCACGCTGTTCCTGGGTCGCATTAATTTGGAAAGCGGCGACCTTGTGTATTGCAATGCTGGGCACCCTCCCGCTCTCCTGCTCCGCGAAAATAATGAAGTCGAGGAGCTTCGCGCAGGCGGACCAGTTCTAGGAGCGATTTCCAGAGCCTCGTTTGCGAACGGTAGTGTCAGGTTATGCCCTGGCACTACGCTACTCGCTTACTCCGACGGAATTCCCGAGTGCAGGAATGAGTCGGGGATTGAATTCGGAGCCACGAGATTACTCAACACCGTCCGGGCATTTTCAGGTTGTAAACCCAGCCACATGCTCTTTTCAGTGCTGGCTGCGGTCGAGAACTTCATGGGAAGACAACGTCGAGAAGACGATGTTGCGCTGGTCGTGGTGCACCGGTTCGACAGTTGCAAGGTCGATAGATCGGACACACATTGTGCCTGAAACAAACCACGCTCGCCGCATAACGGACCGCACGAATAGCGTTAGCGCGCTTTCCTCCATGCCTACGCCCGGACAGAGTCTCGCCAGTTGCGTGGACGACGCGCAACTGATTCGCGCAGCGCAGCAGGGCAATGCCGCAGCCTTCGAGCAGCTAGTCCAGCAATATGACAGGGCGGTTCTCCACCTTACCGTTCATCTTACCGGCTCTCAGGAGGATGGTCAGGACATCTATCAGAAAGCATTCCTGCGCGCCTACATTAATTTGCCGCGGTTTCGTTTCGAATGCTCGTTTTATACCTGGATCTATCGTATCGCCACCAATCTCTGCCTCGATCACCTTCGCAGGCGGCGTTCTCGAAGCCGCGAATCAAGCCCCACGAATTCGCCAGAGGGCGTGGAGCGAGAACTCATGGACCGCATACCGGACCAGAGCGCGTCCGCTAGTCCCGCGCGCGATTTGACCAGCCATGTACTGGGGGAGCACATTGTCCGCGCGCTGAGCAACCTCTCGCCTCGCGAGCGCATGGTTTTCGAATTAAAGCACTATCATGGTCTGCAGTTGAGAACGGTGGCCGGAATTCTCATGACAACCGAGGACACCGTCAAGAACACGCTCTTCCGCGCCACGCATAAACTTCGCTTAGAACTCTCCGAGCAAGGGCGCGCGAAAGAGACCCGGGACAATTCTCAGAGTTCTGCGCCTATGCGGTGAAATCTCGTTGGTTCCCCAGAAATCTGCTTCTGGGAAGTTGGCTCAGGATGGCTCTAGATCACTACTGATAACGCATAGGTGTTGACCAATTCAGTCAGCTCCCGGTTTGTGCGCAACCATTGCGGCAAAAGACGGAACCCGAACGGGACCAAAGTTTCCCAGACCCACCTTTCTTGAACCACCGAGAAAATGGAGCCGGATTCCGGCCTCAATGCCAGGAACTCTGCTGGGAGGCGGCAGCGTTCTTCCCGCCAAAACGCTGGAGACGGGATCGCGCTGTGTGTATCTCGCCGCGAGGGGCACAAGCACTGCGCACAGAACAAACGATTGTTTTAGGATGAAAAACGCTTTCGCGCGCTTATACCTTGACTATCTACAATCTGTATTGTAGATAGTCATAGTATGGGTAAACCTACCGATCTCGTTCAGGGTACGCTCGACCTCCTAATTCTCAAGACACTCTCGCTTCAAGCCATGCACGGCTGGGCAATTGCCAAACGCATTCAGCAGATTTCAAGCGAAGTGCTGCAGGTGCAGCAGGGGTCTCTATATCCGGCGCTGCACAGGTTGGAGCAACAGGGTTGGGTCAAAGCCAAATGGGCGGAGAGCGAAACCGGCCGCCAGGCCAAGTTCTATTCGCTGACCGCTGCCGGGCGTAAGCAACTGGAAGCCGAGGCAGCAGATTGGAAGCGGCTTTCCACTGCGATCAACCTGGTCGTAAGCGAGGTGTGATTCAAGCGGAGTCGATTGGTTAGGCTACCGGCTCCGGAGATTGAACGCGGTGAAGGCTCAGAACCAGCGGCTGATCGCTCAAGGAGACGCAATGCGGTGGCTAAATCAATTGGTGATGCAGGTCCGTATGCTCCTGTTTCGCCGAACGGCGGATACACAGCTCAATGAAGAGCTGCGTTTTCACTTGGAGCAGCAGATTGCCGAAAACCGAGCTGCCGGCATGAGCGAGGAAGAAGCCCGCCTCGCCGCTTTGCGGGTGTTTGGCAATCCTGATTTGGTGCGCGAAAAGACGGGCGCCACATGGAACTGGAATGGACTGGATCAGTTCTTGCGCGACCTTCGCATTGGGGCTCGCACACTAGGCCGGACACCTGGATTTGCAGTCGTTGCCATTCTCATCACGGCGCTTGGCATTGGCGCCAGTGTCGCGCTGTTTACGGTAGTGCGCGGCGTTCTGCTTAGGCCGCTGCCATTCCCCGATTCCGATCGGTTGCTGACGCTCTACGAGCGCAGCACCCCTACTGCCGGAGGCGGCGACTTCCCTCACAATCAGGTTGCCGGCGGTGTCTACGCTACGTGGAATAGAGAGAACACCACCTTCAGCAGTTTGGCCCTGGTCCGAGACGATAGTGCTGACCTCTCGGCTTCGGGCGGTCAACTACCGGAAACACTCAATGGAGCACACGTCTCCTGGAATCTGTTCCCCACAATGGGAGTGAATCCGGCGCTGGGGCGCGGCTTCACACCGACAGACGATATTTCTTCGGCGAACGGCACAGTTGTGTTGAGCTCGAGCCTGTGGAAGCGTCGATTCGGCGCAGATCCAGCGATCCTGAACCACACCATCTACATCGATGCCAAGCCTTATACAGTCATCGGCATCATGCCGGCGTGGTTCGAGTTTCCGGATTCCAGTACGCAACTCTGGAGGCCCGTCAATCACGAATTCCCAGAAATAATAATGTCCGCCTTCGACAACCACATGTTTCGTGTCGTAGGGCGGCTGAAGCCAGGAGTAACGGGTGAGGAAGCGGCGGCGAACCTGAGCGTCATCTCTCGGCAGATCCATGATTCACACTTGGAGGACCCGTTTGTCGCGGGGGCAGCGAACAGCCGTCCCCTGCTGGAGCACCTGGTAGGGGATGTGAAGCGCCCGCTTTACATACTGCTCGCGGCCACTTTCTGCCTGCTGCTGATCGCCTGCCTCAATGTAGCCAATCTTCTGGTAGCGCGCGCCGCGGCACGCCACAAGGAACTCGCGATTCGTACTGCGCTCGGCGGAGGGCGAATGCGGTTGCTGCGCGAGCATCTGATGGAGAGTTTCCTGCTCGAGGCACTGGGTGGAGCAGTCGGCCTATTGCTGGCCTATGGTGCGATCGATTGGCTTCTGCACACCCGCCCCGACATGGCTCGCGTGGGCGCCATCCATTTCGATGGCGTGGTGGCGGCTTTCACCACAGCCGTAGTCATCCTGTGCGCGCTCTTCTCCGGATTGGTCTCCGCGTTTCATACGGATGACACGCGTTTGCTCGGCGCCCTGCACCAGTCTTCGCGAAGCCACAGTGCTGGAGGGACACGGGCACGCCTTCGCAAGACTCTCCTTGCCATTGAAGTCGGGCTCACGGTCGTCCTGCTAATGGGCGCGAGCTTGCTTGTGAAAAGTTACCAGCGCCTCCGTTCTACCAACGTCGGATGCGTCACCGATAACGTGCTCACCATGCGCATTAAACTGCCGGGCAAGCGGTACAAGACGCCAGGACCAGCGCCGGCGAATTTCTTTGAGACGCTATTGCAGCGAGTGCGGGCGCTGCCCGGAGTGGAAGCGGTGGGATTTGCGACGGGAGTTCCGGGGCAGGGTTACATGGGTGACTCAGGATTCTCGATCGTGGAGCACCCGCCACTGCCGCGGGGCAAGGGCGCTCTCGCAATCTATCGCGCGGCCGACTCCGGCTACTTTGGGGCCATGGGCATTCCTTTCTTGCGCGGCCGCACCTTCGGCGATAACCAGAAGGTCGATCAAGTCAACGAAGTGGTCATCACCGAATCGTTCGCCAAGGAATTCTTTCCCAATGAAGAACCCCTTGGCAAACATCTTCGCGTAAACGACGGAAACAAGGTACGCACGATCGTGGGAATCGTCGGCGACACCCGGTACAGCATCGGCGAAGCACCTGAGCCAATGCAGTACTATCCGCTCTTTGCGGGTGAGCAAAACAACGGCACACTCGTGATTCGCTCCAGCCAGGACGTGAGCCAACTCGCACTTCCGGTGCAGCAGATCATTCAGGGTCAGGATCGTGACCTGCCCGTCTCGGATGTGCTTACAATGAATCAACTGCTCGGCAAGTCGACGCTCGACCAAAGTTTCGACGCCACTCTAATCACCTCGTTAGCGGTGTTCTCATTGTTGCTCGCGGCTGCGGGCCTTTTCGGCGTGCTGTCTTACATTGTGGCTCAGCGCTCGGGTGAAATCGGGATCCGCATAGCGCTCGGCGCTCAACGCGAGCAGGTGCTGAGAGGGATGCTCGCCGATGGGCTGCGCCCGGCGCTAATCGGACTCCTGCTGGGACTGGCGGCAAGCGCTGCAACGACGCAGTTCATCAAGTCCATGCTCTACGAAACCCAGCCGCTCGATCCCGGAGTGTTCGCCGCCGTCGCAGCATTGCTGGTGGCCTCAGCCGCGCTGGCCTGCATGGTTCCGGCGTGGCGGGCGTCTCGACTGGATCCAATGCGGGTCTTGAGGATGGAGTAAGAAGAATCCGGGCATTCCGCCGGAGCGACTTACTTCACCACGGATCGCACGATTGGCGGGGCAAACTCACGTGAGATTAGTTTTGCCGCAACGCCGGCATCGGAATTGGAATAGCGAAGGCCGTGGCAGCACCTCCCATCCCGTTCTCGCAGGTGGTCGGCGGAAAAGTGCAGCCGGTGCCGTTGCCCTGGCAGCCTGCTGCCCAGAACATGTATCCCAGCATCCCCGTCGTACTTCCCGCCCCCGCGGGGGCAAGATTCTCAACGAAACTTGCACCTGTATTCTGGTCTGAGTTGCTGAAGTTGTCGCAATTGGGCTGGCTACCAATCAGCCATAGGCTTCCGGTAAGTCTTGCCGGGGCCATCGGCGATACGGATCCAGATAGTCCATCAACGTGCTGTTGCCATCCACTCTCCAGTGTGGCGAGGCTGGTCTTTTGCCCGGCTACCATCGCATTCGCGTAATCGAGTACTGGCGCATTGGTCTGCAACCAGTTCGTGACGGCGTAGTTGGCTAGCTTCGTCAAATAAGTGTCACCGTCTCCGAGATCAATCGTGAACCGGGCGGCATTGTTCGAACCACTGGCGTCGTAGGCAACGACTGAACGATAGGCAGTGACGAATTGCTGCAATCCGCTCAGATTGGGGTTACTGCTGTTTTCGTAGTCGATCTCAATCCCAATGTTGAATTGCTTGGCGGCACTGGCAGCGTTGATGCCGAGCTGGGTTGGATTCGTAGACAGGGCCTTGTCCCAATTCTTCTTGAAGCTAGCTCCACCGATGGACATCATGACTCTCACGCCTCGGCTCTGGAAATAACTAATCACCGAGGTCGTCATACCAATGGGAATACCCTTCGTAGTGGTCGAGTCAGTGGTGAGGTTCATCAGTTTCACGGGGTCCACAAAGCTAAGCACCACAAGGTTCACGGAGGGATGATAACTACCATCCAGGTCGCGATCGATCAGCCAGTGGTTATCGGTATCGAAGGTTGTCATATTAGGTACAGATGCCCAACTGCATGCGTCTGAATAACAATGCCAGGCGCCATAGATCTGTATCGGAGTTTGGGAGGTTGCGGTGAGGCTGACAAACATCAACAGCGCGCCAGCAAAGAATAGCGTTGCAATCTGCCGGATCATAGAATCCTCCTCGAAATGCGAACTTCTGCGCTTGTGAACCGGGGTGGCGGAAGGGCCTTGAGAATCCCCGCCCTCCCACGAGTAGAGGGGGAGGGGGATTATCGTTTGGGCATTTCCGTTACGGCGTCCCTGATGGCGTTCCTGCAATCTGCCACGAAAACGCCAGGAACGACGTGGCGGTCAGATCGATTGCAGGCTCCACCGTTGAGTAGGACTGCACAAAGTCTTTGTAGACGGCCTTGCCGTTGAATTGGGAGAACGCATCCACTCCGTTTGGTGGGCACGTCACCATCCCCGACAGCGTTCCTTTGGTTGCTATTGAGTTTGGACCTTCGACTGCGGCTCCAGAAAGGAATGGAGGCCCATTAGGCGGGGTAGGGACTAGGTTCGCCACCTGGTGCTGCATGCACAAGGGAAAGGTAGTGCCATCGCTCACGATCAGCGATGTTCCCCAAGCGTTTGTTCCCAGAACGTTTCCGAGCTGTCGACTTGCGTAGACTGCGGCAGACGTGCCGTTGTTTAGCGTGCAACCGCCGCCGAGAGAGAGCAGGTAATTACATTCTGATGCCATGACGGCAAGTCCGCCGCCATGCGACGTCGTGTCATAGGTAGCCCAAGGAAATCCAAACCCAAAGGGATCCGTGGCGCTTTGCGCAATCGCTTTGTTCAGTTGCTTGACAAGGTCCGCAACCAATGCTGCTTGGGTCGTCTCCAGGCCTGACGGATTTCCTGCCAGGGAGACGGCGCGATACAACTCGTAATGGGCGAGACCGCTAACGTCGTAGAGGTTCAGCGTATCAGCAGCATCATTGGGCCCGGTGATGTACGCGTTCGCCCAGTGCGCCGCTTGCTGCAGATAGTACGATGCCGGGTGCAGGTTCACCGGACAACTAGTTCCGCATCCCTGGACCGCGAAATAGAGCTCGGTTGCTCCGAGTTCCATGTCATCCCGCCACTCTGATTCCGGGTAAAAGCTGAAGGGAATCGCGGTCAGTAAGTTGCCGCTGGGCGCACTATTTGCGAGATCGAAAATGTGCTCCGCCGACGAGAGACACTGGTTCGCATAAGTGGCATTACTGTTCTGATAAAGGTGATAGCAAAGCGCGAAATCAGCAGCCATTCTTCCGGCTAAGTTTGGGCTGATGAGCGCCCCGCTTCTGATTGCCGAGCCATTCAGCGCTGCCGGATTCACAAAGACTGGCCGATGGCAAATATAGCGATAAAGAGAGGTGCATCCGCCATAAGAGTCGTCCGCCTGTGGTAGACGCCAGATGTCGTGGTCGCTGATGGTTTGCGCATTCCCATTACCGATTGCCATCTGGTAATAGAAGACCTGGTTGGTGTCGTCCCACATCTCCTGCAGCCAGTCCAAACCAAATTTCCCTTCATCTGGCCAGTGCAAGCCATTCTGCGTGACACCGCTGGAGCCCATCTGTCCAGGGAAGTCGCGTATGCCGATCAGCATCAATGCCACTGTATAGCTGGTGGTCTGAACGAATTTCAGGTAGTCTCCCGCATCCCACCAGCCCCCTTCACCGTTGATCGCGACTTGTGTTCCGTTCAAAGTCGCCGGCGTCAGATCACCGGAGAAGCGACCGTTATTGTTCACATTGGGGGTGACGTAGACTGTCGCGCTTTGATCCTTCAGGTGCGCCGCGGCCGTACGCAATTGCGTAGCAATGAAGCTTGGGCCATCCCGCTCGTTTTGGTAATAGAAAAGACTGTTGGCGAGCGCTCCCGAATACACATTGGCCGCAGTGTCGATCTTGAAGGTGGGAGACACCGCCGTAATAGGACCGCTTACGCTTATCGAATATGTGCCCGCCGCGGACACGCTGTCGAAATCCAGAGCATAGACATCGGGATAGCTGTTGCTCCAGGATCCCAGACTACCGCCGATGGCCGCCGGTCCAAAGATGGTAGAACCACTCGAATTCTTGATCACGAAAGTGGCGCCGGTTTCGGCAGCCGAAGCCATAAGGTAAGCACGTTTGGACGCACCATTGACATACCCAACCTGGTTCACACGAACGAAGGCGGACAGCGCCGCAGCGCTTCCGGAGGCCGCGTAAGTGAGCAGTAAAGTGTAGAGGAGTCTTCTGCAGGTGCGGGTGAGGGCGGAGTCATGGCATCCCATGGGGTCCTCCGAGTGAAAGGGTTTAATAAAACGCATGAATGCTGCTTCAGAACCAAAAGTATGTCAATAGGAATGTTCCTGTAGGCAAGGGGAATCGGTAGATCAAAACTGAGCGTTACAATGCCCGCGCGGAAGACCCCTGAATTAATTTCACTCTAAGTTCCCGGCAGTCGTAGCGGTACTAGAAACGCTCTCGTGATGAGAGATGTTGGGCGAGGATCAGGGAATCGGAACTCTATGGCGCGAACATCTTTTTACCATTCACATAAGCGCGCCGGCGCTGTGATCCAGCATAGCGCCCCTGGAATTGTGCACGCAATCGGCGCACAGGAATCCTGCAAGAGCCGATCTTCGCTGCTCAAAGGACGCGCTCGGCTGTTGGAATGTCAGCCGTCCCAGCAATGCTGGTCCCATTTCACCTCTGAATGGCCGAACGAACGGCTCGCACTGGCGGGCGCCTGGGTGAGATCGTTAGCGTGGTATTCACCTTGACAGTTCCCAAGATTCATGGATACAATATCCCAATTTTCTTCGACCCCTTCTAACTTTCTTGCCATGTAGCCAGAGAGATCGATGAGGCCATGGGGTGGCAATCTTCCTCGGGGGTGGCTTATGGATCTTCGCCTGACGTTATCCGTTTGTATCAAGTACAGCGCTATTGCGACCTTGCTTGCTTCCATCTTTCTTGTAAGCAGCGTAATCGCCCAGGTTGCCACGACTGGCAAAATCACGGGCATCGTTACGGACTCCTCAGGGGCTGTTGTCGCAAATGCTACGGTTACTGCGAACAGTCCGGCGCTTTTTGCAAAGCGCACAACCACGACACATGCCGATGGGAGTTATCTGCTGGACCTGCTTCCTCCTGGTGCGTACGACGTGACTGTGAGTCAACCCGGATTTCACGCGTTTACCCAAACCGGCATCGTCCTCACAGCGGGATTTACGGCGACAGTCAGTCCAAGGCTTCAGGTCGGTGAAGTGAACCAGGCTGTGACAGTGGAAGGCGAACCTCTACTCGACCTGCAAAACAACCAGACCACGACTACGTTTGACCAGAACCTCTTGCAGGACATTCCGAGTGGACGAGACCCATGGTCCACGGTGGCGCAAATGCCAGGATCCACCAGTAGCACGTTCGACGTAGCCGGGAACAACAGCTATCAGCAATCCACGATGCAGGTGCACGGGAGCACCCCCGCGGAGCAGATCTATAGCTATAACGGCCTTGATCTCAACTGGCCCGGTGCGAATGGTGGTTACACCCAGTTCTACACCAACCACGACTCGTTCGAAGAGTTTCAGGTAGTCGCGGATAATGCCCCCGCCTCCGTCCCGATCGGCGGAGTGTACATGAATATGGTGACGAAGTCGGGTTCAAACCAGTTGCATGGTGAGGCGTTGCTCTATTACTTAACGGCAGCGTGGCAGGCGGGTGACAAGTTTCCCATGTACCAAGGCAGTCCTGTCACCTCCGGTTCGCCTTTTGACATGACGCGGGACACGTCAATCAGTCTTGGTGGCCCGATCATCAAAGATCGGTGGTGGCTCTTCGGCTCCTACCGTCGCTACGACCTGCGCCAGCGAATCCTTTCGGTTACTGATCAAGCTGGCAATCCGGTAAACGACGTCAATCACCAGAGTAACACTGACCTGCGCAGTGATTGGCAAATCAACTCCAAGAACAAATTCAGTTTCGTCTGGATGTACAACTCACAGAATCGCTTCTTCCGACGCGACACCGCATACTCGTTCGTGACGGAACAAGCCAGCTGGCGGCAGATTGAGCCCGCGTACATTCTGGAAGGACTTTGGACCAGTCAGATTTCGAACAATCTCTTGCTTGATTTTCGAGTCGGCTGGAACAAGATTACTTTCCCGCTCGGTTATCAGTCTGACTCAACCAGTCTGAACTATCAGGATGTGGCAGCCTCCACCGAAACCGGCGCAGCGCCATACGAATTCATAAATCCCGCCTGGGTGCTAAAGTCGACGGCGAGCGGGTCCTGGCATAAAGCCGATTGGGCCGGCTCCCACAATTTTCAGTTTGGCTTCGAATGGGGCAAGAGCTACAACGCGTACGTTTATGAAGTGAAGCAGGGCATCAATGCTCTTTTGAATGATGGTGCTGCCTACCAGGTTCTCGCTTATAACACGCCCACAACGCAGAAGAACTATTTTCGCGACACCAGCTTCTACCTGCAGGACACATGGGCCGTTAAACGTGGCCTGACACTCAATCTTGGCTTCCGTTATGACCGCTTCAATACGTACTATCCAACCCAGCAGAGCGATCCAAACGAGACCTTTCCCGACTTGTTTGCCATCACGACCTATCCGGCGTCCGGCAAGCTGGTGAATTGGAATACCGTGTCACCTCGCGTGGGTGTCGCCTTCGACCCGCGTGGTAAGGGTACTTCTGTCCTCCGTTTCAGCTACGGACGGTACTACATCATGCAGGGCACAGGTTTAGCCGAGACCGCCAACCCGGTGGGTCTGTTCGGTAAGTACTATGCCTGGACGGATACAAATGGGGATCTGATTCCACAACAGAACGAATGGCTACCGCAGGGCGCAGCCACAACACCGGTCAATGAGTTTGGCGGTTCCAGCACCCACATCAATACCAGTATGGGCCGCCCCTACTCCGATCAACTCAGTGCCTCATACGAACAACAGCTCTGGGGCGATTTGCGCGTCGGCGTCACATACTATTACCGCACCAAGAAAAATCTGATCGGCCTTGAAAACACGGCGGTTCAGACTTCGGACTACGTGCCCGTCACGACGATTGGCGGCGAAGCGATCATGAATCCCATTACGAACCAGCCGCTGACTTTATTCAGTTTTCAGCCTTCCGACCCCACAAGATACGGAGCATTTAACTTTGTTGTGACGAACATTCCTCAGCTCAATGACAACTCCTATCACGGGCTCGAATTCACTGCGGTCAAGCGCCTTACGCACAAATGGCAGGTTTTGACTGGCTTCACGATCCAGCGACAGAAAGGCGTGTTTGGGCGAGGGTATTCCGATCAAGCATTCAGTGATAACTTCACGGATCCCAACAATAACATCAACCGAAACAACAACTATCTCAACCTTGATGCGACTTATGTCTTCAAGATTGACGGAATCTATGAATTGCCCTGGAAGCTCAGCACCAGCGTAAACTTTCAGCACTATACGGGTTTCCCCCTCCAGCCAACCCAGACCTTTAATGTGCCGAACGGACAAGGAGTGGATGTCGGCGAATCGGTCATCCTTCAACCCGCCGGAGCCCAGCGTCTTCCCAGTGTGAACATGCTGAACCTGAGGCTCTCCCGCGAGTTTGTGATCCGGGATCGCTGGCACATCATACCAACGGCGGATTTCTTTAACGTAACCAACGGGCAGACCGTAATCGGTGAAGTCACAAGCTATGGTTCGAGCTATTTGTTTCCTTATGCCACCATCAACCCTTACGCTACTCGCTTTGGGTTGAGGGTTACGTTCTAGTAGCTTGTGCAGTTGCTTTCGCGTAAATCCTTAACTGGCGGGTCGGGCACTTCTGCGCCCTACCCGCTCGATTCTCGACCCTCAACTCTCTGTCAAACGCCTCTAGGAGGCCCATGCCGTGGCCAGAAGATCAATGCGGTTCATCGTCGTTATCGCGGTGATGTTAGCGGAATTCGGATTTGGACAAGCGACGGTCAATACCGCGCCATTGACGATCGAGCAACTGATCGATATCAAGCATCCGTCCAACCCGGTCTGGGCCCCGAACGGTAAATACGTCGCGTTCATTTGGGACCGGGCCGGTGTTTCCAATCTCTACTTTGCCAGTTCGAACGGCGGCGGTCAGCCGATCCCGCTGACTTCCTTTCCAGAAGGGGGTGTAGATCAGATCTTCTGGAGTCAGGACTCGCAGACAGTCTACTTTTCGCGCAATGGCGACTTGTGGCAGGTTGCGGTGTCCGGGAGTGCGCCGAAACCGGTTTGGACGACGCCCGCGGGAGAGTCCGACATCGTCCCCTCGCCGGATGGCGGACGAGTGGCATTTGTGCGTTCCAATCATGCGGCGGATGAAGAGAGTTCAAAGCGTAGCGAGTTGGTCGTGCGTTCACTGGCCGACGGCAGCGAGACTTCGCTTGCCAGCGACGAGTTTGGGATCCATGGCATCGTTTGGTCACCGGATGGGAGTTCGCTTGCGTACACAGCGGGTGCGAAGGTCATTCATCACGATGAGGCCCCTTCCTACTCGGGCGCTAAGATCATTTATCGCACCTCGGAGTATAAGCCCGGACAGATCCATGCGCTCCGGCTCGGCGGCCGGCCCGTGGCCATCGGCACTGCGGCGGATTATGGCGGCGTGGGGTGGCTCGACAATAGCCATCTCGTTTTCGATCAGGTTTCAAGCAACTTCAAGACGTACACCATCAATGTTGCTGACGCATCCGGCGGGCCTCTGCGCTCCGTCTACGAAATTACGGAAAAAGAATTCTGGAGTATTCCGGACTGGGGCGAGGCAGGCGCGCAGCCATGGCCTTCGCCCGACGGTAAGTGGATCGCCTTCCTCAGTGACCGTGATGGATGGGACCATTTGTACGTGGTGTCAGCTTCAGGTGGAGAGGCCACTCAGCTCACAAAAGGGCACTTCGAAGCTTGGCGGCCCGCTTGGTCGCATGACAGTAAGCACATTGCGTTCGATGCCAATGAGGCAGACCACCTCGGGGACCGCCAGATCGGCATTGCGGCCATCGGTACCGATCCGACCCATGCCGTGATCACCTATATAACCGGAGGCAACGGCACCAACATCGAACCACATTGGTCGGCAGACGACAAACAGCTTGTCTACCAGCGCACTGACACCCGCAATAGCGCAGATTTATTTGTCGTCGAAGCCAAGGCAAACGCGAAGGCGGTACGCCTTTCGGACTCGATGCCCGCCAGCATGGATAAATCGCAATTCGTCGAGCCGCAATTCGTACACTTTCCGGGTCCAGACGGCAAGCAGGTGCCCGGATGGCTATTCGTCCCTCGAAATCTCGATCGTTCAAAAAAACATGCGGCCATCGTCTGGGTCCACGGCGACGGTGTGAATCAGAATTACGACGGCTGGCACGTGCAGCGGAACTACGCCGTCTATTACAGCTTTCATCAATATTTGCTTCAGCAGGGATACGTCGTCTTCGCTCCGGATTATCGCGGGAGCATTGGCTATGGCCGGGACTGGCGCAACGGCGTCTTCATGGACGTGGGCGGGAAGGACGCCAAGGATGCCTGGATGTCCGCCAACTTTCTGAAAACTCTCCCCTACGTCGATGCCGATCGTATCGGGATTTGGGGGCTCAGCTATGGTGGTTTCTTTACGCTGATCGCCATGACCGACCAACCCACGCTGTTCAAGGCCGGTGTGGACGTGGCGGGCGTGGTTGATTATGTCATGTATTATTCTGACCCGTATCACGGTGACTGGACCGAGAGCCGCATCGGACGCCCGGATCAAAATCCGCAAGTCTATGCCCAGGCCTCACCAATCTCGCACATCGATCGACTGGCGCGTCCTTTGCTTGTGCTGCACGGCACGGCTGACGTCAACGTTCCTTATCTCGAATCGGTCTGGCTCATTGACGAAGCGCTCAAGAAGAACAAAGGCGATTTGCTTTCGTTCATGATGTATCCCGGCGAATTTCATTACTTCACACGCGCGCACGTCCTGAACGATGCATGGCATCGCGTGGATGACTTTTTCGGTTATCACTTGCAGGGCAGGATCAACCCGCCGGAGCGAGGCAATTAAAACTCGGCAATTGCGGCGCTAGTGTTCCGAACCACCGTTGTCAATTACCGCCGCCTGGACTTGAGCTAACGTTGAGGGTCACAGCACCGATGTCGTTTAGAGTGCGATTGAAAGCCGGGAGATCTTCGTTGATGAAGTTGCGGAACTCCGTGTCCACGGCGATCATCTGATTCTCGAATGTCTCTAGCAACTCCGACTGTGTGTCGGTCGGAGCGAAATCGGCACCACCGGCAACATCGCCGCCACCCGACCCGACTTCTGCGTTGAGCCAGATCAGGTTTAAGTACAGCTGATAGGGTTCTACGAAGTATTTGTCATCACTGTTGAGCAGGGCCTGCGAAACGAGCTTGTGCTCGATTGACAGCAGTTTTTTGTCGATGGCCCCGGCAGAGTTGAGGACATCGGCTTTGCGCTTCGAATCCGTCTCGCTTAGAACCTGGGGCGGAGCCCGTTCGAACTTCGTACCCTCATACTCGTCTTCTTCGTCCGCAGGGGCGGTTTCCTCCTTGTTTTCTTCGTCTTTTTTCTTGGGCGGACGCAGCATGGCCTCGACATCCTCCAATTGCTTTCGCAGCCATTCAATTCGGTTCACGGTATCGGAGACATGGCTGATGTTGTCGCGGATGGCGAGTAGCGTCTTGACTGATTGCTCGATATCAGCATCGGAAGCGGTAATGCGCGGATCTCGTGCTACTGTCAGGGGCTGCGAAAACGACTGGCCATCAACCTTCAGGCGCACCACGTACTTGCCCGGCGCAACAATGGGCCCTCCTTCGGCGGGCTTCGATCCCCAATGCGTGATCGGCCGCGACTCAGAGTCCCGAAAACGTGGTTCTTCCCAGATGTGCGGGTTGTCCGGTGCGACCGTCCGCAGTGCAACCAATCTCGGAGAGTCATATCGCAGATCCCATTGCACACGGTTCATCCCGACACGGGCCTTGGTCTCGAGGTTTCTGATTATTTTGCCCTCGGAATCGAGGATCTCGAGGTGGATTGGATCCTTGGGAGTGGTCTTAAGTGAGAAATTGATCATTGCCTTGCCGCCGCGGGTGAAGCGGTAGGTCGCTCGGGGCTCGAACAGCACGACTGCGGAGTCGGAGTGACTCTTTGCCATCTGTTCGAGCGGGGTGATGTCATCGAGAATGTAGAGCCCCCGTCCGTAAGTGGAGACGACGAGATCGTGGAAGTTCTTTTGCACTACGGCCCAAGTCACTGGAGAATGTGGTAACCCCGCATCGAGCGCGGTCCAGTGTCCGCCGTCATCTGGTGAGTAAAAAAGCCCATTACCTGTGCCCGCGAAGAGCAGTCCTACACAGTTTGGATCTTCAGCGATCGTCCGGACGTAGGAGAGTTCGTGTTTCGGCAACTCATTACTGATCTTCTTCCATGTTTTTCCCACGTCCGTGGTCTTGTAGATAAAAGGATCTCGATTATCCATAAGGTGGAAATCGACGCTCACGTAGGCGGTACCGGCTTCAAAGGCAGAAGGCGCTATGCTGGTAATGGTGCCCCAGGGCGGGAGTCCGTTAACGTTCTTGGTAACGTTTACCCATTGACCACGATCGTCGGTATGCCAAATCTGACCGTCGTTGGTCCCGGCCCAAATGAGACCTTTCTGCACAGGTGAGGGAGCGATTGCGAAAACGACCTCTCCGTAGAACTGGCCCAGATTATCTCCTACGATTCCTCCCGATGGAACGATCCGCGAGGCATCCTGCGTGGAAAGGTCCGGGCTGATTACCGACCAACTCTGTCCGCCATTGCTGGTTTTGAAAATGACCTGACAACCGTAGTAAACGGTGTTGTGATCGAACGGATCGATAGCCAGCGGAGAGGTCCAATGGCAGCGATACTTAATTGCATTGGGCGGTGAATCCAGGGTCATCATCCAGGGACTGACGGAACGGGCGTGCTTGATCCGTGCATCCCAGCGAGTCACCTTATTGCCGTAGCAAGTTGCCCAGACGATGTTTGGATCGGTTATGTCTGGAATTGTGAAGCCTGATTCGCAGCCTCCCATGCCGTGGTCCCAACCGGTCTCGTTCGAGTCAATGGGCACGCTCGGACCTCGCATGTTTCCGTCGTCCTGCATGTTGCTGTAAAAATAGTAAGGAATCTGGTTGTCGACAGCCACGTGATACATCTGGCCGATCGGCAATTTCACGCGATGTAAGCCGCGGCCGCGCACGGTGGTGATGCTCATTCCCCCATCGTCGGTAATGACAAAACGGTCCGGATTCTGAGGATCAATCCAGATGTCGTGCGTGTCTCCTCCCCAAGGAACCTCCTTGAAGTTCTCCCCACCGTCCAGCGAGCGATGGAAAGAGCTGTTGGCGATGTAAACCTCGTTCTCGTCCCCTGTTGAAACTGCAATCCGAATGTAATAGCCCGCGCGCCCGATCAGAGCTCGCTGATAGTTGACTGCCTTCCAGTGTTCTCCTCCATCGTCAGAACGCCAAAGTGACCCTTGATCTTGAGTCTGGATCAGTGCGAAGACGCGGCGGGAATTGGTGGGTGCGACTGCGACGTCGATCTTGCCAAGGGGTGAGCGAGGCAGGCCGTGTTCCTCAAGGCGGGTCCACTTCGTTCCACCATCGTGGGAAACGTATACGGCACTCCCAGGGCCGCCACTGAATTCGCCGTAGGTATGCATCTCGGCTTGCCACATTCCGGCGAACAGCGTGCGTGGGTTGTGCGGATCCATGGTCAGACCGGAGCAGCCCACATTGTCACCGGCGAAGAGAACTCGTTCCCAATGCTGACCGCCATCCGTTGTTCGGAAGACGCCCCGCTCCGGCTGCGGTCCGGTCATGCGGCCCAACACGCAGGCAAAAACTATGTCCGCATTGAATGGATGAATCACGATTCGTCCGATTCTTCCACTGTGCTCGAGACCCATGTTCGTCCATGTTTTGCCAGCGTCAACGGACTTGTAGATCCCGTTTCCCATGACGTCAATATCGCGAATCGCCCAGGCTTCGCCAGTTCCAGCCCATACGGTGCTGGCATCGGAGTGTGCCACTGCGAGAGATCCGATCGCGGCGACTTGCTGTTTATCGAAGGCGGGCTTCCAGTTATTTCCGCCATCCGTTGACTTCCAGACTCCGCCCGACGCGGCTCCGGCGTAGTAGGTAGTTGGGTCCCCGGGGATTCCTGCGATCGCAGAGACACGATTGCCATTTTTTGGTCCGACGAAGCGAAACCGTAGCTGGCCTTCCGCATCGGAATCGGGTTGCTGTGCTGTCAGCAGGCTTGAACTGACCGTCCAAATAAGGACCAGACAGAAGACGACGGCGCGGATGATGCAGACCACGTTCGTTGCGTAACAGCTGGCGTGTTCGATTTCAGTGTGCTTTAGGTTCATAGGTATCGTCACAGGATGCATTTGCTGATTTCGAAAGATTCCGGCAGCCGCGTACGCCGCATTTTGCCAATAAACGAATGATTCCCTACCCATGAAGTTCTTTCGTTTTCCAAAGGTTAGATATTGTATGTAATATCCATTCACCTTTCCACCCGTAATCCGTCGGGCGGTAACGGAGAGCGTTGCCGGAAACCTCGACACACGTCCATGCTTAAGCTGATGTCGTCAGCCGTCCGGCACTGCTTTATTCGTTGGTACCGTTTTTGCTGTGGTCCGCTTTGCGTTTTGGAATCAAGGGCGCCACCAATTCGATGCTTATCGTTGCCTTTCTCTCGATTTGGGGCGCTGTGCATGGACGCGGCCCTTTCATCGGGCCAGCGCCACTTAACAATGTGTTGTCGTTACAGCTTTTCCTGTTCTTCGCCGCCACATCTTTCATGGTTCTGGCAGCCCTCGCGGATGAACATAAACAATCTGCGGGGGCAGTGCGGGAGAGTGAAAGACGCTTCCGGTTGGTCGCCAATACTGCCCCGGTGCTGATCTGGATGTCGGGTACCGACAAGCTGTGCACTTACTTCAATAAGCCTTGGCTGGACTTTACCGGGCGATCAAATGAGTAGGAACTTGGAAAACGGCTGGGCAGAGGGCGTCCACCCAGAGGACTTGCAGAGGTGCCTTGATGCCTACACGCACTCTTTTGATCGCCGAGAGAGGTTCAGAATGGAGTATCGGCTGCGAAGGTACGACGGGGAATATCGGTGGATTCTCGACATTAGCGTGCGAGATTCAATCAGAATTCTTTGAAGGTTACATTGGGCTCGGCGTCGACGTAACCGAGCGCAAGCTCGCGGAAGAGGCTCTTTCCCAGGTGAGTGGCAGGTTGATTGAGGCGCAAGAGAAGGAACGCAACCGGATCGGCAGAACCTTCACGACGACATCGCTCAACGACTCGCGTTGTTAGCGGTGGAGCTTCGACAGGTGAAACAATCTCTCCCGGATTCGGCTGTTGAAGTGAGCAGCCGCATGGACCAACTAATAAAATAAAACGAACGTCGGAAATATCGACCGATGTTCAAGCCCTGTCGCACGAGTTGCACGCTTCAAAACTTGAATATCTGGGGATCGTTGCTGCCATGAGAGGCTTCTGCAAAGAGTTCGGCGAGTAGCAGAGAATGGAGATCGAATTTAGAAGTCATGATTTGCCAAACCCTCTGCCCTCGCTGGAAATCTCGCTTTCCCTGTTCCGAGTTTTGCAGGAAGCCCCGCACAATGCTGCGAAACACAGCGGAGTCCGCCACTTCGAGGTGGAGTTATGGGGAAAGCCGGGTGAGATTGATCTGAGGGTTAGCGATTCTGGTGCAGGCTTCGA
>DASRRV010000111.1:0-5342 GCA_035695545.1 Candidatus Sulfotelmatobacter sp. | reverse complement strand
GGCAGGGCTGTCATAGCTGATAGCCGCCAACTTGATTCCCTGAGCTTCGAATCTCGATTTCGCTTTTTGCAGCTGCACGAGCTGCGCTTTGCAGAAGGGTCACCAATCCGCCGAACGGAAAAACAGCAAGACTGTTCCGTTCGTCCCGCGCAGCGTGTCATTGGATTGTTCGCGCCCAAACTGGTCCTTCAACCGGAAGCCCGGCGCCTTCTCTCCGGTTTCCATTCCGATCACCGGCCCTTTGGTCAATTTCGAGGATTGCGCATGGCCGGACATCGATGCCGCGAGCATCGCGCATACCAGAAGAACAGCTCGATGCGTTTTGTTCATGCCCATCATGCTTTGGTCCATTTTCTGCAAATGCAAAACTCCCGATGTCTCGTCGAAGGCGGCCAGAGTCCGCCCAACCTGAATTCGATCCTTACTTGCTTCCGCGACTCGCTTGACTGAACGACTGCTCAAAGATTGACGAAATGTGCTTCGAGTCGACCTCTCCTGGAGAGTTATAAAGCGGCTTACCGTTCGCATCCAGAATCAGCACGTGCGGGATGGAACCTTCGTAGTACTCTTTCACCAGCTTCTGTTGGTCAGGGGAGCGCTTCTCATCCAGGTCCACCACCACGAAATGCACCTGATCGCGATATTTGTTGTAGAGCTCAACCGTGCGGCGGGCTTGCCTCTTTGAGTTGAAGCAACCTTCGCCGTAGATAATAACGTAATTCGTTTTACCTGATACGAATCCCGACTGTGCGTCGTCTCCCGTGATCAACGGACCGTCCAGGCTGTCGCTGGAGTAGTCCAGCTTTGAATTCAACTTCAGGTTGTCGACCCCAAACACTAGACTGCATAGGGAGAGTAGAAGCACCGCGCGCAACAACATTTTAGTCATGCTCATTTTGCGATCTCCAATTGAAACGACTCGTTATCCAGCTTTTGCTTGTTCGTGTAGTCCTGCACAGCCTCTTCTGCGACTGATCTGAAGGAGTGCTTGTCGCCCTTGCTCTGAGCAGGCAGGTAGCCTGCGCCCGAGTAGAGTTTGCCATCCGGCGTGATAAATGAGGTCAGAGGGAGTCCCGCCGACAGGTTCAACACCGCTTGGGCGCGCTGCAATTGCGCCACTAGTTTGGGAGACGCGTCAAAGTCCACCTTAACCGCTACAAAGTGTTCATTGATGTAGTCCGCGGCTTGGGGATTCGTGTAAGTATCCCGGTCCATCAGGCTGCACCACGGGCACCAAACTGCGCCCACGTCGAGCAGGATCGGACGATTCAGTTCCTTCGCGCGCTGAAATGCTTCCGCACTCCAGGGATACCAATCCACCGGCTGTTGGGCGGCGCGGCTCAGGTAAACCGAGGTCTGCCCGGCAAGATGGTTGTGGGTTGCTGCAGACAGCCCCAGCGATGAGGCCAGGACCGCCAAACCCAGCAGGATCGGCGTCAGGACTCTCTTTCTCATGCCAATGGGAGTCGCGGACAAACAATAAGTTTCACGCGGGTCAGGCACAAACACCGGGAAGGCTATCGCTCATCAAGTGTTCGGCGAGCACCGTGCCGGCATCTCCAGCAGGCATCGAAGGCACTGCCCCTTTACCTTACTTTTGTTTCGAAGGTAAACACGTCCGGTCGTGAGTAGTGGCCCGAGACGTCCAGGGTCATGACTGCCTGGTCGATTTCACTGAGATCGAGATCGGCAACAATGAACTCTTCGCGATCATAAACCGGCTCAACGACGTAGCGGCTATCTGGTGCGATGATAGCGCTTCCGCCACGTTCTACCCACTCTCTTCCTTCGTCCGCGGCCCTACCCTCAGAGGGGAACTCTTCTGGAATGTCACTCCTTTGCATCGTCAGTCCGACCGCGAGCACGAAACATCGGCCCTCAAAGGCATAGTGACGGCTGCACAGCTGATGGAGTTCGTGTGCGGTAGGCCACAACGCGACGTGCACGTGTTCGCCGGCATTGTGCAGAGCCATCCGCGCGAGGGGCATCCAGTGTTCCCAACAGATCAGCCCGCCAATGCGCGGTCCGCTCTCGATACTGGTCAGGCCGCGTCCATCTCCGTTCCCCCACACCATCCTCTCCGTGTACGTGGGGACGAGTTTGCGGTGGTGGTTCGCCAATTTGCCTTCGGAAGTAATGGTCAGGATGCTGTTGTATAGCGTGCCGTTCCCTGGCCCCTCATCCACTCGCTCGTTTACGCCGATCACGACATTGATTCCGAGATCACCGGCCGCCTTCTGCAGCGCCTCGATCTCCGGGCCGGGCACGGTCACGCTGTTCTCGCGCAGGCGTGCGAATACCTGCTTGGTCGGAGCGTGATCCCACAAGGCAATCTTGGGAGAAACGTCCAGCCACGCAGGATAGCCTGGGAGCCAGGTCTCACCAAAAGCCACTAGCTCCGCTCCTCGCTTTTTCGCCTCTCGCACCAAACGGATCGCCTTCGCCACGCTGGCCGCTTTGTCGAGGTAGACCGGTGCGAATTGCGCAATGGCTACTCGAAAGCTTCTTTGTGCCGCCAAGCCCTTAGATCCGCTCGGTCCCGGTTTTCTGCTTTTCGTCATCCTCAGGTTGTGACTCCCGTACCCTTGAGCAGGTTTTCAATCCACGACCTGTAATATCTCTGGCAGGTCTTTCTTCCCAATGCGAGGCACGGTGACTGCCTCCGCCGGATACCCGACCGGTATCAGCAAAAAGGGCCTTTCATTCTTCGGGCGGCGTAGGATCTTCGCCAGGAACCCCATCGGGCTGGGCGTGTGGGTCAGGGTCGCGAGTCCCGACATGTGCAGCGCAGCCAACAACATACCGCACGCGATACCCACCGACTCGGCGATGTAGTAGTGCTTCGTCTTGATCTGTTGCCCGTCGGCGCTCAGGCTTAAGCCGTAGTCCACTCGGAACACGACGATCAGATAAGGCGCGGTCTCCAGGAAAGGCTTTTGCCAGTCTGTTCCGAGAGCAGCCAGGGCCTCCAGCCACTCATCCGGAGCGCGGCCGCTGTAGAACTCCTTTTCCTCGACCTCCGCCGCCTCCCGGATTTGCCGCTTGATCGCAGGATTGGAGACCACAACAAACGTCCAGGGCTGCTGATTCGCCCCCGAAGGTGCGCTGCCTGCGACCTTGATGGCGTTTTCGACGACTTCGTAGGGTACTGGCTCTGGCGAAAACGACCGAACTGTCCGCCTGGTTCGCATCGCTTCATAAAACGCCTGCGACCGACGGAGTTGTTCGTGTGCAGCCAAACGCTCGAAATTCAGAGGCTCGACTGGCGGGGCGTTACGCTCGGCCTGTTTTGTAAGATCCATGCATCCTCGCTCAGCATTCCCAAGTGTGGGGCTGATTCGTACTTTCAAGTCTTCGCGCACCACAAGAACTGCGGAGTCAAGTCCTGGAATCGCCGCGTTCCGCCCGCCATTTACAATGCAACCAGAGGCCGCTCCCTCACTACTATATGACTTTTACAATTCGGAAGCGTCGGGTATACGAGCGCTTCCGGAAAACTGATTGTGCGACTTGCGCGGTTGACTCCGCAGGATTCGGAAGCGTATGGTTTTCACCAATCTCCCGGAAATCTCAACGTGTGGCGACTTGGAGGGTTCTATTTCTGTGTTCCATGCTACGTCTCGTTGGTTGCGCGATTCGATTCGTAGTGCTGCTGGTTCCTATCGCGCTATCGAGTCTGATTTTGAACACACTTTTCGTAAAGGAGGCCAAGATGAGAAAGCTGTTGAACATTTTCTTCGCGCTTAGCCTACTGATGTCCTTTGTCGCGGTCGCTCAGGACACCATGAAACAGGACACCATGAAGAACGACGCGTCAGCGAAAGCTGTCGATGTAACAGGCAAGGTTAGCAAAGATGGAAAGATGTTTGTGAGCGACAAAGACAGCAAGAGTTGGACGATCGTCAACCCGGAGGCGGTAAAGGGCCACGAAGGACACCACGTCATTCTGAACGCACATGTTTACGCAGATAAGAACCAGGTTCACGTCATGTCGCTGAAGATGGCAGCAGACAGCATGAAAAAGGACGACATGCAGAAGTGAACCCTCTGCGGTGTCTGCCTTGGCCAGCGATTATGCTGGCCTTTGTTGTTCTAGCGCCAACCCCGCTCGTGCCAAAAATCCGTGAGTCTACACTATCTGTCGTCGAAAGCCTGCCATGTGGCTCGGCCGCCAGTTCATCCGTCAGTAGCCGGTCCCCTTGACGAATTGGTAGGCTTCCCTGGCGAACCCAACCGAAGATCTCGCCATTCACTGGAAGTTATTCCGGGCCACAAGTCGTAATCGGGGAAGTTACGCCAAGGTGACTTCCCGCCGATTCCGGATGGATCACGGCAAACCGGAAAATTACTGAGTGTCCAGAAGTCGAGTTGTGGGGAAATGTGGGCTACGGAGCAGTCCTATTCCAATCTGCTGGAACGATTTTTCGCATCCTGCCTCTTCGACCGGCATCAAAACATCGCATTCACACAACATACGAAAGCAGGTCAAAGTGACAAACGAAGAGCTCCTCAGCATCATCGCGCTCAACTCATGGAAGCTCGTCATCGGCCGCTTCGACCAAAACCTCGCGGCACTCACCGACGCGCAGCTCCAGAAGCAGGTCGCCCCAGGTAAAAATCGGCTGTTCTACCTCGTAGGTCACCTGACCGCCGTGCATGATCGCTTGTTTCCGATGCTCGGCATCGGCGAAAGGCTCCACCCTGAACTGGATGAACCCTACATCACGAACCCGGACAGAACGCTTACCGATCCGATTTCGACTTCCGACCTAAAGAAAGCTTGGACTGAGGTCAATAGCAAGCTGACCGCCGCCTTCGAAAACTTCAAACCGGAGGACTGGCTACAAAAGCACACGGCGGTCTCCGACGAAGACTTTGCCAAAGATCCCACGCGCAACCGTCTTGCCGTCGTGATGAGCCGCACCAACCACGCCTCATTTCACTCCGGGCAGGCGATCCTCGCAAAATAGGTGCGTGAAAACCCGAGGCGTGGCGGTGTCGCCAGGTAAGTTCTTGCCCAAAGACAGTCCTGTCGTCGTTCAGAAACATTAAGGAGAGAAACCATGAACAAACTTGAAGGGAAAGTCGCCGTCATCACTGGGGCGACCTCTGGAATGGCCCTGGCTACCGCGAAGTTGTTCGTTGAGGAAGGCGCTCATGTTTTCATCACAGGCCGACGTCAGCAGCAGTTGGACGAGGCCGTCAAGGCTATTGGAAACAACGTAACCGGCGTTCAGGGCGACGCCGGGAAACTCGCCGATCTCGATCGGCTCTATGAGACTGTCAAAGCGAAGAAGCGCCACATCGACATCCTGTTTGCCAGCGCCGGTGTCGGCGACTTT
>DASRRV010000110.1:0-4563 GCA_035695545.1 Candidatus Sulfotelmatobacter sp. | reverse complement strand
GGGAATATCAAACAGCAGCAACCCGATTCGTCACGTCACATTTCGTTGAGCACATCCCTTCGCGGATGCGGAGCGGACGTTTCAGAAGAACTGAGTCAATCAGACCACGACAGCCTCATCTGCCTCATCAGCAGGCACTAGGACGCAGACTTGCGAGGAGAATGACTATGCGCCCGCCACTACGACGACATCTTGGGGACAGTCTACTTAGACCCCTTCGTGTACCAGTATCCGAGTCGCAATTGCCAAAAATCGCCCTGGCAAAGCGTCGCGCCCAGCGGCGCGATCTACCTGGTCGCGACATGATGTTTGTTGTAATTCCTCCTAGGAATAACAGAGTGACGAGGAGTTGTTGGACATTGTGATTGAGTGGGTTTACGTTTGCGTCACGAGGAGCCGATTTGAGGTCCGGCAGGAGGGGCAAATGACACGTTGGTTCCGAGTCTATGTCGTCAATCAGATCGAGTGCTTTCTTCAGTCGAACTGCGCGCCCAACTGCGGTTGTTCTTGTATTGTTTCCCCTGATGCCTATCGCCGCGCTGGCACGGGGTTCACCGTTCTCTGGTGCGCACGTGCCCGGGAGATTGCACAGGCGGCCCGGAGAATGATTGCCCGCAAGAAGCCTGCTTAATTTCGCCATCTATCAAGGAGAACGACTATGCCACTGCATGAAGTCAATATCCGCCACATCAAACGCTTCTGTTCGGCTCGATGAATTCACCACTGTTCAGGTCGATTAGTACACCGATTTCATCCACACATCCGCAGACGATGTTGTGGCCAAAGCTGCTCACCTGTGTCTTCTCGAAGGACCGCGACTTCCAATATTCTCCGAAGACGCCACAGGCTAAGCAGTTGTTTCTACATTGCGTGTGCGTACGGGGCGACCAATGGCGCATCGGAGGAGCTTGCAAAGAAGTCTGTAGCCGGGGTGGAGTCCACGGGTTCTATGCAGGTACTGTAGGCGTGATCCTGCATTCAAAATTCGCGCCGGAGCAAGAACGGTGCTTCGCACCGGAAGAATTGTCACACTCCATCCCTGATAGGGAACTGCCCAGATACTTTGGTATCCCGCAGATACCAATGAAAACACACGATCTGAAATGGAGCGGTATCTGGAGAGATACCGCTCCTGGCAACTAACGGAGGCTCCCGTATGGCTGACACTGACATGATCGAGGAACGAGCTTCCGAGAAGTTGCGAGGGCGCGCACGGCGGTCTTGCAGCCTCAGCACCAAGCTCACGGCAGATGAGGCGAAGGCGGTCCGAGAGGCCGCGCGCGAGCGGGAAAAACTCCGAGCGAATGGGCGCGCGATCGATTGCTGAGCAGTGTCGTCGTCGGCAGTCACACGCAGATGGAAATGCACATTTTCACTGAACTTGTCGGTATTCAAATGCTTCTCATGAACATGCTGGAACCGCTGCTGCGTGGCGCCAAGATCGCCCAGGAACAGTTCACCATCCTTTCGCCAAGTCCAGACAACCAAGGCCACAAAGGCGCAGGAACTCCTCGGCAAGCGCAGCCAGAGCAAGGAGAAATAGCCATGCAGTCCGTCCAGCAGTGGGGCCGTCGTGAGTCGATTATTTGGCCGCCCCGCCATTACCTTTACACCCTCGCCATGTTCCGGTGACCGATCTGCCTGTGACTGACATGTCTCTCCGGCAGATAGTAGGCTGAGGTTGAAACTGGGTCAAATTCCAGAAGACCGAAAAATCTGACCTATACCAAAGGCGCACACTTCTCGGATTCTCTCCGGAGATAATGTCCTGCCTTGTGCCATGCGCGAGGCCTCACGCACTCCGTCAGTCACTTGCCCAAAGAGAGTCTCTCCCGCCTCCTCCACCTGGCGGCGGGCCTTCGTATGTAACTGAGGCGCAATTTTCTCTCGCCAATCCGCCTGCAAAGTAACGAGACCGGCTCCAAATGTTTGCAGCGTGTCATGAATGTACAGCGTATCCTTGGCTCGTTCCTCGCGGTTTCGCTTCCCCTGGATCAGAATTTTTTGCGAGATAAAACTTGCCGGGTTCGCTACCAATATGGACTTTTCTCCTCCCAGAGGAAAGCCACTGGCACGTGACAAGATGACAGTCCAGGGCGCACGTAGCAATAGCTCGAGGTGGCGCAGGCTTTGCGACACTACGCCACCGAGTTGGGTCGTCCCTTTGCTCTTGCCGCCGCGTTCATGGGCGCTGCCCACCAGGGGTGTGAGAAACTCAGCGTAAAATTCGCCGCGCTCCGCAGTCAGATGATAGTGGGTCGCAGGCGGCTTGTGTTCGCCCAGAAACTGCGCTTGAAACCCGTTTGCCTGCAAGCGCTGATGGATGTCCTGGCCTTCCACCTTCAACTCGATCGGTAGCGCGACATCGGCGTCGAGCGTCGTAAGAGGAGCATAGTCCAGTGTCTGCGCGGCGGGATGAAGACGATGCAGGCGGTGCGCCCAGCCCCCGATAATCACCACCTGGTCGAGCCAGGGAGTGAGCGACTCGATTAATCGAGCGAAGGCTTGGAGGTCAGCTCCTGTCGAAGTCATGCGTCCTTCTCATCCAATAGTTGGGAGAGAGCTTTCTGGGCAATGATTTTGGCCTGGTCTTTGCCGCGTGCCGGATGGTGGGAGACATCGAGCCATACCTGAAGAATGTCGGCTACGGGAACGCCATGGCGTTCGACGGCCGCACGAAAGATGGCTTCCGCGTTTTCTGGAATTCTCACGAAGGCGTCCGCCTGATGCTGGGCATCTTCCATGGAGAGGCCAAGTTGCGCGAGCACTTCCCGATCCAACCGCTCCAGGTAGAGATGAGGCAGCGATCCATGTACGAACTTGAAACCCATGGCCTCGGCAGCGGCAAACAATCCCATACAGATCCGATTTGGAGCCTTCGATAAAGGTCCCAGGGCCGCTCGCTTGTTCGGCGAAGGTTTTCTGGCAAGTCTCGAAACGTACGCATGAACAGCAACCGCGAGTTGATTGTTTGATCCGCGAATCACCCAACGCACCGGAATCTCGCGGACACGCTGCTGATTCGCCGCCAGCCAGCGTTCGAGCAATGCTTCGCGGCGGACCAACCGCAAGAATTCATTATCTTCGAGAAAGCCTTCGCTCGAAAGCTGGCGGACGAAGCGGAACGCGCTCATCACCGACACCTGGGCTGCCTCGGCCAGTTGCGAAGCGTTTTCATATTGCTTCCGTGGGGCCGAGAGCATGGAGTCGGGGACGTCTTTGGCAAGCAATACTTTCAGCATCCACTGGTTCAAGTCAGAAAACAAATAGGTGGGAGAGGACGGTTTCTCCGGCGCGCGCGCGCCGCGCGAAGGTGAACCTGCGGAGTTGAGCCATTCCATATCGGCCCCGCGAAACATACGAAAGCCACTGGCGTCGATCAGTCCGACAGCCATGTTCGGCGCATTCCGTTCGACGAAAGCCTGCACGTGCTCGGCCAGTGATTTTGAGACATGGTCAACTGCAAGGACGGCGACGGGAATGGCAGGGCCCGGTATTCGCTGTGCCGCTGCCTGGGCTTCGAGGATGGCTTGCGACAGGAGAGGCACCGCCCGGTCTCTTCTAGCTTCCGAGGACGCCTTGATCTGGACAATGTATTTCTGGTTTCCCTGCTGGGCCACGAGGTCGATGCCTTCATCGAGGTCTTTCGCCTGGCGTTGCACGCTCCATCCGGCCCTCTGGAAGAGCTTGGCCAGGAGGTCCTCGTAGGCCTGGCCACGGCTGGCGGCGACGATGGCATTGGAAAGGGGCATGAGCTATTTTACCACGGCCAAGCTAATTAACATGGTCGTGATACTTACCATGGCCATGGTAAGACAATGGCCACGCAGTGGTTTTCTAGGCACTCACCGTAAGTTATTTACTTGCAGTGGAATACGCGTGCGCTCTTTCTGCGATGAATTGGGTGCGGATCAAACAAATTAGGAGGAGAAACGTCAGGCGGGATTTCCTCCGCACAGGCTTCATCGGCCTGCCGGCTGCAGTTGGTGAACCTGCTTGGTCCGCTGGAAGGGGCCAGGCGATGACGTCAGAGGCGGAATCGTCGACTGGTCAATAAAGCAGAAGGCACGTGTGGCTCTGGACCGGCTCAAAGACCACGAAGCGCGGCGCTGAGCCTCGGTGGCAGAGTATCTTCTTCGCTCATCCCTTCCGGCAAGGGCCAGCCCACCCCGGCCGCGGCCGCCCGTTCCAGATAATGGTGGACCGTGCCTAACCCAATCCCACAACTCCGAGCAATCTGTCGTTGACCCAACCTCAACTCCAACCCTAACCGCAGAACTTCCTTCACTTTACGCATGGACTTTCTCCTGGCCGGCACTCTGATCTCCTCTTAATCGGATGGAGTATCATCGCCCGGTAATTGTCCAGCGCCGCCGTCCCTCCTGCGCCCCCCTGTGGAAAACATTCCGCTCCAAGTTGAACGCCATTCCGGTAAACGACAAAAACTGTTCACCTTCCCACCGGAATGGCGTTCACCTTCAGACCGGAATGCTGTTCGGATTCACAACGGAATGGCGTTCAGATTCAGACCGGAATCGCGTTCACCTTCGACCGGATTCCCCA
>DASRRV010000109.1:0-6372 GCA_035695545.1 Candidatus Sulfotelmatobacter sp. | reverse complement strand
TGACCGAATCACAAAGTTATCGCCTGTCCCCGCTCTGCTAGTGTCGACCTCCCTTAAGTCTATGCCGTCACCGAGCTACCAGGTGTGGACAGCAGACAAGCTAATTCCTACATCCATCGTTCACCCGTTTCGCTCCAATGTGATCGATTTCGATTCCCAGCCAAGGTGCTGGGTAGGCAGTGCCTTCGATTACGTTCACTATTCCGTTCCTCGTAAGGGACTAGATGACATTGCCGAGGATCTCGGTTTCGGTCGCGTAAGTGACTATCGTCTGGCAGTGCTCGAAGACGATCTGGTTGTGGCCCAGATCACCAAGAGCATTCTTCCGTTCCTTGGGCGGAGCGACAGTCCCTCTGTGCTTGCACTCGATCAATTCAGTCTCATCCTCGGAGCGCATCTCATCCAACAGTACGGTGTACTTCAGAAAGCAGCCCGGCGTTCAAGGGGAGGCCTGGCCCCATGGCAGAAGCGACGAGCGTCGGAAATTCTTCGTGAGAACATGCATGGCCGCATCCGGCTGTCTGACGTTGCACGCGAATGCGGACTTTCCGCGAGCCACTTTGCCCGGTCATTCAAAACATCTTTCGGCATTTCTACTCACCAATGGTTGATTCAACATCGCATTGAGCACGCAAAACAATTGATGAGCCAGACCTGTATGTCGCTGATCGACATCGCGATTCAGTCGGGATTTAATGACCAGGCAGCGTTCACGCGCACATTCCATCAACTCGTCGGTGTCAGTCCCGGAAGATGGCGGCGGCATTACGCGACATCGCATTCCCGAGCGTAAAGCTCCATTCTCCAACTTTTCAAAACGTCGTGTTTAGTCCACCGGCAGGGCCGACTCCTTTTTAAGGCAAGAAACGACAAAATCAGCAAAATCCTGCAAGAGAACACGCGCACAAGCGCCTAGCGTGATTCGGCGACATCCTTGTTATTGTCCAGCACCATCGAAACAGAATTTGCGTAAAGGCAAAGGAGAGCAAGAATGAAAGCGACGCCGACAAAACCTAGCATCGTGTTCTGCCACGGGCTTTGGGCAGACGGTTCCTGCTTCAGCAAGTTAATCGTTCCCCTGCAGGCCGAGGGGCACGAGTGCATTGCGGCGCAGTACGGTCTCAACTCAACGGCTGAGGACGTCGCCTTAACGAAAGTAACGATTGGCCGGGTCAGCGGCCCGGTTATCCTTGTCGGCCACTCGTACGGCGGAAGCGTCATCACCGGCGCCGGAACCGACGATCGCGTTGCCGGCCTGGTTTACATCTGCGCGCTTGCTCCGGACGCAGACGAGAGTTCGCAGACCCAGCAGTCCAATTTCCCGACGACACCGGTCTTCTCTCACATCGACATCAAGGACGGACGCATCTGGTTGCTTCCGGACGGAATCGATGATTTCGCTGGCGATTTGTCCGAGCAGGAAAAGAAGCTCGTTTGGGCGACTCAGGGCGTGCCGGCTCCCGACCTGTTCAACGCAAAAGCCGGAGGAACCGCATGGAAATCAAAGCCCAGCTGGTACATCGTCGGCAAAAAAGACCGCACGGTTCATCCCGATCTGGAGCGCTTTTTTGCCAAGCGTATGGGCGCAACCACATACGAGCTCGACAGCAGCCATGTGCCGATGCTCTCCCAACCGGATCGCGTCCTCGACGTAATCCGTACCGCCGCCAAAGCCGTTCAAGAACCTACGGCAGCAGCGTAAAGTCGCTCGGACTCTGCAACGGGACCAGGGGCCTCAGTAGATGTTCAGTTGGGCTGCGATAGCTTCTCATCGAGCCCAGCTGAACAGTTACCGGTTGAGACCAGTGTGTCGGGAAGCTGCCTGGTATTGGTGTCCTGTTGTCCCACAACGTCGTGGGTCGAGAGACTCGACATGAGGGCGAGCGCCAGCGCGTTTCGAAATGGGATTGTCGGCCATTCGCCATTAGTGGCCAGCTTCCAGCGTGTTCTTAATGGTGGTTAGAGCGTTTTGAAGGTTCGATACCGAACGGCCAACAGCAGCTCTACGAACAATCGATCCTTTCGCGCCAGTCAGGCCTGCCTGCTCGGAACCCATTACCATAATCAGATAAAAGCCCGACTGCTTCGGGTCGGGAGTGGTGTCGCGTACACAAAAGCTGAGATCCAGAGCGGTTTCGAAGTAATGGCTGGAATAGAGCTGCTTTTCGGCGATGGCGTAGGCGATTGGATCGCCGGGATTGCCGCGCATGGTCACCACGTGCACAACACGCAGAGTCGGTTTCAATCCGAATTTCACCCTAGCCCAGTAGAAAGAATTTTCCACGTTGGCAGGTCTTCCGTCCGGATAGTCGAGAAGGTAGCGGTAGAAGTCGGGAAGGTAAGTCGGGAGCGCCTTGGAGTATTCCACCATGTACGCAAACTGCTTGGACAAGTCGGTCGGCGTAGACCCCAAGCGCTCGATTGCCATCGCGTTGGTATGCGAGCAAGCGTTGCAAGGCTGCCTCCTGTAACTTTTGATTGACCTGACCACTCACGTCGCCGGCAGACCAGTTAATTGACGTCTGCAATTCTTCGATGGAGCCTTCCGGAATCTGAATCAGGCAGTTGCCCGGCTTGCAGCCTTTCAGTGCCTTGATGTCGTCGTCGTCGAAGGTAAAGTCCTTCAGATCAGCAAGCGTTGGAGGGTTGCTAAATACACCCAGCGCCAAATTATTCGGCAGCTTGCGCAGGCGGTTGTAATCGTGAGCGAACTGCAGGTACCTCTCGGGTGCGGCACGAACGTAAACCGTACCAAACAGGAAGACCTCGTCCGGAGTCCGGGACGGGAGAGCCTTTGTAACCGGCTGCCCGGAGCGGATCGAGGCGATCTGTTGCGCGTTGAGTCCGATGTTTTGGGAAAAGTACTTATCCAGATTCGCATTCTGCTGGGCCGAGAGGGCCTGCGAGCCAATGGCGATCAAGACGGCTAGGGCGGCGGCAGTACAAACGGAGGCCCGGCGGATGGCAGCCTTGGTCGTTAGGCTGTCTCTTTTCCAACATTCCCGGTAATAGATCGCGGTTGAGCTCACTGATCTTTTCCCCACCGTACGCTACGTTCCGACTTGCACGAGCGGTCGATCAGGAACCGCATCAGACGAACTCTTGGTCGAGAAACATTCCAGCCATAGAATCCGTAGAATGGCAACCGCCGGCACCGACAGGTACGCGCCGGCGACGCCTCCTAGTTGGCCCCCCAGCATCAGCGCGAAGATGACGGTCAACGGTTGCAATTGCAGGCTGTCACCCATGATGCGAGGTGAGTTTACGTAGTCCTGCACCAGTCGCCAAAGTAACAACAAACCCGCCATCCAAATCCAATGCGCGTGAGTCAGAAACCCAACGGTAAGAATTGCCGCAGCCGAGGCGATCCAACCCACAGCCGGAAGGAATTCCAAAGCGCCGCCCAAAATTCCCAGTGCGACCGCATAAGGAAAGCCCAGAACAAGCATGCACACTGTGTAAAAGACGAACGAGAGACCGGCTAGTGTAAGTTGTGCACGAATGTACTTCGCCAGCATCGTATCAACTTGGCTAACGATTCGCTTCAACCTTGTTTGGTCCCGCCCACCAGCAACTACTGCGACAATCTCGTCCGCTACTCGGCGGCCATCTCGCAGGATGAAGATAGCCAGGATAGGGACGGCAAAGAGCCAGATCGCACTGGTGGCAAAGTATGCCAGGGAACCGGCGGCGCGTTCCAAGAAACGGCTGATGAAGTCACGATTGCCGGCTAGCCACTGCTCGATCCGCTGCGGATCGGCCGCACTCAGGCTATGCTTGGCGCCAAAACCTGCGGCTGTCTTGCCGGTAGAGACGTCTTGCAAAATCTGCGGCACAGCCCCGTTGAGACCCTTGATTTGCGCCACAAGATGAGGGCCAAATTCGTAGCCCAGTGTGCCGAGTATCAGTGCCGCAACGAGATATACCACAGCAATCGCCCACGTGCGGTTGTTCTCCCCGAACTGCAACTGACGTTGCACCAGGCTGACCATGGGTTCCAGCAAATCAGCGAACAGAAGTGAGATCACCAGAATGAGGAAGGCCCTTCGCGCGAGATAGAGAACAGCAGCCCCGGCCAGGAATAGCGTTACGGTCGTGACTATGTTCCCCGTTCGATCGTCCATCGAGAACATGTGCCTTCCTCCCGAACAGGCCCCCGGTCTCTGCGACTGGACCTGACTCTCTCGCAACCGTAGGCGGTGAAGGTTTGATTAGGCGGGGCCTCAGCCATGCCACATTCACGCACTGTCCTGTTCGCTCAAACCTGGTTGTATTCTCGCGTCACGTCTGTAACATTCGCGACTTCGCTCCGGAAGTCCCGTGCATTTTCAGACAGTTCTGCTTTGCGCCGTCGGCAAGCTGTGAATGGCGCCTGCGAACCCCACCAGAGACGCACCGTCAAAGACAAGGTCAATACCGATTGCCAGGCCGATAAAATAGGCGCTCGTCGTAGACCAAGTCGCGACGAGATAAACACCGAGCGCAACCGAGACGAGTCCAGAAAACACGGTCCAACCCCATCTGGGAAACTGAATCATGCCGGATCCGATGGCACGGAACAGTCCTCCCACGATGAACAGTGCGGCAACGATCATCGTAACGGCTTCCGCCCCGGCGTCTGGATGGCGAATCAAAAGGTATCCGGTCACGCAGCGAATGATTGCGTTGAGCAGATACACAAAGAAGCCGCCCCAGGTCCAAGTTTGAAAAGCTCCTATGAGCCATACGAGGCCGCTGATAGCTAGAATCCAACCCAATGCGAGGATTGAGAACGTTGTTGCGGTCTGCGACTTGGCGATACAAGCTGCGCCAAGAACCATCAGCACGGTGCCGAATGCGAGAAACCAAATCCAGGACTTTCTGATCTCGTCGATGCCGGCTGCGAATAGGCTAGAAATGGAATTCATTGTCCTTCTCCTTTTGAAGTTTTTGAGAGTGCTCGTCGTTTCAATGCACAAAGACTTCTGGTGCGTTCTTCGGAACCGCAAGCGGCGTACCCAATTTCGGATCCGGGTTGAACTTTCCAAAAACCGATGGATTCTGGCGAAAATGCTGCTCCAGAGCGTTTACGCGGTTCTGGTCGTTAGGATGGTCGGATATGAGTTGCGGTATTTGGTTCATGTTGGCGTTCTGGAAATCCTGGAAGAGCCACACCAATCCCCACGGGTTGTATCCCGCTTGAGCGCAAATATCGGAACCGGTCAGGTCCGCTCGCGACTCCACCTCGCGGGAATAGCCAAGCGAGTGGAGCTTTCCGACAAGGGCAATGGCCAGAATGTGGGCCTTCGTCGGGCCCATGAGCACAGCAGCAGCGACTTCACGCTCTTCAATCTTTTGCTGCTTCTCCATCAAAACCACGGTGTCGTGATGGATGGTGTGCGATACCTCATGACATAGCGTCCCCGCAAGTTGCTCTTTATTCTTTACGAAGTAAAGCAATGAATCCACGACATAGACATTGCCGCCGGGAGTCGCAAAGGCGTTTGGTTGTTCTTCGTGCACCAGATAGAACTTGAACGGATGGTTGTATCGAGGCTGCGCCGCTTGCGTGATGGAGTCGGCGATTGGCTTCAATTGATCGTACAAAGGTGAGGACTCTATGATTTCTCCCTTAGCCTTGAGCTGATTAAAGACCTCCTGGCCCATTTGCACTTCCTCGTCCTGAGCCTGGTTTTCGGGATGTAACTGAGCTAGAACGCTGCCAGAAGGAATCAGCCAGAGCGCGGCTCCTATGTAAATGAAGAATTTTCCGAGTGTTCTGTACATCTGCGCCTTCCTCTCGTACTGCGCCGGACGTAATTGGGAGGCCCAATGGACCTCCCAATTCAAGCTGTCGGGCAGGTGAACTGCATCCTTGCCAGTTCCTGGGGTCAACTCGCTTTGGCCTCTGCCCTTTCGGCTTTGGCTTTAAGTACCTCGACCTTGGCCTGCCCCTTGCGCTCTGCTGACTGGCGATTTTCCTTGGCTTTCTCCAACTGGTCCTGAATCTTCGAGTCAAGCTGGTTAATCTTCGTCTCCAACTTGGTCTTCCGGTCAGCGCGGGCCTGCGCATGCTCTGCTTTCAACGTAGCCATGTCGGCCTTCATCGCGGCAACATTCTCCTGGTTGACCTGGTGTGCCACGTCTGAGTGCGCACGACGGTAGACAGTTCCGCCGATCGCCTCCATGCGGGTGTCCACGGGTGTCGTCCAGTCCTCTTCGATCTCGGCAACGACAGCTACTTTGCCCGGCGTCAGGGCTTTGGAAACGTCATCGATGAAGTCGTCACCAACCCCGGCGTGTAGAAGATCGAAGCTGGCGCCCCCGGTAAGTCCGGCAGTTGCGCCAACCGCTAATCCAACCGGTCCAAACAAAACGCCGATCAGACTCCCC
>DASRRV010000108.1:0-23922 GCA_035695545.1 Candidatus Sulfotelmatobacter sp. | reverse complement strand
CACTCCATACCCACCCCGCCTATCCTCTATCTACGCTGCGCTGGGTCCCTCACGGTAGCAGCGCAAGACTCGAGGCCACGTGGATCGCTACTCCTTTCTTGTAAGGCTTCTTCCTCCTCTGCTTCATGCCGGTTTATCCCGACGCACAAAAATCGCCATCTCACTCATTTACTTTGGTTTTTGGCGAACAAACAGCGCCCTGTTTCAACTGGTTGGGACATAACACACCTGTCGGCGATGACACTCTGAGCGTGGACCTGATCGGACTGCTCCCTGCGGCAGCGGCATCAATCTACTTAGAAGGCAACAACCCATGCTCGATGAGGTGCTCGCGGTAGGCATCCCAAGCCGCCTGAGCTTCGTTCAGCGATTCGACAAGTCTCGTCTTGAACTCTTGCCTCAATTGCTCGGTTAAATCATGTTTTCGAGCCAAATCGTCAGCTTGAGACATCTGGCTCGCGTGACGGCGTAAGGCGGCGGACGCTGCGTCCAACCGTTCGGCGCACCCGTGGCAGAGACGATTAGGCATAGTCCGCAAGCGTACTCCAAGATTGTACTTCGTGCCAGCAGCGTGCTCACTCTCAGACGTGACAGTGATACCGTATCCAGCCTACCCGCGCGGTCAGATGTCGATAAATCCCCATTCACTCAAAACCCTCAATGAGCGCTAACGCCGTGAGGGCGTCAACAACACCCAGCGGGCTTAATTGCATTCTCAGGAAGTCTCAGCAGTTCATCCGTTTCAATCACAAATTCCAGGAAATCACGATTGACGCAAACGCCGTGCAGATTTGACAGTTGCCAGAGACTAATCAGCGCAAGACACTCTTAAACTGTACGAACCATGTCGATGCGAGGGAGGATTGCATGGATCGATTCAACAGGTTGCCGCTCGGTGTTCTCCTCTTCAGCCTGATGGCCCTCTCTGGCTGTCAGGGTCTAGTTCCTCACGACGTGCAGAGCTTACTGCTCCCCCGATTTCACCGGTCAGAGATCTTCGGCTTTGTGGCGGGCTTCGGAACGACTTTTGCGGCTGTGCCGGACCTGGTCGCAATGCTCAGGCGCCGGTCAAGCGCGGGTATGAACCCAAGGATGGCGGCCATCATTGGCGTCTTCCAAATCCTTTGGGTCTACTACGGTCTGTTGATTGTTTCGCGACCCGTGATCATATGGAACATTGTCGGGGTTTTGATCAATTTCCTGAGCGTCGGAGCGTACCGTCATTTCGTCCGTATAGAAAAAACCCAAGCCAGCCAATGATTGCCTCTGTACCCAAGCGGGTTACAAAGTCCCGCCCAAATTGTCTCTGGCCGGAAGCTGTCGGATTGTTAGCGCACAATCCCGTTACCCTCATCAACCCCGGGTTAGCGGGATTTTCTTTTCGCTCACTGTTAGTAGCCTCGATCCGCCGCCCACCCGATGAGGGCAATGGCATGTAAGTTCTGACAGTTGGATGTGGGTGACCACAGTGACAACCTTGTTTTCCTTGCCATGTTCATATTCAGGAGAGCTTCCGTACGTTTAGCCGTCCTCTGCTTCGTAGCGTCGGCCGTGCTCCCTTCATTAAGCCAAGACCCCGCGCCTTCAGGGGTTCCAGTTTTCGAGATTACTCCGGTATCCAGCACGATTCAGTTCGACGTGGAGGCGTCGGTGGCTATCAAGGGTACTTTCGACAAGTGGGATGCCACGTTGACATTCACGTCGGCTGATGTAACGACAGGCGTTTTGGACATCAAGATTCAGGCGGACAGTGTGGACACTGGAAGCGGCATGAAGAACGGAAAACTGAAAGGCGAAAAGTTCTTTAACACGAAACAGAATCCCTTGATCACATTTAAGTCAACGAAGATTGTTCAGACGGGTCCTGACACCTTTGAAGCAGATGGCGACTTTACGATACGCGGAGTTACCAAGCCCGAGAAACTAACCGTTACGGTGTCCGGCCGGGGAACAGGCTCGGGTGCCATCAAAGGGACAATGGCCTTCGACCGCAAGCAGTACGGGATGAACAGCGGCATTCCCTTCATCAAGATCGCTGACCGTGTCGAGGTAACTGTTGATCTCAAGGCCAAGAGAGTCAGCGGGCCTCCAGTCGACTTGAAGTAATAGGCATCGTTCTGGCAAGTGTACGGTTGACTTAAGCTCGAGCAGTGCCACCGACTTGGCGATATCGTGAGTGTAATGGTCCAGATTTCATTCATTATGCCGGCGTCAGTTCGATGTCCGCCCATTACCTCCGTGCCTTGACGCACAGCTTCACTTCAAATTAACTTCGCAGTCACAGGGAGTATTGTGTCTTCTTAATTCTTGTCGTCTTCCAGCGAGGGAAAGTTGCCATATCGTCCGGTTATCACTCTTACCACTGATTTTGGAACTAACGATCATTTTGTCGGCGCGCTCAAGGGAGTCATTGTCGACATCGTGCCTGAGGCGCAGATCGTGGACATTTCCCACGCCGTGCAGGCCTTCGATGTGCTCGACGGCGCGCTGGCGATTGCGCAGGCGTATTCGTACTTCCCCAACGGGACCATTCACATGGTTGTGGTGGACCCGGGGGTAGGCACGACACGGCGGCCGATTCTGGCATCGAGTGACGGCTACCATTTTGTGGCGCCCGACAACGGCGTGCTCTCCATGGTGTATGCGAAGGAAGAACGCGTTCATGTGCGGCACATCACGTCGGAACATTATTTCCGGCAGCCGGTGAGCAACACCTTTCATGGACGCGATATCTTCGCTCCTGTGGCCGCATATCTCGCCAAGCAAGTGGACTCGCACAAGTTCGGGGACGAGATTGAAGACTACGTGAAGTTTGCCGCGCCACGGCCCAAGCCGGCGGGCGAGAATCGCATGCGCGGTGTGGTGCTGAAAATCGACCGCTTCGGCAACCTGATCACTAATGTGACTCCCGCGGACGTTCCGGCGATATTTGCCGCGAAGGCGGCGCCATTCAAAATTGTGATCGGAAGCCGCGAGGTTACCGACATCCGCATGGCTTACGCTGAAGGCGCGCCTGGTGAAGTCTTTTGCATTCTCGGCAGCATGGGCTATCTGGAAATCGTGGCCAACCGCGCGGCTGCAGCACAGATCACCGGCGCCGGCAAGGGCAGCGAAGTCAGCATTATTTTTGGAGAAGCGGCTGCGGCAGGTAAAGGGGCGTAGTCGGCTCTCGGCTCTCGGCTCTCGGAAAAGGCAAAAATTCAGTGTTCAACGGCGGTCAAACACCAACTTGCGTCCCTACATTTTTGGGCGGAGATCAAAGTCTTTGGCTGCGCTGGGCCAACTGAAAACTGGGAACTGAGAACTGAGAACCGGTTTCAAGCCCTTTTCGGCTTGGGATGGACATACCTCTCCATCTCCCCGGTCCATCGCAGGAAATTCCACAGTTCGCGCCGCTCCCGCCACATAAATTCCCAGAATTCCAGGAAACCGATTTGCGTCATCTTTACGCCGGTGTAGGTCTCGATGCGCCACAGCAGATAGGGACTGCGCCACGGCGCAAGGCGATGGCCCTTGGTGGCATTCCAGAGGAAACGCAGCTTGTAGCGCATACTGACATCATACCTACAGCGGGCACCCAGGCGCATGAAGAATCAAGCAGTGGTACCGGTCCAGGTTCTGGGTCTTGGGGCTTCGGTGGTCGGACTGGGTCTGGGATTAGAACTCCTCCCACTTGACCCTCGACTCCAGCGCTGAATCAAAAGCCTCAGATCACAGACCTAAGACCTGCGACCTAAGACCTTCTACCTGAGACCTGCGAACTAACACCGCATTCCTCCGTGTTAGAATCCAGTCTCTGCTCTTAACTTTTCCGCATGTCTGACCCGAAAACGCCTGACGCAAACGCCCGTCAAAGGGCCGAGGATCACTACTACGCCGCGCTCGATCTGATGGCCGATGGACACCTGGAAAAGGCCGTCGCCGCGTACCAGGAGTCTCTCGCGGCCGATCCGACATTCACCGAGGCCATGCACGGACTCGCGCGCGCGCTGCAGGATTTGCAGCGCTACGATGACGCGATCGCCGTCGCACAGCGCCTGGCCGAACTCGATCCCGACGACGTGCTCGCGCACACCAGCTTGTCGGTCCTGTACATGAAGAAGGGAATGATTCCCGAGGCCGAAGCGGAAGGGGCAAAGGCGCGCGTGCTGGGGTGGAAGCAGCAGTTGAAGAAGGGCAGCTCCTAGCTTCTAGCTCTTGGCTCTTGGCTTTGAACGCCAGTTCTTGGGGAGGGATTGATATGAGATCAACCAAGGTTGCAAGTGATCGCAGTGTCACACAACCGCATCCCTAAGCAAGCTGCCAGAAACATCCGATCTGGAATGTCGTGAGCGATGCGGTAACTACTTTGGTCAGAAATGGGGACCTGGAGGAGAGGACCGCCCACACGTATGTCGTCGGTCTCATCTGTATCTGGTTGAATCGAAGAAGCTAGGAGCTAGAAGCTAAGAGCTAGAAGCTGCCTCACAACCCATACTTTTTCATCAAATGCCGGAACGATCGGTAGGAAATGCCGAGGACATCGGCGGCCTTGGTCTGCACGCCGCCGCTCTGGTTGAGCGCATTCTGCAGCAGCGAGCGCTCGATGCCGGCCACATAGGTTTCCATCCCCAAGCCTTCGGGAAGGGTCACATCGGCACCGATCTCGGGCAGAGAGCCGCCTCCGGCAGAAGCCGCTGCTCCGCGCGCTTTGGGGCGTTCGGCCGGCAGCTCAACGTGGAGTTCGTCGGTGGTCTCGAGGGCAACGGCGCGTTCTACCGTATTCTCCAACTGGCGAACATTGCCTGGCCACTCGTAACCGCACAAAGAGTCCAGCGATGCAACGTGCACGCGCAGGATGCTGCGCCCCGCAGCGCTCGCATACTTTTTCAGGAAGTGATTGACCAGCAGCGGAATGTCTTCGCGGCGCTCGCGCAGAGGAGGCACGCGGATGGGGATGACATTCAGCCGGTAGTAGAGATCTTCGCGAAACACGTTCTCGGCAACTGCTTTGTCGAGATCACGGTTGGTCGCGGCGATCACACGGACGTCGATTGAAATTTCGCTGGTGCTGCCCACGGGGCGTACCGTGCGCTCCTGCAGAACACGCAACAGCTTCACCTGCATGGCCAGCGTCATCTCGCTGATTTCGTCGAGAAAAATCGTCCCGCCATCGGCCACTTCGAACAGCCCGCGCTTGTTCTGATTGGCTCCAGTGAACGCACCTTTCAGGTAACCGAACAGCTCGCTTTCGAGCAGAGTTTCAGGGAATGCTCCGCAGTTAACGGAGACGAAGGCGTCAGTGGCGCGCGGAGAGCATACGTGAACGGCGCGTGCAACGAGTTCTTTACCGGTGCCACTCTCGCCGTGGATCAGAACCGTGCTGGCCGTGGAGGCGACGGTGCGGACCGTTTGCTTCAGCTTCTCCATCGCGGGGCTCGATCCGATAATGTTGTCGAGCGAGTTGCGCGTGGCAGCGTCGCGGCGTAGCGCGAAGTTCTGCTTGCTGAGTACCAGTTTCTCGACGGCGCGGTTGATGGCGAGCTTGATTTCGTCAACCAGTCCGGGGCTCTTGCGGATGTAGTCGGTGGCGCCTCCGGCTTTCACGGCCTCGACGGCCGCCTCGTAATCGTCGACGGCCGTAATAAGAATGACAGCCGAATCGGGAGAAACCTTGTGCGCGTGCCGGAGCACTTCGATGCCGTCGATGTTCGGCATCTTGATATCGGTAATGATGACGTCGTACAGCGCGCCGTCAATCTTGTTCTTGGCCGTCTGCCCGGCCTGTACCGTTTCCACGCGGTGGCCCTCACGGCGCAGGGAAATGTCGAGCATTTCGCAGATGGAGCGCTCGTCGTCGCAGACCAGAATATTAGCCATGCAACCTCCCTCCCGCAGCGGCAGCCAGGGACTGCGAGGAACCGAGCGCTTCAGCTCTACCTGTCACAGCCGCTGTGCTCGACGATGCCGAGCGTTCGGCATCGAGGCGGCGCAGTCTTAGGATGAACGTAGTTCCCTGCCCCGGCTTCGATCGCGCCCATACCTTGCCTTCGTGCGCCTGCACGATCTGGTAGACGATGGCCAGTCCCAGCCCTGTTCCGCCTTCGAAGTTCGACTGGAAGGGTTCGAAGATTTTTTCGATCTGCTGCGGGCTCATACCCGGCCCTGTATCGGCGAACCCGACTTGCCAGTCGTCCCCTAACGACTCGAGAGTAACCGTCAGCGTGCCTCCGCCTTTCATGGCGCGCACAGCATTCTCACAGAAGTTCCAGAACACTTGCTTGATCTTGTCGCCGTCTGCGATGGCGAGGGCCTCACGGACGCTGAAGCGGCGCTGAATCGTGATACCGGTTTTCTCCGCCGTCATGCGGTGATCCATGAGCGTCAGCGTATCTTCGACGAGATGGGTCAAGTCGACCTGGTCGAAGTGATATTGCTTGGTACGGGAGTAGTTCAGGAAGTCGGTAATGATACTGTTCAGGCGCTGCGACTCGCGCGTCACGATATCGAGCAGGCGCCGGTGCTCCTCGTTCATTTCCGGGACACCCGAGAGCATGCTGACGGACCCGGCAATGGAGGTCAGGGGGTTGCGAATTTCATGGGCAATCGCCGCAGCCAGACGGCCTACCGCGGCCAACCGATCTTGCATGCGCACTTCGCGCTCCAGCCGCCGGATCTCCGTGAGATCGTCGAGAACATAGACGCGTCCCAGATCTCCGCGTTCTGGCACGTCCAAGGCTGCCACCCGCACGCGCAGAGTCTTCCGAAATTTCGTGGGCGCATCGAAGCGCACTTCGCCGTGAGTGTGCTGCGATTCAACGCCGGGAAGAGTATCGAGAAATAACTGATGAACCGGCGAGCCAATCAATTCCGCGGGTGTACGTTCCAGAAGTCGCTGTGCGGCTGCGTTGACCAACGTAATGCGGCCGTCGAGACCGGTGGTGATCAGGCCGCTGCTGATGCAGTGAACGATATTCTCATGCAGGGCCTGAAGGCTTTCGAGGGCCCCACTGGTGTCCTTGAGTTGTACGCCCACCTGCCGCAGCTTGGCCGTGAGCAGGCCCGCCAGGTAGGCAACAGCAAGAAAGGCAAACAGATTGACGAAGATGATTGCCTGCAATGCCTTGAAGCTGGGATGCGTGCTGCAATAAGAAGGCACAAACCCGTAGTAGTTGAGCTCCAGCACTGTTCCGTACAGAATGAAGGCGAGAGCGGCGACCAAGTGCGCCCATATCCGCGGCAGGAGCACGCTCGCCACGATGATCACGAGTGGATAGAGGAAATTGAGCGAACTATCCCAGCCGCCGGTTTCGTGGATTACCAGGCTGACCAGAATCAGATCGGTCAGGACCTGCAATGAGGCCTGTAGGCGATGCTCTTGCCAGAATGAGAGCAGCAGAACGTAGAAGAGCGAGATGCTGAACCAGAGCAGAATGGTACTGAGGAAAAGGCGCATGTTCAGCTGCGCCGGACTGAACTGGGCCACCGCCAGCTCAACGGCCAACAGCAAGGTAAGGATGAATATGCGGACCTTAACCAGCCATACCAGCCAATTGCGCTCGTCGAACGTCGATTGCATTGAGAGATCCCAGGTTTCAAAGTTTCAAGGTTTCAAGGTTTCAAAGCCTCAGGAACCGCTCCCTGAAGCTTTGAAACCTTTTCACTTTGAAACTTGCTATCCAGACAGCTTGGCGATCATGGCGAACAACGGCATGTAGAGCGAAATGACGATGCCGCCGACGCTGACGCCCAAGATAGCGATAATGATCGGTTCCAACATGGCCAACATATCTTTGGTGGCCGCATCGACTTCTTCTTCGTAGAAGTCGGCGATCTTCTGCAGCATCGAGTCCATCGCGCCGGTGGCTTCGCCGACGCCGATCATCTGCGTCACCATGTTGGGGAACACGCCGCACTCACGCAGAGGGTCGACAATCGTACGGCCTTCTTCGATCGCCTTGCGTACCTTCATTAGCGCTTCTTCCAACACGGCGTTACCAGACGTCTTGGCGGTGATGGTCAATCCCTCGAGAATCGGCACGCCTGAGGTGATCAGCGTTCCCAGCGTACGGGTGAAGCGTCCGACTGCGATCTTGCGCAGCAAGGAGCCGAGCACAGGAAGATAAAGGAGGCCCTTATCGAAGTAGTAGCGGCCCCGGGGATGCTTGCGCATCTGTTTGATACCGAAGTACAAGCCAAACAGGCCGACAAAGAACATCCACCAGAAAGTCTGCACGAACGAACTCAGGCCCATGACGATGCGTGTAGGAAGAGGCAGGGCCACTCCCAGTCCGGCAAACAGGTTGGCAAAAATGGGGACGACCCATTTGAGCAGGGCACCGACGATCAATCCCGCGATGCTGACAACGGCGACGGGATAGATCAGGGCCGACTTCACGGCAGACCGCAGGCGCACGGCTTTTTCCACATAAGTGGCCAAGCGCTGCAGAATGATGTCGAGAATACCGCCGGTTTCACCGGCCTCAATCATGTTGGTGGTGAGGTCGTCGAAAATCACAGGGTACTGACGCATGGCGTTGGCCAGCGTCGCGCCGCCTTCCACCGTGGTCCGCACACCGGTCAGCGTCTTCTGGAACGCCTGGTTTTCCTGGTTTGCCGCCAGGATTTCCAGACATTGCACCAGCGGCAGACCGGCATCGATCATGACCGAGAACTGGCGGAAGAAGACCGCGATGTCCTTGACCGCGACCTTGCCCGAGCCGAAGGTGGGCAGCGAGAACTCTTTGCCCTTTTCGCGAATCGCGCCGGGCGTGATGCGTTCGCGCCGCAATGCCTGCGCCAACGATTGCTTGTTCGGCGCCATCCGCTCTCCGGAAATCTTCTGTCCGTTGGCGTCCTTGCCGGAAAATGTAAAGACTGGCATGGTTTTTAGCCTCTCCTCACTGATGTACCTGTTGAAAGCTGTACTCGTTCAAATCTTTTCTGCTCCAACTAGTGCTTGCCGGCCGCTCCCCTGGCCAAAGTCGTTCCCGCAGTCGTAGGCCGGCTCAACAGGCTGGCGCCACGGTTGATCATTTCCTGCAATTCGTCGGTATTGCTGGAACGCGCCATGGCCACTTCCAGAGAAATTTGCTTCTGGAAGTACGAAGTCGCCAGCGCCTGATTAAACGTCTGCATGCCGAATTTTTCCTGACCTGATTGCATCGACGAATAAATCTGGTGAATCTTGTCTTCGCGGATCAGGTTGCGCACGGCGGCGTTGGGAACGAGAATCTCCATGATCATGGCGCGACCCTTGCCGTCGATGCGTGGCAGGAGGCTTTGGCACATGATGCCTTCCAGCACCAGCGAGAGCTGCGCCCGAATCTGCGGCTGCTGGTGAGCGGGAAAGACGTCGATGATACGGTTGATGGTGGAGGTCGCGGAGTTGGTGTGCAGCGTGCCAAAGGTCAAGTGGCCGGTTTCCGCGATGCGCAGAGCCGACTCGATGGTTTCCAGATCGCGCATTTCGCCGATCAGAACAACGTCGGGATCTTCACGAAGCGCGGCTCTCAGCGCGTCGGTGAAGCTCTTGGTATCGGCATGCAGCTCGCGCTGATTTACCACGCAGTTCTTGTTCATGTGCACGAATTCGATCGGGTCTTCGATCGTCAGAATGTGGTCATGGCGCTCGCTGTTGATCTTGTCGATCATCGAGGCGAGCGTGGTCGACTTGCCCGACCCGGTCGGGCCCGTCACCAGCACCAGTCCGCGCGGCTTATCGCACATCTTGCTCACAACCGGAGCCAGGCCGAGTTGATTGAACGACTTGATCTCGAATGGAATGACACGGAAGACCGCCGCGGTGGCGCCGCGCTGGTTGAAGACGTTCGCGCGGAAGCGCGCCAGGCCTTTCAAGCCGAACGAAAAGTCGAGTTCCAGGCTTTCTTCAAAGCGATGCTTCTGGGAGTCGGTCATCACGCTGTAGGCCAGCTGCTTGGTTTCGGCCGGCGTCATCTGCGGCAGATCGAGCGGCACCAGGTGGCCGTGCACACGAATCTGGGGCGGCGAGTTGGTAGTAATGTGCAAGTCGCTGCCGTTCATCTCCAGCATTCTTTTGAGCAGATCGCTTAACGACAAACCCATGGCAAAGTTCCCTTTCGTTAGTCCCGAGTGCTTAGTCCGAGTCCTGAGCCTGATTCTCGCGACTCAGGACTCACTCCTTCTAGTGAATCGTTTCGCGTGCCACTTCCTCGAGCGTGGTCATGCCCGCCGCCACCTTGATCAATCCACTACGGCGCAACGTGATCATGCCGCGCTCGATGGCCTTCTTCTTAAGTTCAACTGCCGAGGCGCCGACCAGAACCAGTTCGCGAATCTCGTCGTCGACCTCCATGACTTCGTACAGACCGCAGCGGCCCTTGTATCCAGTGTTGTTGCACACCCCGCAGCCTTTTCCCTTCTGGATCTTGGTGGTCTTGGCTTCCTCGGGCGAGTAGCCCGCCTCGATGAGCGTTTGCACGGGCACTTCCATGGGCTCGATACAGTCTTTGCAAATACGCCGCACCAACCGCTGCGCGCAAATGAGGTGGACCGAAGTCGCTACCAGGAACGGTTCGATACCCATATTCATCAAGCGTGTGATGGTTTCCGGTGCGCCGTTGGTGTGGAGCGTCGAGAGCACCAAGTGGCCCGTAAGAGCGGCCTTGATGGCGATTTCAGCAGTTTCGAAGTCTCGAATCTCGCCGACGAGAATGATGTTGGGATCTTGTCGCAGAAAGGATCGCAGGGCAGCGGCAAAGTTCAATCCGATCTGCTCCTTCATCTGCACCTGATTGACACCACCCAACTGGAATTCGACCGGATCTTCGGCGGTCATAATGTTGGTGTCGGGCTGGTTGAGGCGCGAAATCGAAGAGTACAGCGTGTTGGTCTTGCCCGATCCCGTCGGTCCCGTGACCAGCACCATGCCGTATGGCTTCAAAATGGCTTTTTCAAACTTCACCAGCGACTCTTGCTCGAAACCGAGCTTGGTCATATCGAGACGCAGGTTCTCTTTGTCGAGCAACCGGAGCACGATCTTCTCGCCCCACAATGTGGGCAGCGTGCTGACGCGGAAGTCGAGTTGCTTCTTGCGGCCACCGATATTCATCTTCAGCATGATGCGGCCGTCTTGCGGCAGCCGCTTTTCGCTGATGTCGAGCTTCGCCATAATTTTCAGGCGGGACGTAATCGCGTCCTTGAGCTTTAGGGGAGGCGACATGATCGACTGCAGTACGCCGTCAATTCGGAACCGGACCCGGAACTCTTTTTCGTAAGGCTCAATGTGAATGTCGCTCGCTCCCCGCTTCACAGCGTCACCCAGTACCACGTTCACCAACTTGACTACAGGAGCTTCATCGGCGGCTTTCTCCAGTTCCGCCAACTCCAGTTGCTGTTCTTCGGATTGCAGTTCGACGTCGCTGTCGCCCATTTCCGACATCGACTGCATCACGGTCTCGAGATCTTCCTGTTGAGTTGCGCCGTAAGCTTTATCGATTCCCGCGAGGATGGAGCTTTCCGAAGCGACCACCGGCTCGATATTGAAGCCGGTCATGAACTTGATGTCGTCCATGGCGAAGACGTTGGTCGGATCGACCATGGCTATGGTGAGCGATGCGCCCACGCGGCTCAGCGGAAGAATCTGGTAGCGCTTGGCAGTTTCAAACGGAATGAGCTTGACGACGGCAGGATCAATTTCAAAATACGAAAGGTTGATGGCGGGAACGCCATATTGACGGGAAAGAAAATTCGTGACGTCTTCGTCCGTCAGAAAGCCAAGCTTCACCAGGGCAGACCCCAGGCGACAGCTCTGCTCTTTCTGAACCTTATTCGCTTGTTCCAACTGCTCTGTGGTGATGATCTTCTCTTTGACGAGAAGGTCACCCAGCCGTTGAGACATACGTCGATCTCCTATCCACGTGGGTGGAACGAACGCCTGTCACTTTGTGCGCAGGCACTGGCGCAAATGGCTGTTCCAACATTGGGAGAGAAACGCAGCTCATTCGCGTTGACATAAATTGTCAACGCAAGCGGATTACCGTACCACTTACTTTGGTACTTGGACCTGACGTGGACTTCCAAGGAAAGCAAGGCATTAAGCCTGAACCCCGCGCCAAACGCTGGTTTTTCGCAAATCCGCAGAAGCTGTGACAGCCCAAGTACATGCACTTCAGTAAGTGTCACCCGCCCTTGGGGGCTCGATTACCGGGCCGGCACTTACTCAATTAGACTCTGGACTAAGGAATTCCTAACCTGTTGCGCACTGACAACGAGAGCGAAGTTCGCCGGTACTACCAGGCTCTGTATCAAGCATGGGGTCCGCAGCATTGGTGGCCTGCTGAAACGCGCTTCGAGGTTATTGTTGGGGCTTACCTGACGCAAAACACCGCGTGGACGAACGTAGAACGCGCGCTGACGAATCTGCGCGCCGCCGAGTTATTGAGTATCGATGGAATCCGCCGTGTGACGCGCCCCAGATTGGAGCGGTTGATTCGCCCGTCCGGCTACTTTCGCCAGAAGGCGAAGCGGCTCAAGACATTCATTAAATTTCTCGATAGCCAGCACGGCGGATCACTCGATCAACTCTTTTCGCAACCGACGGACAAACTCCGCGAGGAGTTGCTAGGACTCAACGGCGTGGGGCCAGAAACGGCGGACTCCATTCTTCTCTATGCGGGAAACCATCCCGTATTCGTGGTGGATGCCTACACCCGCCGTGTTCTGGATCGCCACAATATTCTGCCCGAGAAGGCGGACTATGAGGCCATTCGTGAACTGTTCCAGCAGGCTCTCGCCCCCGTGGCGACAGCGCAAGAAAGAATGTCTGCGAACGCAACGTTGCAGCTGGAATCAGGCATACGCGGAGCGGCTCACCCACCCTCGGCGATGAGTACGGCCACGCGCACGGCGCTGGTGCAGGTGTTGAACGAAATGCACGGCCTTATCGTCGGCGTGGGAAAACACTACTGCAAGAAATCCAAGCCGGCGTGCGACGGGTGTCCGCTGCTACCATTCCTTCCCACCGCATCACAAATCATGAACCGCGGCGCAAGGTAACACTCGGAAGGACCATGCACCTTCTGCTGCTTTACCGGGCTTCCACCGCGGCCTACAATGACCGTTCCCCCAAGGAGAGTCGTCATGAAAATCCTCGGCATCGACGGTATGTCTACCGATCAGTTGAGATTTGAAATCCAGCGGGGCGCCAAGCTTGTCTGCTATAGCTACTGCATTTCGCTTGTTGTGATCACTTTCCGGCGGTCATCCGATGTCTACTACATTCCCGCCGGAGAGAGCGCTGTTCCGAAGGGTTTGCCATGGACACTGCTCAGCGTGGTCGCGGGTTGGTGGGGCATTCCCTGGGGACCAATTTTCACAATTCAATCGCTGGTGACGAATTTCCAAGGCGGTAAGGACATAACAGCAGACTTCAGCGCGCATTTGGCGCGCGCGACTGCTGCGCCCCTCGCCACCGCAAAAGCTTGAGCTTGAGATGATGTTCCACAGTTGGCCCCGTGTCGCCGTCGTGCTGCTTGGCTCGGCGATGCTTCTCGCTTCTGGCCCGCCGAGTTTGCGGGAGGCGGCGAGCCCCTCGGGTGTGCTCATTGGGACCGCAGTCCGTCCCGGTCTTCTTTCTGAGGCAGCCTACTCCGCAACTCTGGCTCGTGAATTCAACATGGTCGAGCCCGAAGATGCGATGAAGTGGTGGGTCGTGCGCCGGGAGGCCGGAGCGTTCGACTTTCGTGCTGGCGACGAAGTTGTTCGCTATGCGCAGGCACATGGCATGAAAGTCCGCGGCCACTGCCTGGTTTGGGATCACAACAATCCCGACTGGCTGGTACAAGGCCATTTCTCTCCAAGCCAGATGTCACAATTGCTGAAAGAACACATCACAACCGAGATGAAGCACTATGCCGGACCGGTCTTCGCTTGGGATGTGGTGAACGAAGCTCTTGACGAAAAGGGCCAGCTTAAGGACTCTCCGTGGTACAACCAGCCCGGAATTGGATTCGCGGAGAAGGGGACCGCTTATGTCGAGCAGGCCTTTCGCTGGGCGCATGAGGCAGATCCGAAGGCGCTATTGTTTTATAACGAAAACGGTGGCGAAGGCCTCACCACCAAGTCGGACGCCATTTACGCGATGGTCAAGGATTTCAAGCATCGCGGCGTCCCCCTAGACGGAGTCGGGCTCCAAATGCACATTTCGCGCCTCGATATCGACACGGCGCCAATCGCTGCCAATATCGCGCGCCTGACAGCACTGGGCCTTCTGGTTCATATCACCGAACTCGACGTTTCGCTCCTATGGACTCCAGCGGCACAGCCGGAAACGATGACTTGAAGCGCCAAGCCGAAATTTATCGGGGCGTCGTGCACGCGTGTCTGCAAAGCCCGGGATGCACAGCGATTCAAACCTGGGGATTCACCGACAAATATTCTTGGATCGGCAACCACTCTCACGGAACCCGTGGGCCAGCGCTGCTATTCGACCGTACCTACAAGCCCAAACTGGCGTACGAAAGCATCCTCGAAGAGATAGCGGGCAAACCGAAACCTGCCAACTAAACCGCATACTATCTCAGGAGCGCCAGCCGGTCACGCGGACGCCCCCGCATCTTGCGCCTGCACTGCTGCATCTATAATGACTTGCAAGTCCGGACGGCGTCTGCTGTTCCAGGCCGTCCGCACTCGAAAGCCAGTGCCACAACCGGCTCCAATCCGGCACTCGAAGAGCTACCGCAAGCAGGTCATCATCCTGCTTACGATTTCTGTGTTCCTACTGCTCGCCATCCTGGTTTCGATGACGGCGTTTGACCTGAACTTCCTGCGTCCGGGGAACAATCAGGAAATCGCGGTATTTGCGGCGCTCTCTGCGCTAATCTTCCTTCTTTTTGTCGCGCTGACTTTTGTACTGATGCGCAACCTGCTGAAGCTCTTTGCTGAGCGGCGGTTGGGAGTGCTGGGTTCGAAATTCCGCACGCGCATGGTCGCCGGGGCACTGCTGCTGTCGTTCGTGCCCGTGATGGTCATGTACTGGTTCTCTTACGGATTGATGAACCGGTCGATCGATAAGTGGTTCTCCACGCCGGTGGAAGAAGTTCGAGCCGACACCAATGCCATGGTGGAGCTGCTGGCCAACTATGCGATGCAGAACGCGCGGGCCGAAGCAGTGGCGATTGCGGCGTCGCCTGAGATCGAACGCGCATTCTCAGGGCACGGTTTCTCCGGAGTGGTGAGCGAGTTTCAGCATCACGAACTAACGCTTCAGGGCGGATTCGCGTTGGCGATTCAGGATGGCAGCGCTGAGGCTAGCTTCAATGCACCTGCACCCTGGCCCGTACTGAAGCCCAGGCTGCCGCTGGCCGCGGCTGCTGCGGGACAACCGGCACAATTTACCTGGCAGGAAACGGACTACACCCTGGGGAGTGTTCCGGTTGCCGGCGGGGGCTTGATTCTCGTGGCCATCCCGCTTCCTCGCGAGTTTTCACAGACAGTTCATCAGGTTGAGGTTAGCCAACAGCGCTATTACGACCTGGCGCGCGAACGGCGTGTAGTGCGCCGCACATACATGGGATTGCTCCTCTTGCTCACGATGCTCGTGCTCTTCGTGACCACCTGGCTGGCGCTATTCCTGGCGAAGATTGTGACGCGCCCGCTGGCGGCCCTGGCGGAGGCGACACAGGAAATTTCGCGCGGGCACCTCGACTATCGCGTCGACGTCAGCGCGGCCGATGAAATCGGAGACCTGGTGCGGTCCTTCAACCGCATGGCGGAAGAACTGGAAGGCAGCCGGCGGCAGATCGAAGCCTCCAGCCGCGACTTAAGCGCCGCCAACGCGGAACTCGACCAGCGCCGCCGCCAGATGGAAACCATTCTGGAGAGTATTCCGACGGGCGTGCTCTCGCTCGATGCCGACCGCAGCGTGACCCACATCAATCAGGCGTTGTTGCGCATGTTTCATCCAGATACCGGACACGAGGGCGCGAGCCAGATCCTGCGGGGTGCATCGCTGGCGGAGGTGTTTCCTGCCGAGGTGCTGGAAGATTTTGAACCGCTGCTCAGGCGCGCCGACCGCATGGGGATGACCACGAGCCAGATGGAAATGCAGTTGCCCCGAGCATCGCTGAACGTCGCGGTCACCGTGGCCACTTTACGACATCACGACGAGCAATCGGGGTACGTCGTGGTCTTCGAAGATCTTTCGGATTTGCTGAAGGCTCAAAAACAGGCAGCGTGGCGAGAAGTGGCAAGGCGGGTCGCGCACGAAATCAAGAATCCGCTCACCCCCATCGCGCTGTCGGCAGAGCGCATTCAGCGCCATCTCGACCGCGCCACCGCAACGGATCCCGCATCGCTCGGCGTCGTTCGCTCCTGTGCGGAGACAATTGCTGGCGCGGTGGAAACGGTACGCCGGTTGGTGGACGAATTCTCCACGCTCGCACGCTTCCCCGTGGCGCACCCGCAACCGACCGACATTAACGACATTGTCGAAAACGCTCTCTCAATGTTCAACGGCAGGCTCGAAGGCATCCGCCTGCATAAATCCTTGGCGGCCGACTTGCCCAGAGTGATGGCCGATAGCGATGGGATCAAGCGAGCCGTGGCCAATCTGGTCGACAACGCGGCAGAATCGCTGCAGGGTTCCATGGTGCGCGAGATCGAGATTACGACGGCCCTGGTCGCCAGCCGCGATGCGGTGGAAATCACGGTGGCCGACACTGGCCACGGCGTAACCCGCGAACTCAAAGAGAAACTCTTCCTGCCCTACTTCTCGACCAAGAAGCGCGGCACCGGTCTTGGGCTGGCCATCGTGAGCCGTGTGGTTGAGGACCACCGTGGGTCCATTCGGGTGGAGGAGAACCGGCCCGTCGGCACGCGATTCATTGTGGAGCTTCCGATCGTCTCTGAAGCTGCACCCGCAGCGGCCACGGTACAGCATGCATAACATTCTGATCGTCGACGACGAAGCTGGAATCCGCGATTCGCTGGCCGCCATTCTCGCGGATGAGGGCTACTCCACATTGGCTGCAGGAAGCGGAGAGTCGTGTCTCGACCTGCTGCGCAAGTCGGCATTTGATGTGGTCTTACTCGACATTTGGCTGCCCGGCATTGATGGCCTCGAGACTCTGGAAAAGATTCGCGAGCTCGAAAACCCGCCGGAAGTCATCATGATCTCCGGTCACGGGACGATTGAGACGGCGGTGCGAGCCACCAAACTAGGTGCCTACGATTTCCTGGAGAAGCCTCTTTCCCTCGAGAAGACCTTGATCCTGGTCAAGAACGCGATCGAGTCCAAGAAACTGCACCGGGAAAACATCGATCTCAAGAAGCTGCTCTACGCCAAGAGTGTGATTGTCGGCGACAGCATCCCTATGAAAGCTCTCCGCCAGCAGATCGGGCTGATGGCTCCGACTAACGGCCGTGTGCTGATTTACGGCGAATCGGGCACGGGAAAGGAACTCGTAGCCCACGCGATCCACGGACAGAGCCTGCGCAAGGACGTGACCTTCGTCGAAGTCAACTGCGCCGCGATTCCGGAAGACTTGATCGAGAGCGAACTATTTGGACACTACAAAGGATCGTTCCCAGGTGCGGCGGCCGATAAAGAAGGCAAGTTTCAGAAGGCGCACGGGGGCACGCTCTTTCTCGACGAAGTCGGCGACATGAGCCTGAAAACGCAGTCGAAAGTCCTGCGCACGCTGGAAGAACAGCGCTTTACCCCGGTGGGGAGCAATGAAACCATTACCGTTGATGTTCGAGTAATAGCCTCGACAAACAAGGACCTGGAAGAGGAGATCTCCCGCGGCAACTTTCGCGAAGACCTTTTCTATCGCCTCAACGTGATTCCTTTCTTCGTCCCTCCGCTGCGCGAACGGAAAGAAGATATTCCTCTGTTTGCGCGGCATTTCCTGAAAGAACTAGCTGCGACCTACGGACGTCGTCCGCGGGAAATCACCGACGACGCGATCGAAATTCTCATGCGCTATTCCTGGCCGGGCAATGTGCGGGAGTTGCGCAATGTGATTGAGCGCATCGTCATCATGAACCCCACCACCACCCGCTTCGACAGCAAACACCTGCCACCTCTGGTCTACCGCGACGGTAGCCGGCGCGCACCCAAGAGCGAATTCTCCACGCTGCACCAGGCACGCGACGCCTACGAGCGCGACTACATCCTCAAGACGCTCGACCAGAACCACGGCAACGTAAGCCGCACCGCCGAGGTACTGGGCCTGGAGCGCAGCCATCTTTACCGGAAGATGAAGACGCTGGGGATTGCGGCGAAAGAATAGAGCGTTGCGTGTTTGTCATCTTGAGCGCAATATCTGCTTCGCAAGGCAGATACGCAGTCGAAAGATCCCTGAACTCACATCAATACAACGCGGGGTGAAAGGCGTTCCAATACTTTGCCGTCCGCTTCGCGAACGACAACTTCGCTCAGGATGACAGAGGCCGTAGTCTGACTAAAAAAATCCTACTGATTCAACGGCAGCAGCGCCTGGCAAGCCGCTTCGCTGGCGATCCCGGCGCCGGTGGGCTGCACCCGAATCACCGCATCTTCGAAAGAGCAGAAGCTCCGGATACCCGTCTGGTTCAGAGTCACCGGAATCGCCGTCGCGTAGTACTGCGACAGCGGAGGACCGCCCGCACCCACAGCCACAAAGGTATATCCGCTCTTGGTGCCGCTCGCCAACACGCTGTCGATCAGACACGCCGAGGTAGAGGTGGGTGTACAGGGAGCCAGACCTCCGAGATTGGTCAGGGCGGCAGCATAGCCCACGGTCGGGTAGGCGGAGGCGTAGGAGATCTCCCCGGTGTTGATGGTGCGCATGGAAGCCACGGCGGATGATTCGTTCGCGGCCATTTTGGCGCGCAACAAGTTGGGAATGGCGATGGCAGCAATGATCAGAATGATGGCAACCACAATCAGCAATTCGATCAGCGAGAATCCTCTGTTTTTTCGCATGGAAAATTGTCCTCCGGTGAACCTTCGCGCGCAGCAACGGGGGGGAGAGCCGCCGCGGAGAAAGCAATCTAACGCCTTACGCTATCGTTTGACCATATGGATCTCGGTGCCGTTCTTACGGAACTCCACCTTGTCCATCAACTGGTTGATCAGAAAAATCCCGCGGCCATGGTTCGAGAAAAGATTCTCGCCCAAAGTACAGCTGGGAATCGCGTTGGGATCAAAACCCGGCCCTGGATCACGAACAATGATCAGAATTCCGCGCTGCTCGTCGCAGGCCACCAGGCATTCGATAATCTTGCTGGGATCTTCCTTGGCTCCGTGAACCACAGCGTTGGCCAGCGCTTCCTGCAGTGAAAGTTCGATCGCGTCTTCCTTGCCGTCGACACACTTCATCTGCCGGACGGCCTCCATAACCTGCTCCACGACAGGATCAACGGCCTTGCGGTCCGCTGCCAGCGTGACTCGCACGCGCAGGTTCAGTTTTTCGGGATCGAAGTCGTACTCCGGGAGTTGTTCCTCGGAAGAAGCCTCAGATTCCATGGTGGGTTCGCTTGTCCTTATCCGCCCTTGAGGGAGGCTTGTTGAGATTCTAGCCGCAAGCGCCAAATCCGGCAATGGCCGCCCGGTTTGGAGCCCCGGCAAGCAGAACAGAACCTCAGCCGTCCGTATCGTTTCGATCACCACTGGCAAGAACGGGCGGGGTACCCTGATCTTGCATGCGATGCTCTAATTGCCTGCGCCAGTCGAGTTCCTCGACGAAACGGCGAGAATCCCGCCATCCCGCTTCCGCCTTCACATAAAGTTCCAGGAAGACTTTAGTCCCTAGCATGCGCTCGATCTGCAATCGCGCCGAAGTACCTATCTTCTTAAGCATCTGGCCGCCTTTGCCGACAAGAATCCCCTTCTGCCCTTCGCGCTCGCAGTAGATGGTGGCTGCGATCCGGGTGAGTCGCTTGCCCTCTTCAAAACTGTCGACCATCACCGTGGTCGCGTAGGGGATCTCTTCGCTGGTGTTCAGAAGTACCTGCTCGCGAATGATCTCCGCCGCCATGAAACGCGCTGGCTGGTCGGTGATCTGATCCTCGGGAAAATATGCTGGCCCCGCCGGAAGCGCCGCGATTACGTGTTCCAGCAGCATTTCCAGACCGTTGCGCTTCAGCGCCGAAATGGGGATCACTTCGCTGAAGTTGTAGAGCTTGCGGTATTCCTCGATCAGGGGCAGCAGCTTTGATTTCTCGCGGATCCGGTCAACTTTGTTGAGAATCAGGAAGGCCTTAGTCTTCGGCCGCTGGAGCAGATCGAGCGCAAACTGGTCGCGCGGATCGAACTTGCGGGTTACGTCCATGATGACGAGCGCCAGGTCGCAACCCTCCAACGCTTCACGCACCTCGACCATCATCTTGCGGCCCAGGGAACTGTCCGGCTTGTGAACCCCTGGAGTGTCGATCAGTACGATCTGTCCGCCGCCCTTCCCTTTACGTTTGGGAACGTGCACAACGCCCTGAATGCGGTTGCGCGTGGTCTGCGGCTTGGGAGAGATAATAGCGAGCTTTTCGCCCACAAGCGCATTGAGCAGCGTGGATTTGCCCGCATTGGGCCGACCGAGGATGCAAACGAAACCGGAACGAAATGGCATGGGAAGGCAGCTGCTAGCTACTAGCTCGGAGCTTCCTTCATCTTACACAGGAACCGAGGTCTTTCTCGCACGATGGAAAACGAAACTTCGTGGTGAAGGAATTTGGCTAGAAGCCAAAAGCTAGGAGCTAGCAGCTGGTTTAGATCAGTTTCAATTGCTGCGGCTGCACCGCTGTCACGCGCACGCGCTCGACCTTGCGGTCGGTGGATTCAAGAACTTCAAAGCGCAGGCCGTCTTCCTCCACCACTTCACCCTTGCGTGGAATCCGCCCGGCAAGTTCACTGACCAGGCCTGCAATCGTGGCGGATTCTTTACCTTCGGGCTTGGTACCGAAAAGCTCGTCGAGACGGTCTACATCCATCCCGCCTGAAACGATGAACGAGCGGTCGCCTTCCCGCACAACTTCACCCTTATCGTGCTCGTCGCGGATCTCTCCGACGATCTCCTCGACCAGATCTTCGATTGTGACGAGCCCTGCAACTCCGCCGTATTCGTCGACCACGATCGCCATGCGGATGCTCTGCTTCTGCATCTCGCGAAGCAGGTCGCTGCCCAGCTTGCTCTCGGGAACAAAGTACACATCGCGGCGCATGAGCGTTTCCAAAGTTCGCACGTGCGCCTCGCTGTCGCGCACCTGCAACAGGTCCTGCGCGTAGACGATCCCCTTGATGTTGTGAATGCTGGCTTCATATACCGGCACACGCGAGTAGTGCTTGTTGCGTAGCATTTCAATGAACCGCTCAACCGTCGTGTCACTGGGGACGGCAAACATCGAAGGCCGCGGTTTCATGGCTTCGCGCACCGTCTTGCCGCTGAATTCGACCACCGACTGGATCAAATCGCGGTCGCCCTCCTGAATAATCCCTTCCTCCTGGCCCGCCTCGATCAATGCATCCACGGCCTCTGCCGACGTTTCTGGTTCCTCATTCGTATTCTGTTTGGTAAGGGCGGCAACCGACTGCAGAAAGCCCAGCACAATGGTCACAGGTAAGACCAAATAGATCAGAATTCTTAAAACCAGGGTCCAGCGAACCAGCCACTCACCTTTCGTTCGCGAAAAGAATACGAATGGCAGGAAGCGATTGAACACGATGACGATGAGAATCAGGCTGATGGTCGCTTGCAGAATTTCGTAGATGCTCCAGGACTGGTCGGTGAAGACCAAAAAGCCGACGACCAGGGCAATAGCCGCCATGGTCAACTGCGTGAGCACCGCCATGGAGAGCGACGCCCGACTGCGGCCGACTTTTCCCAGTGCCGGCTCGATTCTTTGCTCGAAGACGTCGATATTGTCCTGGAACTCGCGGGAGAGAAACTTTCCTGCCTCCTGAAAAACGCGGTCGACGTAGGACACGAGGGTCAGCAGCCCGAGCAGGAGAATCAGTGCTGCGGCGACGGCGAAGCTCAAGGCGTCCTCCGCGTGCGCTCGATCAAGGCTGCGGGCAACTTAAGCGCCCGGCGCAATTTCATTTCTTTCCGCGCCATCTCTCCATTATCGCGCTCATGGTCAAAGCCTGCCAGATGAAGAATTCCGTGGAGAACCAGAACCTTGATTTCCTGGGCAGCGGAGTGCCCCAGTCGAACGGCATTCTGCACAGCAATGTCGGCCGAGATCGCAATCTCACCGGCCAGTTGCGCCGACCTGCGGGGTCCAGTCGTTGGCAACGCGGAAGGGAACGACAACACGTCTGTGGGCTTGTTCTTGTGGCGAAAGTTGCGATTGAGCGAGCGCACCGCCGCGCTGCCGGTCACCAGGACAATCACCGTTCCTTGCAGCCCTGCGGCCCGCCGCGCGCGCAAAACGAAGCGATCGAGGGCATCCCCGCTAAGGCCCGCGACTTTCTTTTGCAGTATCACCAAAGTGTTTCTCTGCTGCCTCCGCTCTGCCGTGCTGCGCAAAAGCAAACAGGAGGGCCCGAGTCGCAGCCCTCCCGCCTCATGTTTCGAGCTTTATCCCTTGGCGTCTACAGACGCCGCCTTCTCGCTGTTTGTGGCGGTTACCGGCTTCGCGTTTGTGCTCGCTGCCTCAATGTTCTTGGGCTCTGCCAGCAGGAGCATCTGCTGCTCCGCAACGCGCACTTTGTGCTCATCGTAGGCGCGAACGATGCGCTGCACCAGATGGTGGCGAACTACATCCGATTCATCGAAGTGCACAAACGCGAGCCCATCCACGTTCCTCAGCACGTCAATCGCCTCGAGCAATCCGCTGCGGCGCGCGTTGGGCAAGTCGATCTGCGTGACGTCGCCGGTGATGACCGCCTTCGAGTTGAAGCCGAGGCGCGTGACGAACATCTTCATCTGCTCTGAGGTCGTGTTCTGCGCCTCGTCGAGAATCACAAAGGAATCGTTCAGCGTGCGCCCGCGCATGAAGGCGATGGGCGCAATCTCGATGACGTTTTTCTCGAGGTAGCGATCCACTTTTTCGGGATCGAGCATATCGTAGAGCGCGTCATAAAGCGGCCGCAAATACGGATCGATCTTGTCCTGCAGCGTGCCCGGCAGAAAGCCCAGGCGCTCGCCCGCTTCCACCGCCGGACGCGCCAGGATAATGCGGTTCACGCGCTTCGCCAGCAGCGCCGAAATCGCCATCGCTACGGCGAGATAAGTCTTGCCCGTTCCGGCCGGTCCAATGCCAAATACCATGTCGTGCTTCTCGATCGTCTCGAGATAGCGCCGCTGGTTGCTGCTTTTGGGCTGGACCATGCGCCGTCCAAGCGAACGCTGACGGCCGGCGTCCGCCAGTCCGCGCAGGGTTGTGTTGGGATCGGAGGTCAACACGCGCAGCATGCTGTTCAGGTCGCCATTGTTAAAGCTGTAGCCGGAACGCTGCAGGCCTTCGTAGTCGGCGAACACCTGCTCGGCGCGCGCCACGTCTTTCGCGGCGCCTTCCAGTTCTACCGCGTTAGACCGCAAGTTGATGGTGATGTTGAGTCCGTCTTCGAGCAGGCGAACATTTTCATCCCGCGTGCCGAACAGCGTCTCGATGTTGGGGCTAACCCCGATGCTCTTTTTCATTCAATTTCTTCGACAATTCCACCGTGAGTACACGCCTGCCTGCTTCATCACGGACAAAGCAGGGTTTCGCTTGGAGACGGGACCAGCCGGAATGCGCATGCCCGAAGGCAGGTCACTACCATTGGATAAAGCCTACCCCCGAGGAGAAGTGGCAGTCAATGGGAGCTAGATTGAGGTCTGCCTCAGGCTCCCTTATCTCGGCATTGTGCCTTTGCGGAAGGGTTCTGCCATCTACGAGTTGCCATTTTCATAGACCACGTATCCGGGTTTGTCTGTTCTGATTTTCTTAACCTAGACATCGTTGCGCGCGAGGATTTGGACCATCTCCCAGATGCGGGAG
>DASRRV010000107.1:0-8826 GCA_035695545.1 Candidatus Sulfotelmatobacter sp. | reverse complement strand
GGCTCCCCCTTGGCTGCGTTTGACGATGTGTCCCTCACTGTTCATATGGTGCAGCACCTCTTGCTCATGGCTATCGCTCCCGCCTTCGTCCTGCTCGGTGCTCCAGCCCTGCCCCTCCTTCAAGGACTTCCGCAGCTGATCCCGCGAAGGGTGATGGGGCCCTTTTTCAGATGGGCTCCTCTTAGAAGCCTCGGCCATCTGCTCACAAACCCTGCGATTTGTTGGCTTGCGGCCACGCTTGCGCTGATCGTATGGCACGTACCCGCCGCGTTTGAGGCGGCGTTGCGTTGGGACTGGCTGCATAATTTGGAGCATGCGTCCTTTTTAGGCACCGGCCTCTTGTTTTGGTGGCCCGTGATTCAGCCGTGGCCGAGCAACACACAATGGCCTCGATGGTCTGTGCCTTTGTATCTTTTCGCCGCAACCTTGCCCTGTGACGCGCTGTCTGGGTTTCTCGCCTTCTGCGATCGCGTCGTCTACGCCTCTTACATCTCCGCGCCCCGGCTTCTCAATATTCCGCCGCTCGAAGATCAGCAACTCGCCGCATCCCTGATGTGGATCTGCGTAACGATCATCCTCCTCGTGCCAGCGGTCATCGTCACAATGCAAATACTCTCGCCCCAGGATTCGCATTTGGCGGAGACGACGTGGTCCGAGGCGGGCCGAATCCAAAGTCCACTTCATATTAAAGACGAAAATGCTCCAATGACGCCCGAACCCTCGATTGCAGTTTTGCCTTAGGGATGAGAAGGACAACAGCTTTGCAGTTGGTAGGGGCGGTGGGGATCGGAACATTCATCCCGATTGATTCTGCGTAACTTACTGAAAAACCTCAGCCGTTAAAAACGATGAAAACGCTCAATTTGACGGATTGGTGTACACGGCGTGTACGTGGAGCCAGACTAAAATCCATTCGCTTTTTCGTCGCCTACGTGCTACTCTTGAACGAAGCCCGTCGTCGGTGGAGCAGATAGCACGGGATCACGGCTCTTGCAACGTAATGTTATAAGTGGGTCTAATCTCACTCCATGGGTTCTTCTGACAAAACGTTGCCGTTGGGAATCCGGAACCCGCGTTAAGGGACCTGCGGTCTGACCGTCGGTCCCCAAATCCGGCTTCCAAAAGGAGGACCTAGGTGGACGAAGTACAGATCTGGCAATCAAACCACTCCAGGATGAGAATTAACTTCAACGAAAAGCCAACTTTTCGTCCAAGTGAAACTGTGTCGGTAAACATAGGCGCGTTTATCGGTACCAACCGGCCAACCCATGGGATTGCCTCCGGCTTGCCCGTCAGAACTGACGGAACGATGGGATTTGATCGATGAACATATTTCAGCGCTACTAAAGGAAATGGCGGCGGACCTTGACGATGGCTCGCCCGCGGGATCGATCTATGGCGAATCCCTGGCTAACACGTTGGGAGTGTACCTATTGAAACGGTACGCAGTGCGGCGATTCACACCTGTCGCCTATAAAGGTGGATTGCCCGGCTATCGCCTTAAGCGAGTTCTAGAGTACGTCGCTGCCAGTCTGGAGGAGAACATAAGCCTGGCGCAACTCTCCGCGATTGCCGGCATGAGTCCGCATTACTTTTCGGAGCTCTTCAAACAAAGCACAGGTCGCACGCCCCACGCTTATGTGCTGGTCCAGAGAATTGAACGTGCCAAGCAACGCCTTTGCGATCCGAGGTGCAGCATTATCGACGCCGGACTGGACTCTGGTTTTGAGAACCCCAGCCATTTTGCTCGTGTGTTTCGCAGACTTGTGGGTACGACTCCGTCAAGGTTTCGAGCTTCGAGAGCATAGCGAAGGGCTTGAGAAGTTCTGTTCCGCTAGCCACTTCATTATTCGTGGCTGCTTGCTTTCAGTACCCTACCGTAAAGCGCTGCCGAACATGGGTCGGACGTTCCAGTTCGTCGATCATCGCGACGGCGTAATCCTGAACTGAGATCTTGCTCTGGCCGGTAGCGTCTACCAAGAGACGGTCGTTTCCGAGGCGGAACTTTCCCGTACGTTGTCCGGGCTTCAATTCTGCCGAAGGGCTCAGATAGCACCATTCAAGTTCAGGCTCTTTTCGCAGTTGGTCCAGAGCATTGATCGTCGCCAAAGAACCTGGCTTTACCCAGAGCGGCATATCCGGGCTGTCGATAACACGGACTCCAGGTTTGACCTCCAACCCACCCGCTCCGCCCACCCAGAGCACCCTGTTGATTCCCGCCTTCTTAATCGCGGCGATGATGGATGCCGTTCCTCGAACCTGGTCGTCATAAAGGTTCGGGTTCTTCCATCCAGGATTGAAGGCGCTGATAATTGCTTCGTTTCCTCGGATGAGCGTTGCGAGAGAAGCCGTGTCGTAAACGTCGCCAGCCTTCGAGGTGAGACCATCGCGTTTTTCAAGCTTCTCCGGATGCCGCACGATCGCTGTCACCACGTGCCTTCGGTCGAGTGCCTCCTTAAGCAAGGCTGAGCCAACGAAACCTGTGGCACCTAACAGGGCTACCTTCATTGCATACTCCTCATGTTCCTAGCTATTCATTCAGTTCATTTATCGGGTTAGTGGAATCGGCACTCACGAAACTCCTTGATCGCCGGCGGCAAGACATGAGCGGCGGCCCATGGGGTTGTGTGAATTCAAATTACTGTCACTCATCGATGGGCGGCCCAACAATGCCTGATCCGAATGATTCGACTAGAGTAGATAGCTCTTCTAGCGACAAGTCGACAAGCTTGGGGTAAAGCTCTTCTACTCCACCTGGTGAAAAGAAGGTCGACATGCGGATCGGAGCGTTCGACCGATTCCTCCACGCGTGATGTGCGCCCGCTGGAATAACCACAATTGAGCCGACCGAGGCATTGAAAACGTTGCCGTCGATGCTTAAGGTCACAGTCCCCTCAAGGACGTAAAAAATTTCATCTTCCGCATGGAAGTGCATAGGTGTTGCTGTGCCTGGCGCCGCGATATTTTCCATAATTCCATAGCGGCCATTCACTTGTGTTCCATGAACCCGAATACACAATTGTTCTCCGGGGATTGCCTCAAACCATTTGGAGGTGTCATGGTGACTGACAATAGGTGTTCTTTGTTCGAGTGCATGATCAGATGCAAAACTCATCAGAATTTCTCCTTTATCGAGTGAAAGTTTCGTTCTCTTACAAACAGTTTCGGCAAGTGATTCTCTCTATCCTATTTCCATTTCATGCTCAGCATCTTCGTGCTCGCCTTCCATTGCCTCGAAATTTGCCGGCCGTTTTTCCTCCGACCTACTGCCTATGGAGTGCGGACCTGTGCGAGTGTCGATCGCAGCACGCGGCGCGCCAGTCTATCGAGTGAATCTTCAGCCGGCGGGTCCGCCAGCAGTGAAGTCTGCAACCCATCGAGAGTGAAATTGCCGTTCTGCGACGTGATCGCGCGGACGGTCTGGCTGAGAAAGTAGATCGCTTGGCTCAATTGCGATGAGGGTTCTGGCAACCCGAGCTTAGCGCGCCATTCAGTGTTTCCCTGTGCGTCAGCCAGCAATGCCTCAACACACTCAGGGTCGTGAACCAGCGCCTCCGCTAGTGCTTGCGCCCAGCCAGTGAGGATAGTCATCTCATCGTTTTCGAGTGCGCTCGGGGCAAGCCGTGCCGGCTGGAAATTTGATAACGGCGATTTGGTGGCACCGGCCCGAACCTGATGGACGGCCACGTCGAAGTATTCGGTCACGTTATCCACTGGATGGCGGCCGTCTGTGCTCCGTCGCGTTGCACGGCCTCCGCACACAGTGAGGAGAACCCCTTGAGCACCGGGCTCGAGGGGAATCTCACGAAGACCACGGACAGGATCCTTCCACAGCGCAACCACTGGAGAAGGGGCCCGCCCATGTGGTCGACAACGTTCTACCATGCCGTAAGAAGTCAACGTGATAACCGCCGACCCAGGGTCATCCGCCAACACGCTTGCATATCGCGCCGCCCAGCGAGTGCTGAGTTGTGGGCCATCGAGCACGGGCGTGTAAACGACGGTCGGACCTACAGAGCGCACAACCTCTGCAACGTTGTCGATTTGACCGAGATCCTCGCAGATGAGAAACACAAGCGTAACGCCGTCCCCCAGTTCGACGAACTGCACAGCACGGCGAGGGACATCGGTCGCGTCCCACCACCGAATCTGGGGGTGAAGCGCGCCGCCTAAGTGGTACTGATAAATCTGCTTCTCGTCTAACAACCATCGGTTTTGCTTATTCTGACGGACATGAAACCACTGTTCCGGACTTGACGACGGCAGCGATGCGCCCTTTTCAAATCTTGGACTCACACCCAAGTGCACCCAGTTGCCGGGAAACTGCCCCGGTTGCGCTGACCGCCGCACTCCCGCGATTAGCATACCCACTCCGTGGCTTTCCAAAAGTGCTTCGAGTTCATCTACCTCGCTTTCGTCGATCGCACTTTCCGGTAGCATTACCGCGTCGACGCTGTCCACCTCGTCGCGAGCATCGACGATCAGTCGGCTCACCAGGTCCAGATCAAGCTTTTCTGAAGGGCCAAACTCAAAGCAGCCGAAAGGCTCCTTGTCTGTTGCATGCACAGAGCCTTCCAACGGGCGGAAGTCGGATTCTCGCACTCGCAGGGGCCAAGGCAGGAGCAGCAAGTTCGCGTGTCTCGCTCGAGCGTCTGTACCGAGGCGGCGAATCGGTATCTTGTGCCATCGGACGTCTACATGCCCATCGTGCACGCAGACGTAGCGAGAGAATGAGTGGCAGGATGCACCAGCAGTAGGGGTGCGGAGTTTGGGCACGACGCGGAGGAATGGCGTACGGACTCGCGCCAGCGATCCCGTTCTGGCAAGCAATTCGCGGCCATAGGCACGATATATACAACCCTTTCGATTGTCCCCATCGAGGGCAGCCCCGAGGCCGGCACATGCCTCGTCGGCGATCGCATGAAGTGTCAGGAGCGCCTCGCACATTCGCCAGTCGCGCCCGGTGGCTAGATCGTCGAGTGACATGCCAGCGCGCTCACGAAAAGCCTTCCATTCTTCGGCCACAAGCTCAGGGAACATTGTTTTGCGATTTTCGACCCAGCGGCCCCACTGCCGGCCAGCCTCTTCGACCGCCTCTGGCCAGTCCGAAATACGACTCGGAGGCCAAACCCAGCCTTCGGGCGGGGATAAGGCGAACCGATGGACCTCTGAGCGTTTAAGGATCACTTCCGTAAGTGCGAAAACATCGGCGGGCCAATCGAGCAATTCGTCGCCGATGGGGCTTCCGGTGAGGGAATGCCAGGCGGAGGCTGGCCTCAACTCCCCACGATCCGCACTCAACGTGAACTCCTCGTATGGCTGGCGCGCCGCATACGCATCCGTAGTGCTGCTCATACAAGTTCCTCGCTTTCAATCAAAGCCTGTCACTGCAGTTTGCTTTCCGCCTTGTACTGTTTCGCAACTGAAACCGACAGCTCATTCGTTCGGGACAGGTCCGGCACCGGTTGTGCCCTATACTCGCCATAATCTGGCACAAGCCGATCATAGGTTCGTGACATGAGTGCCGAGGAAATCACAAAGTCAGCCGAAGCGCGGTTGCACGCCATGGGCACATTCCACACCACTGCGATTCGCAGCAGGGCTTTCACGTCGGGATCGTGGGCCTGCGGTTCCAGTGCGTCCCAGAAGAAGATCAGAAAGTCAATCTTGCCTTCGGAGATGCGCGAACCGACCTGTTGATCCCCGCCCAGAGGCCCGCTTTCGAGAATGGTTACGTCGAGACCGAGCTTGCTCGCGAGAATACTGCCGGTCCTGCCAGTGGAATAGAGCGAATGTGCCTCCAACACTTTTCGGTTGAATTTTGCCCATTCAAGAAGCTCATCCTTCTTACTGTCGTGCGCAATCAGGGCAATACTCTTTTTTGCTGCCAACGGAATCGTTTTGTGAAGCTTTCCAAAATCTCCCAACTCGAATGTGTGCATATTGATGTTGCGTGTCGCCATCCTAGTTCAACCTCTTTTCAGCAGCTCTGCGGCTCGCTCGCCGGTTACAACGCATGGAGCCATCGTGTTGCCGTTTGTTACTCGCGGCATGTTAAGTGTGATCGTCAATTCTCCATTTGGTCTGTTGAACAGTCTTATCGCTTTTCATTTACAGTTGGACGTGTCGTACCAAAAGTCCAACCGCAGCGGCGCTACAAAAAATTAAGCCCAGCAAAACCACCGCGAAAATCCCGACCCAGGCGAGAATAATCACAAGCCAACGGCGCCACGGCTGCCCGTTGGCTCGGGGTACGCGTGTGTCCAACTCGCCATAAGAATTTTTTTCTTCTTCGCAGACCAGAACTGTTGGTCCCGGATCTCGGAGCGCCTGCGTGCGTAACATCTCGCCCAACGTCATATCGGTTCTCCTAAGCATTTCCTTCACCCATCGATCCACTCCGTGAAGTGCGCAGCCAAAGCGGTTCGCCGGGAGGTCAATCCATCGTAGTAGTCCGCCCAGTCGGTAACCTTGCCGTTCTCGGTGCGCAAGATGGAGACTCCGTGCACTGAAACGGGAATCTTCCGTGTCAGTCCGCCGCCCCAAAAAGGCTCGGATAAAGTGATTCGAAGCGTCCATTCCCCGATCACGTGATCCCCGCTCACGAAAATGGCGTCGATATGAATTGAGTTGTCCGGATAAAACTCCCGTGTCTTCTCAAAGAATTCGTCCAAGCTCTTCTTGTCGTGAAATTCCAATCCAATTCCGTAATCCTTGAACTGGAACTGGTCGGCGAAATCAGCGGTCGCGTCGTCAATACGGCCATTTGTTCGCCCTTCCAGCACGTTCAGCATTACTTGCTCCTGAGATGATGTTGCTGTTGACTCAACTGCAGTCTGGGTGTTCATAATCGTGTCCTTTCTTCTCTCCATCCCTCTGCGCTTAATGAGATGAACTTGAAAACGTCATGCGGTCATGCATAATGTCTATGTCCATCATGCGCACCACGCATCTTCGTCAAGCAGATCTGAACCTTCTCGTGGTTTTCGCTGCTGTCGCTGAAGAGCGAAACATCACGCGCGCGGCTTCACGACTCCTGTTAAGCCAGCCCGCGGTTAGCCGGGCATTGATCAGGCTTCGCGACATGTTTCACGACGATCTGCTAATCCGCACTCGGAAGGGTTACGAGCCGACGCCGAAAGGACAGCGCCTCCTGCACGAACTGGAGACGATCCTTCCCCGCCTTGACCGGTTTATGGCCGGGGGTGAATTCGATCCTGTGGACGAAGAGGTGACATTTCGAATTGCCGCTACGGATCTCGCTGCGAGCGTCCTAGCCCCACCGCTCGCGAAATCGGTGTTGTCGAAACCCACGAAGGTTAGCTTTGATTTTGTTCCGTTCCATGCCGGAGTGTACGAGGAGCTTGACAAAGGGAAACTCGATCTTGCATTTATTGCGGACTATTCCGACGCGCCGGCACACTTCAGCAAAGAGATCTTCCTCGAACCGGACCCGGGCCTCGTGTGCGTCGTATCACGCAGAAGTCGTTTTAGTCGAGCGATTACGCTCAAGCAGTATCTGGCTGCGGAACACGTCGCGATGTACATCATCGGTGGAATCCATTCGTCGTTGGAGAAACGCTTGGCGGAGATGGGCAAGAAGCGACGCTGTCGATTCATAGTGTCACATCACTCGGTCGCGATCCGCGTCGCAGCGGCTACGGACCTCATCGCAACCGTCCCGAGCACGATGGCGCTTATCGAGTCCTCCAATAAAGCAATCAAGATTCTCGAAGCGCCCTCCGTGCTGGGTAGTTTGAAGCTCATGATGATTTGGCATCCCAGAATGCAAACGGACGCCGCGCACGTCTGGCTGAGATCAACGATTCGAGAGCTACGGAAGCAGTTGCCCTGAGATTGTCTCGGCACGCGTGACGGCACGGGAATAGCTCCCGGATTGTCGGCTATACGGAAGTTACCCGAAACGACGTTCTGGGTTTACCAGAAAATCTCCGGTCGGCAGGATAGGTGTTCGTAACAGGCCATATCGCAAGTTACGGGTCGTGGGCATTCAATCAGCGCAACATTTCTGCGCGATCTCCACGCCACTTGTCCACAACAGGAGAGTTCACAGGAGTGAAAAAGTCAGGCAGGCTTGGTGGCACGCTGTTCAGCGAGCCTATCCGCCGCGGCATAGGTGGGAATGGATTCTCGCTGGGCCAACTCGAACACCCGCAAAGTTGTGTCATAAATCGCGTCAATTTTCTTCAGGGTTGCCTGAAGCTCCCAACCCATTAATTCCAGGCAGCAGCCGCCGATAATCCCTCCGGCGTTAGCGGCATAATCGGGAACGTAAAGAATTCCACGCTCCTCCAAAAAGTCTCCGTCATTAGGTTCGAGCAACTGATTGTTGGCTGAGCCGCACACGATTGCGACTTTCAGCTGAGGGATGGTTTGACCATTCAAGATGCCGCCGAGAGCACAGGGAGCAAAAATATCGGCCTCAACTGAAAAGATCTTGCCGGGCTCGACAGAAGATGCGCCGAAAGCGGAGACCACATTTTCGACTTTTTCCCTATCTACATCGGCGACGATCAGCTTGGCTCCGGCCTTAATCAACTCTTGCGCAAGGCAACATCCGACGTGTCCACAACCTTGTATGGAGACCATTTTGCCTGCAAGAGATTCACTGCCCCAGCGATGCTTGGCGGCAGCCTGCATGGCTCGAAAAACGCCGCGAGCTGTTCTCGGGGAGGGATCGCCGGAACGCCCTTGCAGCCCTGCGACGTGAATTGTTTCCTGGTGAACGTATTCCATGTCCGCAGGGCTAGTGCCCACGTCTTCACCGGTAGTGAATTGGCCGCGCAGCGAATCGATGAAACGTCC
>DASRRV010000106.1:0-26369 GCA_035695545.1 Candidatus Sulfotelmatobacter sp. | reverse complement strand
GAGTAACATCCCGATTACGCTCAAAACCACTTCGATGAGCACTATGGCTAATCGTGGCTGTTAAGCCCTCAGTGGTAATCTGAGCGCATGAACGAGAGAGGGTTTCAGTGTTTTGTCTGTAAAGAAAGCATCGCCCCACATGACAAACACGGCTGCACGGTCCTGATTCACCGTCACCTCATCACGTCAGAGCGACAAATCAAATCGCCACAGTTCATCTGGGCGCACGACCACTGCCTCGTAGGGCTTATCCCGCTTGCCGAATACACCTTCCCGGAAGTGACGCAGTGAAACGAAGTTCGATGTGGGCTGTTGCTGGCTGAATGGCGAAACATCCCCATTACGCTCATTGACCTTAGGATGGGGGACTAGAATGGTGACGTGAATCTCAGCTTCGCCAAACTCTCATCGGAGTTGCAGAGACAGTCGCGGTCAGCAAGTAGTTGCTGCGGAGGGTGCATGAAAGATACGCGTCGGTTCGTTTTCTGCCTTTTGCTGAGCGCTAGCGCAGCATCGTTTTTCCCACATCGCACCGTGGCGCAGGACCAGCCGGACCAGGATCAGATTTGTGAAGTACGCAAGGTAGGAGACTGCGGAGTCACGACGCCAAAGCCTCTCTATCACCCCGATCCGGAATATACCGACAGAGCACGCAAGAAGAAAATCAACGGCATGGTTCTTCTCTCGATCGTGGTCACTCCCGAAGGGACGGTTCGAGACGCCAAAGTTACCACCAGCCTCGACAAAGACCTCGATCGGCAAGCACTAAAAGCAGTCAGCACCTGGAAGTTCCAACCTGCCACAAAGGATGGAGAGCCGGTGCCGGTTCGCATCGCGGTCGAAACGGACTTCAGGATTCGCTAGCTGTGGATCGGTGGGCGTCTCGGTCCTTCGGGATCGACCGCTGCTTCACTTGATTGACGAAAAATCCCCATAGCACTCATCTGGCCCGGTCAAAACGTGTAATCGCCTTGGGTTCGCCAACTATGTTGGTACTTCCCGAATATCCGTGCCTTTGTCCGGGAATGGACGATCCAGTTTCGCGCCGGACACTTCGAACAAGTGCGCCCGCGGTCATCTCGGCGCTAACAGGCTTGCTTCAAGTCACTTAACCGAGCAGTCGATCTGGCCCTGCGGTTGCAAAGGACGACTGAGGCAAGGAATCCGATGACCGCCCTGTTTCAAGACCTGCGCCATGCGCTGCGGAGCTTCCGCAAGCGTCCGACCTTTGCGGTGGTGGCGATTCTAACGATTGCCATTGGAATCGGAGCGAACACGACCATCTTCAGTTGGCTGCGCTCGCTTGTCTTGAATCCGTTCCCCGGAGCAGAGAATCCAGAGCACATAGTGGCGATTGAGAATACCGCGCCGGACGGCGAACCAATCACTACTTCTTATCTGGACTTCTGCGATTTCCGCAACCACCTGCGCCTGGTCCGCTCGGTGACGGCCTATCGAGGTTATCTGTTCTCAGTGGGTGAAGTGCCGAATGTGGAACGTGCCTGGGGCGAACTGGTGTCGGGCGGAGTGTTCGAGATGTTCGGCGTTAAGCCCCAAGCCGGGCGTTTTTTTTCTTCCGAGGAACAGGACGACGCGCAGAACGCTCACCCAGTCGTCGTCATCAGCCACGACTATTGGAACTCGCACTACCGTATGGATCGTTCCGCGATTGGAGGCACCCTGTGGGTCAATCAAACTCCATTAACGATCATTGGTGTGGCGCCTGAAGGGTTCCATGGCACGCATGCAGGGCTGGACTACGACTTCTGGGTGCCGCTCACGATGTACGGGCAGATGACGCATACCGGTAAATGGATGTTGCGGGACCGCAATACACGCAACTTCATGCTGCTGGCTCGGCTGGCGGCGGGCGTGAACATCGATCAGGCGCGCGGAGAAGTGCAGACGCTAGCGAACCGCATGGCTGAACAGGATGCCGATTCCAATCAGGGCGTGGGTGCAACTGTGCTTCCGGTGTGGCAATCGCACTTCGGCACACAGGCGATGCTGCTGACCCCTGTCGCCATACTCATGGGTACGGGCGTCGTTGTACTTCTCATTGTGTGCGCGAATCTAGGCAATCTGCTACTGGCTCGCGCTACGGGACGGCAGCAAGAGTTCAGCATTCGCCTGGCGCTGGGAGCAAGACCCGGACGGCTGGTAACTCAACTTCTGACCGAAACGCTATTCCTGGCGCTGGTCGGTTCAATGTGTGGTTTGATCCTGGCGAACTGGCTGGGAGGCGCCCTGCGTTGGCTTCTTCCTGTGGTTACGCGTCCGGTGATGCTCGCTCCGCCTTTGGATGGGCAGATTTTTGCCTTTACCGCGGTGCTGGCCATCATCGTGACGGTTGTTGCGGGATCGGCCCCCGCTCTGCACTCTGCGCGGGCGAACATCAATGAAGTCCTGAAACAAGGCGGACGAAGCGGAAGTTCCGGTATTCAGGCACATCGCCTGCGCGGACTTATGGTGATTTCCGAGGTGGCTCTGGCGGTTGTGGCGTTGGTGGGCGCGGTGCTGTTCGTGAAGAGTTTTGAGCGCGCGCGAGCGGTTGATCCGGGGTTTTCACCTGACGGGGTAGCCCTCGCGCAATTCGATTTTTCCACCTCGGGGTACGATGCGCAGCAGACCGACAGCTTCTGCCGCCGTTTGCGCGCACGGCTGGAGCAACTTCCGGGAGTAACTGCGGTCAGCTACGACGATTCCGTGCCGCTTGGCTTCCACGGAGGAAACTGGGAAACACTGGAGGTGGAAGGCTACGTTCCGGGCCCGAACGAGAACATGAAGATCTATCGCGATCTCGTCTCGCCTGGGTATTTCGACTCGATGAAGATTCCGCTCATCGAAGGGCGCGATTTCGACTGGCACGACGACGCGACGACGCAGAAAGTCATGATCGTCAACCAGGAGTTTGCCCACCGTTTCCTGCCCAATCGCCGTGCGATCGGCCACAAAGTGCACGGGTGGGGCGAGTGGTTCACGATCGTGGGAATCGCGAAGGACAGCAAGTACCATCGGGTTACCGAAAACCTGCAGCCTTATTTCTATATCCCGATCCGGCAGATTTTTCGACCCGAATATGGCCTGACGATTCATGTGCGAACCTCAGGGGCAGTGAGTGAAGCGATTGCGTCGCTGCGCCGCGAGGCAGCCGCAATCGATCCGGCAATCACGATGTTCGATGCCGAGCCCATGACAGAGTACGTCTCGGCTTCACTCTTTGGAGCGAAGATAACGGCGAATCTGCTCAGTCTGCTCAGTGGCATCGGACTTCTTCTGGCAGCGATGGGATTATATGGGGTGATGGCGTATTCGGTAGCACAGCGCACGCGGGAATTCGGAGTCCGGGTGGCGATGGGCGCCCGGCAGCGCGACATTCTGGGTCTGATCCTAAGGGAAAGTGCCAGGCTGACTCTCGTCGGGACAGCCTTGGGATTGATTCTGGCGGCGGCGTCCACACGAATTATTGCCAACCAAATCTACAATGTCAGCCCGCTGGATCCGCTTACGTTTTGTGGAGTGGGGCTGGTGTTGATGGCAGTTGCGTTCGCGGCGAGCTATGTTCCGGCGCATCGCGCTGCGAAAGTCGATCCGATCGTGGCGCTGCGTTACGAATGAAGAGTCCTTGTAGGATAGGACGTGCTCTGGTGGCTTCGAAAAAACCTGCAAGCGCCGTAAAACCCTGGTAACTCCAAAAAAATGGTTCGCCCATTTCGGGTGCCGGTTTTCGCCCGTTTTCACCCCCGGCTACCCCTTTGCGCCCTGGAGCGAGTCCAAGTCTTGGACTCAACGGGAAAGGTTCGCCTGGCGTAGGACGGTGGTCTTACTGGTGCGAGCCGTCTTGAAAGGAGTACAACTCTCACACCCCTTCAGCAACTCAGCCACGGTAATCCGGAATCCGTCTGCGAAGACCTCCAGGCTCTAACGCCAGAAAGCGCATGGACGCCGAGCAGCGTAAGCGTGCGGGGATGCCACCAGACCACGGCTTCACCGTATGATCCCGGGAAACGAGCCTTGGCGAAACAGAGACAGAGGGCGAAGAGCACTTTTTCTTTGCTCCGTCTCTTCTTTAGGTCCCCGTGCCTGCCAAGCCCACCTTCTGCGGACTGCCACCGCCGTTGTCGGTCACTGATACCGCCGCGGTGCGCTTGCCAGTCACCGTGGGTTTGAACTTCACCTTGATAAAGCAGCTTCCACCTGAGGCAATACTCGTGCCGCAAGTATTGGTCTCGCTATAGTCGCGTTCCGTCGTCGTTGCCCAGAAGCACGCCAACGGAGCCGTTAGCACTGCTGCAACTGTTGCCACAGGCGTTCGCCACCAACACGTCAGGTTTGCCATCCCCGTTCACATCTGCCACTGTCACTGAAAGGGCTCCATACCCGCCCGAGCTATAGGTCACCGAAGCCTGGAAGGTTCCGTCGCCATTGCCCAGAAGCACACCCACCGTGGGATTCAGTCCGCTGCTATCAGAATAGTTCGCCACCAGCAGGTCGGGTTTGCCATCCCCGTTCACATCCGCCACCGCCACTGAAAAGGCTTCATACCCGCCCGAGCCGTACACCACAACGGGCGCAAAGTTCAGCCCTGACTGTAGCGCGGGAGTTGCACCCTGAGCAGCGTGCGGAGTCGCTCGTTTTGGGCGAGCGTTTGGGTTGTGTGCAAGCATCTGCAGGGTGGGCTTCTGTTTGATTCGAACTGAGGCCGTCGATTGATTAAAAAGCGCTGTTGACAAAAAAAGAAGGCAGACGGAGTTGTAGAGTTTCACGCTGGCTTACCTCGAATCAGAAGTAAAGGTGACCCGTCGTTCCCTGGGAAGTGTTCGGCCGTTGCAACGGAGAATTTTATCGATGCGCCGGTGTGCCGTCTGTGGCACGATAGTAGAATGGCGGCTGGCACGTTCGTGTGGCGAAAGGAAGAGCTTGCAGGCGACAACCGCTCACCCGTGTAGTCTATTCCACCGCCGGACCTTGCTATCTATTTCTTCAATCCGGCCTTCTGGGCAGCCAACTCGGCATCTATGCCCGCGCCGAGCTATTCACGTTCAGCAACGAAGCACATTGAGAATCTCGGACTCCAAGAGCGAGAGCAGGGATTTCTCCTTACTAGGAATGTTTCTTTTAGGAATTTTCGAACCGGTTCTTATCTCAATCAAAACAGGCGATTTGCGGCAAATGTGATTGCACGGCTTGCTGATCTGACTAGCAAAACTTGCGATTCAGACGAGCAAGGTTTGCTTCATCCGCTTACTCATTCAGGTGAGCAGATCAGCAAAACTTGCTACTCTCGGCCGCTGCAGTTCCACTTGAGGATCGATGCGGGTGCGCTCCCGGATTTGAATCCCGTTAATTGTAGTGGCGGCCTCGGCGTATCAACTTCCGAAAACCTGCAAGCGTCCTCTAAAATCTAAAACCTTGAGAAAATGGTCCGGTGTTCTTCGGTCGCTGCAGGCGACCGCCTTTCGCCCCACGCTACCCCTTGGCGCGCCGGCAGAACTCAAGACCCAAGGGAAGCTCCGAACCTAGAAGCCGCGCGGGTTCTGTCTTTCCTGGAGGTAGCCACGTACTCTGCAAAGCTCGCGCCAGTTGTCTTCACCAACCGCCGTAGGGTTGCGGCCTCGGACTCGGCAGATTTCTCGCCAGCAGCAGTTCCTAGTCAGAGAATCCGGATGGAACGACCAGCGTTGGAGATCAACAGATCAACAAGGATCTGCTCGTCGGAGGAAAAGTGGGCACGGGTGATGATCACGCTTCGAAGCATCTTCAACCGGGGATGGCTTAACCTCGGCAATCGTGTTTTCTACACCCACATGTACGATCCGTTCTACCGCTTCAGGGAATAACTTCACAAACCATCCGCGGTGATCATGAAGAGGTCGAGTCGTGTTTGCGCGATGGCGTGCAAGACGTCATGATCCCTAGCCACGAGCATGGACAACCGCCTGAACGTCAGAAGCTCGGCCGGATGAGCGAGGAACTGCCGGATCATACATCCAATCATCTTGGTGATGAGACGATCCCATGCCCTCCGACACAGTTGCCAACCTTTTGGCCATGATGAACTGGTCTCGGTTACGCTGGCCGATATAGTCGGCGCCTTCGCTCTTACCAGCCCAGGCTCATTCTGAGGGTGGCGCGGCTGTTTGAGAAAGCGAAAACCGGCGTTGCCAGCGACTTTTGTTCTGACCGACGCCCAGCAGTGTGGACAGGGGCGGCATGGCGCGCAGACGTACCGCGTACCGCACTGAAAAGATTGGTCGGGGAGAGAGGATTTGAACCTCCGACCCCCTGGTCCCGAACCAGGTGCTCTACCAGGCTGAGCCACTCCCCGACTTTTGCAGCGGACGCTTGAGGAACTGCTGCGCGTCCTTGCACAACTACTGACGTTCTACTGAATTATAACATTCCGTTACGCCAGCGGACCGCGCACGCCATCGCGTGCATGCTCAGAGAAATCGGAGCGCGCTCGACCCTCTCGGCGTAAATTGTTCAAGCATGTTGTCGGGGCGTGTTGTCTAGGAATGGAGTCCCAGAATCTTGTCCCCGGATCTTGTCGGAGCATGCTACCCGAGCATGTTGTCTGAAACATGCCAGGCAGCTACGATAGATCTTCGCTCCACCAATTCCATGAAGACCGCATTCACTGCTCGCCGACTCTACACTCCAATCGAAGAAATTCAGAATCCGCTGCTTCTGGTTGAAGACGGACGGATCACCGAGGTCTCCTCGCGCTCGGCAAAAGACGTCCCCGCCGGCGCTTCGCTCGTGGACTTCGGCGACGCGACGCTCGCGCCCGGATTCTTCGATATCCACATCCACGGCGGCGCTGGGCTGGATGTCATGCTGGCCTCCGTGTCCGATCTTCCGCGCCTGGGGAACTTTCTGGCGGCCCACGGAGTGACCGCGTATTTCCCCACGACCGTGGCCGCGCCCCTCGATGCTACTTGCGCCGCGCTCAGTCGTCTGGCCGACGCGATCGAGGGGGCCAAAACCACCTCGACGAATGGCGACACCGCGCAGGCGCGGCCGCTCGGCATTCACCTTGAGGGACCGTTTCTTAGCCACAAGCGCCGCGGCGTGCATCCTCCGGAAAATCTGGTTGCGCCCACGCTCGAAATTTTTGATCGCTTTTGGCAGGCCGCGCAAGGACATGTGACCATGCTGACGATCGCTCCTGAGATTCCCGGCGCGATGGAGGTCATCGCCGAAGCCGCGCGTCGCAAGGTCTGTGTCAGCATTGGACACTCCGACGCAGAGATGCCAACGGCGCAAGCCGCAGTAAAGGCCGGCGCCCGCCACGCGACGCATACCTTCAACGCCATGCGGCCGCTCGACCATCGCGAGCCCGGCATCATCGGCGAAGTGCTCAGCGACGATCACCTGACTGCCGACCTGATCGCTGACGGAATCCACGTGGCTCCGGAGGTGGTGAAAGTTTTTTTGCAGGCAAAAGGGACGGAACGCGCGGTGCTCATCACTGACGGTATTTCGGCCGCTGGCATGCCGGATGGGCAATACAAACTCGGTCCAATCCTCGTCGACGTGAAAGACGGCAAGTGCACCTCCGGCGGCTCACTCGCCGGAAGCGTGCTCACCATGGATCGCGCGGTGCGCAACGTAACGAAATTTTCCAACTGGAGCTTGCGTGACGCAGTGCGGGCTGCCAGCTTGAATGCCGCGCGCGCCGTGGGAATGTCAACGACCCACGGATCTCTGACCCAGGGCGCCAATGCGGATTTCACCGTGCTCAACAACGCGGGCGAAGTAATAAAGACAGTCGTCGGCGGACGCCCCTAGCGGTCGTCCACCAGCACCAATGTGCCCCCGACGCATTCGTCCGGGTTGCGCGCGCCAGCACAAAATTGGGAGCGAACGACCCGCAAGCAATGATGTTCTCAGCGCGAAACACGCGGGGCGGACCCTTCGACGGCACTCAGGGCAAGCTGCGTCCGCCCTTACACGAGCGAAATTCAAATGGAAAGATTGCTAGTTAGGCTTGCGCTGCTTCGACTCAGCCAGATGATGGAGCAGCATCAACTCATCTGCACGCGACAGCTGGTCCAGAAAAGAGCTCTGCAGCTTAGGCGACTCATCGCTCGCAGTTTTCCCGGGAGCGGCCTGCCGCAACTTGTCTCCCAGTTCGGGTTCGTTGTCCATCACCTGCGAATAGAACCACAAAAAATGGCGCATCTGGTCGAGCGCTGAGCGCAATGTATCGATGGGCTCGGTCTCTGAAAGAGAGTTGAGCGCTTCCATGAGTTCCGGGTCGCTCGGAGCCTGCATGGCGGCGCAGTTGAGTTCCTGCTGGATGGTGCGCAGGTCTTCGGTCACCCGCGCAATCCGCAAATGAAGATCGTCCATGTCTTCTCGGGCCATTGTGTTTGCCGTCCCAACATCTCATCGGCACGGTGTAGCGGATAGATGTCCCACGGGCATGCGCCTTTCGTAATTCTGCGATTACTTTGGTCCGTGAAAAGGTCACCACCGCGAAACCCCTTGATTGGCGGGGCTTTTCACGCTCTCGCGGCGCGGATTTCAGGCACAGTTACTATGCGTCTTCCCTGAGCGGGATTTTCCACCGCGACCATTAGTGCACTCGTCATTTGCTCCAAAGTCACCAACCCCAATCGCGGCGCTCCCTCGCGGGTTGAGGGCACCAGTTCCGCGAGTTTGTACATGGGCAGCAACAGATACGGCCACCAGTGCCTCGGGCCCAACACGTACCACGGCCGCAGGATCGCGTCGCATTCAATCCCGCGGATTCGATGGCCGCCTCGCACTCCGACCGCACCGCAATGTAGGCGTGCATCATGGGCGCGGGATGCGCCACGCTCAGGTAAACAAAATGGCGAATCCCCACCGACTTCGCCGCTGCCACGGCTCCTAATCCGGCGGGACGATCGACCTGTCGGAACTCCGCCGCTTTCGCGGGACTGGAATGCGCCACGCCCACCAATTGCACGAACGTGTCGGCCGGCGCGATTTGGCGGTGCATAGCTCGCGCCGTCAAGCGCATTACCGAGGATCGGCGTGCAGCCCGCGGGCAGCTTCTTCTCGGAACCGGACCGCACCAGCGCCCGAACCTGGTGCCCCCGCTCGAGCAGCCGGGAGATCAGCTTCTGGCCCATATAGCCGGTTCCCCCGGCAACGAACACGCAACGGCGGTCTTTTCCTAGAGTCATCGTTCTTGAGTCATCGCCGGGCTTGCCCCAACTCAGAGGCTGCAAATTGAATTACGCGGCAGCCGCCCCATTTGGATTGCCGTGGATTCTAGACGACCACCTCGCACCGCCGCCAGAAATCCCTGAAGGGCAAAGTTTGTGATACAAACGCGCCGTGACCGAAACGCGCCCAGAAACTTCGGCGAACCAAGGCACGTCCAGCCTAGGCACATCCAGCCAAGGCACGCCCAACGAAGGACTGGTTCGCGCCATCGGCCGCTGGAGCGTCGCCGCCCTCACCGTGAATTGCATCATCGGGAGCGGTGTCTTCGGACTCCCCTCGGTTCTCGCGGCGAAGCTAGGGAAAGCCAGTGTGCTGGCGGTGCTCCTCGGCGGAGTGGCGGCAGGCGTCGTCATGGCCTGCTTCGCGGAGGTCTCGTCGCGCTTCCACGAAACCGGAGGTCCTTACCTTTACGCGCGCGAAGCATTCGGACGCTTCATGGGCATACAGGTGGCGTGGCTGCTGTGGTTCGTACGTCTCGCATCGTGCGCGGCCAATGCCAACCTGTTTGTCGTTTACCTCGGAGAATTCTTTCCGCGGTCTTCGCAGACGATTCCAAAACTCGTCATCCTGACCTTGCTGATTGGCATCCTGGCGGCGATCAACGTTCGCGGAGTGCGCGCGGGCACATGGCTCAGCAATTCCTTCACCGGCGCCAAGCTTGCGTCGCTCGGCTTGGTCGCCCTGGCTGGACTTTTCTATTTGATCGCGACGCACCGCGTCATCCCGCAGGCAAACATTTCACCGGCCTCAAGTGACTGGGCGGGCGCCATGGTGCTTCTGATCTTCGCCTATGGAGGTTTCGAGACCGCTCTGATCTCGGCGGGCGAGGCCAGGAATCCGCGCCGCGACATGCCCTTCGGACTCTTCGCCGCGCTCATCACCTGCGCCATCCTCTACAGCCTGATTCAGTGGGTCGTGGTTGGGGTGCTTCCCGATCCGGGTCACAGTGAACGCCCTCTCGCGGACGTCGCCCGCATCGTTATGGTTCAAGGGATGATGGGTCAGGGCCTCGGCCACGCCGGAGCCGCGGTCATCGCCGTGGGCGCGCTCATCTCGATTTACGGCTACCTCAGCGGAAATATTCTCAGCACGCCGCGCGTCACGTTTGCTTTGGCCGAACGTGGCGACTTCCCGTCTCTGTTCGCGCTGGTGCATCCCCGCTTCCGCACGCCCTATGTTTCGATATTCGTGTTTGCCTTGTTGGTATGGCTGCTCGCCGTGTTGGGCAGCTTCGCGGGCAATGCCACACTTTCCGCAGGATCGCGGCTGTTCTACTACGGCCTGGTATGTGCCGCGCTGCCCGCGTTGCGCAGGAAACAAAAAACGCCGGGAGTCGTCCAGATCCCGGGCGGGATTTTTCTGGCGGTCGCGGGCGTCCTGATCTGCGTTGGCCTAGTCACTCGCATCGAATACACCAAGTCCTGGATTTTGGCGGTCGCGGTAGCCGTGGCATTCACGAACTGGCTGGCGGTAAGAAAATCCCAGTCGTAGAAACGTTGCTAGGAGTTGCTGGCCAGCGTCTCCGGGGCCGCACTGCAGCTAAGTTGTTGAGCCTTCGTGCAAGGCGTTGGCGCTTCGTGCAAGTCATTGAAAATCCGTAAAACACCTCTGGCGTGCCGCAGGACGAAGAGTTTTCACGCGGACGATGCGAACCCTCATCCCGCCGACGATCGTCGACGTCAGGGCCGTTTCTGGCCCCGGAAAGGGTATTTCTCGTGGCGCTCTCGGTTCGCTTTTGTGGATTTCTTCCTGACCATGATCTGATGTACGTATATCGGTGTACGTATATTACGATACGTAAATGCACCTAGTGTTGTATTTTCAATGATTGACCGGGGCTAGTTGCTGTAGATCCGCACGTAATCAACCAGCATCTCCGCCGGAAACGGAGTCGTATTGTCGGGTGGTCCGGGAAAATCGCCGCCAATGGCCAGGTTCAGGAGAATGAAATTGCTCTGCCCATCATCGAACGGCCAAACCGCGCCAGGAAGCCCGCTGATGCTGGCGGTGTTGAAACCAGGAGGTACGGGGTGGCCGTCGACATAGTATGTAACGTGGCCCTGCGCCCAAGCCATCGCGTAGGTATGCCATTGCGAAGCATTCTGCCCCGAGGGGAAAAAATAGTCAGCGCCCAATCCTGTGCCACCTGTGAAGCCCGTTCCGTGAATCGACGACTCATTCCAGTCCGGCGTCTGGGCCGCATTCACCCGCTCTAGTACGTCCTGCTCGCCGCAGGCGGGCCAGTTTACCGTGGCGATGTTGTTGCCCAGCAGCCAAGCCGCTGGCCAAAAGCCCTGCGCCTCCGGCACCGCAGCGCGTATTTCAATCCGTCCGTACTGAAAGCTGAAGAGGCCCTGCGTCTTCAAGCGCGCCGACGTGTACACGCCGGCAGACGGCTGCTGCGCCACAATGTGCAGAACACCGTCGGTTCCAACAAATTCGCTTGGACTTGTCGTACTGCACGGCGATGTGTTCGAACCCCACGCACAATAGGTCTCCAGTTCATGATTGCCGAAACCGCTGTTGCCCGTGTCGTACGTCCAGATTGCGGGATTCGGCTGCGCGGGCGAGCCAGTGGAATTCGTGAATTCCTCGCTCCAAACCACCTGATTCGATGCAATGTTGGGTGAGAAATTTTGTGTGGTCACCGTACTGCTTTGGCCGGAGGCGACGGCAATTGCATTAACCGTCAGGTTCGAAGCCACCAGAAATGGCGCGAGGTACGGCTGGGAGGATGATGTCGGAGTGCTGCCGTCGACGGTGTAATAGATGGTCGTGCCGCTGGCAGCCGACAGGGTTACGATCACCGCGCCGTTTTGCGCACCTGTCTGGCCGCCTGTTGCCGTGGAGATCGTGGGCGCCGTCGGAGGACCGCCTCCGCCAGTGAATGTTGCGTTGCCGCCTCCGCACCCGCATATCAGAGCTGTCAAAAACAGGACAACACTCAGCGCCGCCGGCTTCGTCTCCATAACCACGCTCCACATCTGCGAGAGAATTGAAGTTTGTCCCGCCAGTCCATTTAACTGACGGGAATTCCCTGCGTCAATGAATCCCGTGGTCCCTCCTGTTGCACCTACGCTTGGAGACCTTGCTGGCTACGCTTTGCCGACAGCACCTGGAACCTCCGGGTTCACCTTGCTGTCGGCAAGACGTAGCCAGCTACGTCTCTACGAGCGGGTCAAACGCGCGCTTGTTCCATTTCCAGAAGCGCTTTCTTGCGTTCGATGCCCCAGCGATAGCCGCCCATGGTACCGTCTTCGCGAACGACGCGATGGCACGGAATCTCCACCGCCACCGGGTTGGTCGCGCACGCGCGAGCGACGGCGCGGGTAGCACTCGGCTGGCCAATGCCCTTGGCGACCTGGCTGTACGACTGCGTGGCGCCGAACGGAATCGATTGCAAGTACGTCCACACGCGCCGTTGAAACGCGGTGGCGCGAATATCGAGCGGCAACGAGGAGTCGAGTTGCCGGCCGCGCATGTGCTTCAGCAGCGCGCCGACCCAGGATTGCAATCCGCCAGCATCGGACTTGCGGGCGGCGAAGGGAAACTCGCGTTTCAGACCTTCGATCAATTCGCCATCGGTGTGGGCAAACTGGATGGCGCAGATTCCGCGCTCGGTGGCCGCAATCAGCATGCGTCCCAATGGAGAATCCGCGCAGGTATAGCGAATCGCCGCTGCGATCGCTCCCCGGCGATACTTGTCAGGCGTCATGCCCAGCTGCGAAGCCGTGCGTTCGTAGAGACGGCTGCTGGAACCATACCCAGCGTCGTACATCGCGCGCGTCACCGAGTCTCCGGCTTGCAGGTTGCGCTTGAGCAAACGCAGGCGGCACGAATCGGCGTACTCTCGCGGCGTGATGCCGAGAGCCGCCTTGAAGCGGCGCTGCAGGTGAAACGGGCTTTGGTGAAACTCCTTGCCGAGGCGCTCCAGGGTCAACGGCTCGTCGAGGTGTTGCTCGATAAACCGGCAAATTGCCTTCGCCGAATCGGACTCCGCATTTCCGCTGAGTGACTTGGGACGGCAACGCAAGCACGCCCGATACCCTGCCCGCTCCGCCCGTTCGGGGCTGAGGAAGAACTGAACGTTCTCCCGGCGCGGACGGCGCGCAGCACACGACGGCCGGCAGTACACCCCGGTGGTCGCGACGGCAAACACAAATTCTCCGTCGCGAGCCTTGTCGCGGGCAACGACCGCGTTCCAGCGATGCTCGTCGCTTGCGTCGCCGAGCGCCGGGGTTGAAGGATTCGGTTGAGGAGCGGACATCATTTGCAAGCTCTCTGCTTCGAGTATGGCATTGGTTGTCATAGCAAGGAAAGCGTACGGCGAAGGGCATTCAGCGGACTATCCGAATCTTGCGGGCAAAGTGAAATTGTGGGGAATCAGCTGCTAGCTTCTAGGTTCTAGCTCCTAGCTCCTGGCTTCTAGCTTCTAGCTCTTAGCTGTCAGCGGACGGCGGACAGCGTTCCACCATTTGCGCGCCTTCGGCGGAACGATTAGAGTTCCCGAGAGCACTTTTCACTCCCCAACTCGAGGGATTCATCTCTTATGAAAAACACTGCGACTAAAAACTTTCGCTTCGCGGTCCTGAGCGCTCTGACCCTGGCCATGTTGGGAACGTGGACCGTGGCCCAGAGTTCGGACGCCATGCCGCCGGAAATCACGTCGCACATGCTGAACAGCGACGAACTGAAGAAGGTGGTTCCGTCGGAATTCTTCTACCGCGGGCAGAAGGCACCGGTGCAACTGCGCAACGCGGTTGGGTTCCAACAGGCGGACGGCAAGATGGCCTTGGCCGCATTGGTCGACGCGTCCGGCTATTCCACCGCGATCCAGCAGAAATACCAGGGCCTGCTCATCACCGAAGTGAAACTCGCGATCGGCGGAACGTCGCTGCCCCCGGGCCAATACGGCTTCGGCTTCACCGCCGACGGCAAGTTCATGGTTATGGACGTATCTAACAAAGATGTGCTCAGCACGGCCGCACAAACCGACAATTCGCTGGTGCACGCCGTTCCGCTGAAACTGGTGGAGGATGGCAAGGCCTACAAGTTGTACGCCGGAAAAAGATGGGTGGGGATCAAGTCAGAGTAGCGGTCTTGGGCTCTCGGCTCTCGGCTCTCGGTCTTGCGCCTTAGGTCTTGGCAGAGCCAAGACCTACAGCCCAAGGCCGAAGACCTAAGACCCGCCCTTAGTGCGACAGTGGGTGAAACGGGCCATGCAGCGAGTTCATACCGGCGCGCTTGCGCAGCTCGGTTAGCAAGGCATTCGCCGCGTTCTGGTACGTCTTGTTCGGGTCGGACGGATCGGCCCATACCGCGTCATAGATGATCTGCGCCGCTTCCTTCAGGTCGAGATGCAAGGCCGCTTCGCAAACATCCAGACGCTCCTGCAGACGCTCATAGCAGGCTTTGCAGATCTCCGCGCTGCCTGCCTCGCCCGGATGATGCCCTCCGAGTCCGCAAGCCGGCGCGGGAGCACTCGCGACATCGGCGTGCGCCTCAAGCAGCTGCGATTTGAACTGCCGGAGGAATTCCTCCCGCTCATGCTCAACTACCCTGGTGTCAGGACTGGGAGCGGTCGCGGTCTGTGACGGCTTGGGAGGTAAATTCGGTACAGTTGGCGCCACTCGTTCGTGATGATGGCACGTCGGGCAGATATCCAGATCGGCAGGGTAATAGAGGCGGCACTTGGCGCATGGCAGCCCGTATCCTGAACGCTTGATCGAGGAATCGTCCGCCGAATCGGACGCGGACGACGACTCAATGCGGCGTGCGCCTGTCTCCTGGGCCAAAGCCGCATGGGCGGCCGTCTTGTCGGCTGCCGATTGCTGGGATCGCGTCGCGTTCGTCGCCATCTCGGAAATCTCCCTCGTGCTTAGTGTAGGGAATACGACTGGCTGCGCCTACGCACCGTGGTACATCGCGGCTAGTGAACCTCGGGGGGCTTTCGGCTTTCGGCTTTCGGCTTTCGGCTTTCGGCTTTCGGTTCGCGACTCACGGTTCGCGACTCGCGACTCGCGGCTCGCGACTCGCGGCTCGCTTGGGCTTCGCCCTGCGCTGGACAGCCTAGTCTAGGCGGCTGTCCCTACATGGATTTCTTAGCGGGAGTGCGTGTCTTTCATCAGCTTTAGGAGTTCTTCCCGGCGGGCGCGATACAGCGTACGCTCGGGATCCAACTGCGAGGCCGTCTCCAATTCCGACAATGCTTCTTCGTAGCGGTCCAGGCTCATCAGGCACGCCGCCAGCGAGTAATGATTGTCGGCCGATGCGTTCAGGCGAAGCGCCTCCCGGAACTCCTTCTCGGCCGCATGCAGTTGCTGTTGCTGCAGCAAGACCGTACCCAGCAGATGGTGCGCAACATCGGAATCGGGATTGAGCGAAACCGCGAGCCGCAATTCGCGCAATGCCTCTTCTGGTTTGTTATCGAGCAACAGCACCTGTCCCAGGATGCGGTGTTCCGCAGAACCTGTCGGATTCTGCTGCAGCGCCAGCCGCAATTCGTCCACCGCCTGGTCGTACTCCTTCTTCGCCATGTACGCACTCGCCAGGCAAGCATGCCCCTGCTGCCATTCCGGATGCTGGCGGTAAAGCTCGTGCATCTCGTCGATCGCAGCGTCGTACTTGCCCTGATCGCAATACGTATTGCCAAGGTTGTTCCGAATCGATGCTTCTTCCGGCGCGATGCGCTTGGCCTCGCGATATTCCGCCTCGGCCTTGTCGAGCTTCCCTTCTTCGTGCAAGATCAGCCCCAGGTTCGAATGAGCCTCCCAGAAGGCCGGCCGCAGCCGGATCGCCTGCTCGTATGCAGCAATAGCCCCGGGCAGGTTGCCGTCTGCATGCAGCGCAATTCCCATGTCGTAGTGAGTATCCGCGTTGTCCTTATCGCGGGCCAGAGACTCGGCATAGGCATGCGCCGCCGCTCCATATTGACCGGTTGAATAGAGTCCCAGACCAAGATATTGATAGGCCTCAGCATTCTTCGGATCAATGCTGAGCGCAGTGCGCGCCTCGGCGACCGCGTTCGGACCGTCATCCATTCGATAGAAGAGATACGCCAGGGCGCCGTGGTTCTCGGGCAGATCGGGCATGAGCCGCGCCGCCTGGGTAAGTTCGTCGAACGCGTCGTCCCACTGCTCTTGACAGCGCAGCATGACGCCAAGGGCAAAGTGCAGCGCCGGGTTCTGGTCGTCCGCCCGCAGAACCTCCCGCAGTTGCAGCTCGGCCTCATGGTAGCGCTGCTGGCGAGCCTCGGCCGCTGCTTTCAATAATTCCGCTGGAATCGGTGTCCCCACGCTCGCTGACTGTACATTCCCGAAGCTTAGGACCTTCATCAGGTCTTTCCCCGCTCCGGCGCTTTCGACCTGGCGGAGTTCGTTCCGGGTGGGCAAGGTCGCCAGTCCGCGCTCGCCCACAAGGCGAGCCAGCCGGTTGCTGGAGACTCCTCCCATCAGCCATGCGGTGACTTGGGTGGTGCTTACAGCGCGTATGGATGCCGGCGGATTATCCGCAGATTGCGCGGAGCTGGCCGCCAGGCTGAACAAACTGAACAACAGGATGAATGCAAGAGCCTGAACTTTCACCGGACTCCCCGACGCGTGAATTGGCTTGCTGGTGGCGGCTTTTGCAGGAAGTGCCATCGCTGGCACCGCCCCGAAACGCCCTTCAGAAACATAGCCCGTCGAAGAACTCGGGGGTAAGATGACGGAGGTAACCGGGGGCGGCGCTGGCGCTTGGGTTCGCCTCGCTGGAGGGACGAGGCGTCCGTCCATACCGATGCGGGGATGTGATCCAGATCACATCCAACCGTGGCGGGCTTCACCGTCCCTCGAAATGCGGTAAAGTAAAAGAATACAAAGGCTATCGAACACCCCGGCCGGGTCACTTGACCTTTCCTTCGGGGTCTTAGATGGCGTATGATTCTTAGATTGTAGTTGTGCCCCTTGGAGGCTCCGATGTTCGAAGGTCTATTTCAACCGATGCACCTGCTGGTCATCTTCTTTATTGCGTTGCTGGTGTTCGGTCCCAAGAAATTGCCTGAACTCGGCAAGGGTCTGGGTGAGGGGATTCGTGCGTTGAAAGACGGCATGAAGAATGAACCCCCAGCGCAGGCTCCAACCGATCAGAACAAGAAGACTGATACCAAGTCCTGACCCAATCCCCGCCAAGGGGATCATCGGCAGCGTCTTCGGGTAAGCCATCTCCGCTCCTTTGTCGCGGTTTCTCTATTTTTTGTTCCGCCGTAGTCCTGGGACCCCAATCGTTTTTCATTCTCAAGAACTCTGAAATCTGGAGGTAGGTCGTGTTGCGTAGATTCGAACTGTTGACCCTAATCGCCTTTTTCGGACTTTCATCCGCCCTGTTCGCCGACCAGGTCACACTCAAGAATGGTGACCGTCTAACTGGCACAGTCGTGAAATCCGACGGAAAAACCCTGGTGCTGCACACCGACGCCGCTGGGGACGTGACGCTGCAGCTTGACGCGATTCAGGAAATCAAGACCGACACGCAGTTGCACGTCGGCCTCAAGAACGGCCAGACGGTGGTGGGACCCATCACCACCACGGATGGCAAATTAGAGGTGGCCAGCAAGACTGCGGGCAACGTGGAGGCTCCGAAGGAGAACATCACTGTCATCCGCAACGACGCCGATCAGTTGGCCTATGAGAAGTCGCTGCATCCCGGCCTGCTGCATAGTTGGGAAGGTGGAGCGAATGTGGGATTCTCGCTGACTCGCGGCAACAGCGAAACCGAGAACCTGTCGCTCGCCTTCACGGCGGCCCGTACCACTCTCCATGACAAGCTCAGCCTTTACGCGAATTCTGTATTCGCCAGCAATAACCTGGCTCCCGCCGGCACGTCTAGCACCACGGCCAACACTCAGGCAGGAGGGCTTCGCTACGATCACAATCTCAGTCCGAAGGTGTTTGTTTTTGTGGGCGCCGACTTCAGCAGCAACGCGCTGCAGTTCCTCGATCTGCGCGGCGTCTACGGCGGAGGCTTCGGCTACCACGCCATCAAATCAGACACCACGACTCTCGACTTCCTGGCCGGCATCAACTATACCCACGAGACTTATTCCAACGGACCTCAGATTCTGCCCCCCACCGATCCTCCGACGTTCGTCTCTTACGGCGTGACCAACCGGTTCGTCGCGGCAACTTTGGGCGAGGAGGCAATGCACAAAGTCGGCAAGAGCACAGTGCTTACCCAAAGTTTTTACTTCTATCCTGATTTCCAGGATGCGAGCAACTACCGCGGAACGTTCAACTTCGGAACCGTGACCAAGATCAGCAAATGGCTGGGGTGGCAGAACGCCTTCGGCGACATTTACGTCTCCAACCCACCAGTCGGGGCCAAGAAGAACGACATCGTGCTGACCACGGGACTGAACTTCGCCTTCACCCACTAGGGTGGTCGCTAACATTCGGGAAGGTATGGCCCCAAGCCGTACCTTCCCAATGCAGTCAATAATGCTCAGGAGACCTCGCACTCTCTGACCGTCTTGCTTCGCGCGGTTCAGCGCGCAGTCGGCGGAGCGGAGAGCCAGGAGCGCGCAGCAGTTTCGAGAAGTGCGCAGCAGGAAGGTCCAACTGCGAGCAACATCCAGACCGGGCAGTACGACGTTGCTGCGAATCAAATATTCTGGTGGCGCAGTTTTGCACGTCAATAATATCGAGGAAGATCGTGTCATGCGGGACGGGGTGCCCTGATACTCCCGCGATGAGTTCGGCGGGACTCTTCCCGAAATGCGAAGAAACATTCAGGATTGCGACAGAACGGGAATTGCGCGCCCACCCAAAACCGCGAACCAAACGCGATTCTTTGGTTTTCCATGGACACAATGGTGCTGTGTTCCCGATGTTGGCTACTCCGACCGCTCCTTCCACGCCGCCACAAGTGGCAAGATAAGCTTCAGACCACGCCAGTAGTCGCGCAAGGCTTCGAGCAGGGTGGGACTGAGCATAACGTCGCGGTCTTGTCGGCCTTTGCCGCCCTGGATGTGGGCGACCATCCGCCGACTATCGATATCGCTGATCTTCAGTCGCGCCAGTTCGGCACGCCGTGCTCCGGTGCCATAGAGGGTCATCAACACAATGCGATGAAACCCAGTCTGAGCGGAGTCGATTAGGTGGGCAACTTGTTCTGGGCTCAAGATGCTGGGCAGGTGTCGCGTCCTTTTCGGATAAGGTGTCTCGGCCACGCTCCATGCTTTCTTGATGGTCTGAGTGAAGAAGAACCGCAGTGCAGCCAGCCGTTGCGCGACGGTGGGTGCGGCGAGTTTCCGCTCACGGAATAGATATGCCTGGTACTCACGGATGTGCTCCGGACCGAGTTGCGCGGGAGAGCGCTTGAAGTAACGCGCGAAATCTTCGATTGTCTGGATGTAGAGGTGTGTTGTAGTCTGAGCGTAATTGCGACGCTCGAGTTCCTCGAGCATCATTTTGCGAAGGTGGGTCATAGGTTAGCTCCTTATGACCCCACCTTATTCCCATCACACCACTCCTGGGGACACCATGCACGCGAAAGCGTCCGCCGCGAAGCGGCTTCGTTCAAACGCTGTTCTGTGAACTAATGACAGGGGCGCTACTGATTCGCCTGCCGCGGCTCCGCCCTACGCGAAGGCGGCAACTTTTGTCGAGACGGGTTCCGAAGTTGGTTGCTGGATCTCGGAGCGGCGCATCCAGAAGTACAGTGCAAACAGGGGGCTTGCGGCTGCCAGAGCGGCTCCAAATACGGTTGTGTACCAGAGGCTCCGGCCAGTATTTCGGATCAGGCTGTCAAAAATGATCGGAACGAAGAGATTGTGACTGGCATGAAACAGGGCCGCAGGCCACAAGCTGTCTGACTTCAACCTAAGCCACGCAAGCATGAAGCTTAGGGAGACGCACGTTACGGTGAAACAGCCGAGGGCGTACCAGCGATTCGTGCCTGCGTTGTAATCGGCAAACAGCAGCAAGGGGCTATGCCAAATTGCCCAGACGAGGCCGCTCACGAGGCTGGCTTTAGTAAATGACATTTGCTTAACTAATTCTGGAACCAGGAATCCTCGCCAGCCAATCTCTTCGCCGAGCGTCATCGAAAGATTCTGTATTACGCCCCCAGTAGCCATAAAGATAATGGCGAGGGTAAACGAGGCCCATACAGGCAAGCCCTTGAGCCCGAGGGATTGCGCAACCAGGCTCACGAACTCCGAATTCCATCCGGCTAGCCCTAACGCCCATACCGCACCGTACGCAACTGACGTGTACGCAAGCGGTACGAGGTAGGATGCGGCTAAATATCTACTGTTGGGCCAGCGCCAACCGAGAGATCGAAGATCTCGACGGAACAGGCGACAAGTGATCAGTGCCGCCAGGGCGGGGCACCACATCATTGCCGGCATTAGCAAGCCGAAGCCCGTGTCCAGATGGCCAGACCAAATGATCAAAGCCCAACCGACCGCGCTGAATGCCAGCGTCAGTTGAAGGTAGAGGTAGGTCGCATTTTTCGGAGTGTCGCGCAAAAAGTCGCCATCTTTCCCGCCGGTGTAGAAAACTTGATTTTGGGGATCAAAGATACTGTCATTCTTATCAGTTTCCGCGACCTACGAAACGGGCAAGGATAGTGCTCGACTTCCAAAATTAGCTGGCGCCTGTCCGCAGACGAGGTGAAGAACAGCTCGGCGTGCGAAGGGTTAAACGCGCGGCAAATCGAGACGAATAACCTCCCTCGTAGCGAACATGGAGCGGGGCAAAATCGCAATACTTTGGTGGGTCTATTAGACCGGAGGCCGTATGCGCAACTCAGGCAATTCACGCATTTTGATTGTGTTGTTGAGCCTATTGATGGGGCTCTCGGTCGCATGCTCCCGTCATAGCAGCGACGATAAAGCTGCCAAGGACATTGAGGACAAGATTGCCGCGGATCCTGAGACTCAGGACTCGCAAGTCAAAGTGCAAGTCACGGAGGGCAAGGTCCAGTTGAAGGGTAAGGTTAAGACGCCGGTAGCCCAGAAAAAGATAGAGCAGATCGCTGATGCAGAGCAGGGAGCGACTGCCGTGGACGACCAAACCACGGTCGACCCAGAACTGGCTCCGGCCATGGCCGCAGCGCCTCCGCCCCCGCCCAAACCCAAGCCTCAACCCATCGTAGTGCCCTCCGGAACCGTTCTGACCGTCATCACTAGCCAAGCGTTGAGTTCGAAGTCCAGCCAGGCGGGCCAAACGTTTCTCGCCACTCTGGGGCAACCAATCAGCGTAGAAGGAAGGCCGGCCCTGCCGAAGGGCGCAACGGTCAGTGGCACGGTGGTTAGCGCCAAAGCCAAAGGCAAAATAAAGGGCGAAGGCGAGTTAACGCTCGCGCTCACGAGCATTTCAATCGCGGACCATACCTATCCCATCCAGACTAGCGTCCTGAGCAGTACGGTGAAGGGAAAAGGCAAGAGGACCGCAGCCACCACTGGTGGAGGCGCAGCCGGAGGTGCCTTGATTGGAGGTATCGCCGGTGGCGGCAAGGGAGCCGGCATTGGCGCCCTCATTGGCGCAGGCGCGGGGCTAATTGGAGGTGCAGCGACCGGAAACAAGCAGATTGAAATTCCAGCGGAGTCGGCACTCAGCTTCACACTTGCGGATTCCCTGACACTGCCGCCACCGAACGATTGATGTCCTGTAGACCGGTGCGACACCGTCCTGGAGGTGTCAGCAAAATGAAACGAATGTGGGTGCTCATTCTGTTGCTTGCTGAGGCCGTCCCCCAAACGGGGACGAAGGAAAAGCCTTGCATCGCCTTTTCGCCGGAGTCCACGTCACCCAGTAATGCACTCGCGAAGGAACCGCTTGAGGCGTCGGTGATGCTCTCCGGGGACTTCGATTTTTTTGCGGCTCGTCACGAAGGCTGCTGGAACGTACACGTACTTTCTTTGCCTCTGACTACGGCAAAGGGTAAGCCCATGGGTTTTGCCATTTCCCACACAGTGACTGACCCCAAGGATATGGAAGTAGGACACGCCCTGACGCTCGGGCCCGATCGAGATATTTTCACTCAAGCGATGCGTAAAGCTACAGCGGATGCAATCAGGAATATTCGGCTCGCACGGTCCGATTTAGAGCCGCCGAGAACACAGCAGCTAGTGCGCGCTGCGCAGTAAGTCAGTCAACTCTAACGCCAATCGCGCAACTCGCCGGCAAACCAACAACTCATTGTGTTCCGTTGTGCCAGCGGCCCATGCGATCTGTGCAGGGGCGGGTACGATGCTGCTTATACGTTGCGATTTCCGCAGAGCCTAAATCGGCTCCGGCAGCATCCTACCCACCCTTCGGACTGTCCTGGAAAACTATGGTCGTCGAGACTGATGCATGAGCATTTGCTCCTGGGTAAGTCGAGGCTCGCCGAAGGCGTCCGGATGGAGATAGGTTCCGCGCTCCTTCTCGGGCTTGCGCACCTCCACCGTCAGAGGATGAGTCTTGGCGTAAGCGTCATGACGCACGCCAGTGACCTGCCAGGACACTTTCATGCCCGGAGCGCCGCCCGCGATGCTGAACTGGTGGTTGGCGACTTCCCGGGCGACGTATAGGCCGGGAGCTGAGGCACCGATCGCGGTGAGTTGATAGCGGAAGTCGGCGTTGACGGCTTCAAACCATTTCGGGAGTGAAATCACCGCCTCCCCGCTGTTGTCGAGGGTCGCGTTTCCGGTGTAGATATTCATCATCTCGGAAGACTCGACCGAGGCGTGATAGAGGTATTTGTTTTTGGGATCGAGCGGGTGGTCGATCTTGAAGTCCTTCGTCCCCGCCGTGATGGCGCCGGCCACGTTGAGATCGCCGTTGAAGAAATTCAGCGTCATCAGGTCGCTTCCGATCGACTCCTGCCAATGCATGACGTCGTTGTCATCGTCGTAGTAGATTCCCCACTGTGAGAAACCAGGACTGTGAGCCCAGATCATGCGATCGCCAAACGAGCAGCAATCTACCGCGTTGATCAGGAGCGGAGATTGGAGCGACCCGCTTGAGCCATTGTCGGTGAACTGGATCGTGCCAGTTACTCTCTCACCGGCGTTAGCGACGAGCGAGTTGTTCATGGTCTGGACGCCACTGAAGGAGTTGTTGCCGCCGACGAAGGCGAACGCCCCGGCGCCGAAACCATTCAATGCCGCTGCATTCACGTTGGTGATGCCGGATCCGCTGCCGCTCAGGGAAGAGCCGGAAATCGAGCCAGTAGCGCTGATGTTCCCGGCGACGCTCTGGTTGCCGGTGAAAGCGTTGCCGCCACTCAGACGGGCGGTGCCGGGAAAGGTCTGGCTTCCAACAAAGGTAACAATGCCGCCTTTGTTGAACTTAAGGCCGGTTTCTGTGGGAGCGGAAGTTCCTTGGCCGAACAACAGATTCAGCGTCGCGCTGGCATTCACCGTGTTGTTGTTGGCCGGCTCGGCTTTGAGTTGGAAGGTCTGTGTCACCGGAGTGCTGGTGCCGCTGTTGAAGACCGATGCGGCCATGTTTTCCGGCTGCGAACTCTTGCCTAAGGCTGGGGTCGCGACGCCGGTGGCGGGCAATACAAATGTACCGCGCACCGCCGCGCCGCCGTGCACATCGAGAGTAGCAGTGGGAGCGGTGGTGTTGATGCCGATTTTGGCGGTCGGCGATGCGCCAGACTGGAATACTGCAGATTTGCCGATGGTGGCAGCGCCCGTAAAATCGGGCAGGAATCCCGGCGTGCCCGATCCGGTGATCGTCGCCGGCGGCGGAGCACTCGTGGTGCTGCTCGCGTTGGTCTTGGCTTTGGTTGTCGAGTCAGTATCGGCCGCTTCCTGCGCAATCGCGGTCGTGGCAAAACTGGATGCTACAACGGTCAGGCTCAGGATGAGCCTCAAGCTCTTGAGCTGCATAGTCTTCTTCTCCCAGAAAAAATTTTGAGACGAAAGAGGCAGTTTGCCGTTCGTGGTATTGGGCGGACTGGATCGACAGTCCGCCCCTCCTGATTAGTTTGAGTGTGTTAAGTACGAAAAACGGAGCCCGTAATACTCCGTGGCGCACGGCAAAGGTTTCTTGCCGCAGTTTTTCCCTATCCCCAAGTGTGGCGGCAGTGTGGCGCACTTCAACGACGGGGCCAATAGCACCGGCCTGAATCGTGGCTTAATTTTTCATGACTTCATAACCTGCTGCGCGCGAATGAGATGTCGCCGGAGAGACAAAACGGGGGTAGAATGCGTGAAAGTCTCCCAAGCGGAAGTCCCCCATTAAGGCCCAGGTTTTATGACATCGTTAGGGGCCATCTCGTCGTCACGACTCCGGTTCGGCAAGGGTTACGAGCTCGACGTCGGGGCCTATGAATTGCGGCGAGCAGGACGTGCGCTGAAGTTGCCGCACATTCCGATGGAGCTGTTGCTGCTTCTGATCGAGCAGCGCGGGAATGTAGTCACGCGCGATCAAATCATCGAACGAATCTGGGGAAAAGTAGTCTTTGTCGACACAGACAACAGCATTAACGCGGCTGTCCGCAAGATCCGCCAGGTATTAAGAGATGACGTCGAGGAACCCCGCTTCATCCAGACGGTAACGGCGAAGGGATACCGGTTTATCGCCCCGGTGACGGAGATCGAAGGAATTCCGAGAGAAAAGCCGGTCGCCAGGCCATCCACGACGGCCAGCGACGCGACCCGGGAGGCCGAGAAGATTGACCAGGGTCAGGTTAGCTTTGGACCGGAAGCGCAGACCACGACCCAGCAAACCACGGCTGCAACGAGGCAGCATGTGTGGCGACGATGGAGAATGGTTTTGGCGATTGTCCTCGTGGTGCTCGCCGGAGTGGGATTTTATCCCCGTCTGCTGCGAAGACAAACGAACCCGCCGTCACCGAACAGCCGGGTGATGCTGGCGGTTCTTCCGTTCGATAACCTTACCGGGGATGCCGGTCAGGAGTACTTCAGCGACGGGATGACCGAAGAAATAACCACTGAACTGGGAAGGATCAATCCTGAGCAACTGGGGGTCATTGCCCGAACTTCCGTCATGCTCTACAAACACAACCCGAAGCCACTGGACCGGGTGGGGCGGGAGCTGGGGGTGCAGTACGTGGTCGAGGGCAGCATTCGACGCGACTCCGACTACGTTCGTATTACGGCTCAGCTGATTCGGGTGAAGGACCAGACTCACGTCTGGGCGAGACAGTTCGACCGTGAACTGAAGAATTTGCTGGTCGTGCAGCGCGAGATCGCGCAGGAAATCGCCGATGAAATTCAACTTACTCTCGATGCCCCACGTCAGCTTAACGCTACAAATCGCCGGGTGCCTGTCACTCCAATCACGTCGTATGAAGCCTACGACCTTTATCTCAAGGGCAACTTTTTTTGGAACAAGCGGACGCCAGAAGCGCTTCAGCAGGCGGCGGTGTACTTCCAGCAAGCGATCAACAAGGACCCGAACTATGCCCGTGCCTACTCCGGATTGGCGGATGCTCTTGGGTTGATGAGCACGTGGCATTGGGCTCCCCAAAATGAATTTATGCCGAAGGCGCGTACGGCTGCCTTGAAGGCACTGCAAGTCGATGAGACTCTTGCGGAAGCCCACACGTCGCTTGCGTTAGTCGCAGAGAACTACGATTACGACTGGCCAACGGCAGAGAAACAATTTCTGCGGGCGATCCAGCTCAATCCTGACTACGCTACCGGTCACCAGTGGTACGCCGAATACCTTTCCTGGCAAGGGCGTCTCGGTGAGGCATTGGCGGAGAGTGAGCGTGCCCGGCAGCTAGATCCGCTGTCACTGATTATTGCCACCGATCACGGCAGGTTTCTTTACTATTCGCGGCAATACGATCGCGCTATCACACAGTGTCGCGCCGTTCTCGACATCGATCCCAAGTTCCCCACTGCGCGAGGATTCGTAGTTTACGCATTAGTGGAAGAGGGTAGGTTCCCCGAGGCTCTGGATGAACTGGAGCAAGTGGGCAATCCTCAGAATTCACCGTGGACCTGGGCGTGGATGGCCTATCTCTACGGCCGGTGGGGCCGAACAGCCGAAGCTGAGAATGCCTTGAAGAAATTTGAAGACCTTGCTCCAAGACTGAGAGCGGATCGGGCAGCAGCGACACTGCTGGCTTACGCGGGCACGGGTAGGAAGGATCAGACTATCGGTCTCCTGCGAAAAGCCTACGCGGAGCATTCCAGTCTT
>DASRRV010000105.1:0-2088 GCA_035695545.1 Candidatus Sulfotelmatobacter sp. | reverse complement strand
GGAACTGGACCTGGAGCGTGTAGAGCTGAAGCCCGGATTCAAGGTCTGGCTAGTCTCCGCGGACAGCCTCCCGCTGATTCCGAAAGCCCACGAGCTTCTGAGCGAGACGCCGCTTGAGAAGAAACTGCCGCAACTGCTGGTGACGCATGAATTACTCGACACGCCTGTGTGGCGCTGGATTGCTCTCCTGGCAATCGGTTTCGCGCTCTGGTTTGGTGCGGGACTGCTCTCTCGTGCGCTTATTCTTGCGTTCGGTCGGCTGACGAAGGCAAATGCGAGCCAGCTTCGCGGACCTGTCCGCGTTTGTCTGGCGACATCAGGTTTTCGTGTTGCGATGGCACTTGCACCGCCGTCCGCGTTGCCGCGGATGTACATGGAACGAGCTCTGGCGATGGCCTTCGCACTTGGACTGGCTTGGGCAGGCGCGACCGCGGTCGACTTCGTCGCAGAGCGATGGCGGACCCGCCTGGATCCCCGCATGAAGGCGATGACCTACTCGGTGCTTCCTCTCGGCGGCAGGGTCATCAAGTTATCCCTTTTTCTGATCGCGATCCTGGCCGTAGTGAGCGCCTGGGGCTATAACACAGCGACGATTCTAGCTGGCCTCGGTGTGGGCGGCATCGCTGTCGCGTTGGCGGCGCAGAAGACAATTGAGAACCTTTTCGGTGGCATCTCGGTCATCAGCGACCGCCCCGTGTTGGTCGGTGATTTCTGCCGTTTCGGCGCGCACGTTGGAACTGTGATGCACATCGGGCTTCGGTCGACCCGCATCCGAACGCTCGATCGAACCATCCTGTGCGTGCCCAACAGCCAATTCTCCGCTACGGAACTTGAAAACTTTAGCGCCCGAGACAAGATCTGGTTCCACGTGACGCTGAACCTCCGCCGGGACACGACTCCGGACCAGGTGCTCCGACTGGTGTCTGCGGTGCGAGACCTTCTGAAGCAACACTCGAAGGTGGAAACTGGTGATATTCCGGTGCGCTTCATCGGAATCGGAAGCTATTCCCTCGACGTAGAGGTCTTCGCCTACGTTACAACGCCCGAGTATGACGTTTTTCTTGAGGTTCAACAGCAATTGCTAGTCGAGATCTTGCAGGCCGTGGAGCGTGTGGGAGCCGCGTTAGCAGTGCCCCTCCTCGAGAGCAGTCACACCCAAGAACTCGCGCCGGCGTCGCGATAAGTACCCCACCCAGGCAGCGCAGCAATCTCACTCAAAGCACTAGAAAATCCGCCGCGCTTGGATCCCGCATGCAGGGAATAGAGCGCCTAAAGAGAAGGATTTCGCTCAGATAGTATCCGCGCCGAGCCGCTGGGGATCGGCGGCCACCTCGAGCAGGGCCTGAGAGCTGGCCTCGAACAGCAGGTCGAAGAAGTGCCTGGGAGTAGTGAGCGCCAGCGGGTTCATATGCGCGCGATTCCCTCGGGAGTGATCGAAACACCCTGTCCGATACGCAAGGGATCCAACGCTCCGCTCTCGCGGTGCTTTGTGGCCTGTTTTTTGCTCCGCGCTGAAACAGTTGATAAAATCGCGCATTAACAATATGAGCTAGTCAGACTAACATTTTAATAGTGGCCCCTTGACAAATATTGCAAACCGGCCCATTGTTAGCAGTTGAAGGGCGAGAGTGCTAATGCCCTGCTTCTAGGACTGCTTGAAAGCATAGCCGCTCCTGTCGGTGGAACGCAGTCCGCAACTTACGAGGCTTTTTCAAAAACCACCAAATCTCGCGGCAGGGGCTGAACCCGGCCCGCGTGTGAAAGAGAAGCGAAGCAATGGCATCAACATCCGTAACAACCACGTTCACTCCACTCCATGACCGAATCCTCGTCCGGCGCCTGGAAGATGGCGAAACCGTCCGCGGTGGAATCATCATCCCCGACAGCGCCAAGGAAAAGCCCCAGGAGGGCGAAATCGTCTCCGTCGGCAAGGGTAAGTCCAACGATGAAGGCAAGGTCTTCCCCCTGGACGTCAAGGCGGGTGACAAGATCCTCTTCGGCAAGTACGCCGGTACGGAGATCAAGATCGACGGCCAAGAGTTCCTCATCATGCGCGAGGAAGAAGTCCTCGGCATCGTCAAGAAGTAG
>DASRRV010000104.1:0-36928 GCA_035695545.1 Candidatus Sulfotelmatobacter sp. | reverse complement strand
CGCCTGGCTCCGCACGTAACCCAGCAGCAAGCCGCGGCGCAATTGCAGTCGACATTTCAGGCAGGCGCCTACGTTGGGCTGGGCAATCCTGAACCTGGAGAACACCGGCCCGTCTTGAGCTTTCAAGAAGCCAAGAGCTTTCCGGGTTACGAAGAGCAGTACGGCAAACCGCTGCGCATACTGATGGCGATGGTCGGACTTGTTTTACTCATCGCCTTAAGCAACGTAGTGATGCTGCTCCTCGCTCGCAATGCGACCCGGCAACGCGAATTTTCGTTGCGCCTGGCTCTGGGCGCAGGCCGCAGAAAGTTATTCAATCAACTGCTCACCGAGTCTTTGCTTCTAGTAGCCGCGGGTGGAACTCTGGCTTGGCTCTTCGCCCGTACTGCCACCCGGTTGCTGGCGGGGTGGGCGCAGATCGAGTCCAGCCTTGCGCCGGATCGCACTGTTCTTTTCTTCACCTTGAGCATTCTCGTGCTGGCCGCGCTTCTGTTCGGATTGGCGCCGTTGCGGTCTGCGCTCTCCGTGGGGCCCGCGCTCATCCTGAAAACGTCTTCGGCAACCTCAAATACCGATGCCTCGAAGACTCGCACCGGCAGAATCATCGTCGCGCTGCAAATGGCATTGTGCGTGGTGCTGCTCGTCGGTGGCGGACTGCTCATTCGCACCCTGCGCAACCTCCAGCATATTCCGCTGGGATTTTCCACGCAGGGGCTGGTCGTCTTCGGATTGAATCCGCAGCCCATTCACTCCGTGCCCGAAGGCATTGCCTTCTATCGTGATCTGATCGGGCGGATGCGCGCGCTTCCTGGCGTCGAATCCGTGACCATCATGGCGGAACGCATTGGCTCGTTCTGGTCCGACAACAACTACATGATTGTCGAAGGAAGAAAGGCCGATACGCTAATCCGCAGCAACGTGGTCGGCCCTGAATTCTTTCATACGCTGGGCGTGCCCGTGCTTGCCGGGCGCGACTTTGCCGATTCCGATACGGCCACCTCGCCTCATGTCGGCATCATCAACGAGCAGTTCGCGAAGCATTTCTTTCCCAATCAGAACCCGCTGGGCCACACCATCGGAACGGGAGACGGGCAGTATCAAATGACGATTGTAGGGGTGGTGAAAGACCACAAATACCGAAGCATTGACGAAGAGCCGATTCCCATGTCGTGGTCCATGTACGCTCAGCTTCCGATCGTCTTCCCCATGCACGTCGAACTCCGCGTACAGGGCGAGCCGCTTGCGATTTTGCCTGCCGCCGGCAAGGTCGTACAGCAGATGAATCCGAACCTGCCGCTCACCCAACCCATCACACAGCAGGCGCAGTATGAGTTAACCATCTCCCAGCAACTGCTGTTCGCACGGCTCGCCGGATTCTTCGGACTGCTGGCCGTATTGCTCGTAGCCACAGGGCTCTACGGCACGCTGGCGTATCGGGTGAACAATCGCACGGTAGAGATCGGCGTCCGCATGGCCGTAGGCGCGGGACGCGCGCAGGTTGTGTGGATGGTCCTAAGGGACAGCCTGGTTTTGACCGTGATCGGTGCAGTGGTGGGCGTGCCGCTGGCGGCGCTGGTGGCGAGAGGGTTGACCTCAGTCCTTTATGGAGTGAAACAAAACGACGCCTCGAGTTACTTGCTGGCCGTGATTGGCGTGGCCACTGTAGCCATGATCGCCAGCATCATTCCGGCGCGGAGAGCGGCGAGCGTTGATCCGATGCGGGCGTTGCGCTCGGAGTGATATCGGGGAAGAATGTGAACCACAAGGACACGAAGGTCCACGAAGGAATAGAAGAAGAGGGCCTGCGCGGCGCCGCAACATTTTGTTGTAATCTTATTTCGGGAGCTTGGTCGTGGGCGAGAGCCGGAAGCCGAGCGCCGGAAGCCGAACCATGCCAACACTCATCCCGCAGCCTATGCGCATTCAAGCCGCCGGCAATAAACCCAAACTCATCGACGAATACATCGGACGTGTCACTTCGAAAACTTCCACGGCCAGCGTCGCGCACATGCGTAGTCCACAAGGATGGCTCGAGCCCGGCCAGACTCCCGAGTTCGACGAATTTACTATCGTTCTCAAAGGCACGCTTCGCGTCACTCACAAAACCGGCGACCTGGACGTCTCCGCCGGACAAGCCGTCGTCGCCCACGCCGGAGAGTGGGTCCGCTATTCCACTCCCAATGAGGGCGGCGCGGAGTACATCGCCGTCTGCTTGCCGGCGTTTTCCATGGAGTCAGTTCACCGGGACGAGTGATAGTCGGCTTCCGGCTTTCGGCTTCAGATTCCACTCTCGTCTACACCGTTTGGGACCCTCCTCTCCTGTTCATTTTCGGACAACAAAGTCCGAGACCGGACGCGCCACATAACACTCTCCCTGGATGCGGCACCCATTTCGACATTGAGAGCAACGGACTTCGCCCGCGCCCCCAAATGGATCGAAACGTGCACAGCCACAGCTAAATTCCGAGGCTGAGGTGTGCGTATGGAAACGTTCTACAAAGACTTGCAGCTGGCTATCAGAATGTTGGCAAAGAAGCCGGGATTCACCGCCATCGCCGTTTTCACCCTTGCCCTCGGTATCGCGATCAATGCCACCATGTTTAGTTTGGTGAGCGGCTTCCTGTTGCACCATCCGCCTGGACACGATCCCGAGCGGGTCGCCGTCGTCGCGGGCATCGACCCGGCGCAGGGTTTTCAGTCCGACGCGAGAACCGTTTCCGCGCCCAACTACCTGGCCTGGCGCGAAGCCAACCACGTTTTCGCAGACGTCGCGGCCACCGATCCGTATCGCACCGTCAGCTTGACCTTGCAGAATCAATCCGAATCTCTCCGCGCCGCGGCCGTGTCTCTGAATTACTTCAGCCTGCTGTCGGTCACACCGCTCCTCGGACGCATCTTCGAAACCGGCGAAGACCGGACCGGACGAGACCACGTCATCGTCCTCAGCCACGACCTCTGGGTAAGCCACTTCGGTTCAGACGCTTCGATCATCGGCCGCACCATACGCATGAACCGCGAGCCTTATACCGTGATCGGGGTAATGCCCGACTCCTTCCGTCTGCTGGGCTTCACACCCCAACTCTGGACGCCACTCACGTTGACCGCTGAAGACCATACCGCGTCTGCCCGCAAGAACCGTTCGCTCTACTTGTTCGCGCGGCTGAAATCAGGCGTCACCCTCGAACAGGCCCGGGCCGAGATGGTCAGCCTGGGGCGTCACACCGAGCAGACTTTCCCCGACATCGAAAAAGGCTGGGGTGTTGCCGTGCGCACTCTGCCCGATTTCCTGATCTATAGTTTCGGCATTCGCAGCGGCATCGCCGTGATCATGACCACGGTCGGATTCGTCCTGATGATTGCCTGCGCCAACGTCGCCGGCTTGCTGCTGGCGCGCGCCGCCGGTCGCCGCAAAGAGTTAGCCATTCGCGGCGCTCTCGGAGCCGGGCGTTTGCGCATCATCCGGCAATTGCTGACCGAAGGCATGGTGATCGCGTTACTCGGGGGCAGTGCGGGCCTGCTGCTCGCGAATTGGGGCATCAAGGTGGTTCGCGCGAATTTGAGCTTTAACGAGGCCATTGCCGCCGTCCCCTTGAGTCTCGACCGCAATGTCCTGCTCTTCACGGTCGCGGTATCGCTGGCATGTGCGGCGCTTTGCAGTCTGGCGCCGGCTCTGAGCGCATCGCGCACCGACATCACCTCCAATCTGAAGGATGACAGCCGCTCCGCTTCGCCCAGCCGTTCCCATAGCCGCATGCGCATGGTGATGGTGACCGGCGAGATCGCATTGGCGCTGTTTCTCCTGGTCGGCACCGGTCTGCTGTTTCACGGGATCTCCGTGGTTGACCAACAGAATCTTGGATTCCGCCCGGATCATATCCTCACCGCAGGCGTAACTCTGGATAGTGCACGATATCCGAATGCCGCCCAGCAGAGCGTTTTCGTTCGCGATATGCTGCCGCGCCTGCAACAACTCCCCGGCGCCGAGTCTGCCGCAGCTACGTCGGACTTGCCGGCCAGCGCACCCGGCAGTGTGACGCTCCGCATCAAAGATCAGCCGGAACTGCCCACGAGCGATCGGCTCAGCGCTCTCGATTTTGTTGTGACCCAGGACTTTTTCCGGATAGCGGGCATCTCGCTGCTGCGCGGCCGCACCTTCGTGGAACAGGATGATGCCAGCGCGCCACGCGTGGTCGTGGTCAACCAGGAATTCGCGCGCCGCTACCTGAACGGCCAGGAACCCCTCGGAAAACGGATCCGGCTGGATGTGAGCGGCGTCGCGAACGATTGGAACGAGATTGTTGGAATTGTCGGCAACGTAAAGTCCTATTCGCAGGCCACTCGCGACGATCCTGAGGTCTACGAACCGTTCTGGCAGCGGCCTGTGGGGTCGTTCTCGCTGATGATTCGAACAAGCTCCGATCCGAAAGACCTTGCCTCCGCGCTCCGCAAAACGGTTGCGCAGGCAGATAGCGAACTGCCTTTGGCGCAAGTGCTGAGTATGCCCGCTGTGCTCGATCAACAGAAAGAAGGAAATCCGTTTTTCCTGCGCGTGCTGGGCACCTTCGCGATTCTGGCGCTGTTGCTGGCGGCGATCGGGATCTACGGGCTGATCGCTTATTCCGTGGGCCAGAGAACGCACGAAATCGGCATCCGCATGGCTCTTGGCGCCAGAAGCCAGGACGTGCTGCGCATGGTGATTTGGGAAGGCACCAAAATGGCTGCGATCGGAGGAGTCATCGGACTGCTGATGGCCCTACCGCTGCCTAAGATCTTCGAAGCCCTGTTTTTTGATCTGCACGTGGCTGAGCCACGGCTCTACGTACTTGTGTCGCTGGCCGTGCTGCTGGTCGCAATAGTGGCGACGTACTTACCCGCAAGGCGGGCCGCACGGATCGAGCCGATGAGTGCGTTGCGGCAGGAGTAGAGAACGAAGTCAGACAGCGCCAGCCGGACATTCACGTTCAATTCACCCAGCTGCCGCCATCAATCTCGATAAAATCTAGCTATGTCCAAACGTTCGGTAGCAGTGTTCGATCTCGGCGGTGTCTTGATCGACTGGAACCCGCGCTACCTTTATCGCAAACTCTTCGACGGCGACGACCACGCAATGGAGCACTTCCTCGCCACGGTGTGTACTTCCAACTGGAACCTCCAACAGGATGCGGGACGCACTCTGGCAGAAGGCTGCGCCATCCTCAAATCGAATCATCCCGCTCAAGCCAGGATGATCGACGCGTGGATGGAGCGTTATGAAGAAATGCTGGGAGGCGCGATCCAGGGGACCGTCGACCTGCTCGCCGAACTGCGCTGGCGGGACGTTCCTGTGTACGCGCTCAGTAATTGGTCGGCCGAGACGTTCCCCGCCGCGCAAAAGCGCTTCGATTTCCTTAGCTGGTTTCGCGGAATCTTGCTTTCCGGGCATGTGCGCCTGATCAAGCCGGATCCGCGCATTTTTCGGCTGTTCTTAGAAACGCATCACATCGATCCTGCACAAGCCATCTACATCGATGATCTGCAACCGAACGTCGAGGCTGCGACCGCCCAGGGCATGCACGGCTATCGTTTCACCCATCCGGTTGCGCTTCGCAGCACACTGGAGAGCGTTGGACTGCTCTCGTGAACTTTACTCTCCGCCCCCCGCGTAGTATCCCGGCCGGGCTTCTACGTGCAGGAAGTGGATCGACTTCGGCAGCCGCAACTTCACGCTGATCTTGTGCCACTTTCCATCGTGCGGCACCGACTCGGGCTGGTACGCCAGCACATACTGATGCCGTAATTGCGTTCCAATGTTGCGGGTCACCGCGGCCATGTCGCGGTCGTTGGTCAGAGTAAAGGCGTGCCCACCCGTCAGACCGGTCACTGTCTTTAGCAGTTCCGGGCCCAGGAGCTCTTCCTGAGTTGCGACGTAGCGCTCGTAAGTGCCCACCGCATAGATCGTCACATCGGCTTCTCGGATGGCGGCCTTCACATCGCGTTCCGTGTAGCGGCTATGATTGTCGCCGCCATCGGAGAGAATCAGCAGGGCCTTGCGCGCGTAGCGGGCGTTGCGCATTTTCTGCAGTCCCATGTAAATGGCGTCAAGCAGAGACGTCTGCCCCTTGGACCTCGAAGTCAGCAGATCATTCTCGAGGTTCTCAGGTCTCGTCGTGAAATCGGTGGTGAGCCGGGGGGTGTCGGAGAACGTGATCATGAAGAACTCGTCCTGCGGATTGCCTGCCTCGCAGAACTGCACGACCGCCTCGCGCGCCCGGTCCAACTTCATCGCCATGCTGCCGCTTGTGTCTACCAGGATTCCTACTGAAACGGGTGCGTCTTCATTGGAGAAGTTCTTGATCGCCTGCGGCTTCTTGCCCTCAAAAAGCTGGAAGTTGGCCTGGTCGAGACCCACCACGGGATTGTGCTGGTCGTCGGTAATCGACACCGGAACCAGAACTAGATCGGCGCTGGTCCGGATCAAACCACCGCCCGCATACACCCCTCGATTCGGGTATGCCGCAGTCGCTACAACTGCAGTCTGAGGAGGAGTTACTTCCCGGGGAGTGATGTGGACGTCGTCGACTGAGGTCTGGGCAAGGGCTCCAGCGGCGGAAAAAGTTAAGACGCAAAACAAGGCAAATCGGAAGGAATTTTTTTGCACCGCGGGAGACATGGCTGGCACCGTCCCAAACTTTCATCGCCGACGAGTTGGCTCTCATTGGTAGCGCACGCCGTGATTGTGGTTGTAGGACGAATCCTGTAGGCACGCAACTGTAGAATATGACGGAGACACACGGAAGTAACACCCGATTCAGGACTTTCCGAGATTTCTCTGGGAGCGGCTGCGTCGGGAGTGGCTCAACCTCAAAGCTATACGTTTTGCTCCGCGTCCTCCGCAGTTCTTCTCAGCGTGCTCAGCGGTCAAAAGCTCTTAACCGCTGAAGTTCGCGGAGAAGAGCCGCTGAGAACGCCGAGCAAGCATCAGGATCGGTGACAAAATGAAGCGCCAGGCAGGGCGTCCACTTGCTGGCGCGTCTCCGAATCGCACCCTATAATCATCAGCGCTCGGCTCCTTCTTCTTGAGCCTGCTTACTAAGGCTTGCAAGTTCACTCGCCCGCAAGGAGCCGGCTCGGCAACCTCATCAGCCCTGGTGTCTAAAAAATATCCGTCAGAGGAGGCAAAGCGATGCGACTCTTGGGGACCCTCTTCCTTGCGGCCACGGCGGCCGCGCCTGCCCAGAACGTCCTGGCCCAGCACAACGACATAGCCCGCACCGGCGCGAATCTGCACGAAATTGTCCTGACATTCTCCAATGTGAAGACGAACTTCGGTAGCTTGTTTTCGCCCTCCGTGGACGGCCAGATCTACGCGCAACCCCTGGTCGTGAACGGCGTCGAAATCCCAGGCAAGCGCGTTCACAACGTGGTCTATGTCGCGACCATGAAGAACAATGTCTATGCCTTTGACGCCGATCACCCGGACGAAGATTGTCCGCTCTGGAAGCGGAACCTGGGCAAACCCGTCCCCTACAAAATGATTCCCTTAAACTGGGGATCGATCGTCGGGCAATACAACATCAAGCCTTTCATGGGGATCACCAGCACTCCGGTCATCGACCCTGACGCGGGACGGATATGGGTGGTGGCGAAGACTCTGGCCGGGGACGACGACATTCGCTATTACCTCTACGCTCTGGACATCAAGACGGGCGCCGTCCTCGCAACCTCGCAGCCCATTCAGTCAGAAGTGGGCTCCGACAAAATCGAAGCCAGGAATGTTCTGCAGCGACCGGGGCTGTTGCGAGCCAACGGCATGGTGTATCTGGCATTCGGTTCGGAATTTGACGGAGGCATTTATCACGGTTGGCTGGTGGCCTTCGACGAGCAGACCTCGGAACAGGAGTACGTCTTCTGCTCAACACCCGGCGATCTGGTGGGCGAAGGAGGCATTTGGCAGGCGGGCAACGGTCCCGCTGCCGATGCCGACGGAAACATCCACGTCATGACGGGAAATGGAGCCTACGACCCCGATAAGCAGCGCTACGGCAGCAGCTTTATCAAGCTCAGCCCGCAATTGAAAGTGCTCGACTGGTTCACTCCGTCGAATTACGTCAAGATGAACGTCGAGCATCTCGATCTCGGCTCAGCCGGCCCTCTGCTGATACCGGACTCCGATCAAATCGTGGGAGGCGGCAAACAAGGAATCTTCTACCTTCTAAGCCGGGGCAGCATGGGACACTTGCAGCCGAATCACTCAGTAGCACCAGCGCTACAGCAATTTCAGGTGTCCAACCGTTTCTCTCTGAAAGGATGACCTGGCTCATTCCGGTCTTCGGCTATCACCACATCCACGGATCGCCGGTTTATTGGAACAGCGCGAAAAATGGACCGCTGGTCTATGTGTGGCCGGAAGAGTCGCCGCTCAAGGCGTACCGGTACGATGCGACGAAGCATTTCGATGAGAAGTCAGCCATGAGCGGCCCCAAGGCGCCGAAGGGAATGCCGGGAGGATTCCTTTCCATTTCGGCCAACGGAAATCAGAACGGACTGTTGTGGGCGACGAGTCCGCTGAAGCAGGATGCATTCGTAAAGATCGTGCAAGGCACGCTGCGTGTCTTCGACGCCGACACGCTCGAGCTATTGTGGAGCACAGACAAAGACGCGCCCGACGACGTCTTCAACTTTTCAAAATACTGCCCGGCCACCGTCGCCAACGGCAAAGTGTATCTCGCGACATTTTCCGACAAGCTGAACGTGTATGGACTGGTGCCAACGCCTCCGCCGCTACCCGCATGGACGAACTCAGGCACGCCGGCGGGAAAGAGAAAACCGCGCGGATGGCCGAAGATGTAAGTGAGCCGTGCGAGGAATTCATCCGTGGAGGGCCTCGGCTGTCTTTCGAGCGAAGCTCGACCCGGACTACTAGATTGACTTGCTACGCTATTAGCGTATACTTGATATGCATACGCTAGTAGCGTACAGATACTCCGATGGAGTTCTTTGAAGCGCCTGCATTCACGCGTTACCTATCGCGGTATTTGGACGACGAGCAATACCGCGCACTGCAAGACGCCTTAGCGAACGCACCCGAGTTGGGCGACCTGATTTCCGGCACCGGCGGATTTCGCAAGGTGCGCTGGGCCGATGTTCGCCGAGGCAAAGGCAGGCGCGGTGGTTTGCGAGTGATCTACTACTGGTTTGATGGACAGAATCAGATATGGCTGATGACCATCTATGACAAGAATGAAGCTACCGATCTCACACCGCAACAAAAACGAATGCTGAAAGCGGCGATCGACAGCGAGAAGAAATCTCGGGCACGGAGATAACGAACTATGGCAAATAAGCGCGAGCTGTTCGGCGAGTTAATGGAAGGCGTTGCCGCCATGAAGGCGCAGCGCAACGGCAAAGTCACATTGCGCAGTTACAAGATCGAAGCTCGCGCCCTGCCTACAGTCAGACCAAGGATGATCAAACAAGTGCGCGAGCATTTCCGCTGTTCCCGCAGTGTGTTTGCTCGCAAGTTGTTCACCAACGAACGCACGCTGGAAAAATGGGAACAAGGCCGCGCTAAGCCCAATGCCCAGGCCGTAGCTCTGCTGTTGCTGGCTGCCAAATATCCAGATACGTTCGAGCGACTGGAGAAACTCGCACAGTAGTCGCTGCAAATGCTCGAGGAACCGAGAACTGCTGTCCCTACATGGTTCGTTGTTTGGCTAGAAGCTAGGAGCTAGGCGCTAGAAGCATCCCTCACTCCCACTCAATCGTCCCGGGCGGCTTCGACGTGATGTCGTACACCACGCGGTTCACGCCCTTCACTTCATTCACGATGCGGGTGGAGATCAACTTCAGCACTTCGTGCGGGAGCGGAACCCAGTCAGCGGTCATGCCATCTTCGGAATGCACGGCGCGGATGGCGCAAGTGTAGGCATAGGTGCGTGCGTCGCCCATCACGCCGACCGACATGACCGGCAGCAACACGGCGAACGATTGCCAGACCTTGTTGTAGAGTCCGGCCTCTTTGATTTCGCTGACCACGATGTCGTCGCACTCGCGCAGCACCGCCAGGCGCTCAGGCGTGACTTCTCCCAGCAGGCGTACGGCGAGGCCCGGACCAGGGAACGGCTGCCGCTGCAGAATTTCTTCCGGCATGCCGAGGTCGCGGCCAATCTTGCGGACCTCGTCCTTGAATAGGTCCTTCAGCGGCTCGATCAGCTTCAGCTTCATCTTCTCGGGCAAGCCGCCGACGTTGTGATGCGACTTGATCACCTGCGACGGCCCGCGCACCGAGCGCGACTCGATCACATCAGGATAGAGCGTTCCCTGCACCAGCCACTTGACCTTACCTTCATTCTTCTCAATGCGGCGGGCTTCTTTCTCGAAGACTTTGATGAATTCGTTGCCGATGATCTTGCGCTTCTTCTCGGGATCGCTGACGCCTTTCAGCTTTCCGAGAAAACGATCGGTCGCGTCCACGGCGTCGAGGTGCAGGCCCAAGTTCTCGCGCAGCGTCTTCTGCACTTTTTCAAATTCGTTCTTTCGGAGTACCCCGTTGTTCACGAAGACGCAAGTGAGCCGCGACTTGCCCTTGGCATCGCGCAGGGCACGGTCGACCAGAACGGCCGCGACCGAAGAATCCACGCCACCGGAAAGCGCGCAGATGGCGCGTCCGGTACCGACTTGCTTCTTCACCTGCTCGACGGTCGAGTCGATGAAGTGCTGCGGAGTCCATGTAGGCTTCGCGCCGCAGATCTGGAAGATGAAATTCTTGAGAATCTGCGTGCCTTGCGGCGTGTGATGCACCTCAGGATGAAACTGCACCGCATACCATTTCTTGGCGACATTCTGAATGCCAGCCACTGCGTAGTGCGTCTTCGCCATCAACTCGAAGCCGGGAGGAAGTTCGAGAGCCTCGTCCCCGTGCGACATCCAGACCGCCAGCTTCTTGGCCAGTCCCTGAAACAGAACCGAGTCCGAGACGATATCCACTTCCGCCGACCCGTATTCGCGCTTGTCCGCCGGGCGCACCTTGCCGCCGAGCGTGTGCACCATGAACTGCAGCCCATAACAGATACCCAGCACGGGCAGGCCCAGTTCAAACACGCGCGCGTCGGCGGGGGGCGCGTCTTTGTCGTAAACGGACCAAGGCGCTCCAGAGAGCACAATCCCGGCAGGCGCGTAGCTCTTGACCTCGGCCAGCGGGGCCGTACAGGGCAGCACCACAGAGAAAACATTCTGTTCGCGAATGCGGCGCGCGATGAGCTGCGTATACTGCGCGCCGAAGTCGAGGATGACGATGCTCTGTCCGAGCTTCGATGAACTGAGTGAGGGGCTGTGCTTGGATTGGGTTTCCACAGAGAAGTTTCTCAGATTCGGAGAGAAAGTGTAAAGGAGTTCGTAGAGACGTTGCTTGCAACGTCTCTCTCACCATCGTTTGCGGCGCTGCGGGCAGAGACGTAGCGGACCTACATCTCTACGACGGCATCGGGAGGATTCCCGGGACATCGCTCAGGATCACCTCATCCCGGTCGATGGTGGTCTGAAACGGCGGTTCCATTTGCGGAGGCGGCGGCGACGGATGGAGCAGGGCCTCTGGCGTCTCTGCGATGCACACATATCCTCCGAGACGCGCCATGTAGATCCAGTCAGCGAGCGCGAGATACCCGAGCGTCACCAGGATCATGACCGCGACCACAATCCGCCACTGTACGATCGCGAGAAACCCAATTGGCATGGAGACGATCGACGTCGCACCCACGAAGGCGACCAGATGAGCGAGTCCCGTCCAGGTGCTGACGGCGGCGACCGCACCCCTGCGCTCGCGGCAGAAAGAGACGGCGGCGGAGATGGAGCCCACGGCGTCCTCGCCATCGCGCACCGCAAACATGCCCGCGAGCGACAGAAGCCAGTTCAGCGAGCTCCACGCCAGGCAGATCAGCCCGGCCAATGGCAGAAAGAGAAAGAACGCGAGTCCCGGCCGGGGATGTGCGTCAGGCGATGCAAAACCAGCGAGGATCGCTGCGCCCGCGAAACCCAGCAGTGCCGCCAGCGCTACGGCAGCCCGAAGAAAATGAAGTCGAGCCAGGGCGCGAAGCGGGCTGGTTCCCATCGGGGGGACGTTGCCCGCAACATCTTTGTCTACATCCCCTGCAGCGTCCGCGGCGCGAGCGCTTCGAAAGTGTTCGATTAGCGCTCGAACCGTCGCCAGCCTGCCCAGCGACCCCGCCAGAATCCACAGGCAGCTTAGCATCAGCGCGGCCAGCATCAACGACATCACGGCGCGGCTCAAGCTGCCGCGGAGGATGTGCGCGATCGCCTCTCCTACGAGGTAGGGCTGGCGCGTCCGCAGAAAAAGCAGTTCGCCGTTGGTTACCGGCAGCGTGTTGAGATATTCGAAGAGTCCGAACAGGATGAGCGCCGTGGCGGTTGCGCCGACCGTCCAGCGCCACATGATTTCGGCCAACGTCAGCGACGGCCGCCGGAACGCGGCGCGGAACCCTTCAGCGGTGGGAGAGATCGACATCGTCTTTACGATAACCGAAAACGCACTGTCATCCTGAGCGAAGCGAAGGACCTGTGCAACTGGCCGCGGAGGGCATAGGTCCTGCGCTTCGCTCAGGATGACAACGCTAGAAGCGGCGGGCAAGCACGTGCGCCCTACTTCACCACGATGTTGACCAATCGCCCGGGCACGTACAGCTTCTTTACGATCTGCTTGCCCGCGATGGCGGCTTTCACTTTGTCATCAGCCAGCGCCCGCTCGATCACGAAATCCTCAGTCGCGTCAGCAGGCACAAGGACGCGGCTGCGTAGCTTGCCGTTGATCTGTACCGGAATTTCGATCTCCTCTTCCTTGGCCAACACGGCGTCATACTTAGGCCACGGCGTGCGCAGCAGACTCCCTTTTTCGCCCAGCATCTCCCAAAGTTCGTGCGTGAGATACGGCGCGAAGGGCGCGAGCAACAAAACGAGATCGCGCTGCACGTCAGCCAGGAAGGCCACTGGGATGGCATTCTGGGCAATCGCTTCTTCCGCCCCGTACAAGACGTTCACTAACTCCATGATCGCCGAGACGCACGTGTTGAAGTGCCAACGTCCCTGAAAATCGTCGCTGACGCGCTTGATCGTCTGATGCAACTTGCGCTGGATGGCTCGAGCCGCAGGCGGCAAATCCGACAGAACCGGCTTGCGCCAATCCGGATGATCGGGCCGCGCGTTGCGCACGACAAATCGATACACCCGTCCCAGGAATCGCTGAATACCTTCGATTCCGGAATCCTGCCAGTCGAGATCGCGGTCGGGTGGCGCGGCGAACAGACTGTAAAGACGCGCAGCATCAGCTCCATAGCGCGCCACCATCTCGTCGGGCGAGACCACGTTGCCGATGTTCTTCGACATCTTCCGGCCATCTTTGATCACCATGCCCTGCGTGAACAGGCGCTCGACGGGTTCGTCATTGGTGATCATCCCCAGGTCGCGCATGAACTTGGTCCAGAAGCGCGAGTAGATCAAATGCAAAATCGCGTGCTCGACGCCGCCAATGTACTGGTCGATTCCGCAATCGCCAAACCAGTATTGCGCGGTCTTGCGGTCGAAGGGTGCGCGGTCATTGTGCGCGTCGGTGTAGCGATAGAAATACCAGGACGAATCGACGAACGTGTCCATCGTGTCGGTTTCGCGACGCGCCGGGCCGCCGCACTTGGGGCACCTCGCGTTGACGAACTCCGGCACGTTGCCGAGCGGCGACCCACCGGCAAGGGTCACTTCCACGTTATCCGGCAAGATCACCGGCAAGTCTTTTTCCGGCACAGCGACAATGCCGTCTTTCTCGCAATAAAGCATGGGGATGGGCGTGCCCCAATAGCGTTGGCGCGAGATGCCCCAATCTTTCAGGCGATAGGTAATCGTCGCCTTGCCGAAGCCTTTCTCTTCCGCGTACGCCGACATCCTCTTAATGGCGTCGGCGCAACTTATGCCGCTGTACGGGCCGGAGTTGATCGTCATCCCGTCGTGCGCCACAAACGGCAACTTCGGCTCGGCCATGGTTTCTTCTGGATCGTTCGAGTTCGGAAGGACCACGAGACGAATCTCCAGCTTGTATTTCTTGGCGAACTCATAATCGCGCTCGTCATGCGCGGGCACGCTCATGATGGCGCCCGTACCGTAATCCATGACGATGTAGTTCGCCACCCAGATAGGTAGCTTCTCGCTGTTGTACGGATTGACGGCATAACGGTGCGTGTTCACGCCGTGCTTTTCAATCGCTCCGATGTCCCCCGCTTCTTTGGCCTTGCGCTGCTCGGCAATCAACTCCTGTACCGCTGTGCCCAGCATCTGGTTGTGCCTGGTGAAGTCGGCGACCAGCGGATGCTCCGGCGCAAGCTGCACCGATGTCGCGCCGTAGATCGTATCGACGCGCGTGGTGAAGACGCTGATGGTCGATCCGGCCGGGCCCGCGGCGCCGTCGAGTTTGAAGTCGACCAGCGTGCCTTCGCTGCGGCCAATCCAGTTGCGCTGCATGGTACAGACCTTATCCGGCCAGCCTTTCAGCTTGTCGAGGTCTTTGAGCAATTCTTCGGCGTACTTCGTCGTACGCACAAACCACTGCTCCAATTCGCGCTGTTCGACCAGCGTGCCTTCGTGGCGCCAGCAGCATCCGTTGACCACTTGCTCGTTGGCCAGCACCGTCGCACACTTCGGGCACCAGTTCACCTTGCTCTTCTTGCGATACGCGAGGCCCTGTTCAAAGAGCTTGAGGAAGAACCACTGGTTCCAGCGGTAGTACTCAGGCAAACACGTTGTGACCTCGCGCGACCAGTCGTAAGCGAAGCCCAGGCGCTTCATCTGCGCCTTCATGTTGGCGATGTTGCGCAGCGTCCACTCACGCGGCGGCGTGTGGTTCGCGATCGCCGCATTTTCCGCGGGCAAGCCGAAGGAATCCCATCCCATGGGATGCAGCACGTTGTAGCCGTTCATCCACGTGTAGCGGGCCAGCGCGTCGCCGATCGCGTAGTTGCGCACGTGTCCCATGTGCAGCACGCCCGAGGGATACGGCAGCATCTCGAGCACGTAATATTTTTTCTTGGCCGAGTCGGGTTCGGCCGCGTAGAGAGACGGGGCCTGCTGCCAGCGCTCGAACCACTTGGTTTCGACGCGCTGGGGATCGTAACGCTCGTCATTGCCCTGGCGATCAGGACGTTCGGCAGAGGGAACCATGGTTTTCGTGTTTTCTTCCGGCGGCATAGTGAGGTTCGTTGCCTGCTGAATAATCCCTGATTCTACAACGGAGGCCAAGAATGTGGCGCGGACGCTCTCGCTACGCCGCTACCAACTTCTTCAGAGCATCTACATTTCTGCGATCATCTCCCGGCCGGTCAATCGGCGTTTCCGCAATGAACGCGGCGTGCGCAAGACGAACGAAGTTAAGCAGAGTCCGAAACGTCTCTTTCCCGATCATTCCCTTTCCGATCTGCTGATGCCGGTCTAACCTCGAACCCCGCGCCGCTTTCGCGTCATTGCAATGCCAAACCTTCACGTTATTCAAACCGACCGTCGCATCGAGATGCTGCAAGGTTTGACGAAGGCCCGGTTTGCTGACGATGTCGTACCCGGCAACGTGCGTATGGCATGTGTCGATACAGGCGCCGGCGGGGACAATCCCGTGCAATCGCTCGATCACCTCTGCGACTTGTTCGAAACTTCCGCCGAGCGAGAACTCCGCTCCTGCCGTGTTCTCGATCAGGATTGTCAAGCCGGCCTTGGCCAAGTCGAGCCCCTGCGTGGACGCGCCGATGGCTGCAGCCGTGCGCAACAGTCCCTGTTCGCGGTCGGTCCCGCGAAAAGAGCCCGGATGCAACACCAGATACTCCGCGCTTAGAGACATCGCACGCTGCACCTCGCCACGAAACGCCTCCATCGACTTCTGCAGAAAAAGCTCATTCGAGCTGGCAAGATTTACCAGGTAATTGGTGTGGATGACGAGAGGCTTCAGGTCATACTGCGCGCGCAGGCGGTTCATCTCGGCGCACTGCGGCTCGCGCAACTCATACGGAGCCCACTGCCGCGGGCTCGAGGAAAAGACTTGGAATGTATTGCAGCCCAGCCGATACGCGCGCTCCGCCGCATTCTGTACTCCTCCAGCCGAAGACGTGTGAATGCCAATGCGGCGAGAAGTGAGACGGGGCGGGCGTTTCGACGCAGGCCGTTTGAGTATGTCCTGTTCCTGCGCCATCGAGCGAGGCATGGGATACAGTTTCCAGTTTCGGGTTCCAACTTTCAAGTGGGCCCGATTCCTTGAAACTCGAAACGCACATTCAGTTCATCGTGATTACCGCTCTAAACCGCACTTTCCCTTCTGCTACGCGATCGTATGCCTTGGCGATTTCGTCCAGCTTGTACGTTTCGGCAACGACCTTAACCTTACCTTTGGCGGCGTAGTCGAGCGCTTCATACAGATACTCGGGACCGTTCTGCGTGGAACCCATAATGCGGAAACGGCTCAGCATCATTCCCATGTTGAAGCGGAGCGGTTCGTTGGACGCTCCCATTACCACCACACGGCCGTCGGGACGCATGCCTTGTGCGGCTTCCTCGGTCGAGACCCACGAGTTGGATGTGCCCAGCAACACATCTGCGCCGCCAGCCTTGAGCAATGCAGCACCGCTCTCGACTACTTCGTCGGCGCCCAGGTCGCGAATCATCTTCTCTTTGTCTTTCGATTTCGTCACAGCGATCGTCGTGAATCCCGAGGCCTTGGCGTATTGCAGCGCCAGGTGGCCGAGGCCGCCAATGCCCACGACCGCGACGCGCTCGTGCGGCTTCGGGTCAGCGAGGCGTAACCCGCTCCACACCGTGTATCCCGCGCAGAAGATGGGTGCGGCCTGCTCGTAGCTGAGCGCGTCGGGAATCAGCATGGTTGCGTCGGCGTAGGCCAGCATGTACTCCGCATGGCTGCCGTGCAGTCCTATGCCGGTCGAGATCGCGTTCTGGCACAACTCTTTCTTGCCGCGCAGGCACCACTCGCAGCGCCCGCAGCCGCGTTGCACCCAGCCCACGCCGACGCGGTCTCCGACTTTGCGCGAGGTCACTCCCGGGCCGACTTCGACGACTTCTCCCACAGGCTCGTGACCGAGCACATGGGGAAACTGCACCGGGATCATGCCGTGGGTGATGTGTACGTCCGTATAGCAAAGCCCGCTGGCATGAATCTTGATGACAACTTGATTCGGACCAGCTTTGGGCGTCTGCCACTCTTTGACTTCCCACTTGCCGTTTACGGAAGGGACGACTGCTGCTTTCATGAGGACGCTCCTGAAGGGACTTCCACTGCGGAATTGTCAATAATCTTTTCGTTGGATGCTCCCCAAACGCCACGGATTCATCCGCTTCTCTATTTACGGGCCTCCCGGCCAACGGTAGACTTGAGGAGCGGCTTCTCCTGCGGTCGCTGCAAGAATCGCGCCTCGCGCGATGGACAGCCCGCTTCGACTTCGCTCCAGGGCAAGCTTGGGCGGCCGTCCCCACATGGTCCATCCTGAAGGTGAACATATGCTAGTCGTCATGAAGGCGCAGGCCACGGAAGAACAGGTACGCGCCGTTTGTCAGAAGATCGAAAAGCTCGGATACCGCGCGCACTCCATGCCGGGCGCCACCCGCACCGCCATCGGCATCACCGGCAACAAGGGCGAGGTTGAACAGGGCACGCTGGAAGAAATGCCGGGAGTGCAGGAAGTCATACAGGTCTCGAAGCCCTACAAACTGGTCAGCCGCGACGTGAAGGAAGACAACACCGTCATACGGTTCCCCGGAACCGATGCCACAATCGGCGGCCCCGGGCTGGCAATCGTCGCCGGGCCGTGCGCCATCGAGAGCCGTGAGCAGGCATTCGCCGTGGCCGAGCGAGTGTGCCGCGCCGGAGCGCAGTTCTTTCGCGGCGGAGCCTACAAGCCGCGCACGTCTCCCTACTCGTTTCAGGGATTGGGCGAGGAAGCCCTGCGGATTATGTCCGATATCCGCCAGCAGTTTGGGATGAAGATCATCACCGAGGCCATCGACCATGAGTCGCTCGACCTGGTCGACGAGTATGCCGACGTGATCCAGATCGGCGCGCGTAACATGCAGAATTTCTCGCTGCTGAAGCGCGCCGGACGTGCCCGCAAGCCCGTGCTGTTGAAGCGCGGCATGTCGGCCACGCTGGAAGAATTCCTGATGGCCGCGGAATACATTCTGAGCGAGGGCAACTACAACGTCGCGCTTTGCGAACGCGGCGTGCGCACCTTCGCCGATCACACACGCAACACGCTCGACCTGAGCGTGGTGCCGGCCGTGCAACGCCTGAGTCATCTGCCGATTCTCGTCGATCCCAGCCACGGCACGGGAAAGCGCAATAAAGTCACTCCGCTGTCGCGCGCGGCGGTAGCAGTCGGCGCCGACGGACTGATGGTGGAAGTGCACAATCAACCCGATCAGGCCATGTCCGACGGTCCACAGTCGCTCTTCCCTGACCAGTTCGACGAACTGATGACGCAGGTGCGGCAGATTGCGGCGGTAGTGGGAAGGACCGTGCCGGGGATTGGAGTGAGAGAAGCGGTCGCGGTGAGCAAGTAAATTAGAAGTACGAACCTCGGTGCCCAACATTTCGCGCGTCTTACGAGATGCAGGGTGAGGCAAGAAAATGGGGCAGCCCCGTCGGTTATACCGCTCTCGTTCTGGAGTATCTTTGAAGGCCGTCGTCGGAGTCCTCGCGCGCTTCATCCTTCCCTTGGGCACCGTCGCCCTGCTCTTGAGTGGCTTGACTGCACAAGTTGCACCTTCTGTGCCAGCCAGCACGGCTCCGAAATTCCCGCCGTGCAGAGGGCCTCACAGCTTCGAATATCCCGACCACATGGTCCGCCCGAAGTACCCCAAAGAAAAACTCAAGGCTGGAACTGCGGGGACCGTCGACCTAACTGCCCGAATTGGTAGCGACGGCAAAACCAAAGACCTTAAGTTGGTATCAGGCGAGCCGGTATTCGCCACACCGGCCATCGAGGCAGTTCGTAAATGGCGCTTCCACCCCGCACTCGACAAGAACGAAGCGGTCGAAACGACATACAAGGTCCGAATAAGGTTCGTTCTTCTCCTGCAGGAAGCGATCCCCGACGTGGAATTGGAATCGCCGCAAGAACCTGTGGCCACGGCTGGCACGCACGTACCGACCGATACGCCAGAAGGACGTCTTTACCTGCTATCAGAGCAAAGCGGAGCCATCGCCCCAAAGGCAATCTATTCGCCTGAGCCTGAGTTCTCCGAGGAGGCCCGCAAAACCAAGGAGCAAGGCCTGGTCACCCTGTCGCTGACCGTCGGAACTGACGGCAAACCGCGAAACGTTAAAGTATTCTGCAGTTGCGCTCCTGATCTGAACGACCAGGCCATCAATGCGGTTCAGAACTGGAGATTTGAGCCTGGAACGAAAGACGGTAAGCCTGTGATGGTCGAGATTGGAGTCGAGGTTCAATTCCACCTTAATTGATCGTCCGCATGGTCTGACAATCTGATTTTATGAAAACGACAGTCATCTCGGTCGCTGAGGCGAAAACCTGGCGTCGCGATCTCAGAAAGGCGCGCAAAGGTCTGAAAACCCCAAGCCGATAAATGGAAACGAATGAAGGTAAGTCCAAAGCCTGATTTGCTGTGACTTTTTCCCTTCTCGCAATGAGCGCGCGAAATGGGCCACCCGAGTTCTCCGGTTCTGCTAATCTTTCTTCTTCTCCGAAACCGCCACCTTGAGAAAGCTCCTCTTCATCGCTGTCCTGATTCCCATCCTGGCCGGGCTGGGATGGTGGTACTTCCGCGAACAGCCCCTGCCCGACTACGGACCTCTCTACCGCGAGTACGCCTACGTCACCAACGGCAAGAGCAACACGGTCAGCGTGATCGATCTGCGCACGTTCGCGCTGGCGAAGACCATCGCCGTCGGCAGCGAGCCGACCGGCCTTGCTGCCAATAGCAAGAAGAATGAGATTTACGTGGTCAACGCAGGATCGAACAACGTCAGCGTGATCGACGCCGAGTCGAACACCGTGGTGGCGACGATCGGCGTCCACGGCAGGCCCTACTTCATTGATGTTGCCGACGATGGCAAACGCGCCTACGTGGCCAACTCCGGCTCGGCCAACGTCAGCGTGATCGACTTGGAGAAGCGGCTCGTCATCGGCAACATACACGTAGGCTCGGCGCCCGGGCTGGCGCGGGTTTCGGCGGATGGCTCGACCGTGGTGGTATCAAATCGCGGCGACAACACTGTTTCATTGCTCGACGCGAAACTGCTGCGCGTGCGCGCGACGATGCCCGTCTGCCAGCAACCGGAGGACATCGCTATCCTGCCGGACTCGAGCAAGGCATTCGTGGCTTGTTCGGGATCATCCCAGGTGGCGTCGATCCAACTGGCGTCGATCCCACTGAAAACTGCAACCGCGAACGATTCGCAGAAGGACGTTCAGAAAGCAACCCAGAAAGAAGACCGCGTGCTGGCTCTGCTCGACGTAGGCCGCACGCCCGTGAGTCTCGCGTTGAAGCCCGATGGCGGCGAACTCATGGTCTGCGACTTCGACTCCGACAGCATTTCGATCATCGAGACATACACCGATGAAGTCGGCAGCAGCCAGGAGATCGGCCAGCACCCATCGCGCGGCGTGGTCACGCTCGACAACTCGCGGCTCTACGTCACGAACTTCGGATCGAACAGCGTCGCGGTCTATGACATCGACATGGGTCGCCGCATCGCCACGCTGACGGTAGGCAGCCGGCCGGACGGTCTGGCGCTCACCCCGGACCAGAATTATCTTCTGGTGCTCGATACGCAGTCGGGAGACGTGACGGTCATCCAGAAGCGCAAGGCGCGCAAGCTGGAACCGACCGAGTATTCCCTGCTAACCCTGATCCCTGTAGGAGTACAGCCGAACGCGATCGTGGTGAAATCGTTCATGCTGAGCAAGAAGAAGTAATTCGTAGAGACGGAACTTGTTACGTCTAGCTCTCGCCACGAGCGTCTACGGCTGCGCGGGCACGGGCTTGCCGCAGAGCTTGTCGAACGCGGCCTTCAGATCCGCAGCAATCGCCGGAGCCTCGCGCGATTCGATATCGCGGCGCTGCATCATATATACAAGCTGGCCCTCGCGCAGAATTGCAATCGAGGGGGACGATGGTGGATATCCCGTGAAATAACTGCGGGCACGCTCGGTCGCCTCGGTCTCCTGTCCGGCGAAAACGGAGAACGCCTTATCAGGCTTGGCGGCGTTCTGCAGCGCCATGCGGACGGCCGGACGCATACGCCCGGCGGCGCATCCGCAAATCGAGTTCACGACTACCATCGTCGTTCCGGGACGGTTCTTCAACGCCTGATCCACTTCTTCGGTTGTGCGAAGTTCTTCGACTCCCAGGCGCGTCAACTCCTCGCGCATCGGAATCACCATAATTTCGGGATACATCGGCATGTCGGTTGTTCCTCTCGTGGATTTCTTTTCATTGTAACGTGTAACTCGCGCTGTCATCTTCATCCTTGTCATCTTGAGCGCAGTTGCCGTTCGCGATTAGCGAGCGGTGACGCAGTCGAAAGATCCCTATTGAGTGGCACTCGCCAACAGCGCGTTCGGGAGTTCCCTCGCTGCCCTTCCGCGGTGCGAAGACCGGGATCATGTCCATGGTTCCGCTTATCTTTAGGGCTCCTTCGACTTCGCTCAGGATGACGTTGCGGCCGGGAACGTCGCTGCTCACGAGTGATGTGTATATTGAGAGCATTCCATGCTGCTGCAGGAGAACATCCCGCTGGCGCCGCTCACTACCTTCCGCCTGGGGGGCCCCGCGCGCTTCTTCGTCGAAGCCAAGTCCATCGCCGAAGTGGAAGAGGCCGTCGCGTTCGGACGATCTAAGAACCTTGCTCTCTTTGTTCTCGGAGGCGGCAGCAATCTGCTGGTGGCAGACTCCGGCTGGCCGGGGCTGGTGCTGAAAATCGCGACCAGCGGGATCGACCAGCGCCCGGGCCACGACGACGAGGGTAACGTTCTGTTCGACGTCGGCGCCGGAGAATCCTGGGATCGCTTCGTCTCGCACGCCGTGCTGGCGCGGTGCGCGGGGGTCGAGTGCCTGAGCGGCATTCCGGGCAGCGTGGGCGGCACGCCCGTGCAGAACGTCGGCGCCTACGGACAGGAAGTCTCGGACACGATCGAGTCAGTCGAGGTCTTCGATCTCAAAGACAACCAGGTACGCGAGTTGTGCTCCGAGGCGTGCGGCTTCACCTATCGCGCGAGCATTTTCAATACGACGGAGCGTGGGCGATTCGTCATTCTGCGCGTGACCTATGCCCTCAGGTCCGGCGGGGATGCGCACCTCGCTTACGCTGACTTGAAGCGCCACTTCGAGGGCCGGGAGATCAGACCGAATCTAGCCGAGACCCGCGAGGCCGTGCGGCACATCCGAGCGATCAAAGGGATGCTGATCGTCGCGGGCGATCCGGACTGCCAAAGCGCGGGATCGTTCTTCAAGAACCCGGTGCTGACAGAAGAGCAGCATGAAGACTTGCGGAAGCGAGCCGTCGCCAAGGGATTCTCGGTCCCCAGCTATCCTGCGCTGGAGAAGAACAAGAAAGTTTCGGCCGCGTGGCTGGTAGAAAAATCAGGATTCGCTCGAGGATATGGCTTCGGCCGTGTTGGAATTTCGAGCAAACACGCGCTGGCCATCGTGAACCGCGGCGGAGCCACCGCCGCCGAAGTCCTCGCATTAAAAGACCAGATCCAGCAGCGCGTCGTAGAAATCTGGGGGGTGCGGCTGGAACCGGAACCCGTCATGGTCGGCTTTTAAGAACAGTTGCCAGTTCCTAGTTCGCGGTGTCCCTTTCAATTGTCATTGTGACAGGTGGCGGCACTCCATTTGAATTTGTCATTTCCAGCGAAGCGAGAGCCTTCCCTGGCCAGGTCGAAGGGAACCTGCTCTTCGTCCCCAGCGGCACATCAGGTTCCTCGTGACAGAAGGGAGGCGCTCGGAATGACAAAGTGACTTAAGCGTCAGTTGATTTGAAGTCGCTGACCACCGCAAGGAACCCTCCCGCGTTCGTTCTCCCTAAGAAATTCCTGAACGCAATCAGGCTTCGGACGGTCTTCATGAGTGAGGGCAGACGAGTGGTGGCGGGAGAGGCGATCCTGAGCGGGAGAGCGACGGCCGAGCAGAGGCAGGACCGCAGCCGGACCGAGCGTGCTGACGCGGAGCGCCGAGACGAAACACTCGAAGCACTGGTCCGGCAGCACTCACGGCTGGTCTACCGCATCGCGTACGCGGTCCTCCGCCGTCATCACGATGCCGAAGACGCCACGCAAGAGACTTTCATGCGCGTTCTGCGCTACAGCTCGAAGCTCGCCGCAATCGAAGACCCCAAGACATGGCTGGCCAGAATCGCATGGCGAGTCGCGGTGGATCGGAGTAGACAGCGCCTCCAAGCGAACGAGTTCCCATTGGAGGATCCCGAAAAGTTAGTGGGGGACGTGGCGTCCACGGACCCTCCCGCTGACGAAACGTTGCAGGGCGCGGAGACTGCCGCGGTGCTCGATCGACTGATTGCCGCGCTCCCCAAAAAGCTGCGCGAACCGCTGATTCTGTCGACGATCGAAGAAATGTCGCCGAAAGAAGTCGCGGGAATTCTAGGGATCAACGAAGCGGCGGTACGATCGCGCGTCTTCCGCGCGCGGCAGACTCTGAAAGAGAAGCTCGCGGGAAGGGTGAGCAGGAAGTAGGTGGAGGTATGGCAAACAAGGAAAATAAACGCAACGCGCCCTGGCAAACCGCGGAGAGCGATCAGCTCGACTGCGAGTTGAATACTGCGCTCGCGAGGTATGCCTCGGTCGAACCGAGGGCAGGACTCGAAGAGCGAATCCTGGCCAATCTTCGATCCGAACCGACACGAGTCTCGCATCGTGCGTGGTGGCGCTGGAGCGTTGCGGCCGCATTGATGGCAGTCGTCCTAGTCGTGGTGGCTCTGGTTTGGAGATCGGGTAAGCCAACGATCGCGGCGAAACATCCTTCGACTGTGCAAGGTGCGATACAGCCTGAAATAATGGCTGCTTCCGCTCGATCCAACGAGGGTCATGGAGGACGGACCAGCCCCCATCGAAAGACGGTCCATCGCGCGAATGCCCCAGCCTTTGCGGAAGTTCACCCCAAGCTCGATCAGTTCCCCTCTCCCCAGCCGTTGAGTGAGCAGGAAAAGATCCTGGCGAACTACGTTGCGCAGTTCCACGAAAAAGCAGTCTTGTTGGCGCGTCTCAGAACCGAGGAACTTCGGCAGGAACAACTCGAACAGATCAGAGCCGTTTCATCGGATAGCACACCTACGGATTCGGAACAGGATAACGGCACGGAAGAAAGATAAGAACTCAAGGAGAAGAACATGCGTAAGGCAATGGCAGTCTGGACGATTGCGATTCTAGGATCTGTAATCGGCTGGGGAGCAGTCGGGCACGCGCAGGACAAAGCGCCGTCCGAGAAGAAGTCAGAAACGGAGACTGCCGTCTCCGAGCGGGACAAACCAGTGCACGCCTACCGGCTCGACTTTTCCGTCAACGAACTGGACGACGGCAAGAAAATCAATACGCGGCAGTACTCGCTCAACCTGAACGCCGACGACGCCAACGAAATCAAGATTGGCACGCGAGTTCCGGTCGAGTCAGGGCACGAACAGTTTCAGTACATTGACATCGGCACCAGCATCTGGTGCAGAATCGGCGAGCGCGCGGATGGCGTCCCATTGTCGGTGCGCGCTGATATCAGCAATCTCGCAATTCCAGACCAAGGGGCATCGCCCCGGCCGGTGGTCCGGCAATTCAAAATCAATGCCAGCACATTGGCCGTGCCCGGCAAACCGATGATCGTGGGCAGCGTGGATGATCCCAGTTCCAAGCGGCAGTTTCAACTCGAAGTAACGGTGACAAAGTTGAGATAGAAGCAGAATGTGTGGCGAGGGTGCCCTTGCCACACAAACCAACGGCGCCGCCCCGGTTCGCGACCCTGCTTTGTCGGCTGTGACCCCATCGAGGGGACGGTCGGACGAACCGGCGCTGGCGGCGCCTCACTTATCTATCGGCAAGGTTTGCCGCCTCTTGAAAGATCTTCACAAACATTTTTCGCGTCAGCTTCCCCGTCTGCGTGTTCTGGTTCGACGGATGGTATGACGCCAGTAACACCTTGCCGTCGGGTAACTGGTAACTCGCGCCATGCGCGAACACATAGTCTTTCTTGCTCGCCAGCAGACCGCGGCGCTTTACATAGTTCAGATAAGCATTGAATCCGATCTTCCCCAGCGCCACCACCACCTTTACGTTCTCTAATCCTGCCATTTCCCGATCGAGAAAATGTGAGCACTCCGTGAGTTCCTGCGGAAGGGGCTTATTGTCAGGCGGTGCGCAGCGGACCGCCGCCGTGATGTAGAGATCGCGCAGCGTCATGCCGTCGCTGAGGTCGGTGGCCGTGGACTGGCTGGCGAATCCGGTCTCATGCAACACGGGATACATGAAGTTGCCCGAAGCGTCTCCGGTAAAGGGACGTCCTGTGCGATTCGATCCATGCGCTCCGGGAGCCAGCCCCATGATGAGCACGCGCGCCTGAGGATCTCCGAAGCCCGGCACGGGCTTGCCCCAGTATTCCCATCCGAGGTAAGCCCGGCGCTTGACCCGCGCGACCTCCTGGCGATAAGCCACCAGCCGCGGACAGCGGGTGCAAGCTACGACTTCGCGGTTTAAGACGGTCAACCAGTTCACGGCGGTTATTAAACCACATCCGGTACTCGTAACTTTTCGATTGCCAATTTGAGCCATTTTGTTACGATTTTGCGTTTTATCCAGTAAGGGACAAGCAAGCCAAACCCCAGGCTGCTCAGCCCGTTTCAGACCGAACCCAAACCAACCCCGAGAATCCAAAGTGAAATTTCGATCGAGCCCGTCGGCGACCCAGTCTGTCAGCAAGAATCTGCACACCTCTGTTTCATCTCGATTCCCGTTCACGGGCCGAGCAACGTTCGGGCTGTTGGTTCTCCTCCTCCTCTGGCCACTGGCCGCACAGCCTCTCAATGCCCAATCGTACGCGGACCTTTATAACTTCGGAGGCGCCGCTGGCGGATGCTGCCCTCCCTCGCCATCGATCATGGCCTTAGGGACGGGACGGCAACATCTACGGAACGAGCCCGAGCGGCGGCACGGCGAACCTAGGCTTGGTTTTCAAGGTGACTCCGGCAGGCGTCGTGACCGTTCTCCACAGCTTCGACGGGCCTCACGGGAACAAGCCTGTGGGCGGACTCACGCTCGGCCTCGACGGCAATCTCTACGGCACGACCGAAAACGGCGGCGCCAACGGCTACGGCGAAATCTTCAAGATCACACCTGCGGGTGCGTTGACGGTTCTTTATAGCTTCCAGGCGACGAACGACGGCGGTTATCCGGTATCGCCCATGGTGGTCGGATTCGATGGAACTTTCTACGGCACGTCGTATCCCGGATATGCCTGCAAGATGTCGCCCGCCGGCGTATTCCATGTGCTCGGGAAGATTCCAGGAACCTCCAACGGACCGCAGGTGCAGGCGCGGAACGGATCGTTTTATGGAATCACGGAATTTCAGGGCACACACGGAGGCCGAACGATCTACAAGATTACTGGAACCACAATCACGACCATCCACAACTTCGACATGGCAACCGGTTCCTACCCGGTCGGCGGACTGGTGGAGGGTGCCGACGGCAATCTCTATGGCACAACCACGGCCGGCGGGTGGGGACGCCAACTCCGGAGTCGTCTACCGGATCACGCCCGCGGGGGCTTACAACGTGATGGTGGTGTTCGACGGAACTCACGCCAAGCTTTCCGGCTACGAGGCGGATGCCGGGTTGATTGCCGGCGCCGACGGAGTTCTCTACGGCGCTACCGTGTGGGGCGGCACATACGGCTGCGGCGTCTTGTTCTCGATGACTACGGACGGCACCTATTCGGTGCTCCACAGTTTCTATTGCTCCCTTGGGACCGGCGCCTATGCCACTCCCATGCAGCACACCAATGGCAGAATTTATGGAACGACGACCCGCGGAGGGGTGGGCGGCAAGGGTGTCATCTATAGTCTGGCCGATGGGCTCGCGTCCTTCCTTGAGCTCACCAGCACCCAGGGAGTCGTCGGCAAGAGCGTGGGGATCCTCGGTCGAGGTTTTTCCACCGCGACCAGCGTTACCTTCAACGAAACACCGGCAAGCTTCCACGTGGTGTCCAACACATTCATGACAGCAACCGTTCCCTCGGGGGAGACCGGATACGTCAGGGTGAACGCGACATCGGGCAATCTGACCAGCGGAAAAATATTTCGAGTGGTTCCGCAAATTACGGGATTCTCGCCGGAGACCGGAAACGCCGGCGATACCGTCACGATTACAGGAACAGGCCTGATTCAGACGGAAGCAATCAGTGTGGGAGGAGTGAAGTCAACGGCTTATACCGTGAACTCTGATAGCAAGCTGACTTTCCAAATACCCACCGGGGTCAAAACGGGGAAAGTGTTGGTAACTACACCTGGCGGCGCCGCTGCCAGCACCGCAACCTTCACTGTAACGCCGTGATTGTAGGCAACGGAGATAGCCGATGAATGCCATATGTCCCGCCCATAGAGACGTAGCTCTGCTACGTCTCTGCCGGCGCAGACATCTATCTCTTCCACGGAGTCAGGGCGGTATACGTGGGGGTCGCGGTGACATTTTCTTTCTTCGCGCTGAGTAATTTTCGTCGCACCAGCCAGCCCACCGCCGTCTGAGCCGAGCTTTTCGAGACGCCAATTGTTTCCGCTAAGTCCTGATAGCTGATCTGCACTGGTTGGCCTCTGCGTCGCTGGTCCGCCGATAGCCACAGATAGACCAGGAAGCTGACGGGCCGGTGATCGTGACCGACGAGGTCGCGCATGAGCACATCGACAACATAGTCTTCCAAAGAGATCATTTGCTCACCGGAATCATTTGCTATACCGACCGTTAATATAGCATTGACTACCAGATTGTCTTGGGTGATTTGCTCAGTTTATGCTCGGCACATCTTGCAGTATTTCCAGTTCAGTCACGGAGGAATTGAATGATTCGTGGGATCAAGATCGCCAGCATTCCCGTCCGCAACCAGGATGTCTCGTTGAAGTTTTACACCGAAAGGCTCGGGTTCAAAGTTCTCACCGACCAACCCTTCGAACCGAACCAACGTTGGATCGAGCTCGGCATTCCGGGCGCCGAATCCAAGCTTGCCCTCTTCACTCCGGAAGGCCACGAAGATCGTATCGGCGGTTTTCAGCCGATGACCTTCTGGTGTGACGACGTTTTCGCAACTACGAAGACTCTGAAAGCGAAGGGCGTGGAATTTGCGAAAGATCCCAAGGAAGAAACCTGGGGAACCTTTGCGATTTTTAAAGATGCCGACGGGAATCAGTTTGTGCTTTCGAGCAGGTGAGCAGCAAGACGGCAAAATGTGAAACGTCACACGATGGCGTGAATCGCGGGACTTCGGTTGAATCGCGGGGTTCGGCTCACTTAATGAGGGTATCGGCTGCGACAAAAGCCATCGCCGTCATACCGGGTTTGATCTTGGCGTTCTTGCCTCCCTTGAGACCCTCGAGCGTTTCGCCGCCGAACAGCGGTACATGTTTGCCTGCCACCTCGACTGAGTGAATTTCGAAGACGAGATCGCCGGGAGCGGAACCGCGGCCGGGATCGGCGAATGTGAGGGCTGCATTGACGGGGGCACCCTTCGGAACGAGTACCGTCTCCCCGAGCTTGATTTGTTCGTCAAGAATCACCGTAATCTCGTCGCCCACGGCGGACGATTCGGAGTCGATTTCTTTGCCGGCGAAAGCGACGCGCACCGGCGTTCCGGCTCGCAACATTCCGTCGTCTGGAACGAGAACAGTGGACTCAAGAACTCGCGCTGGAGAGTTGGGAACTTGGTAGTCAGCGCGCTCAACAACGCTGCGGAGGAAGTTGGGCCCGACTGCGATCACTTCGAGATGAGTGCTCGAGTTAATGGTGATAGGACCGGTGTACTTCGCGGACAGTGTCGTCGGTGTCCAACCGTTTGTGGTGTAGAGAGCGTTGCATAGTGAGTTTCGCTCCTGATGCTCACCTAGGTACCGGCAGAGACGGTGCCAGACTCGACGGAAAACATGGGTTTTTCGACAGCCAGCGCGTTGCCGAACGTAGGGCGAATCATCATCGGCGGCGGTTCGACGGGTAGCGAGCCAGCGTCGGCGGACGGAGTTTGGGCAGCGGTTTGTCCGGATGCGATTTGCCGAGATCCGCTCTGAACAGATGAAGTCTGGCCCGATGTCTGAGCGGCCACGGCGTGGAGCATCGCGGTACGCCGCGACATCTTGACGGGATCAAGCGAGGCGAGTTGCACAGCTCTCTCCAGTGCGGGCGCACTCTCATCTCCCAGGCTGCGCATCCTGAGGATCACCGACTGCACGTGAAGCTACTTCTGTATGGCCCGTGAGCGTTGCATGGCGCTGATGGCAGCGGCTTGCGTAGCAAACATCGTCCCCTGATTCATGGCCATGCGGCCCTGAAGGGACGCCGCCTCCGTAAGAAAGATCGAGCGGGCCTGAAAGGAACTTAACATTGCGGCCTGCGAGGCAATCAGTCCCTGAAGTTGTGCCTGGTTCGTCATCATCATGCTCTGCGCTTGCACGACCGCGAAAGCCTGTTGGGCCTGCCCGGCTGGCGGTATACCAGGGGACTGAGGAATTTGGGCAAGAGAAACAGTAGTAACAGTAGTAAATGAGGCGAGCAGAGGAAGCGCCGAAAGAGGTTTCACCATGATCTCCTGTACGGGTTGGTCACTATGGGTCGGGCTCCTCGTAACGCAACCAATGCCGTAACGTTGCAACGCGCAATTTTGGGCTACAGTCTAACACCTGCAGTTGGCGGCACGACTCAGTCACAGGTCGGCTTGTGCAACCATCTGATTGAGCCTTTTCAGGCCACGAATGTCCTTTATTGACCGGTTCACGGGCTCGCCGGAGGTGACTGTTGTAGTTTCCATTGTGTTCATTGACCCGCGCTTTCTCCCCACCGCTTGGGTGCGAACCCATGCAATTGGCATCTCTGTATTCTGTGCTCTCCCACTTCGGGACCGACGAACAGCGACAAACCTCCAACCACCACCCGGGTACAATTGACGCTTCTCTCTCCGAGTCTTTACACTCAAAGATTAACGGAGTGTGAAAGCCTATCGTGAGTCCCACAGAAACAACTGAAACCAAGCAAGACGGCGTCAAACGCGAGATTTCCGTCGAAATCCCCGCCGAAGAAGTCACCCGCGAAACCGAGACGATCATCCAGAAATACCAGAAGGTCGCGCGCCTGCCCGGCTTCCGCACCGGCCACGTTCCGGCCTCCATCATCCGGCAGCGCTTCAAAGAAGATCTGAAGAGCGACGTCGTCGAAGCCCTGGTTCCGCGCTACTTCCGCAAGGAAGCCGAGAAGCTGGGCCTGATCCCAGTCTCGCAGCCGCAGGTCACAGACCTGCACATTCACGATGGGGAGCCTCTTCGTTTCAAGGCCAAGTTTGAGGTCATGCCCGACATCGCTGTCGAGGGCTACAAGGAGCTTCGCGCCGACCACCCAGAGATCGTTGTAAAAGATGAAGAAGTCGAAGACGCTCTGAACAATGTGCGCGAGCAGCACGCCACATTCGAGTCAGTCGAAGGACGTTCGCTGACCGACGGCGACTTTGCCCAGTCCTCGATGGACGGCAGACCGAAAGCCACCGACGACCAGACACAACCCGTCCACATGGATGAGGTCCTGATCGAGATCGGCGGCACGAACACCGTCCCCGAATTCACCGAGAACCTCCGCGGCGCCAATCCGGGAGACGAGCGCGAGTTCGAGGTCGTTTATCCCGAAGATACCAACGACAAGCGGCTGGCCGGCAAGACCTTCGTCTACACGGTAAAGATCCAGGCCATAAAGAAGAAGAACTTGCCCGAGATCAACGACGAGTTCGCCAAGGAACTGGGAGAATTCACCAGCCTCGATCAGGTGCGCAAGCAGATCCGCGAGAACATGCAAGCCGAGCGCAAGCACGAAGCCGAACATGCCGCCAAAGACAAGCTGGTTGCCGAGTTGGTCAAGCGCAACGATTTCGAAGTGCCCGAGTCGCTCATCGAGCGCCAGATCGATCTGCGCCTGGAGCGCGGCCTGCGCGCGCTGGCGGCGCAAGGCATGAAGATGGAGGACCTGAAAAAGATGGACCTGCCCCGCTTGCGGGCGGGCCAGCGAGACCAGGCGGTACAGGATGTGAAGTCGTCGTTGCTACTGGAGCGCATTGCGGATCTGGAGAAGATTGAGGTCGGTGACGACGAGTTGAACCACGAACTCGACGCCGTGGCCAGGCAGTCCAAACAGACTCCGGAAGCGGTCCGCGCTCGTTTGACACAGGATGGGGGCCTCGATAGAATCCGGAACAGAATCCGCAGCGAAAAGACCCTCGAATTTTTGTATCACCAGTCCGCGTAAGTCCGAAAAAGCGCGGACCACTTTCGATCCTCCCCATGCAGCTGAGCGTTGTGTCGGGGCGGAGTGTGGCAGGTGAACGTGAACAGCAATAATTCGCAGAATAAAGACCCGCAGATGATGCTGGTCCCGATGGTCATCGAGCAGACCGGGCGGGGCGAACGCGCCTACGACATCTATTCCCGGCTGCTCCGCGACAACATTATCTTCATCGGCACGCCGATTGACGACAACATCGCCAACCTGGTGATCGCCCAAATGTTGTTTCTGGCTCAAGAAGATCCCGAGAAAGACATCCAGCTTTACATCAACTCTCCGGGCGGCTCCATCACTGCCGGCATGGCGATTTACGACACCATGCAGTACGTGAAAAACGATGTGATGACGCTGTGCGTTGGCCAGGCGGCATCGATGGCCGCGTTACTTTTGGCATCAGGCGAACCTAAAAAGAGATTGGCACTTCCGAATTCGCGAATTCTAATACATCAGCCTTCCATGGGAGGGTTGTCGGGACAAGCCACTGACATTGACATCCACGCTCGGGAAATTTTGCGCATGCGGGAGATTACTAACCAGTTACTCTCGAAGCACAGCGGCCAGAAACTCGACAAGGTCGAAAAGGACGTGGAGCGCGACTTCATTATGAACGCGCAGCAGGCTAAGGAATATGGAATCATAGACGATATCATCTATAAGACGGCAAAAGCGGTATGATCGGCCTTCGCGCCTGACCGAAATCAGGGCGCGAAAAAGCGAAAGCGGCGGAACTCGGCCCGAAGGACGCTGGGATCCCGGATATACCGTAGAAGTCAGCCCCAGACCGGTTAAGGAGTAGAACCGAGTGAAAAACAAGTCGGGCACCGACGAGATTCTGCGTTGTTCGTTCTGCCACAAGTCGCAGGACGCAGTCGCTAAACTGATCTCGTCACCCAGCGATTATCCGCGCGCTTACATTTGCGACGAGTGTGTTGCGGTCTGCAATTCCATTCTGGAAGATGACCGCACCGCCACTCCCCAGACCAGCACTCCCAACCAGTTGCCCAAGCCGCAGGAGGTCAAAACCTTCCTCGACGAGTACGTCATTGGTCAGGAACAAACGAAGAAAAAGCTGGCGGTCGCCGTTTACAACCATTACAAGCGCATCTTCATGAACCGCCAGAAGACCGGCGACGGCATCGAGCTTTCGAAGTCGAACATCATGCTGATCGGCCCGACCGGTACGGGCAAGACGCTTCTCGCGCAGACTCTGGCCCGCATGCTCGACGTGCCCTTTGCCATTGTCGATGCCACCACGCTCACCGAGGCCGGCTATGTCGGCGAGGATGTGGAGAACATCATCCTCAAGCTCCTGCAGGCTGCTGACGGCGACGTGAGCCGCACCCAGACCGGCATCATCTACATCGATGAGGTCGACAAGATCGGGCGCAAGGACGAGAATCCCTCGATTACGCGCGATGTCTCCGGCGAAGGCGTGCAGCAGGCGCTGCTGAAGATTCTGGAAGGCACCATCGCGAACGTTCCGCCCCAGGGTGGACGCAAGCATCCGCACCAGGAATTCACTCCGGTCGATACCACCAACATTCTCTTCATCTGCGGCGGAGCTTTTGTCGGCCTCGACAAAATCATCTCCCGCAGAATTGGCAAGAAGTCGCTCGGCTTCCGCAGCGGCGAAGACGCCGAAAAAGAAGATGCGCTCGCTTCGAAGAAGCGCAGCCAGGAACTGCTGAACGAAGTGCAACCCGAAGACCTGATCAAGTTCGGCCTGATTCCCGAATTTGTCGGCCGCCTGCCGGTGGTGGGCATGCTGGAAGATCTCGACGAGTTCGCGCTCATCGAAATCCTAACTCGCCCCAAGAACGCCATCGTCAAGCAATACCAGCGGCTGTTTGAGTTCGAGAACGTCCGGCTGAAGTTCTCCGACGATGCTCTGCGGGCGATCGCTCGCCAGGCTATGGCGCGCAAGGTAGGCGCCCGCGGCCTGCGCATGATTCTCGAAGAACTCATGCTCGACCTGATGTTCAACCTTCCCAGCCAGAAAAAGTTAAAAGAATTCGAAGTCACGCGGGAAATGGTGGAAAAGCGCAGCGCATCGTTTGCCACGGTGATGGAGAAGGCCGGGTAGGGACCGATTTCGTTGAGACGTAGCTTGCTACGTCTTTGCCGGGGCGCGGGTGAACCAGAGGTACTGCTGGGTAGAGATGTTGCAAGGAACGTCTCTACGAAATGCGCCGGGGCGAGTAGAATTGTGGGGTAGGGCTGTCCAGGCTGTTTGTTTGGCTTTGTTTATCCCAGGGAGACTCAGTGACAACATCATCGAAGGAAAAGTTCGAATCCAGGAAGCTGCCCATGATGCCCATTCGGGACGTGGTCATCTTTCCGTTTATGATGACGCCGTTCGTGGTGGGCCGCGAATCCAGCGTGCGCGCCCTCGAAGAAGCTCTGGCGGCGGACAAGAAGATTTTCCTGGCGACCCAGCACGACGCCTCCATCGATGAACCCAAGGCCAACGAGATCTACCAGGTCGGCACGATCGTCAACATCGTGCAGAGCCTGAAACTCCCCGACGGCAACATTAAAGTCCTGGTTGAAGGCATTGAGCGCGGCAAGATTCTGCAGGTGGTCGACACCGAGGGCTTCATGCAGGCCACCGTCCGCGTGGCCCGCTACTCGACCGAGCCGAACCAGTCGCTCGAAGCCGCCATGCAGCGCGTCACGACCCTCTTCGAGCAGTACGTGAAGCTTTGCCAGGCGCTCAACTACGAGACCATGATTTCGGCCGTGCGCATGGAAGATCCTGCCAAGCTGACCGACGTCATCTCCGCCAACCTGCAACTCTCCATTGAGGAAAAGCAAGAACTGCTGGAGATTTTCGATCCCGCCGAACGCCTGACCCGAATCGCTGACGTGCTCGACATCGAAATCGAAAAGCTCAACGTCGACCGTACCATCCAGTCGCGCGTCAAGCGCCAGATGGAGAAGGCCCAAAAAGAGTATTACCTCAACGAAAAGATCAAGGCCATCCAGAAGGAACTGGGCCGCGGCGAGAAGAGCGAGTTCGACGAACTGAAGAAGAAGATCGAAGCGGCGGGCATGCCCAAGGAAACCAAGGACAAGGCCCTGCAGGAGCTCAAAAAGCTCGAAGCTATGCCGCCCATGTCGGCCGAGTCCACGGTGTCGCGTAACTACCTCGACTGGCTGCTGGCCGTGCCGTGGAAGAAGCGCTCCAAGGAAATCCGCAACATCTCCCGCGCAGAGAAGGTTCTCAACGAAGATCACTATGGCTTGGAGAAGATCAAGGAGCGCATCCTCGAATTTCTCGCCGTTCGCCAGTTGGTGAAGAATCCGAAAGGCTCGATTCTTTGCTTCGTCGGACCTCCGGGCGTCGGCAAGACTTCTCTGGGTATGTCGATTGCCAAGGCCACCGGACGCAAATTCGTCCGGATGTCGCTCGGCGGCGTGCGCGACGAGGCCGAAATCCGCGGCCACCGGCGTACCTACATCGGCGCCCTGCCCGGCCAGATCATCCAGATGATGAAGAAGGCCGGCACCAAGAACCCGGTCTTCATGCTCGACGAAGTCGACAAGATGTCGATGGACTTCCGCGGCGATCCGTCCGCCGCTCTGCTCGAAGTGCTTGATCCTGAGCAGAACTTCATGTTCGTCGACCACTACCTCGACGTTGAATACGACCTGTCGCAGGTCTTCTTCGTGGCCACCGCCAACGTGATGCACACCATCCCAGCGGCTCTGCAAGACCGCATGGAAGTGCTCCGCCTGCACGGCTACACCGAGCAGGAAAAGGTCGAGATCGCGAAACAATTCCTCGTCAAGAAGCAGATGCTCGCAGCGGGCCTGTCGGAAAAGAACATCAAGTTCACCGACGACGCCATCACCGGCCTCATCCGCTCTTACACGCGTGAAGCCGGCGTCCGCAATCTCGAGCGCGAAATCGGCAACGTATGCCGCAAGGTCGCGCGCAAGGTTGTCAAAGAAGGCGAGAACTACACCGTCACCGTCACCGGCGAAAACGTCAACGACTTCCTCGGCGTCATCAAGTTCCGCGATACCCTGGCTCACGAAAAGTCTGAAGTCGGACTGGTTACCGGCCTGGCCTGGACCGAAGTTGGCGGCTCCATCCTGAGCACGGAAGCGAGCGTAGTCGATGGCAAAGGCAAGCTCACGCTGACCGGCAAACTTGGTGACGTGATGCAGGAATCAGCGCAAGCCGCGATGTCTTATGTGCGCTCGCGCGCTGCCCGCCTCGGTCTCACCCGCGACTTCTATCGCAATCTCGACCTGCATGTGCACGTTCCCGAAGGAGCCATCCCGAAAGATGGGCCGTCGGCAGGCATCACCATCGCCACCGCAATTTCCAGCGCGCTGAGTAAGATTCCCGTACGCCGCGACCTGGCGATGACCGGAGAAATCACGCTGCGTGGCAAAGTGCTCCCCATCGGTGGATTGAAAGAAAAGTTGCTGGCCGCACACCGTGCCGGGCTCTTCGAAGTCATTCTGCCCAAGGACAACGAGAAGGACGTCGCCGAGGTTCCCGAGAACCTGCGCACCGCCATGAAGCTTCACTTCGTCGACACCATGGACCAGGTATTGCAGATCGCGCTGGAATCGCCCCTGCCAAAGATGGAGGAAGAAGTCGCGCAGCCCATCGCGCCTCCGCTAACCTCCGGCGCCGGCGAAAGCCCCGCGGCACATCAGTAGGGGGGTGTCGGTTGTCAGACCGGTTGTCAGATTGAGAAGGCCCGCACGAGCGGGCCTTTCGCATTTCGGACAACATTCGTAGAGATGTAGCTGGCTACGTCTCTGCCGGCAGCGACTGCGAACTCAAGGCTCGCAGCGCCGCAAACATAGAAACTTTTTCGACAATCAGGCGCACCCCGCCCGCAACCGCCCGCACACCTCCGCCAGCGAACGCTCCACGCACACCGTAAGCCACTGCTCGAGCATCAGGCGCTCCGCGTCCGGAATGTGGCCGAACTTGACGCCGCAGTGCGCAGAAGTTGTCCACACGACCGTTCCGGAGAACTGGAGCATGTCGTCAGTCCCCGGCAAGGTAAAGCGCAGCTCGACTTCGTCGGCAACGCTCAGATGCGCACCCAATTCCGCGTCGAAGGCCATCCGGAGCCCCGCTCCCCCTCGCTCAGATTCACCACCGTCATCTCGGCAAACGGATAAACGCGTGTGCTGATCGCAGCCACAATGTTGACTGGCTCCCGGTGTTGCTTGCGCCGCCGCGCCACGGTCGCGCAGTACGCCGGCCGCGAAGGCTTGCCACATGTCCAGCAAGTCGCGCACAATCGCCACCAGCACGCAATCCGCGTTCAGCTTCGAGCGCCGGACAGCGCTTACAAATTCCCCGAGACTGTCGATCTCCCGCCAGTCCACGATGA
>DASRRV010000103.1:0-3846 GCA_035695545.1 Candidatus Sulfotelmatobacter sp. | reverse complement strand
TCGCTTGGAATATCGGTAACAACATCGCGTTCAGAACACAAGAATGCGTTTTGCAGGGCAACTACATTTAGAATACAAAGAGCGTTTTTCCGGGGGTAGTGCCCGCTCGACTTCGGTGCAAATACAACTATGATTGGATTTTCAACACGGCTATCCTTTGCTTTTCGTTGTTTTTTCTCGCTGGTGTTTCAGGGAAGGATCCCGCAGGACATACCGCAGCTGCTGGGGCGGGCTAAGCCAGAGTTTGCGCCCCTTGCCACCGCAGCAAAGGCGATTCCTGCCGCACCCCAGGTTGGAGGCGACAAACCGAGCCCTGAATCGCTCGACCGGGCGGTGCAGATGCTGGCTTTGTTGCAGCGCGATGGCCGCCTCATAGACTTTCTGGAGGAGGACGTTTCTGCCTACCCTGACGGGCAACTCGGGGCTGCCGTACGCAGCATCCACACTTCCTGCCGCCAGGTTCTGGAGCGCTATATCAAACTCGAGCCCATCCTCTCTTCCGAGGAAGACCAACCCGTCACGGTACCAGTGGGCTTCGATCCGGCAGCTGTCAAACTGGTCGGCAATGTAACCGGCGAACCGCCAATTCGTGGTTTGTTGCGCCATCGCGGTTGGCGCGTCGCCGAAGTGACCCTGCCGTCACTGCCGCAAGGTTCCGGCAGAGCGATTGTGGCCCCGGCAGAGGTTGAGGTCCCCTAGCAAACCTGCACCTGTGCGCAGACCAAAGCAAACTTCACGTGGCGCAATGCTGGCCACAGGAGAAATAGTTGGACTCAGAATTCATCGTTGGCATCGACTTAGGTACTACCAATTCCGCCATGGCTCACTGCGAAAGCGTTGCCGCCTTGGAGAGAGCGCGCATCGAAGTCGGCACCATTCCTCAGACGGTCAATCCGAATGAAGTGGCGGACCGCACATTGCTCCCATCTTTTCTCTATATTCCGGCTGACTCGGATTTTCCCAAGGGCAGCCTCAGCTTGCCTTGGGAAGCGGAGCCTCAGTTCGTGATTGGAGAGTTGGCGCGCAAGCGCGGGGCGGAGAGTCCCGGAAGACTGGTCGCATCAGCCAAGTCATGGCTCTCCTATGCTGCCGCAAACCGCACGGCGCCGATTCTGCCTTGGCAGGCTCCGGAAGAGGTCAGCAAACTCTCTCCGATGGAAGTCTCTTCGCGTTATCTGCAGTACCTCCGGACCGTATGGGACGCGCGTCATGCGCCGGACGGGAAAGGCCACGCCTTAGCCGAACAAGACGTTCTGCTCACCGTGCCCGCTTCGTTTGACGAGGAGGCGCGAGAACTAACTCGGCGCGCGGCTGAACAGGCTGGACTGCAAAAGGTGACGCTCCTGGAAGAACCGCAGGCCGCCTTCTACGCCTGGCTTGAGAGCCAGGGGGATGGGTGGCGCCAGCGCATCAAGATCGGGGACTTGGTTCTGGTTTGCGACGTGGGCGGCGGAACCACCGACTTCAGCCTGATAGCGGTTTCGGAAGAAAATGGCGACTTGGCGCTGAAGCGAGTCGCGGTCGGCGACCACATCCTGCTGGGCGGCGACAACATGGATCTCGCCCTCGCCCGATTACTGCAACAGACGCTGGAAGCTGAAGGCCATCGCATCGACACCTATCAGTTGCAGGGTCTATGGCACCAATGCCGCTCTGCAAAAGAAAAGTTGTTCGAACATCCCAAGAGCCAAAAGCAAGATGTCACCTTGTTGGGCAAAGGACGCAAGCTGGTTGGGGGCACCATCAAGACGGAGCTGTTGCGCGAAGATCTGAACCGCGTCCTAGTTGAAGGATTCTTCCCGAAGGTACGAAGTGATGAAATGCCGGCCAGGCAGCGCCGGATCGGATTTCAGGAATTGGGGCTGCCTTATGCCGCAGATGCGGCAGTCACGAAGCACCTGGCGCGTTTTCTGTCCCAACAGGTACAGAACAGTCCGGAAGCTGGCAACATTCGGCGGGGGCGAAGGGGGCTGGCATGCCCGACGCACGTTCTGTTCAATGGCGGTGTCATGAAGGCGGACGTGCTGCGTAGGCGGCTGGTAGAGGTGCTAGATAGCTGGCTGACCGAAGATGGATTTGATGCGCTTGGTCCGGCCAATGTTCTGGACGCGCCTGACCTCGAGCACGCGGTGGCGCGAGGTGCGGCCTATTACGGAAGGGCCCGGCGCGGACAGGGAGTGCGCATCCGAAGTGGCGCCTCGCGCACCTACTACGTCGGAATCGAAAGCGCTATGCCAGCCGTCCCAGGAATGGAAGCCCCGTTGAAGGCGCTCTGCGTGGTGCCCTTTGGGATGGAGGAGGGAACCGAGGCGGTGGTGCCCGACCGGGAGTTCGGGTTGGTGGTCGGGGAGCCCGCAGAGTTCCGCTTCCTGAGTTCCACGATTCGAAAGCAGGACCGTGTCGGCGATCTTCTGGAGAACTGCGGCAGCGAGATCGAGGAACTCAGCCCGCTTGAAGTGACGCTCACGCGCGAGGGCCAGCAAGGAACTGTGTTACCGGTGCGCTTGGAGTCACGCGTGACAGAAATCGGTACGTTAGAACTCTGGTGTGTCTCGCGTGACAGTGCGAACCGCTGGAAGCTCGAGCTGAACATCCGCGAGAAGAGCGACCAATGACGAATCGGCAGCAGCCTGTTTTGAGACCGTGATGGAAGGCCCTTCCCGCTACCTGATTGGCATCGACCTGGGCACCACGAATTCCGCTGTGGCCTTTGTCGACACCCGAGAAAGCGCGAACCAAGCCGATTCGTCTGGAATAAAGGTCTTTGAGGTTGCGCAGCTCACCAGCCCGGGTGAAGTGCGCGCGGTGCCACTCCTGCCCTCCTTTCTCTATTTCCCAACCGAAGATGAAGTCTCATCGAGTACAGTGAGCCTGCCGTGGGAAGAACATCCGTCTTCAATCGTCGGCATGATGGCCCGCGACCAAGGCGCCCTCGTGGCTGGGCGGCAGGTATCTTCGGCGAAGTCGTGGCTGTGCCAGAGTGCCATCGATCGAACGGCCAACATTCTGCCGCGCGAGGCGGAGCCGCCCGAACCGATGGTATCTCCCGTCGAAGCGTCTGCCCGTTACCTCATGCATCTGCGGAACGCTTGGAACCATGCGATGGCAGCCGAGACTGCCACCAATCCGCAACAGCTCTTTGAGCACCAGGAAATTGTACTAACCGTGCCGGCTTCATTCGACGAGGAAGCCCGAGAGCTGACGGTGGAAGCGGCGCGACAGGCAGGGCTGCAAAACCTGACTCTGCTGGAAGAGCCGCTGGCTGCCTTTTATTCATGGGTGGCGGAGCATCAGAACGTTCTCGGAGAGCACATACGAGACGGCGAGTTCGTGCTGGTTTGCGACATCGGAGGCGGCACATCGGACTTCAGCCTCGTACGTGCCCACGTCCAAGGCGGAAACGTCGAGTTTGAACGCACCGCGATCGGCGAGCACCTCCTGCTGGGAGGCGAGAATCTCGACCTTGCGCTCGCGCGCTGTGTTGAACGGAAGCTCAACACAAAACTTAGTCTGCGTCAGCGTCATGCATTGCGAATCATGTGTTCGGCGGCCAAAGAGCGCCTGCTGAGCGATGAAGAAATAGATCGTGTTCCAATCAACATTCTGGGTGGCGGACGATCGGTCGTCGGCCAAATGTTAAGCAGCGAGTTGAGCCGTGACGAAGTGGGGGTGTTAATCACCAGCGGCTTCCTGCCGCTGACCACCCCCGACGAAATGCCTCTGCGCGCCCGCGCCGCTGGTCTTCGCGAAATCGGGCTACCGTACGCCACGGACCCCGCCATCACGAAACATCTTGCGGCGTTTCTGAAGCAAGCCGCAATGGCGATGGGCGCCGGAGGAAATTCT
>DASRRV010000102.1:0-46030 GCA_035695545.1 Candidatus Sulfotelmatobacter sp. | reverse complement strand
ATTTTATTTTCGAGTTCGGATGAAAATGAAGCCAATCCCGTCTTGCGAAACCTGAACCTGAAGACAAAAGAGGTCTCTCTTGTGCTCGGCTCTGAAGGGCTTTACTGGGGTCAGACCTCTCCGGACGGCCGGCATATCGTGGCTTTAGAAGATGACACCCAAAGGCTCATGCTTTACGACATGGCTTCGCGCACAACCCGCACTCTCGCAGAGCTCGCGGATTACCCGCGTTGGTCAGTCGACGGGCGGTATGTGTATTACAGCACCCTTTTTTTTACTACCAACGGGAAGAGCGGTGGGGTTCACCGCTGGAAGATGGCAAACAATACAACCGAGATGGTGACCGGCTCCCCGGATTTTCCCCTCGCCGGTGTTTGGGGTGTGTCCTATAGCCTCACGCCGGAGGGCGACCTATTGTTGCTTCGGGATCTGAGCACGCGCGACTTATACGCACTAGAGTTGGTACTGCCCTAACAAGCAATGGAATTTCTCGCCCGTGATCCTTCTATCCGACGGCATGGAGCGGCTTTGCTCCTCAGAACGGCACCAACTTTTTCACTTCCAAGCGATTCATGATGGACAGTGCCGGTCCACCAAACACACGGTCGAGCATGTCGCTGGTGGCTTCGCGCAGCGCTTTGTCGAAGGAGCTGCGGATTGATGGGTGCCAGGTCCGGCCTTCGCTGTTGTTAAATCCCCTCTTTGAGTAGAGGAGAGCCCGAGGGGTGGGAGCGGGAACATCCCATCTTGCGAAAGGGTTTTCAGAATGGACTGTCGCAGGCTTTCGAACCTGCTATCCTGCGCCGGGGATCTAGCGGATTGAGTCGCGGAGTTGCAGTAGAGCGTTGTCGGCTGTGTTGAGGCGGATCAAACCGAATCGCGGATATTCGAGGTCTAATACGGCGTAGACGGTGACCGCAATGACTGCAGCATACAACACCATATGGAGCCAGCTTCGGCTCCTGCGTTTAGCCATCGCATAGCCCGCAATCAAACCGCTAACTAGCGCAACACTTGCCAGTAAGATAAAAATCAAACGGGGCAGCTGAGTGTGCATAGCGATGGTTCGGGCGGTCGTGATGTCGATCACCTCGTTGATCGCGGGCAACAACAGCCTCGCGGTATTCTGCGTAGGGTCGTTCCGGCTGGCCGCGATCGCATGTGACCAGATCTCTTTTTGCAATTCGCCGACGCGCTCAAGTTCCTCCTCGGCGGCCTTTATATCGGGCAGCTTGTCGTACACCCGCAGCCGCGCATCCAGGTACTCCCGAAATAAGCGGCGCATCTCGGGCTGCTCGTTAACAGGGAGTTCGTCCAAGCGAAGGTAAGCGGTGCCGCTGGCGTTGGCTTCCTTCGATTAGTTGACGCTTGGTTTCCAGACGCGATGTTCCGCCAGCAAAGGAGAACCCCAGCAGCAGCCCGAGAAGGGCGAAAAACTGCGGCTTCGATGACACCAATGCCCTCGTGTGCCGACTCGGGGTTCCTGGCCGAACTGCGGCGGCCTATCCGGTACCCAAGCTCCAAACAGAGAATAATCCCGACAAATAGACCGGTTGCTACTCCGAAGGCCACATATGCCGGATTCATATCAAGGTTAACCAGTCTAACGCAGCGTCCCCTCATCGGTGGTAGTTCTTTGTCCCGTCGAGGATATTTGATGGGCGCCTCAAGCAGCCGGGAACTCGTCGCAAGAAATGATTATTTCGCGTCCAGTAGTGTCAGCCACTTCTTGATCACGTCCTGCAACACCTTCTTCTTCGACTTCACGTCCTCCATGCCATGAAACATGCCTAGCCTTCTTCCATCGGCGTAGTCGCCTTCCAGAAATCCAGAAGCGTCTTTTACTCTTGCGCCGCTGGGAAAAACGAGACGGATACAGTCTTTTCGATAGAGATTGAACACGACGATGTATCGCTTGTATTCCTTGGGATTGGAAGGTTTCATTTCTCCTGCGTAGAAGAAAGTCGGAGCATTCCACTTTATTTCTTCACCAATCTCTTTGTCGGTGCTCAAAATAATTCGTCGTAGAGCCTCCACCACTTCCGCAAGAGGGTGCTTGAGCTTCCGCATGTATTCGTCCACCTTGTCTGGTTCGGAGGGTTTTGTGGTGAGTAGCTTGTCTGCTTTCATCTAAGTTACCTCACTTTTGGAATCTGCGAGTTTCTTGCAGGCGATTGGCTATCGCAAAAAGCATGTGCAGCGCGTACACGCCAGCGGCTCTTCCGACGCACCCAGTGAGCAGAATCAGTCCGCGGGTTGCCCGCGCAGCTGCGTGGTACGGAGTTTGCCGCCGACCCAGGCGGCAGGCATCGCAAGCGCGATGAGCGCGAGCGGATACCAGTGTGGTCCGAGTCCGCGGTTCCAGGTCACAACCGTGCCGACAATGTTCACGACAAGTCCTATGAGGCCGCCCACGAGAGCGTGGCCCATCGGCCGGTTGGGTGCGAGCCGAGCAAGGATGTAGCTGCTGACCACGCCATAGACAGTGCGGTAGAAGGTGGCAATCAGCAGGAGGCCGCTGGCCATCGGCTGCCCTAAGGCGGGAAAAACTCCAATCGCGTGGAGCCCGACGTCGGTGCCAAGCGTGAGGGCTATTCCCACGACGGCGCCAGCGACGAACGCGCCAATACTTCGAGGTAGATTGTTTGGATGGCTCTGCTGCGTCAGAACGGTGTCGGTCATTTTTCTGCTCCTTGCTTCGCTTGCAGCGACTCAGTAACTCCGCCAACCGGTCGTATCCCAGAGCCACGCCATGCTCCATCGGAGTCTTCATGACGATGGCACGCGCCTCTGGAGATTGGTAGCGGACGGTCTGCATGAGCACGGTCTTCCCGCCCTGCTCGTCCAAAGTGATGGTCCCTACTGCTTCACCTGGATACCAAGGTTGGTCCCACTGCTCGGTCGCGACGAGGCGCTCCGGAGGTAGAGATCTCGCGGCAGACGCCGCTCATCCCCATCTCAGTTCCGTCCGAACTGCGCCACACGTAACGAAAACTCTGTCCAGCCTTCAATGCGACTTCGCAGACGACCAACGAACCTCCCGGTGGCCCGAAAAACCATTGCCGAAGCAGTTCGGGTTTGGTGAAGGCCTCGAAGACGAGACGACGTGGTGCGATGAATACACGCCTCATTGTGATCTCGTGTTCGCCGGGAGTCGTGATTTGCAACGCCCCAGGCTTACGGTAGCCCTTGAGCCAGGCGGTCGCGTCTTCCAGGGGCTTGTCCACAAGGCGGCGGGGCCGACGCTGTGCGTCTCGGCCCTGCGTTATCAGGCCGGCCCGCTCCAGGACTTTCAGGTGTTTGGAAATCGTCGGCTGGCTGAGACTGAACGGTGCAGCCAGTTCGTTGACTGAGGCTTCTCCCAGCGCCAGCCGAGCGAGGATCGCGCGTCGGGTCGCATCTGCAAGAGCTGCAAAGGTGGCGTCGAGAGGGTCGGAGGTCATCTTTTTATTGCCCATTCACTATATATCCCAATGGATATATAGCTTATTCAGAATATTATGTTCAAACACTTGTTGGAGCGGAAAGTGACGCGTCGCCGGGCCGACAGGTTTTACAATTGCGCCGTGGGGCGGTAGGGAAGTGCGGGATGAGGGCCGGACCCGCCCTGCGAGGACACCTGCACGTCAAATTGCTGAAACGTGCGTTGCAATGTGGGGTCGGCTCTCCTACTCCGAGCGCAACGCTTTCATAGGATCGACCGCCAAGGCGCGGAAGGCCGGGACCAGACAGGCCACTCCGGCGACCGCAATCACCAACGTCGAGACTCCAATTGCGATTAACGGATCGTGCGTGCCGGTTTGCACCCAGCGTGTGATCACCTTTCCGAGTCCGAGGCTGAGAATCAACCCAACCACCAGACCGATGCCCACGCTTGTGCACGCCGACAGCACCACGATGCGCAATACATCTCGGCGCTGCGCTCCCAGAGCGATCCGGATACCGAACTCGCTGGTCCGCTGCGCGACACTGTACGACACAACGCTGTACAAGCCCACACCGGCCAGAGCCAGAGCCAACCCGGAGAACGCCGAAAAAAGGATGGAGATCAGGCGGGAATTGGCATATTCGGGTTCCTGGATGATCCAAGTCTCGAGATCATCCACATTGCCGGCAATCTGCTGATCGGGATTGACGGCGGCGACGGCCTGGCGCACGCCATGCAACATGGCAAGCGGTGCTCCCTGCGTGCGGACGAGAATCTGTGTTCCCATCCACAGCGTGACGCTGTAGGGGAGATACACGCCCGGCACAACGGGTTTGTCCAACCCGTCATCGATAGCATCGCCGACAACACCAATAACTTGGAGCCAGCCGTCGCTTCCCTTAGCACTCAGCCGGTTCGGCGGCTGACTGGTCAATCGGGAGATACGCACCGAGTGGTTCAAGACGTCTTCGCCGGGAAAATATCGGTGAACGAAAGCCTGGTTGACGAGCGCAAGCGTCGCGCCACGCGAGACCTCGCTTTGCTCCCACAGCCGCCCTTCCACCACCGGGATGTGCAGGATGGTGAAATACTCCGGACTCACGAAGTTTACGCGGGCTCCCTGCTCTTCGGACCCGGACTTGCCCAAGATCTCAAAAGGCTGAGTCCAGCCGTTGCTCGGCGGAGTGGCATTGGCGGAGATGCCCGCGGATACCACTCCGGGCACGGCGGCCACTCGCTCGCGCAGGTGGGTGATATACGTGGACCGTTCTTCCCAGGTGTTGAGCGTATTTTCGTGGATCGGAATGAAGAGGGACATTACATGGTGCGGATCGTAGCCGAGCGGCCTCCGCAGCATGTTGGAAAACCCCCGGATGGCGGCTCCGGCAGCGGTGAGCAGCAACAGCGTCAGCGCGATCTGTCCGGCAATCAGGCCGGTGTGCATGCGCTTGCCGCGCACGCTTCCGGCCACTTTGTGCGTGCCGGACTGAATGATCTGATTGATCTCCCGACGCGCCGAGTCGAGCGCGGGGAAGACTCCGAAGATTACGCCCGAAAGGATTGCCAAGACCACGCTAAACAGCAACACCGGCACGTTCACCTGAAAGTCCGCTTCGTGGGGAAACGACATCTGAGGCAGGCGGGCCACGATGTATTCCAGAGCCTGATAAGACAGCAGCACTCCCAACCCAGCGCCCAGCAAAGCGAGCAGCAGAGACTCGGTGAGCAACTGGCGCACGATTCGGAAACGGCTGGCGCCGACGGCAGAGCGGATGGCAAGTTCGTGCTGTCGCGCGGTTCCCCGCGCCAGAAGGAGAATCGAAACATTGCTGCAGCCAATCAGCAGTAATAGAGCAACCGCTCCAAGCAGCAGAAGGAGAGTGTTACGCAGGTCGTGCACATAATAGTCACCCATCTTACGCAGCGCGATGCGAAATTGCGCGGGATAGTAGTTGGGTCTCTGCTTGTCGAATTGCTCCATTAGTGGGCGAATTTCCGTTTCGGCGGCTTCGAGGCGGACGCCCGGCTTCAGCTTCAGGAGCGCCTCATACGTTGCATCGTCGTTCTGCGCCATCTTGTGCGGGAGGTAGATATCCGCATCCCTCCAAGTAAAGCGCGGCGGGAGGACTCCGAGGATGGTGTAGTCCTTGTGGACGAGTTGGATATTTTTGCCGACAACCGATGGATCGCCGTTGAAATGCCGGCGCCAGAATTTGTAACTCAAGACTGCGACCTGCTCGGGATCCTTGGCATCGGGCGCGTCCGAGGGGCCAAAGTAGCGGCCGAGCATTGCCGGCATGCCGAAGAATGGAAATCCATTCCCCGTGAGGTAGACAGCACTCAGATCTTCGGGAACGTCGCTTCCCGTAATGACGAGGTTCCAGCCGGCGATGCCGACCACGTCTTCGACCGCCCGCGTCTGGCGCAGTTGACGAATCTGCGGGCCGGTAAATCCCGGCTCGCCTTCGTCACCGGTCTTGCCGATTGTGTCGATCTGGCACACCCGGTCGAAGCCGGCATAGGGCCACGCGTTGAGGATGGCGCTGTAGAGGACGCTGAATACCGAAACCGTCGCTCCAATTCCGAGCGCCAGGGACAAGATTGCCGTGAGGGAGAAGCCCGGGGCCTTCACCATCTGGCGAAAGGCAAAGCGCAAATCCTGAGAGAGTTGCATAAGAGCCTCGCGCGCGGAGTCCGCTAACTGCGGCGAAAGCAATTCGCCAACCATTTTCCGCCCGAACTAAGTTGCTCATTCTACTTGGAGGATTTTCGAGGGGCGGCGCAAGGAGCGTCCGCTTCCACTGGGGGCTGTTCGAGAATGGACATCGATGAAGGTTGCACGCCGGGGTGTCATTGACAGTTTCAGCGATTGTCCGCTTCAATAGATCGAGTGGCTGTGATGTGGCTTGGCGAGTTCTCTCGGCTGGCTTCGTAGGCCACAATTCTTAACGATAGCCTTCAGGAGGCCTCATGTCCGCTCCCAGTCGCCGGCCCGAAATTCGCCGGCGCCGTACCCGCAAAGAAAAGATTCTCCAACTGCGCAAGCGCCTGACAACTGCGAAAACTGATGCCGACCGTGATCGGGTCACCGCCAAACTGCACAAGATGGCCGTCGGATCACCGGGCCAGCCTCTGCTGAAGTAAGCTTTGCGTTTTCCTGACAGCTCCAGGGCAACTTCAATCTGCGGCAGGCTGCCGATCGGGCCGGTCTGTTTCAACGCCCGCGACCTGGCGGTAGGCCTGCAGAATGCGCGTCACCGATTTATCCCAGGAAAATTTGGCCGCCTGCACGTAACCGCGCTCTTTCATGCGATCACGCAATGCCTGATCCATGAGAACCTTGTGCAGCGCGCGCATGATCTCGAAGACATTCTCGGGATTGACGAGCACCGCCGCGTTGCCGACCACCTCCGGCAGAGATGACACGTTAGAAGTCACCACCGGAGTTCCGTGCGCCATCGCTTCCAGCGGGGGCAGTCCGAATCCCTCATAGAGCGACGGGAAAACAAAGATTTTGGCCTCGTCGTAAAAAATCCGCAGCACTTCGATGGGCACAAATCCCAGGAAGCGTACATCGTTTTGCACATCGCTGCGGACCACCGTCCGGCGCAGATCGGGATTGCCGGAAAGATCGTCTCCAATAATGATGAGCTTGAGGTCTGGGTAGGCCTGATCCCGCTCCAGTTCCGTTTTCAGCGCGGAGAAAGCCTCGATCATGCGTACAACGTTCTTGTGCGAGCTGATGCGCCCGGCATACAGCAGGAATGGATACGTGACCTGGTAGCGTTTGGCGATCAACTCCCGGTCGGCTGCGGTGGCGTGCCCGCGCAGAAAGCGCTCGTCAATGGCGTTGTAGACCACCTCGATGCGTTCCGACGGAATCTCAAACAGCTTCTCGATTTCGTTCCGCGTGAAATTCGATACCGCGAAGATGCGAGCCGCGCCGCGCAAAACCCGCTTGGTCAACTGAAAATGAAGAGAGCGCCAGAATCCATTCTGCTCGCGCGCCCGCGACATGTGCTCCAGCAGGTCGTGCACCGTCATCACGTACCGGCAGGGCAGTGCCCGTGGAATGGAAAAAAGGTTGGGAATGTGAACCAGGTCGCAGTTCAACCGCTGCAGAGCCGTGCGGAATTCGCGATAGCCCTGCACAGACCTCTCGGGAGCGGACATCGCAACCGTTTGAAAGTTAGGCGGCAGCGCTCCGATCTCTTCGACCTTGGCGGCAGGCCCGATCAGGAGATATTCATTTTCGTGGTCGAGCCGGCCCAAGGTGCGGACGATGTTGCGGATGTAGGTGCCTACGCCGAACTCGGTCATCCGCCGGATGTCGATGCCGATCTTCACGGATGGCATTTAAACACAGAGGGCACAGGGGAACACAGAGGAATTACGCTCGCACCTCGGCCTGCGCCTTGGCCCTGCGGTCCGCGTAGAGAGGAAATGCCTCGCACAGATCCAGCACCTGCTTCCGGACTTTGGTGAGCACGGCCGCATCAGTCCGCTGGAGAAGCGCTTCGGCGATCCAGCGGCCGATCTGGCGCATCTCGCCTTCTTTCATGCCGCGCGTGGTCAACGCGGGCGTGCCAATGCGTACGCCGCTCGGTTTCATCGGCGGGTTGGTATCGAATGGAATGGCGTTCTTGTTCACCGTAATACCCGCCTCGCCCAAGGCCTTCTCGGCCTCGCTCCCGAGCATGCCCTTCGAGAAGACGTCGACCAACATGAGGTGCGTGTCGGTGCCGCCGGAGATGATGCGGAAGCCTTCGTCAGCCAGAGATTGCGCCAGCACCTTCGCGTTGGCGACCACCTGCCGCGCATACTCGCGGAACTCCGGCTGCATCGCTTCCAAGAAGCACGCGGCCTTCGCCGCCATGATGTGAACCAGCGGCCCACCCTGCATTCCCGGGAACACGACCTTGTCGATCGCCTGCGCGAAATCAGCCTTGGACAAAATCATTCCCGAGCGTGGCCCGCGAAGTGTTTTGTGGGTTGTCGAAGTAGTGATGTGCGCGTGCGGCACCGGCGAAGGATGAGCGCCACCCGCGACCAACCCCGCGAAATGGGCCATGTCCACTAAAAAGAGTGCGCCCACTTTGTCGGCGATCTGCCGCATGCGGGCAAAGTCGATGATGCGCGGATACGCACTGCCACCACCCACGATCAGCTTCGGACGTTCTTTTTCAGCAAGGCGTTCCAATTCGTCGTAGTCGATGGTCTCAGCTTCTTTCGTGACACCATAGGGGACGATCTTGTACGTTTTGCCGGAAAAATTCAGGTGATGGCCGTGCGTCAGGTGTCCGCCATGCGCCAGGTTGAGCCCGAGAATGGTGTCTCCCGGTTGCAGCACGGACGCATAGGCTTCCATGTTCGCCTGCGATCCCGCGTGAGGCTGCACGTTGGCGTGTTCGGCGCCGAACAACTGCTTGGCGCGGTCACGCGCCAGATTCTCGACGACATCCGCAAACTCGCACCCACCGTAATACCGCTTGCCCGGATATCCCTCGGCATACTTGTTCGTGAAGACCGAGCCTGCAGCTTCGAGCACGGCTTCACTGACGAAGTTCTCTGAGGCAATCAGTTCCAACCCTTCGTGCTGGCGGCGAGTCTCGTTATCAATGGCGGCGGCAATCTGGGGATCGGCTTCGTACAGCGGGCGGTACATCGCAGCATTTTTCATGAGTGTGTTCCGTTCTTAATCTTTCTCGTAATGGTTCAGCCGCAGGATTTCCATATACCGGTCTGGAAATTTCAGCGGCGTAAATCCGAACTGCGCATAGAGCGTGTGCGCGTCGCGCGTGCTCAAACTCCACCGGCGAAATCCCTGCAACGCCGGGTGCTCCATAATGGCTTTCATCAGATCCTTGCCCAGTCCGCGTCCACGGTGCGAATCCAACACAAAGACGTCGGCAATGTAGGCATAGGTCGCGAAGTCGGTAATCACGCGGGCAAAGCCAACCTGAGCGCCGCTCCCATCATAAACGCCAAAGCACAGCGAGTGCTCAATGGAAAGGGCCACCCGCTCCCGCGGAATCCCTTTGGCCCAGTAGGAATTCGTCAGGAAGCCGTGAATCACATCCAGATCGAGACGAGCGCGGTCGGTGCTGACCACGAACTCGCCGCGCTGGAACTCGATGACCGCGTCGGGATTGACCGCTTGAACGGATGACATCCGTCTATTTTAAACTCCTGACGAAAACGCGAAGGACACGCAGTTCCACGAAGAAAGTCATGAATGGTTTCCTTCGTGGACCTTCGTGCCCTTCGTGGTTAGAGATCTTAGAAAGCGGTACGCAGGAACGATGCCAGGTGCCACCCATCCATGTATTTGTAAGGCGTCTCGCCGGTAGTGTAGTGCCCGCAAGGCAACACGGCCACTTTGTGGTCAAGCCCGTGCCGTTCGAATTCTTCGACCGTTTGCAGCGAGAGCTCCGGCAAGAACGTCAAATCGTACTTGGCATAAACGATCAACGACTTCCGCGGCCAGCGAGCAAATTGCTTGAAATACGACACGGGACTCACCGCCAGCCACGCTTGCCGCAAGGTGTCGAGATCGATCTGCTGCTCGATTCCTTGCCGGATGTGCCGCGTCGATTGCCCATGCCACACCACGTCGGCAACATAAGTGGACGCGTGATTAAACGCCGCCACGCGAATGCGCGGGTCGTGCGCCGTTGCGATAAACGCATAGCACGAGCCCAGGCTCGTCCCCACGATGCCCAGTTGGCTGTATCCCTGCTCCTCCAGCCAGTCAAAGCAACTGCGAATGTCGACCACGCCCTGCCGCACGGCGTCGAGAGTACGCCCAATGTTGGCGGAAACGGCGTAGTCCGCGCGGGTGATCTCGGCCGGCATGCGGATATCGTGATACGGCATGGTCAGCCGCAGCACGGCGATCCCCAGCATGTTCATCACACGGCAGAGACTGTTATAGGCGAGCGCGTCGGAGTTCCAGTGCGGCAGGAGAACAATCGCGCGGCGTCCCCGCGCCGGGAACCAGCGCGCATTCACCAGATTGTTTTCCGGATAGGGAGTTTTCACCGCCGAAGTGAATCGGAGGAATTCCCCGAAGGTTCCCTTCACCTTCGCCTCAAGCTTGGGGTCTGGCACCTCGCGCGTGGAGAAGACCTGAACCTCGCGCGTCTCCAGGCGAAAGTCGGCCGGGCGCGTGTAAGAATAAAACTCATCGCTCGAGGCGACGATTCTCCGGTTGTAATCGAGGATGAACTTCTCAAGATTCTCGGGAGCCTGTCCGGGACGGTGCCCATTGCGGCAAGGCCAGTCCCGCGCCCACTCGACGCCCCACTCCAGCGGACGCACCACGCGGTTGTTGTCCACCGACGTGAGCCGGTGCTCCCAGTCATACATCCACTGTGCGTAGCGCGAAGGCATGGTTAACCGTCTAGTGTAACAAGGGGGAGAGGTCGATTTTAGGCGGGCGCATTGAATGGTCGCATTTCGCAGTTGGCGCTTCGCATTTGGCTGCCGAGCGGGGGCAAGTTGGGACTCGGGCCTCCGCAGCGCCTTCGGCGTTCCCTTTTACGGAAACCATAGACATTCCAGCGGAATTTGTGACATGCATCACCGGAATGCGGTTGCCACCAAGAGCAATATAGGAGGTCCATGCCAAAACTAATGGCATGTAACTACATTTGGAGCTACAACGAGATTCGAGTGGGACGAGGCGAAGAACCGCGCGAACATCCGAAAGCACGGCTTCAACCTTGCCGATGCCGCAGAAATGTTCGACGGACCCTCTCCTTTTACGACCCGATACGCGTGAGGACTATGGCGAACCACGTTGGATCGGCAGCGGGATGATTAAGGGCCGCCTGGCTTTTGTCGCGTTTACCGAGCGGCCCGAGAACTCAATCCGCATCATTTCGTTGAGAAAGGCAAATCGTGAAGAACGGCAAGAGTACGAAAAAGCAATCCAGGACGGGCTGGGCACGCATTGATGCCAGGCGGGATGAGGATATCGATTTTTCGGACATTCCGGAGATGGGGCCGGATTTCTTCAAGAATGCAATCCTGTGGCCCGGGCGAAAGAAACAAATCACGTTGCGGATTGATCCCGACGTGCTGAGGTTTTTCCGCAAACACGGACGCGGCTACCAGACGACGATCAACGCAGTGCTGCGGAAATATATGGAGGCAAGAAAGCGGGCGTCTGGCGTCGGGGATCAGGCTTCAAACAGGAGAACTCGGGCACGCGTGCAGGCCAAGGTCTAGTGCTGAGGGCTGAGGGCCGAGGCCCGATGCCTGACGCCTCTTTCCGCTAGCTGCCGTACTTTCGCGGAACCCGCTTCGAAATATTGCAGAGAATTTCGTACGGAGTGCTATTGGCCAACTCGGCGTGCTCCAAGGCATCAACGCTGAGACCTTCTCCGGTCCCGAGAAGAATCACTTCATCTCCCACACCAACGTCAGGGATGCCGGTAACATCCACCAGGGTAAGGTCCATCGAGATGCGGCCTACGATCGGTGCGTAATGCTCGCGGACAATCACACGCCCGCGATTGGAGAGTTGCCGGTTGTAGCCGTCTGCGTAGCCCACGGGCAGCACCGCTACATGCGCCGGGGCTTGCGTCACATAGGTCGCTCCATAACCCAGAGGCTGATTGGCTCCGAAATCGCGGAGCGATAAGATGCGCGTCTTCCAGGTGAGCACGGGTTTCACCGGCAAGCGCAGGGTTCCGCCACTCACTTCGCGTCCCGCTCGCTGAAATGGCAAGTAGTAACCGTAAAGCGCAACTCCAGGACGCACCATGCTGTTCCAAGTCTCGCGCCTTGAGATGACCGCGGCGGTATTGGCCATGTGCACAAACACCGGTTCCATGCCGGCCTCGCGCACCATCCGACGCGCCCCGTCGAAAGCGCGTTCCTGCTCAGCCACCGATGGCGCATCCATGATTTCGGAAGATGCCAGATGCGTGGAGAGCCCTTCCAGCATAAGGTGCTTGGCCGCGCTCAACGCCTGTAGCACTCCCGGAAGCTGATCCACTGCAACGCCCAGGCGCCCCATCCCGGTATCGACTTTCAAGTGCACCGGATGCCGCGCCACTCCCAACGCAGCCGCTGCCGTCTCAAGCAACTCGATATGCCAAGGCTCCCAGACTGTGGGGGTGAGATGCAGCCGTACAATCTCACTTTCCTCGCCGCGCCAGAAGCCGGTCATCAACAGAATGTTCGCTCGAATGCCAGAGTCGCGCAGAGGGATGGCTTCGTCCAGAGAAGTCACGCCCAGCCAATTCGCGCCTTCGGCCTCGAGCGCGCGGGAGCACTCGACGGCGCCGTGTCCGTAGGCGTCAGCCTTCACCACGGCGCACAGCGTGACCTTCGCACCAACATGCTTTTGCACGGTTCGGAAGTTTTGCTGCAAATTTGCGAGAGAGACTTCGGCCCAGGTGGGACGTGTCGCGACACGGCTCAAGGTTTCTGCTGTGGTTGCCACTTTCGCGATTATAGCGGGAGCAGCCCGGGCGCCGAGGTTACGCTGGGGCTACTCCCGCCCTTATCGCTTGTCATCCTGAGTCCCGCGCCTTTTGCCGGACGAAGGACCAATGGATTCGCCGACTGCAACGATGCCGCGGCAGCGTGCACAGGTCCCTCGCATCGCTCAGGATGGCAAAGGTAGAGTTTGATCGTCAATTTCCCGACAGAAGGAAATTCACCGTGATCTGAGTCTCCACCTCGATAGGTTCGTTATTGAGAATGTAAGGCCGGTACCGCCACTGGCTTACCGCATCGACCGCCGCCGGCACCAGCATGGGATGCCCGGAGAGAGCCCGCAGGTTCTCGATTGTCCCCGCTTTGCTGATGACCGCCACCAGAATGACCGGACCCTGGATGCGTGCAGTTCTCGCAATCGGCGGATAGACGGGCTGCACGCGCCGAATCAGGTTGCCCTCAAGAATCGTTGACGTGCGGAACTGGGGCACCTTTGCGACGGGCGGCGGGGCAGGAGTGGGGACCGGATGCGCCGCCGGTTCTCCGATCGCTTTCCAGACCTCGCCGCCGCGACCAGTTCCCCCTTCAGCTCCTGGCGTATTGAAGCTCACCTGTGGCGGCGCCGTTGTCTCCTCAATCATCGCGACCTGCGTCGGCACTTCTTTAGGCGCAATCAAGACATTCTCCCTCAGATTGCTTTGCACGACCGTGGTGATGTGGGTATGTTGCAAGTGTACGGCAGCAGGTGGCGGCGCCCCCCACGACACGGGTGTAGAAAGAGGTCGTGCCGCTGGCAGCCCCACCGTCTTCCACAGCGGCAGTAAAAGCAGCAGACCGATCGCCATCGTCTCCAGCACAAACGAAGTGAATGTGGTCCAGCTGCGGCGAGATCGTTGGGCCCATGAAGTTTCCAGCAAGCTGTCGCCAAACATATTTTGGCCAAACATGGTGTCCTCCAGCGTGAATTCTGCTTGCTGCTATGGACACCGCGAAGGCGCACGCCGGCAACACTGCTGCAAATAAAAAAGGCCGCGCTTTCACGCGGCCTGCTGGAACTTTTTCGACACTCGAGGTGTCAGGATTCGACTATTTCGGCGATCCACCCGCAGCCGGTGTCGCAGGCTTGGTAGCTCCCGCGCCAACGGCCGGCCTTGGTGCAGCCGGCTTCGGGGCCGCGCCAGTCGTAGCTGGTGCGGGCACGCCTGACTGCGCGTTGTAAATATCGACCACGGCTTTCGTGAGATCGACGCCCTCGCCAGCCATCACGATCGGGCTCTGAGGCCACGGCTTTGACGTATCAATGATCATGCCGTAGCCGTTGTCCGCGGCGTACTTGACGATCATGGGGGCCAGCTTCTGCAGAACCTTATTCGCGATCTCTTGCTGCTGGGTGCCAAATTCTTCCTGCGCATCCTGCACAGCGCGATCGAAAACCTTCTGCTTCGATTCGATCTGCTTCTTCAGGTTGGCCGCCGCGTCTTCATTCAGCTTGCCCTCCTGCGTGCTCAACTGCTTCTTCAAGGCCTCAAGTTCATCGTTCTGGCTCTTGAGTTCGGCCTGCTTGGGTTCGAACTTCTTGCCCAAGGTTTCCATCTCTTTGCGCCCCTCGTTGCTGCCGAAAATGGCGCCTTCAATGTTGATCGCTCCGATCTTCGTACCGGTGATCGCGGGGACAGTGGGCACGGGTCCGGAAGCAGCCCCGGCGGGCGAGGTGGATGGTGTGGCGGAGCTGGTTTGGGCTAGTGCGGAAATCGCGAAGACCACCGCAACAGCCAGGAAAAGTCGCAAGAACTTGCTTGTCATTGGATCGGTTGAACTCCTTGGAACATGGTTCCGGGAATGAACTTCGATTCGCGCTCTCAGATTTCTTCAGTCAACGCCGGGCCGCACTGCAAGAGGTCTCCGCCGCGGTAGCGGACCGCTGTCGGAAAAGGCGTGCCAGATTGCCAGGTCTTGAATTGCCAGCGTCACACGCCGCGCTCTCGGACGTGTTGTCCACCCCGTCTGACTCCTGGATGGCGTGGATCAGCTTCAATTATAGATACCTCACTCCAGCTCCGTCAATCAAACTAAAACGTTGTCGCGACCGTGAACCGGAACGTTTTTCGCGGCTCGCGCAACAAGAAACTCGGCGCGTAGGTATTCACTGCCAAGTGATACGTGTAGTCGCCCGCAGCGCCGGCAGGGAACATGGCACGCGTAATCGGAATCGGTGGGTTCGCGGGGCCATCGAGCCGCAACGGATTGTAAGCCCAGTAGATTCGGAACGGCGCATTCACAACGGGCAGGAACATTTGCAGTTCCAATCCGGTCGACATGCGGGGCTTCCAGTTGGTCGAGCCCAAGACCGTCAAATTCTTCGACGGGACCGGGTCCAGCCGGCTTCCGCCCTGGCAGTTGTAGCCCGCATCCAGCGTGGGGCATCCGAAAAACGTGCTGATCACACCCTGATATTGCTGATCGGCGATCTGCAACTGCGACGGCCGGAGAATCGGGTCGATCCCGGCATCGATGAACGGAACGATCGCCACCGGCCCAGCGATCGTGATGCGATATTCCAGGTTCGTCCACGTACTGAGGTCGCCGCCAGGAAATACGATCTGATCCACCGGGATAGGCACAGTCCAGTTGCCCAGGCGCGGATTCGCCGGATTCTTCGGTACTGGCGTTCCGTCAGGATTCGTCAGCGTGATCACATTGGAACTCGGCAGGAACGCTACGGGCGATATCGACCGAATGTCGAAGCCGCGAATATCGTTTTCGCCGCCCATGAAGAAGCGCTGGAAGGGGGGCGCCACCAACCCTCCGTAGCCGCTGATGAATGATCCATTCACGCTGAAGCCGATCGCGTTGCGGCCCTTCTGCATAGGAATGAACTGCTTGTACTGCGCGATTGGCCTTACGGATCTGACCGTGCCTCCCAAGCCCGCGAGCTCCATTCCCAGCGTCATCTGGTGCCCGTGGTGCGGCGAAATTCCGCTATCGAGGGTATTGAACGAGAAGTTGGGGAAGATCTTACTGGTAATAATTCCATTGACCGCGTTCGGCCCCGAGATTCCGCGGAACGCGATGAACTCGAAAAGATTCTTTGACGCGGTACTCAACGGCAACAGCGTCGACCGGTCCAGGGAGTACGTCATGCCTACTCGCTTGAACGATCGTCGCAGCGGATAACTCAACTGGGTGCTAAATCCAACGCTCGACTGCGAGTAGTTCTGCAGGTTCTGCAACACGGCGTTGGGCAGATTCAACTGTTGTCCGCTAAAAATGGAAAGCTGCTTCGCCTGGTTGTAGCTGATCTTGTTGCCGAATATCGTGAAGCCAAACTGCAGGGGACGGTCGAACATGTACGGCTGCGTGTAGCCAAATAGCACGCTGCGCGCCAGGTTCCCCAGGCTGATCTGCACCTGCAGGGTCTCGCCTCGGCCGAGGAAGTTGTTCGTGGAGTAGTTCATTCCGATGAACGCTCCTTCGAGCCCGCTCACGCCGCCATTCAGTCCGACGCTGTTCTTGCCCTTTTCTTTGACCTTCAGGGTCAGATCCACCAGACCATTTTTTTCGTCGAGCTTCTTGTCGGTGACATTCGGATCGTCAGGCTTGAGCTGGTCAAAATAAGACAGCTGGTTTAGCCGAAGCAGGCTCAGTTCCCACAGCCGGGAGTTGTAGATTCCGCCTTCTTCGAGTGCGAGTTCGCGGCGGATCACTTTGTCGCGGGTTGTCGTATTGCCCACGAATTCAATCCGGCGCACGTTGAACTGCTTGCCTTCGTCCACATCGATTTCGAGGAAGGCCAGTTTCTTGTCGTCGTCCCAGGTGGTGTTCGGAACCGAAGTGAAGTTGATGTAGCCGTATTCTCCGTAGGCCTTCCGCAAGTTCTCCAGGCCCTTGGCCACTTTCTCGCGGCTGAAGATGTCTCCATCCTTCAGCGGAAACAAAGAGCGCAGTGCCGCCGTATTCGAAATGGCTTTGTTGTTTTTGAAGGTGATCTTGGCCAGGTGGTATTTGTCGCCTTCATCGATGGGCATCGTAATGTCAACCGACTTGCCCGGTCCGGCTTGCACCAGGGGAATGTGGAAGCCCTTGTGTCCGGTGTCGTGAATCTCCGTCTTCGGGTCGCCCACGCTCACCTTGAAGTACCCGCGGTTCTGGTATTCCGCTCGCACGCGCTCAGTATCTTCTTCCAGTTTGGTGGCGTCGTACGTCTTGGAGAATATGTTCTCCAGGAAAATCGAATGGGGAATACCGACCGGCTTCAGGTTTTTCATCGCCGCTCGCAAATTGCGGCTTTTGATGTTCTTGTTGCCCTCGAACTTGATCTTGCCGACCTTAACCTTTGGACCTTCCTTGATCACGAACATGATGCCGACTGCGGCCGGCGGAATCTGCCGCACTTCGGTACGGATTGTGGCGAACTGCCGTCCGTGCTCCGAGAGCAAATCCCTGATCGCCACTTCGGCCTTCTTGATGCGCGTGGGATCATACTGACTCTCTACCACCAATCCCACCTTCGCCTGTTTGAATCGGTCGAGCACGTCGCTGGTCGACACCGAACTCAGGCCGGTGTAGTTGATTTCCCGGATCGTGGGCTTTTCCTTCACCTGGATGATGATGCGCCAGCCCTTCGGCGTCTCTTCGCGGGTGAATCGTATGTCTTCGAAGTAACCTGTGTTCCACAGGGAGTTGAAGTCCCGTTCCATGGCCGCCGCGTCGTAAATATCCCCCGGCTTGGTAAAAATGCGGGCTCGGATGGTTTCGGCGGGTATACGGCGGTTGCCGCTGACGTTGATTTCGGAAACGATGTCGTTCTGCCCCCACGCCAGGGTCCCGGCCGCCAGCAGGAACAGGGTTAGTATGGTTCCGAAAACACGTCTACGCCAGCTCTTCATCAGCCAAGGCCGTTGAAATGAAGGAGATGGCATCCACACAGCGCCCACAGCGCATGCACGCTCGGGCACAAGAAAGTTCTCCGGATGAAAGCGAAAAGGAATCGCTACGACCTCAGCCTCTGGGATGTATGAAAACTGCCATTATACGGTAGAGCAACGATAAGCGTCCAAGCCGCAACTCTTTACGGGTCAAACCACTTGGCTCAAACCGTGCAGGCCTGGCCCGATGGCGATACCTGTGGTTGCTTCATGGGGATGGCTTGGCTAACTCTACCTCAACCAAGACGGAATAAAACGTAGCCGAGTTGCCCATGTCTGTAAGTTTTTCTGAGGTTAGGGCATTGATGCTCTGGAAACCCGGGGTCATCTTCGCCCAATTGAGCGTCGCGGACACCACACCGGGCTGCACCTTACCATCGACTCGCGCCTTCAGCAGAATATCTCCCCGACGATTGAAGACGCGAACCCGGTCGCCGTCAGCGATCCCCCGCGCCCGTGCATCGCCTACACAGATTTCCAATAGCCCCGCCTCTTCCATCTCCTGTACCGAGGGCACGTTCGAAAACGTGGAATTCAGGAAGTTGTCGGCCTTTCGGGCCAGCAGTTCGAGGGGCAGCGTCTTGCCCTGCCCGCCGTGCCGCGACTCCGTAGGCGGTGTGAAATCAGCCACGGGATCCAAGCCCTGAGCCTTGAGCGCTTCATTGTAGAGTTCGGCTTTGCCCGAAGGCGTGCGGAAGCCTCCCTGCGCGAACGGGAGAAATGGATCGGCCGCCCCGGAAGCCGAAAAGTTCACCCGCACCTGACCCTGTTCCAGTCGCTCCCGACTGATTCCGCCAAGCCATGGATCCTTCGACTCCAGCGCCACATCGATCATTTCGTCCACGGTCTCGCTGAAGCAGTCATCGGCAAACCCCATACGCTCCGCCAGGGCGCGGAAAACTTCCACATTTGATTGGCACTCGCCCAGCGGCGCAATCGCCTGGTTCGACACCTGCAGGTAATAGTGTCCGTATCCCTTTTGCAGGTCCTTGTGCTCAAAAAACGTTGTAGCCGGCAACACAATGTCCGCGTAGTCGGTCGTGTCCGTGAAAAATTGCTCGTGCACCACTGTGAAGAGATCAGGCCTCTTCAGGCCCCGCACCACTTCGTTATGCTCCGGACAAACCGCCGCCGGATTGGAGTTGTACACGAACAGAGCTTTCACCGGCGGATCGTTCAGCGTGTTCAAGACGCGGCCCAGTTCGACCATATTGATGGTGCGGGCTTCCCGTCCTAAGGTGGCGTTCATCAAGTCTGGACGCTTTAGCGCTGCGGCATTGAGATCGATGGCCCCGCTGAGGGACATCTGCAGCCCGCCTCCAACTTCCTTCCACGACCCGGTGACGCACGGCAGCATCGTAACCGTGCGCGTCGCCATTCCGCCGCGTTCGGACCGCTGCACTCCGTAGTTCAGGCGGATGACGGCCGGCCGAGTGGTCGCGTATTCGCGCGCCAATTTGCGAATGTCCGCGGCGGCAATTCCCGTCCATTGCGCCACGCGCTCGGGCGCATACTCCTTCACCTTCTCGCGCAGCAACTCGAACCCGAATGTGTATTTAGAAACGTAATCGGCGTCGTGCAGATTCTCGCCGATGACGACATGCATCATCCCAAGCGCCAGTGCCGCATCCGAACCAGGATTGATCGGCAGGTACCAGTCGGCGCACTCCGCCGTCCGCGTGCGATACGGATCAATCACTACCAGCTTCGCGCCCTTGCGCCGCGCTTCCGTAATGAACGGCCACAGGTGCACGTTGTTGCCATGAATGTTCGAAGCCCAGGCAATGATGTACTTCGAATGGCTGAACTGCTCGGGCTCGGTGCCCATCTTCGCGCCGAGTACCGACTTCAGACCAGCTTCCCCAGCCGCGGAACAGATTGTGCGATCGAGCTGCGAAGCTCCTAGGCGATGGAAGAATCTGCGGTCCATCGATGCGCCGTTCAAAGCCCCTAGAGTTCCGCCGTAGGAGTACGGCAGGATCGCCTCACTCCCAAACTCCGCTGCGATTCCGCGAAACCGCGCGGCGATCTCGTCCAAAGCCTCATCCCACGAAATGCGCTGCCAGGTTTGGTCTTGTGGGACCGGGTCGGTGACCCGGTCGGGCGGGGTGGAGCTCCGCTGCTCTGCGGGCCCTTTCGGCACAATCCTGCGCATCGGATACAGCACCCGATCGGGCGAATACACCCGATCCAGATACTTCGCCACCTTGGCGCACAAAAACCCGCGAGTCACCGGATGCGCCGGATCGCCCTGAATCTTCGTGGCCCACCCGTCCTGCACGGTAATCAACACCCCGCAAGCGTCGGGGCAGTCGTGCGGACACGCGGCATGGACAACCTTCTTCATCAGAATCCAATTATATGAGAGCCGATCCGTGGGGGACAGCCGCTAAGAGAAAGCTTCGAGTTCAAGGGGGCAAAGTTTCAAGGTTTCAAAGACTGCAAGACCTCGAGCCATCCCAGAGATCGGCGCAGAGACAAACTCTGTCTTTGAAACTATGAAACCTTGAAACTATGAAACCTGTTCTATTTCAATTCCAGCACTTCCTTCTCTTTCGCCTTGCTCATCTCTTCCATCTTCTTGATCTCATCGTCGGTCAGCTTCTGAATTTCATCCAGCGACCGTTTCTCTTCGTCCTCGGTAATCTTCTTATCCTTGAGCGCCTTCTTGATGGCATCGTTGCCGTCACGGCGAATGTTGCGGACAGCGGTGCGGTGCTCTTCCAGCGCCTTGTGCAGGTGTTTTGCCATGTCCTGCCGGCGCTCCTGCGTCAGCGGCGGCACGGGCACGCGGATCAGCTTGCCGTCATTCATCGGATTCAGTCCCAGATTTGCACTTCGTATAGATTTCTCAATCGCGCCCAATTGAGAGGGATCAAACGGCTGCACCGTAATCAACTGCGCCTCAGGCGCGTGCACCTGAGCCACCTGATTCAGCGGCATCTGCGAACCATAAGCATCCACGGTTACCCCGTCCAGCATATGCACCGACGCGCGTCCAGTCCGCGTGGCCGCCATCGCCTTGCGAAAGTCTTCCACGGCTTTTTCCATCCGCGTCTTGAGTTGTTTGTACGTTTCCTTCAGCCCGGCAATCGCCGCCATTGTTGCTTGAGCCATATGCTTAGCTCCGTATCATTTCAGAATCAAAACGTCGAATTATAAACCCGCAAAAACAAAGCTGCCACGGATTCCCTCGGATCACGGATCGTCAACTCTGACATCCGTGCCTATCCGTGAAAATCCGTGGCCGATTCTTACACCGCAGCAGCGTGAGAGCTCACCATCGATCCGATCTTTTCTCCCAGCATCACCCGCCGGATATTTCCATGGTGGTTCAGGTTGAAGACGATGATGGGCAGGTTGTTGTCCTTACAGAGGCTGATAGCGGTCGAGTCCATCACCTTCAATCCCAGCTTCAGCACATCCATATACGAGATGTGATTGAATTTCTTGGCTCCATCCACCTTCATCGGATCAGCGTCGTAGATACCATCCACCTTGGTCGCCTTCAGGATCGCCTCTGCCTTGATCTCCATGGCGCGTAAAGATGCCGCGGTATCGGTGGAGAAGTAAGGGTTCCCCGTACCGCCCGCAAAAATCACGACGCGTCCCTTCTCCAGATGTCGGATCGCACGGCGGCGTATAAACGGCTCGGCGACCTGGTTCATCTCGATCGCAGTCTGCACCCGCGTGTAGACGCCTTGCTTCTCCAAGGCATCCTGCAAGGCCAGAGCATTGATGACGGTGGCCAGCATGCCCATATGGTCCGCGGAAACGCGGTCCATGTCCTTGGCCTGCTGCGCCACGCCGCGGAAAAAGTTGCCCCCGCCGACCACAATGGATAACTGCACGCCCAGTTTGTGAACGTCACTGAGTTCGGCGGCAATCGAGTGGATCCGCGTAGACTCCACGCCAAAGCCCTGGTTCGCCGCCAGCGCTTCACCGGAAAGCTTGAGCAGAACGCGTTTGAATGCAGGGGTCGGGGTGGTCATAAGTGGAATCAGTTTACCTTGTCATCCTGAGCAAAGCGAAGGACCTGTGCACTTGGCTTGCAGCATCGGCGCTGCCGGCAAAATTTCATAGGTCCTTCGCTTCGCGAAGGATGACAAATACAAGAAATGCGAACAAAAAAAGGGCGCCCATTGGGCGCCCTGGTTACTCGCCTTTCGGCTCTGTAGGTTTCGTCACGGCCACGGTCTCGCCCGCGTCGCCGACCTTGAAGCGCGCGAAGCGCCGCACGGCGATGTTCTCGCCCAGTTTGCCGATCTTGGACGCCATCAGCTGCGAGATCGAAATGGTCTGGTCCTTGATGAAGGGCTGCTCGAGCAAGCAAACCTCTTCGTAGAACTTTTCCATCTTGCCGTTGACCATCTTCTCGGCAATGTTCGCCGGCTTGCCGCTGGCGATCGCTTGCGCGAGGAAAATTTCTTTCTCACGTTGGAAGTCGGCCGGCGTCACATCTTCCTTGCGAACGTACTTCGGGTCGCTGGCCGCGATGTGCATCGCGATGTCGTGCACCAGCTCTTTGAAATCGTCGGTGCGCGCCACGAAGTCGCTTTCGCAGTTCACTTCGACAAGCACACCAATCTTGCCGCCCGCGTGAATGTAGCTGGCCACAGATCCTTCACTGGTCACACGCGTCGCTTTCTTCGCCGCAACCGAAACCCCCTTCTTGCGGAGAACAACAACCGCCTGCTCCATGTCGCCCCTGGCTTCGTTCAGGGCCTGCTTGCAATCCATCATAGGGGCTCCGGTCTTTTCCCGGAGCTCTTTCACTTGTGCCGCTGAAATATTCACTGTAGTCGTACCCATATAAAACCTCAGGTTTCAAAGTTTCAAGGTTTCAATGTTTCGAGGTCGGGTGGTTCTTTGAAACCTTGAAACTTCTGACACTTTGAAACTTGCTTTTATAAACTTTGACCCGCGCCGACGACCCGCGCGGGTCACAATTGCAACGTCGGTTTGTTCGTCAACGGAGAACTGAGAACCCAGAACTGGCAACTGCACTTAAACCGTCTGGCTCTCCACCTTGGGCAGTTCCGCTTCCTCGGTCGCTACGGGCTTCTTGTGCGTTCCCGGACCCAGCACCTCTTCCATGCTGATGTCTTCGGTCGCATCGATCGCCACCTGCTCCACTGGAGCCTCGCCCGCCGCAGCCTGCGCCGCGTCGGCCGCCGCTTGCATGTCGGCAACCTGCTTGTCGGTCATCAACTGCGCACCCTCGGCAATCGACTCCGAAATCTTCGACGTGAACAGCCGGATCGCCCGCAGCGCGTCATCGTTGCCCGGAATCACATAATCCACTTCGCTGGGATCGCAGTTCGTATCCACCACCGCGACCACCGGAATCCCCAGCTTGCGCGCCTCGCGCACCGCGATCTGCTCTTTGTTCGAATCGATCACAAAGATCGCATCGGGCAGGCGGTTCATATTCTTGATGCCGGCCAAATTGGCCTGCAGATGTTTCCGCTCGCGTTCGAGCTTGATGACTTCCTTTTTCGGCAGCAGCTCGTAGCGGCCATCGGTGGCCATCTCGTCGAGCTCTTTCAGCCGCTTCACCGACTTCTGCACCGTGACCCAGTTGGTGAGCAGTCCGCCCAACCAGCGCTGGTTGATGTAGAACATCCCGCAGCGTTGCGCTTCTTCGGCAATCGCGTCCTGCGCCTGTCGCTTGGTGCCGACGAACAGCACAATCCGGCCGTCGTTGGCCAGGTCCTGCACAAACTTCGACGCCTCTTTGAACATCTTCAGCGTCTTCTGCAGATCGATGATGTAAATCCCGTTGCGCTCTCCGAAGATGTATTCCTTCATCCTGGGATTCCAGCGCTTGGTCTGATGCCCGAAGTGGACGCCCGCTTCGAGCAACTCCTTCATGGTAATAGTAGCCAATGAACCTCCTCTTTAGTCTGCATCGGGAGATCGATGTTCAAAGTTTTAAGGTTGCAGGGTTTCTGCCTTTGAACCTTGAAACTATGAAACTTTGAAACCTGTCCCTTCCCGATTGCCATTCCCGTCCCCGCGCCGCGAGGCACGAGAAGAATTGAACACCTAAAACCTAGCGTTTCAAGGTGGCAAAGTTTCAAGGTTTCAACGTGATCCTTCCTTGAAATTTTGAAACCTCTGAAACTTTGAAACCTGTGACCTTGAAACTTATCTCTTCGAGAACTGGAACCGCTTGCGAGCGCCCTTCTGTCCGTACTTCTTGCGCTCTTTGCCGCGCGAATCGCGGCTGACCAGTCCCTCAGACTTCAGCTTCTTGCGCAACTCCGCATTGAACTGCATCAGCGCGCGGGCAATGCCCAGCTTCACCGCGTCAGCCTGGCCGCGCACGCCGCCACCCAAAACGCTGGCAATGATATTGAACGAAGCCCCCGTCTCCGACGACGCCAAGGGAGCCTTCGCCGCCGAACGCTGCGCCGGAGTCACGAAATATTCCTCGAACGCGCGCCCGTTCACCTTGAACTCGCCGCTGCCCGGACGCAAATAAACCCGGGCAATCGCCGTCTTGCGGCGTCCCGTTCCGTAATATTGAACCAATTCTGCCATGTAGCTTCTAGCTCCTAGCTGCTAGCTTCTAGCTCAAACCAGAAGCCGCGCATCTCTGAATCCCGCAAACTCTATTAATCCAGCACCTCAATGGCGTCATCCTGAGCGCAGCCGTTTTTCAGGCGGAGCGAAGGATCTCGCGCGGATCTTACGAAACCGCGACCTTGCGCGGCTTGTACTCGCGCACTTCCAATTTCAAATCCTGCGGCTTCTGCGCCTGATGCGGATGCTTCTCGCCCTTGTACACATTCAGCTTCGAAAGCATGTGCGCCGCCAGCTTGTTTTTCGGCAGCATGCGCTTCACCGCGTCTTCAATGATCGCCTCGGGCTTGCGCGCCAGTCGCTTCTTGTAGTCCTCAGTACGCATGCCACCCGGATATCCCGTGTAGTGGTGATACTGCTTCTGCTCGGCCTTTACGCCGGTCGTTCGAATCTTTTCGGCATTGATCACGATCACGTGATCGCCGGTATCGAGAAACGGCGTGTACTGCGGATTTTCTTTACCCATGAGGATGCGCGCCACCTGCGATGCCAGGCGCCCGAGCGTCTGCCCGTCCGCATCCACGACGTACCACTTGCGCACAATTTCCCCCTCTTTGGGGAAATACGTAGACATAAAATCTCCCAAGATTGAATAAGGCTGCGAAAGAAGACCGCTCGGTGATTCCCTGACGAGGACGCCAGGCCATCAGGCGGGCAACCACACGACCACCAAAGTCTTTACGATAGCGTAATCTACAAAGAATTGTCAACGACCGGTTACTTCCGGCATGGCCACCTGCACCATTCTCTTACTCGCTTAAATCCGCGGATGCTAAGGTAGCCGTCGGAGGCATTCATGAGACGGTTCCTCGGTTTCCTTGCGCTAGTCGCCGCGTTTTTGCTCCTGTCACTCCCCGTGATCGCGCAACACGGCGACCATGACGATCACGGAGGTGGCGACCGCCACCATGATGTTGGGGGAGGATACGCCCCCAAGCACGGCCCTCCGGCCTATCATGACGATCATCACGAAGCCGAGCATCATGACGACGACCACCGCTCCTATCGCGATCGCGATGAGCATCCTGAAGCCCCACACGTCCATCACAACGGCGAATGGGTCGGACACGATCACGGGCGCGACGATGTCCGCTTCCACCTTGACCGTCCCTGGGAGCACGGCCGCTTTGACGGTGGTTTCGGCCGCAACCACCGCTGGCGCATTGAGGGCGGCGATCCCCGCCGTTTCTGGTTCCGTGGCTTCTACTTCGGTGTCGCCCCGTTTGACCTCGCGTACTGCAACAACTGGTATTGGGACCGCGACGACGTCACGATCTACGAAGACCCCGACCATGTTGGCTGGTACCTTGCGTACAACGTGAGGCTAGGCACCTACGTCCACGTCACCTACTTCGGCCACTAGCCCAGACCTAGCTCGATATTCCAACCTCATCCGGTGCCGGACTAACTCCGGCACCTGTGATATATTCCGCGCAATGCACCCGCGCCGCCTCGTCTCGTCGTGCCTGCTGGGCCTCCTGCTGTCGCCCTTTTTCGCTCTCGCGGGCGATGAAACCGGCCAGCCGGCTCCCCGCTTCCACGCCAAAACCACAGCCGGCACCCAATTCAACAATGAATCGATCAAAGGCAAGGTCGTCCTGTTCGAGTTCTGGACCACGTGGTGCAAGTACTGCGACCAGGAAGCCGCCCTTGTCGACGACATCGCGAAGGAATTCAGTGCGAAGGGGCTGATCGTTCTTGCGGTAGACGTCCTGGAGCCCGATCAGAAGGTCAAGAAATATCTAGAGGAGCATCGGCGCGAGGTGCCAATCGTGCTCACCAAAGACACGAATCTCGCCGCGATGTACAACGCCCAGGTTTACCCGATCTACGTAGTCATTGACCGCGAGGGGAACATTGCAGGCGAACAGCGGGGAGCGGCGGGGGAGAAAGGTTTGCGGCGTTTGCTCCGCCGCGCTGGCTTGGAATCAGAGAACTAGAGTTTCCTGCCCAATCGTCATCCTTCGTCGCCAAAAAAGCGGCTCCTCAGGATGACACGAGGAATGATTGCGCCGCTGATTGACCGCGTCTACTCGTACGCCAGCGCGTCAATCGGATCCTTCTGCGCCGCCTTGTATGCGGGATACAGCGCTCCGATCGTCGCACCCACAATCGCCACCAGCGTCGCCCGGACCATCCAATCCATGCTGTTGTCGATGCGCACCAATGGCCAGCGGTGCTGAATCCCGATGCGTGCCAGAAAACTCACTCCGATTCCCACCAGAATCCCCGTAATCGCCAGCAGCACAGTTTCGCGCAAGACCACGTTCACGATATAAAACTTTGACGCGCCCATCGACTTGAGAATTCCGATCTCGCGCGTGCGCTCCATGACCGCCGTATACATCGACTGAAAGATCACCAGGAACCCAATCACCAGACTCACGCCGACCACCACCGTAATAAACGGCCGGAACCCGGGGAGATTGCTAGGCGTCATCATGCTGAGATACTCTTCCATGGACCGCACGACGTACTGTTCCATTCCCGGCTGGCTTTTCACCGACGCCACCACCGCTTCCGTGTTGGCGGGATCGTCCAGCTTCAAGTAGAAGACCGAAGCTTTCCCTTTTGCTCCGATCATGTCCTGCATCGTCTCCATGGGCACAAACTTTCGTGCCCCTCGCCCATTCTCGACAATGCCGCAGATTCGAAACTGGTGATTCAGGATCTCCATGTTGTCGCCGACCGTCACGTGTTTCTGGCGCGCAATGTAGTCGTCTACCAGCAAATCGTCGGACCCGCGAAATGGCCCGCCTTGCACGTATCGAAACGGTCCCCCCAGTGCCTCGAAACTGGCGATGTCGATGCCGTCAATCACTTCGAGTCCGCCGCCCGTGGCAATCTGCCACACGACCGGGCTGACCACCTTTACGTGAGGCATCCTGCGAAGGACGTCCGCAATCTTTACCGACACGGGCGCCCCGCCGATCGCCTGAAAGAAAGACGACCCGGGCGGCTGCACGATTACGTCGAAGCCAACTCCCGATGTGCGGTTTTTGTTGTCGTTCATGATCCCATAGCACAGACCCACAACCAGCAGGATCAGCGTAACTTCCAGCGCAATAGCAACGATGCTGATCAGCGACCGGATCGGCCGGTGCACCAGATTGGCGAGAACCATTTTGTTCATCATGATGAGAGGAAAGTCTAACCTAGAAGAAAGATCCAGTGTCGCTGCCAAAGTGTCGCCGCCAAGTTGAAGGCGAATCGACTCCGCGCACTCCGCGAATTCCTCCGCGTACTCTGCGGTTAAAGGCTTTTTCCCCGCTAACCGAAAAGACTATCGCGGATTCATCGCAGCGGGCAACGCCAGGCTCGATTGCGGGCGGTCCAGGTGAACCACGTCCGCTCCCGCCGGCTGTTGCAGCACGAACTGATCATCGCTCAGCGGCTGGTTGATGTCCACCTTGAGCATGTTCAGCGTGATGTCGTATTCCTCTTGCGGACGGTAGATCTCGATGCGCGACGGGAAGCTCACGCCGTTGTAGTCCTTGTAGTCGGCATAGCGGGCGTCGGTCACGACCTTGCCGCTCTCATCGTAAATGTACTGCCGGTGCGGCTTCAGATCCGTGCGCCCGAAAACGATCTTGCGCGACAGCCCCCAGCCTTTCTCGTACTTCTGGATCACCGTCAGCTCATAGTCATCTTGCAGCACACGATGCCCCTTGCCGTCATGCAGGGTCTCATACCCGTTCTCCAGCACGGCAATCTCTGTTTCCGGATCGACCCGCCGGATCAGCAGCGCATCGTAAATATTCTGCGGCCGGATATTCTCCATGGGCTGATCCGCATTCGGCGTCGCCATCTGGTTCAGGCCGACGACAAATCGGTTCTTCGTGGGAATCCAAACTTTGAACTGCTCGCCGTCACTCACCATGTCGAACGCCGTCGTCCGCACGATGGGCATTAGCCCCTTCATGTGCAACGACGCCGGCTTCCGCGCCAGAACGTACCCGCGGATCTCCTTATAGTCGGTGACATGCCCCTTCTTGATGCCGCCGGCGGAGGTATCGATGTCCACCATCGCCTTCAGCGAACGGACCGCATCGGCTTGCTGATTGATGCTGTCAATCAGCCCCTGTTGTGACGAGTCTTTGAGTGGTGTCTTCGAGTACTGCTCTTCGACCGGACGCGTGCGGAATAAACAGCCAGTCGTTGGCAACACCACCAAAACCAAAGATAAGAGCCAAAAGGCCGAGCTACGTCTCAAGATAAAGGTTACCCCTGCAAGCATTTGAGTATACCGCGACGGAAAGGGTTCAAAAGCCGACTGGGGCACTTTCTCAACTGTACTAGTAACTTTTACAGACCCTGCCTCCACCCGCGTCCCAGCCTCCATCCTGAATAAAACCAGCCACTTACGAAAGTCAGACACACTATCGTCAGGTGGCGCAGCATCCAATATCGTCTAAACTGTGGCTGTTTGCGCACATGGTTCCTGCTTGCGAGCATTGGGATATCGTGAACGCCGGCGTCGGGTTATGGTGGGTGGGGTTCGGGTTATCTTGAACTTGGGGATAGGGTTATCGTGAAAAAGTTCGTCTGGCTCATTCTGATAGCAGTGGTCGCCGCCGGAGGCTGGTTCGTCTGGGCGGTGCTCACGCCCGCCGAACCCACTGGCCAGACCTTCGTCCTGCTGCATCCGGGATACTCCACTCGCCACATCGCTGCCGAACTCAAGGCGGCTGGTGTAATCCGCAGCGAAGAGGCCTTCGTTCTATGGCATTACGTCCACCGCAAGCGCTCGCTCAAAGCCGGAGAATATCTTTTCGACAAGCCATCGAACATCATCGACATTCAGAAGCGCCTGCGTCGCGGCGACGTCTACTTTCACAGCGTAGTTGTGCCCGAAGGCTACACGATGTTCGACATCGCGCGCGCTGTCGAAGCCGCCGGACTCGGCCCCGCCGATGACTTCCTGAAAGCAGCACAGACCGACACCGCTCTGATCGCCGACCTGGCTCCCGGAGCACCATCGCTCGAAGGCTACCTTTTCCCCGATACCTACGAATTCACCCGCATGATGACCGTGCACGACATGGCCGCAGCCATGGTCAAACAATTCCGCCAGGTCGCGCACCAGATCGGGCTGACTGAGAACTTGGGCGAACCCAAAGGCGTGGTGCTAAGAACCTCGGTAGATCCCTCCGGCGCGCGTCAAAGAGATGACCAGAACAGTAATGACGTGGAACGCACAGTGATCATGGCCTCGATCGTAGAAAAAGAAACGGCCGTAGCCGAAGAGCGTCCGCTGGTCGCCAGCGTCTACTACAACCGGCTGAACAAAAATATTGCACTCGACGCCGACCCCAGCATCATCTACGCGGAACTTCTGGCGGGAACATATCAAGGCGCACTGCATCACGCCGACATGTCGTTTCGTTCACCCTACAACACCTACCGCAACGCCGGCCTGCCACCCGGCCCCATTGGCAATCCGGGACGCAGCGCCCTGGAAGCCGCGCTCCACCCCGCCCAAAGCGACTATTTCTATTTCGTAGCCGACGCCCAGGGCCACCACCGGTTCGCCCGCACGCTAGAAGATCACAACAAGAATGTAGCCGCTTACCGCAAGGCCATGCGCGGCCATTGACAGAGGCGTCCGGCTTTCGCCTTTCGGAAAAAAACCTCACACCGCCGATCTCGGACGGACCGACCGAATGAGGCCGTTCAGCATTTGTCCGATTCGAACGACTTTGCGATTCATCGAGTCACAGTCTGCTTTCGCGCCATAGCCCAATCTCTCAGCAAGCGTAACTTGAGTCTGAACCTCGAACAGCAAACCCCTGGCATGGCGCAGAAACTGTATGAGTTCTTTATCAGACGAGCGCCCTTTGCCCTCCGTAATATTGCTTGGAACCGAAACCGCAGCGCGACGCATCTGGCTTGCCAGTCCATACATTTCCTCCTTGGCAAACAGCCTGGTAAGCCGATAGATACCCACCACCAATTCCATGGCTGCCTGCCAAACCTCAAGGTCCGAGTAAGTACCGCTCATGTGACAATCCCCCAGCTCTGATGCTGCGTGTCAATTTCTCACCATCGCCTCCGGTGAAGTTGTGACAGATGTCACAACACTCATAGAAAAAATGGGAGAAGGACTATTTCGGGAAACCGGGGACCTGCGCGAAACTCCGGAAGCCGGAAGCCGAACGCCCGATCCCAGACGCCCCGTATAATTTCGCAGTGACTCAGAACCAACTCCCCGGCCGCATCCTAGGCCTAGACGTCGGTGCTCGAAGAATTGGCGTTGCCATCTCCGACCCTCTCGGCATCACCGCCCAGGGACTTGAAACCCTGCACCGCAAAAACAAACGCCACGACTTCGAACACCTGTACCGCGTAATCCGCGAATATGAAGTCAAAGAAATCGTAGTCGGCCTCCCTCTCCGCATGAGCGGCGCGGAAGGAATCCAGTCCGAGAAGATGCGAGCGTTCGCCGAAGAATTACAGAAGAAGTTCCGTCTACCGGTTCACCTCTGGGACGAGCGCCTTACCTCCGCCGAAGCGAACCGCTTCCTCCGCGAAACCGACCTCTCCAGCGAGAAACGAGGCAGGGCCGTAGACCGAATGGCCGCTATCCTCATCCTCCAGGGATGGATGGAGCAGCGCTCCGCCGCGGCCTCAGGATTTCCTCCTCCCCCGGAATAAGATCTCCAAGTCATTGTCAGTAAGTAGGTTACTGGCGTATATCCACTCAGAGTCCACTTTCTCCGCTCTCCTTGCTTTAGCCCACTACCAGGAGTAGCATAGAGATAGAACGATAGAAGGCTTCTTCCCCGCAACCCCTTACCTTCCCTTGGGTGCCAAAGATGAGTGACTTGAATTTCCACATCGGCGATAAGGTCGTCTATCCCAATCACGGCGTAGGTGTCATCGAACAGATCGGCAGCCGCACAATCGGCGCCACCGTGGAAAGGTTCTACCTGCTGCACATTAAAGCCAGCAGCCTCAAGGTGATGGTCCCTTGTCAGAATGCCGGCACGGTCGGCATGCGTCGCGTCGTGCGAAATGGCGAAATTCAGAAAGTGCTGGATTTTCTTTCGGTTAACGAAAACGGAAGCAACGGCGACTGGAAAGACCGTTTCAAGGAAAACTCCGAGCGCATGCGCACCGGCTCCCTGCTAGAAGTAGCAGTGGTCCTGAAGAATCTGATCGCTCTGCACCAGGCGAAACCACTCTCGTTCCGCGAGAAGAAAATGCTCGAGCGCGCCCGCTATCTTCTGGTCAGCGAGCTCTCGATGGCGCGCAACTGCGAAGAAAACAAAGTCGAGGAACTTCTCACCGCCGCTCTCGCCAAGATCAAGCTGCGCTTCCCCGAAGCCTCAGAATTCCAGGCATAGCGGTCGCAGAAATCTCCTTTCCGCGCCGCCCACAGCAACGGGCGTATAATCAGGGAAGCAGAACAGTCCTCTGGCCCGTAACTTGTCCCTCAAGCCCGGAGATCGACTGCACATGGGGGTCTTCTGACGCGCGACGAATCCAGTCACTTCTACGCCATCATCCGTCACAACGTCCGCACTTACGAATCCGGCGGAGTCGTTCAGGTCATCAAAGGCAAGTCCAATGCCGAGACCACCGTGAAGCAGTATGAACAGAGCCAGTCCTCCGAAGACCGCCACGCCGGATGGCGCTATTTCCCCGAAAAGACCGAAATCAAACCCGGCACCAACCCTGCCGAAGCCACACATCGCCGCCAGGCCGAGCTAGAACAACGCGAGCGCAAGGCCCAGGACGACATCGACGCCGCGACCCCAGCTCCCAAATCGCACTAGAGAGAAACCGTAGCGTCGGTATCCTGCCGGCTGTCGCGGGGGCGTCTCGCCCTCGCCCTCGACGAGGCAAAGACGCTCTGCGGGTTTATAATTCCACAAGTCGGCCGTAACTCTTGTGTCGTAACCCAAGTGTCGTAACCCATGACAGAGCTAATCAAGAAAAAACTGCAGGAAGAAATCAACGCGCTCGAACACGAGTTGATCCACGAACTTCCGAAAGAAATAAAAAAGGCCGCCGCGCTCGGCGACCTCAGCGAGAACGCCGAGTATCACATGGCCAAGCAGCGCCAGGAGTTCGTCAAGGCGCGCGTCCGCCAACTCGGCAAGCGTCTCGCGGATCTGTCGATGGTCAACATGAACAACATCCCCCGCGACCGCGTCGGTCTCGGCTCCACCATCAAGGTGTACGACAACACGAAGAACGAAGAGATCGAATACAAATTGGTGACCAGCGAAGAATCCGACGTAGCCACCGGGAAAATTTCCACAACGAGTCCCATCGGCCGCGCGCTACTCAACAAGAAAGTCGGAGACGAAGTAATCGTTGTCTCCCCGAACGGTAAGCGCGAACTCGAAATCCTGAAGCTCAGCACCATCCACGACGAACTCGAAGGCGAAGCTCCGAAAGAAGCCCAAGCGTAGATGAGATCTATGAACCACGAAGGAACAAGAATCCGAAAGTTGGAACGCTTTCCTTCGTGGACCTTAGTGTCCTTAGTGGTTAAAGATTTTTCCCTCCCCACCAGGAAACTTCCCAGATGAGCCTCTCCTGGACCAGTGCCTTCGGCCGCGCATGCGGAGTCCTTCTCGATACTATCGTTCGCTGGCTGGCCCTCTCCCGCATCAATCCCAACGTCCTCACGTTCATGGGACTCGTCGTCAACGCGGCGGCCGCCGTGTTGTTCGCCTCGGCCGACGCCGGCAACCAGAAGCGCATGTTCTTCTACGCCGGACTCGTCATCATCTTTTCCGGCTTCTTCGACCTCGTCGATGGACAAGTCGCCCGCGCGACCAACCGCGTCACCCGCTTCGGCGCGTTCTTCGATTCGGTCGTCGACCGCTACTCAGACGCCTCCCAATTCCTGGGCCTGTTAGTCTTCTACGCTCGCGGCGGACGCTTCTTCTGGGTCGTCCTCGCCGCCTTCGTCATGATCAGCGCCATCATGGTCAGCTACACCCGCGCCCGCGCCGAGTCCCTGATCGGTTCCTGCCGCGTAGGATTCATGGAGCGCCCGGAACGCTTGGTCTTAGTAATCCTCGGAGCCCTCCTCAACCGCATGGCTCCAGTCCTATGGGTGATCGCCGTGCTAAGCACGATCACAGTAATCCACCGCATGCGGTATACGTGGACAAGAACCCAAGATCCGCCCGTAGCCCGAACCCCAGTTCAAGCCGCGTAGATTTTTTCCGTGTGTTAAGAGGAGCGGCCAGAGTTATCCTAGAAGTGGTTTCGCGGACCGCGTACAGTATTGGCTGAAGCCCTGGTGGATGATCAGGGCTTTTCTGTTTCTGGGAGACGTTTTCCCGACAGGCTTATCGAAGAGTCGGCGCTCAAAACTTTCACCTGCTATCCTATTTCGTCGCAGCCACAATTCTGGTGACCCCTCTTGCCGACTGATCCTGTACTCGTCGTTCACGGTGGCGCTTGGGCCATGCCTGATGACATGGTCGACGCCCACATCCGCGGCGTGAACAACGCGCTGGCCACGGGATGGCGCGTGCTGGAGCGCGGCGGCACTGCGCTGGACGCCGTCGAGGAAGCCGTCGTCATTATGGAAGACGACGAGACCTTCGACGCCGGACGCGGCAGCTTTCTGAATCGCGACGGCCGTGTGCAACTCGACGCGCTCATCATGGACGGCGCCACGCTCCGCGCCGGAGGCGTGGGCTGCGTCGAGCGGCTGCGCAATCCGGTGCGGGCGGCGCGCAAGATTCTGAGCGAGAGCCCGCACGTTTATTTTGTGGGTGAGGGCGCCGAGCGCTTCGCCGCCGAACACGGCATCCCGCTGTGCAAGAACGAAGAACTGGTCATCCCGCGTGAAGTGGAACGACTGCGCAAGTACCAGGCCGCGCAGTCTGGGTCGAAACCAGACGGCAACGATTTGTTCGCGCCTGATCCTGACGACTCCACCATCTCGCACGACACCGTCGGCGCGGTCGCGCTCGACCGCGATGGCAACATCGCCGCCGCGACTTCGACGGGAGGCACGCTGAACAAGGCTCCCGGACGTCTCGGTGACTCGTCACTGATCGGCTGCGGCTGCTACGCCGACAATCTGAGCGCCGCCGCATCGACCACCGGATGGGGCGAGCCGATCATGAAGCTCGTGCTCGCCAAGTGGACCGCCGACCGCATCTCCGCCGGTAACTTGCCCGAGTGGTCTGCGCAGGAGGCGATGAATTATCTGAAGCAGCGCGTCAACGGACACGGCGGGATTATTGTTCTGAGCCCCGAAGGCCACATCGGCATCGCGCACAACACCCCACGCATGGCCTGGGCCTACAAGACGATGAAGAAACAGGACGCCGGCGTCATCCGCGAGAGCTAGGCTCCCAATCGCCTTTTACCTGGTTAATTGTTAGGGCAGCGTGCGCGCGCTACAATCGCCGCGATGGCATCTGGGACATGTCGTCGCCCACCCATCGCTGAGCACAGGCCCACACTCTGGACGATAGGCACTCCTTACCCCTTAGTCATTGAAAATATCGCCATCGCAAGACAGCGTAAACTAGCCAGATGGTAACAGCCACTCAGAATGGTTTGCGCGACGGCACTGGAGAAGGTCAGTATCACTTTCCGCCTGGCTTCGAGAGGAATCTACTCTGGTTTGCCTTCCGCAAACTTCGTCCGGCCAACCCTATTCTGCTCTTCCAACAACTGGCCAGGGATTATGGAGACATCGCGCACTACAAGATCGGATGGCATCACATCGTTTTTCTGAATCATCCGGACTACATTCGCGAAGTGCTGGTGGTGCAGAACGACAATTTTATTAAAGAGCGCACAGTGCGGCGCTCGAAGATGTTGCTGGGCGAAGGGATGATCACCAGCGAAAGCGCTCAGCACCGCCTGCAGCGGCAGGTGGCGCAGCCTGCGTTTCATCGCCAGCGCATTCCGGAATATGCGAACTTGATGGTCCGGGAGGCGGTTCGCATGCGCGATCGGTGGCGGGACGGCGAGCAGCGCGACATTGCCATCGACATGATGCATCTCACGCTGAACGTCGTGGCAGAAACCTTGTTCGCAACAAAGCTGCGAGACGAAGTCGACGAACTGGCCGACGCCATTAACCGCATCATGGGTCTCTACAATTTTTTGGTGATGTTGCCGGCGGCGGAGTGGCTGGTGCATATGCGGCCTCCGGGACTGGCTGCGTTTGTGCGGGCTCGCAAGCGCATTGACGCCGTTGTTTATCGCATGATCGCCGCGCACCGGCGGCACGGCTCCGATGGCACCAGCCTGCTCGACATGATGCTGGCCGCGTCGCCAGACCGGAGCGCGGCATCGGAGCAGGCGTTGCGCGATCAGGTCATCACTATCTTTCTGGCTGGCTATGAGACCGTCGCCAACGCGCTCTCCTGGACCTGGTATCTGCTTTCGCAGAATCCGGAATGCGAACGACGCCTTCACGAAGAAATCGACCGTGAACTGCAAGGCCGCCTGCCCACGTTCGACGATGTTCCGGGGCTGCGCTATGTGGAGATGGTGCTGGCGGAGTCTATGCGACTCTATCCGCCTGCGTGGGCAATGGGCCGCTACGCGCGCCACGATTTTCAGTTGGGCGAGTTTTTCCTGCCCGCGAAGACAACCGTGCTGATGAGCCAGTTCGTCACCCATCGCGATGCGCGGTTTTTCCCTGATCCGCAGAGTTTCGATCCGGAGCGGTTCACGCCGGAAGCCAAGGCGCGGCGAACGAAGTTGACCTACTTTCCTTTCGGAGCAGGAGTGCGGCAGTGCATCGGCGAGTCGTTCGCGTGGATGGAGGGTGTATTGCTTCTCGCGACTCTGGCACAACGGTGGAAGTTGAAGCTCGTGCCGGGGCACCGGGTCGAACCAGAGCCGTTGATTACCTTGCGCCCGAAGTATGGTATGCGGATGCTGGTGGAGAATCGAACGAATTGAGAAGATGGCCCGGAGTGCCGCGCTTCGCGCGACCGCACAGCCGAGGGCGGCTGTCCCTACTGCTGTACCCGCACGCGCAGCTACTTATCCGCCAGATACATCTCCGCAACGTGCTGGGTGATTTTTCCCGGCTCTCCGTCTGCGAGGTTCGACAGCGCGACCACGGTCAGTTGATCGTCCACATAGCGGTCAATGGCGGTTTGGAAACCCTGCCACGCGCCGTCGTGGTGGATGCAGCGATGGCCCTTCCTCTGGTCGATGAACCAGCCGAAGCCGTAGCTGCCCTTGTTGACTTGGCCATTTTTCAATTTGACCGGAGCCCACATCACATCGAGGCTGGACCTCTTCAGTAGTTTCTCGGTGTAGAGGGCGGCGTCCCACTTGGCGAGGTCGAGAATGGAGAAATAGAGGCTGCCGTCGGCGGTGGTGTTCAGCATGGGGGCGACCCACTCCTGGTTTTTCAGTTCGCCTTTCACCAGTCGGTATCCGGCGGAGCGATTGGGGATGATGTCGGCTTCGCTGATGATGCGGGTCGTCTGCATATCCAGCGGCTTGAAGATCCGTTGCTGGAGAAAGTCGCCGTAGAATTCGCCGGTCACGCGGTGAATCAGAATGCCGAGCGTCATATAGCCGAGATTGCTGTATTCCCAGTTCGTGCCGGGAGGATAGGCAAACGGGATGCCCTCCACCACCTTGAGGTCTTCGGCCTCGGTCCAGTCTTTGCGGAAGTCGAAGTCCTTGGGATAGTCACCGAAGCCCGCGGTGTGACTGAGGAGTTCCCGGACGGTCACTTCCTTCCATGTGGCCGGAGCATCGGGAAAATATTTCGTGAGCGGATCTTCGAGGCCGACCTTGCCTTCTTCGACGAGCATCATGACGCCCGTTGCCGTGAACTGCTTGCCGACTGATCCCGACTGGAAGATCGTCTCGGGCTTCACCGGCACCTGCAGTTCTACGTTGGCCAGGCCGAATCCTTCTGCTCGCACAATCTTTCCTGACTTCACTACGAGAAGAGACAGGCCAGGAATGTGCTGACGCTGCATCTCGGCCTTGACATATTCGGTGACGGCGGAGGTGGTTGCCGGGGTCTGGGCTTGTGCCCTTTGAGTTGCGAACGACGGTGCGAACAGGAGGGCTGCGCAGACTGCGGGCGAAAAGAATCGGTGTAGGTTCCTGCGGTGTGAGTTCATGGATATCCTTGAAAGTGATGTCAATGTCATTGCTGAGAGCCTCGGCTCGCTGCGGTGGGATTCTCAGCGCGCAGCCAGTGACGCAAGGCGAAGTACTCGTTGACTGGACGATCGTCGGTGAGGGCCGGAGCGTTCGGAGCCTTGTCGATCAATTGGTCTACTGGCAGTTCCTGGGTTAGCAGATTGTTGAGTTGACGCGAAGCCGCCGCGGTCTTGTCGTCGTTATTGTTGTCTCGGTTCGACCATTCCGTGAAGTCAGCTACCGCGTTCGCCGGCATTTTCTGCAGCAGATCATCCGCGCTGCGGATGGGAATCGGCTGTTCACTGCATAAGAAGTGATATCCGAATTCGTCCCGGAAGGTTCGCACGTACGGGAAGGAATCGCGAACCGATCGCGCGACGGCTGAAATTTCTTCTGCATCCGCGCCGGAGGCCGGCAACCACTGCTGCAAAATCCCGCGCTCGCTTAGCCGCCGCTTCGCCACCTGATAGAACTCTTTCGAATAAAGCAAGCTCGAACCTGCGGCCGCCAGCGGAGGCGGCGGATCAATAGTGATCACGTCATATTGCTGCGGGGTGCGCTCGAGATATCGGCGTCCGTCGTCGATGACCACATGCGACAGCGGCTGCTCAAGAATCTTGTCGCCATCGTCGTGATAGTAGTCGAACAGACGCGGAACGCTGGGCACGAGTTCGACCGCGGTCACAGGAATTCCCCAGGAGCGCAGTGCGCGGAAGGTTGTTCCCATGCCGAAACAAATCACGAGCGCGTTCTGCGGCGGACGGTCGAGAGAGGCCAGGGGAAGATGCGCCATAATCTTCGTGATCGGCGTCAGAATGGTCATGCCGTAGCCGTTGACCAGAAGGAGTTTGTTCATTCCGGTGCCGGTGGCGATGACAGTAGCCGTAGAGTCCCGAAGAACCTTCCGTCCGGGAAAGTTTTCGTCGTAGCCCTTGCCCGAAGCTATCAACACGGCGGCGAAGGCCAGGGAAGCATAAACGCCGAGGCGCACTGTGGCGCTTGGTTTCAAGGAAGGACGCAACGTACCCAGTCCAACAATCAGCCACGGGAGTGTGAGCACGCACAGAGCCGAGCGTTCGCTCACGAACGGCAAGAGTCCGAAGCCGGCCAGCAGAGGTCCGAGAATGCAACCCGCAACGTTGACCGCATAGCCGGTTCCGGCCTTCGCAGGATCGCCCAAAGAAAAACGATCCACCAGCATGGGGGTGATGAACCCCAGCAGCCCGGTAAACGGCATGACGCCCAACACCAACCGCAGGAACGGATCGAGCGTGATGCGAGGACTGGCCGCCACTAGCGGGAGCAAGGCGAACGAGGCTAACCATATCCATAGGACCGAATTCTCCCGCTCGCGACGCGCACTCCACCGGCGATATAAGAACGACCCGACGAATGTCGCCAGAAGATAGACGGCAAGAATCGCGGCGAAGGCGTAGACCATGGTTCCGAGGTAGGGAGTGTAGCGGCGTACCCAGACGACCTCCATCGCCATGCAAGTCAGGCCGCTCAGAAAAAGGAGCGCAAGGATTTTGCCACTTTCAGAACTGGTCAATGCTGCCGACAGGGGCTGTGTCGAGTTGACTGCAGGTTGCGGCGGCCGCCTGCGCGAGAGAGTGAATGCCAAGATTGCGATGACGCAATTGCACGCAGCTCCGATCTTCAGAGTTCCGTGAAATCCGAGCTGTTCGATCAGGAACAGAGGGACCGTGGTTCCGGCGACAGCTCCGGCCACGTTCGCCATGTAGAGATAACTGAAAGAGTGGCGAGACTCGCCGGGGATTGTCTGCGCGATCGCCTGCATCGCTACCGGGACGGTGGCGCCCATCAGTGCGCACCAGGGTACGAGCGTGGCGGCGACCCACAGGCCGGCCAGTGTGTAGTAGCCAAAGGAAGAAGACGGTCCATATTGTTCGAGGACGCGGCGTCCCCACAGCAGTCCGTAGGGCACCACAATTCCCGACACGCCAATCAGCAACTCGATGAGCCCATAAAGGCGCAACGCTGGAAACTGTAGATTCTCCCGCAGCCATCGGCCGCTCGCCCACGATCCCAGACCGAGGCCACCCATGAACACTGAGAGCACAATCGAAACCATGGCGGTGCTCACGCCGAATTGCGCCATGGCCAGCCGCAACCAAACCAGCTCGTACAGAACGCTGCAAAATCCCGATATAAAAAAGAATATGAAGAACCAATTCACGAAACGTTCCGCCCTGGATTGGCCGCATCTCAGCCAAGTTCACGTGCGGCAACGAGTGTAGAGAGAATGGTGGGAGCAGGCAAGGTGCGGCGGCGGGCGGCGACGACTGCCTTATGTCGAATCGAGAGGCCTTTCGACAGACTCACGCGCCGCGCTCAAGTCCAGCAAGCGCATAACATGCTATCCTGCCACCCCTATGCGGCGAGTGTTCCTAGCTCTTCTGTTGTTGTCTGCCATTGTCGGCGTGCAAACGAAACCGGCCGCGCTTGATCAGTTGGCCTCGGACTTCTGGACGTGGCGCGCGAAGTATCGTCCATTCAGTTTCGACGACGTCCCGCGTATGGAGCGACCCGGTGGATCGCGGGATTGGTCGGCGGCCGCCATTGCGCAGCAGCGTGTTGACCTCGCGGAATTCGAACGCCGGTGGAACGCGATGCGCGCCAGCGATGCGCCGGTCGCCCAACAAGTCGATTACCGGCTTATTGGATCTGCCTTGGCGCGAGTCCGCTGGGAATTGGATATCAATCCACGGTGGCAGCGCGACCCACTGTTCTACGTCGAGCAGACCGTGGTTGCTCTGCAAGAGGAACTCATGCCTCCGGGGCCCTTCAGCGAGAGACGCTCGCGCGAGATTGTGACACGAGCGGAGACCATTCCGTCGATTCTGGAGCAGGGCAAGGCAAACCTAAAGGCGATTGCGCCGTTTGCTGAATTGACGATTGCGTCGCTGGGTGACATCGACGCGCGTCTGGCGCGCGTGGAGCGCGGTGTGAGTCCGCTTTTGGCCAACGATGCCGACCGCGCGCGCTTTCGGCCGGCGATGGCCAAGGCGACCACGGCATTGGTCGAATATCGCGAATGGCTGAAGCAGCACCTGCCGAAGATGCGACCGGAATTCGCCCTCGGCGCCAACGCGTACGGATTCTTTTTGCACCACGTGGCCCTGCTTCCTTACACGCCAGAGCAATTGCTAACCATGGCGCGGCAGGATTTCGACCGTGTTCTAGCTATGGAAGCCTACGAACATCAGCGTGACCTTCGAGCGCCGGAATTGACCACGCCCGCGACTGCGGACGAGGAAGTTGCGCGTATGGCACGGGCCGACGCGAACATTCGGCAATATCTGGCCGAGCACGAAGTCCTCACCGTTCCGCCCGATGTGCCGCATTGGACGATGCGACTGGCGCCCGATTACGTTGCGGCGTTTGACGCATTTGGGGAACTCGACGACTTTACGGGGCCATCCCGCCTGCACCAGGACGGGACTCGCTGGATCGAAGCTCCATCCAATAATCTGCCGTACTTCGGCAAGGCGTACGCGCAGGATCCGCGAACCACGGGGGTGCACGAAGGCGTGCCCGGACATTTTTTCCAGCTGTGGGTGTCCTGGAGAAATCCTGATTCCATCCGGTGCCAGTACTATGATTCGAGCGCAAACGAGGGACTCGGATTTTACGCGGAAGAAATGATGCTGCAGGCCGGACTCTATGACGACAGTCCGCGCTCGCGGGAGATCATCTACAGCTTTGCGCGGCTGCGCGCCTTGCGCGTGGAAGTGGATATGAAACTCGCGCTCGGAGAGTTCACGATCGCGCAGGCTGCAGACTACTTGGCGCGAACCGTCCCCATGGACAGGAAGACAGCCGAGGGTGAAGCCGCATCCTTTGCCGGCGCCCCGGGGCTAGGCATCGCGTACGAAGTTGGCAAGTTGCAGATCGAGAGGATCCTCGCTGAGCGCCGTCTTCAGCAAGGCGACAAATTTAAGCTGCGCGACTTTCACGACTACGTCTGGAGTAACGGCAACGTGCCGCTCTCTCTGCAACGGTGGGAGCTAACGGGTCTCGACGACGACATTAAGAAGGTGGACCAATTGGCGAAGTGAATCCGGCGGCTACGCTAGTTTCTTGGTCCGCGTGCGAACTTTTTCGAACTCATACGTGCCTAGACCGCGTTTGGCGGCCATTTTCAGGTAAGGCAAAGAGTCGACCTCCATGTTCCAGTAGGCCTTTGCCACAAAGGCATCGAGCGCGACCGGATCAGTTCCGGCGACCAGCGTCTTCTTGAGCAGCACATCTTCCAGGTTGCCGCCAGTCGGTCTGTTGCGCACGAGGATGCGTTAGCAGTCGATGATCGTCAACGTCGGCCGCACAAAGTCAGCAAGATCCACCAGACTTTCGTGGATCTTCTGATGCAACTGGTTGCGTTGTCCGCCAAGCATGCCATACCAGTTTTTCATCCCAAGAGTTGTGCCTGTGAGACCGTGATGCTTGGCTATCGGAATATTAATGATCTTATCGACCTTCAGAAAGGGATCGAAAACCTGCCAGCTGCGCAGCACCTCGCCTTGCAGGTCGACCTCTTTGAATCGGGAAGGATCGGGAAGAATCACTTCCGCGCCCACACGCTGCGCGGCCTCCGCGATTCCTGAGCGCTGAAAGCACCGGCGCGCGTCGTTGCAACTTACGTCGGTGATGATGACGCGCTTCGCGCCGGCATTGGAGCACTGCCGCACGATTTCCGCGACGACGTCAGGATTGCTATTAGCGGCTTGTTCCGGAGTGCGATCCCAGCCAATGTTGGGCTTGATCAGGACCACGTCGCCGCGCGAAATGAAGCGCCCCATCCCGCCCAACTCTTCGACCGCCTGCCGCGCGAGTTGCGCCGGGTCGTCTCCCTGAATGATCGCCATCTCCGGGAGGTTCGGGTCAGTTGCAATCGTATGCCCATGCTTTGTCGTTATCGCCAACGCGGTCTCCGGACGCCAACTGTGTTCGCTCAGCCAGAGACCGAGCCCCGCCGCACCGGCGCCGGCTCCTGCCACCCGAAGCAAGTTGAGCACGGCATCACGACGGCTCAGCACGACGTTGTCTGATTCCATAAAAGCTCCGTAGGAAAAACCAAACTAATACGTCCCCGTCGAGTTGCAAGCGTCAGGAACATTGCTAATCCTTTTCGCGGGTTCAGCAGAATCTGATTCGTACGAGATCGGCTTTCGCCCACGCTGGTGACGTAAACCGCCGGACGATCCTGTACAGGGCACGCATGTTCGCAGGCTGCGCAACCCACGCACCTAGCCGGATCGAGATACGGCTGTTTGACCGGCTTGACGTTACCGTCGGCGTCGATCACTTCGGCCGGGCGAAAGTAGATCGCCTTCGGCGAGGTGGGGCAGCGTTCTTCGCAGACGATGCAATCGGTAGCCATCGCCCAGGGCAGACATCGGCCGCGATCGTAAAATGCCGTGCCCAGCCGGATTGGTTTGGTTGCGCCGGCCACATCGACCGACCATCCTTTTTCCTTTGGAGTGATCTCCCAAATCGCGCCCGTCGGGCATACCTGTGAGCACAAGACACAGCTCATTTCGCAGTAGCCCATACGCGGGACCAGAACCGGCGTCCAAAGACCCTCGATCCCTGCCTCGGTCAGCGTGGGATGCAGAGCATTATTCGGACAGACCTTCATGCACTCGCCGCAACGAATGCAGCGCGACAGGAAATATTGTTCGTCGAGCGCTCCCGGGGGACGCAGCAAGCGCTCATGGCGCTCGGTAGCAAATCCCGGGGTGGCGCGGACCAGTGGAACCAGGGCCGCACCGGCTGCCAGTCCGGTAAGAACTTTTCTCCGCTGCCGGTTTGCGCCAACTGTTGTTTGCGCCGGAAAGAACTTGAATTGCAGTCCGTGTTCCGGGCACTCATCGACGCAATTCAAGCAGAGATGGCACTCGGCCTGGTGCCATGGGACGCCGCCCACCGGGTCGTCTCCGCCCTGGCAGCGCAGCAGGCAGCGCTTGCAATCGTTGCAGTGCTCCGGATTCTTGACCAGTCCGAGCACCGACCAGCGCGAGACCAGACCGAGCAATGCTCCCAGCGGGCATAGCGCGCGGCACCAGAACCGCGTGATGCGGAAATTCAACGCAACCAGAAAAACAAAGATGAGGCCGAGCCATACGCCTTGGCGAAAGAAAGGCTGTTTGAAGCTGAGCAGAAGGGCTCCAAAGATGAAGTGCAGCACGCCGCCAACGGTTTGCACTGGAGCATATCTGCTGCGTTCGAGCACGCTGAGCACGGCGCGCAAGCCGTAGTTTGTTGCCGGCAGAATCGACAGGCCCACGGAGCGCACGAGCAGCGAGAAAGGGTCGAGCCATCCGAACGATTCCCGCGCCCATCACACCCGCGAGCAGGGCGGCAATCAGCACGTAATATTTCGTGGCCTGCCAGCGTTTGTAGCGGTTTGATTCGAGGAGGTGCTTTCCGCGCTTGCGCTCTGACTTAAAGCTGCTTGAAGAAATGGTGGAGCGATCCCAGCGGGCAGATCCAGCCGCAGAAGAACCGTCCAAGAAACATGGTCGGGATGAGGACGACCAGACCCCACAGCAATCCGCGATAAAGCGCGTGGCTGGCCAGAGCGTTCGATATCGCAATCAGCGGGTCCAGCCGAAAGAAAAGGCCCACCGGATAGGGCAGGCGACCCTCGGCTCCAGATGCGGAGCCGGACGCAGTCAAAGATCCCCGGAACTCAGTGCGCAGCAGAAGGAAGAGAAACAGCAGGAAGAAGACGATCTGCGAGAGGCAACGTATTTTGGTCGGTTTCAGGAAGCGCACACCTACCTCGAGCTGGGACGGCCGCCGCCTGAGCGCATGATCCGGCGGGGCAGAGTTCCTGCGCGTCTTGCGCGCCGACTCCATGTTCGTTCGGAACGGGATCATGGTTCCGTGACCGAAATCACGCCGTCCTGTGTCTGCAACGGGGCGGGACTTTTCGAGGCGAAATCGTGGGTAGAGGACACTCTTCATTAAAGGGCAGGCAGAAGACCTTACGAGTCCACAAAATTAAAACTGATACATTACCTGTTCCGGTCGATCCATTCGTTTTCTAGCGCTGAACAGCGCTACACATCCCGCAATGTGTATCGTGTGTTCATCGAAATGCGCCTTGAGCCCTGCGTCAAGATCAGACTGCCGGTCTAACAAATTGTTGAAAATTCCCTTCGCGTTGTAAATCTTCATGAGTTGTTTGGCCAGCGGGTTGTGCCGCACACCTTCGCCCAGGATCGTAGAGCCGAAGATTCCCCCGCCATCTCTTAACAAAGGCTTCACGTGCTCAAATACGATGCCCTTGCTCGCCAAATTTCCAGGGAGGCAGTGCAAGAGATAGTTGAGCGAGATGGAATCAAATCCAGACGTGCCGATATCGATCCGCTGAAGAGCGTTGCCCCTATAGCAGGACGGATTGTAGCGACGCAGGCGCCTTGCCGATTTTGCGAGGCTGTGAGGATTCAGATCGAACAGTGCAATCTTCGGGGCGGCCGACGGGAACCGGCATCGATCGAGAAAGTAACCAGTTCCGACGCCTATATCCAGATGGTTATCAGAGATGTGCTGGTTGTAGAAATCCAGGAGCACATGCGAGGAACATTGCCAGACAAAAGAATTAGAAAGCCCCAAGACCGCCAAGTCATAGAACGCCAGAGCCAACGGCGTGTAGGCGGCGGCTCCTTTGCGAGCATCTCCGTCAGCTCCGTAGATGTTGCGTTTGGGGTTCATCTTCTTTGCAAGGTGATTTTTTGAGCGGTTAGCTTTTTCTGTATCCCATGTTTGTCATCCTGAGGAGCGTTCTTTTGCGACGAAGGACCTATGCAGTTTGCCGGAACCACTGCTGCCGACGACAAGTTGCACAGATTCCTTCGACAGGCTCAGGGCAGGCTCTTCGGCCGGCAAAGAACCGGACCTCAGGATGACAAATTCGAAGAGTAGTCCATAGTATTTCTAAAACGTCCCTAACTGCGGCGAAGGCTTCGATCAGTGTTGGCTCGCGTTATTGTATCGGGGGAAAGAAATGAAAAAATCCGAACAAAACGGTAACCTAGTCCGATTGGAAAGATTGTGACATGCGGAAAGGGTTTACGAGAAAACCACAAGCGGACGAGCCCGCGACGCCAGTCAAGAACTACATAACGCGGAGCGGGCTGCAGCGCCTCAAAGATGAGCACCGGTTTCTGCTCACCAGGGAACGCCTGGCCTTAACGGAAGTGGTGGCGTGGGCTGCCGGCAATGGCGATCGCAGTGACAACGCCGACTATCGCTACGGCAAGCGGCGGCTGCGGCAGATCGATGGGCGGATTCGCTTTCTCACCAAGCCAATCGAAGCCGCGGAAGTGGTGGATCCGGAAGCTCCGAGAGCGGGGCTGGCGGCGACGAGGGCATTCTTCGGAGCGACCGTGCGCTATGCCAATGCCGCGGGAGCGGAGCGAGTGGTGAGTATCGTAGGCACTGACGAGATCGATCTCAACCGCAACCACATCAGTTGGGTGTCACCTCTGGGGCGCGC
>DASRRV010000101.1:0-6374 GCA_035695545.1 Candidatus Sulfotelmatobacter sp. | reverse complement strand
ACGGCGCTGACGGTCAACGTTCTGATCAACTCGATCGCGCCCGCCAATGTCAAGCTGGAACTCGGATCGTCGTCGACGGTAGTCGAAGTGACTAGCAACGCTGTCACAGTCAATACAGAACAGGCGAGCGTGGGCGGTGTGTTGAACGCACAGCAGATTGAAAACTTGCCCGTGAACGGCCGAAACTTCTTAGATCTGGCGCAGCTCGAGCCAGGCGTGCAGATTCAGGACGGCGAAAATTTTGACCCGACCAAGGCTGGTTTTTCCTCGATCTCATTCGGCGGGCGCTTCGGACGCACGGCACGAATCGAAGTGGATGGCACGGACGTCAGCGATGAAACGGTAGGAACAACCACGACCAGCATTCCCGCCAGCGCGATTTCCGAATTTCAGGTGGCGCAGTCCAACCTCGATCTTTCCAACGAATTGACTTCCTCCGGCGCAATAAACGTCGTAACGAAGTCGGGGACGAACTCTGTTCACGGCGAGGCGTATGGCACGTTCCGCGACAGTTCAATTGCCGCTGCCCTGCCGAGCTCGGTTCCGGTGCCCTTCCAGCGCTCGCAGTTCGGCGGCGATGTGGGCGGGCCGATTATCAAGGACAAGCTATTCTTCTTCATGGATGCGGAGTTTACTCGTGCACATTCAATAGCGCCCGCCCCGATCCCAGCGTCCGATCCTCTATTCCCGTTCGCAGGGGCCTACAGCTCGCCATTCAAGGAAACAGACCTCCTGGGCAAGCTGGATTACAACTTGGGACATAATGCGCGGTTATTCGCCCGCTTTAGCTATTTCCAAAATCTGGCTTTCTCAACTTTTGGCTCACCTACACTCCAGCCTTTCAAGGACAAGAATTACACTCGATCCACAGTCGTGGGAACCGACTTCACCACGGGCTCTTTTACGCATAGCATCCGCTTTGAATACTTGAAGTTCCAAAATCAGCTGGTTGACGCGGTGGTCGGAAGCAACTTACCCTTTGCCGACTTCCCAATCAGCCTCAATATCGGGCCTTTGGCCACAGGTCCCAACTTGCTGGCGCCGCAGACGACGCCGCAGAGCAATCACAGCATCAAATACGACGGCAGCAAGATCTGGGGCTCGCACATCATCCGCTATGGGATTAGCTATAACCACGTCCAAGGCGGCGGATTTGCAAAGTTTTTCTCCCTCACCCCGAGCATCTTCGACTTTGCTGCGGGCGACCAAGCTTTTGCCGCTGCTGGAACATTCGTCTGCCCTGGCGGACAGACGGGCGCCGCTTGTCCCTTCAATTACCCGGTCGATACCGCGGTTGTCGGAAACGGTCTCGGATTTTCGACCGAAAACCGCGCGTTCGGGTTCCCATTAGGTGGTCTCGGGCCGGATAACCGAATTGGTACCTATATTGGCGATAGCTGGAAAATTAAGCCGAATCTAACCGCATCGTTTGGTGTCCGCTACGTTCGCGACACCGGCCGCACGGACAGTGACCTAAATACGATCCAAGTCCTCAACCAGTTCTTACCGGGTGAAGGAAACCCAGTGCACCAGGCGAACAACAACCTGGGGCCACAATTAGGAGTCGCTTGGGATCCCAAGAGTGACGGAAAGATGGTTATCCGGGCAGGCATCGGGATTTTCTACGAGAACGTAATCTGGAACAACGTTCTTTTTGATCGTCCGGGCCGCCTGTCCCACGGTGGATTTCTTGCCTTCCCGACCGCTTGTAATGCAGGAACGGCGGTCCCGGTAAACTTTGCCAACGGACCGAGTGCCCCTGTCCCGACTAGTGCTCCGGTAGGAGCCTGTGGCGACGCCGCTGGCAATCTTGTTCCGATTGGAGACGGTTCACCAGGAACTGCAGCCGCGCTGCTTGCAGCGTTTCAGACTTCATATCAAGCAGCTGCCGTCGCAGCGGGTGGCGCTGCACCAAACCCGAATTTCATCGGTAACTTGATTGGAACTCCCGCCGCCCCGGGTGCCGCTGGGATTCCGTTCGGCACGTTTGCGCCGGACTACAAGACGCCACGCTCGGTGCAAATGAATGTCGGAATCGAGCGTGAAATTGGTCATGGGCTGAAGTTCAGCGCCGACTACGTGCGGAACGTTTCTACTCGTTATCTGTTGAGCATCGACGCTAACCATACGGGCGACTCTGCATTGCTCAACGTCCCCGCAGCGCAAGCGGCCATCGCAACCACTCTCGCGGCCTGCGGTCAGCCCAACTCCGCAGCTGGAATCACCGCCTCCGCTACGGCAGGCGGGTGCATCCCGTTGCATCCGATAACGCCCAACGACAACGGCGCGGCCACAATCTTTGACTTTGCTGGAAACGGACTCGATTCGCCGGGTGATTTGTTCGGCGGCGGATCCTGCCCGGGAAACAAGGGCTTCCAGTGCGCCTTCGGTGGAAGAAACCCCCTGATCGGGGCTGTGCCGCTTCTGGAGCCGATCGGTCGGGCGGTTTACAACGCGATGGACCTGAAGCTGATCGGCAACATAAACCATCCGCTTCACTTTGTGAAGTATGCTAACTTCCAGGTGTCCTATACGCTGTCACGGTTTACCAACGCGGGCGCCAACAGCGGCTCAACCGCGTCTCAAAGTCCTGGGGCCACCGATCAGGACTTCGTCACCGCAGCACTCGACAACAACAACCCGTTGAGACTTAGCGGGGCATCCACCTTGGATCGGACCAATCAGTTGAATCTGGGAGGCTACTTCGATTTGCCCGGCTCGTTCAGGATGGGGTTCGTGTCCCATTTCTGGAGTCCGCTTCCGACTTCGATCGCGGTCCCGACCCAGGGTGGCAACGCAGCGCCCGGAACCGGAGAAATCTTCCTGTCCGACTTTACCGGTGACGGATCGGTTGGTGACCTATTGCCCGGAACCAAAACTGGCAGCTTCGGGCGGGGTGTTGGCGTCAGCAACTTGACGACGTTAATCAACAACTTCAACACTGCTGCTCCCACGATGCTCCTGCCAGCGGGGCAATCGCTCGTTAATGCGGGGCTATTCACTTCTGCGCAATTGCTCGCTTTGCAGGCGCACCCAGCTCAGCTCCCGACGGTACCGGCAGGACAGGTTTCGATGGCTGGACTGCGAGACCTTGACCTGAACGTCTCCTGGCAGGGAAAGATCAAGGAGAGAATTACGGTCGTGCCGAGCGTGGCATTCTACAACGCGTTTAATTTGGCCAACTACGATCTTCCGACCGCTACATTGTCGGGAACCTTGTCCGGAAACACAGACTCGATTAACGGCACTCCAAGGGGCACCCGCAACGACCGCGTCGGTTCAGGAACCGGCGTCTTCGGACTAGGTGCACCGCGCGTTCTCGAGTTCGGTTTGAAGATCCTGTTCTAACTTAAATCCGGAGGGAAACTCCGGCTGCTGAAAACCTACCGGCTCCGGGAAACCGGAGCCGGAGGCATTTTGATCGGCAAAAGCCCCCTTGCGCGGGCGAGTTGTTTTGCTGAGTTCCACCGGCTTCCAGCGGAAAGGGGACGTATCATTCGATTCAAAGTCTTCCGTGGAAGAGGTGCCTATGAGGCTCTCACCTTTGTGGCTGTGCCTGCATTTGCTCTTTCCAGTCCCGATGATGGCGCAAGGTGTACACCCAAGGCCCCCCGGCATAACCGAAGGTCAAAAGCAAATTGACCAGCCGCTGGAGTCCCCGATGGAGATGCGCGGCCGTAAACTGAATGTCGAACAGGTGAAGCAAGAGGCAGATGAACTAAGGAAGCTTGCCGACGGCGTGCCCGCTCAAATTGAGATGGTGACGAAGAATCAATATCCGAAGGATCTCAACGACAATCTCAAGCGCATTGAAAGGCTCGCCAAGCATCTTCGCAGCGAAGTCACACCTTAGTAGGCCCAGCGCAGTAGCATTGCGCCTGTGGTGTATCCGGCGCCGACCGAGATTAAAAGAACCAGATCGCCTTTGCGAAGGCGCTTCTGCTCGAGCGCATCCATGAGGCCAAGGGGAATCGTGGCGGCGGTTGTGTTGCCGAAGTGGTCTATGTTGATGAGGACTTTGGAATCGTCCACGCCGAGGCGCTCCTGCATGGCGCGAATGATGCGCAGATTGGCTTGGTGCGGCACGACGAGTGCGAGGTCGCGGCTGGTAAGCCCGTTGCGCTCCAGGATCTCGACGGCCAGCTCGCTCATCCGCCTCACGGCATATTTGAAAACTTGTGCGCCTTCCTGATGGACGTAATGCATGCGCTTCTCGACGGTTTCGTGCGATGACGGATGCAGCGAACCGCCTCCGGGCATATAGAGGTTGCAGCCGCCCGAGCCGTCCACGTCGTTTACGAAATCGATGATGCCCTCAGAGTCCAACTCTGCCGGCTCGACGAGAACTGCGCCCGCGCCGTCACCGAACAAGACACAGGTGGCGCGATCTTTGAAATCGAGGATCGATGTCATCACGTCGCTCCCGATCACGAGAACTTTTTTGTGCGAGCCGGCTCCCACGAACTGCGCGCCTACGGTCAGCGCATAGACGAATCCCGAGCACGCAGCCTGCAAATCAAATCCCCACGCCTTCGAAGCTCCCAGGCGATCCTGGATCAAGCAAGCCGTCGAGGGAAACAGCATGTCCGGCGTGACCGTGGCGAGAACGATCATTTCAATTTCTTCGGCGGGGACGCCTTTTGCCTCGAGGAGCTTCCTCGCTGCTTCGGCTCCCAGATGCGAGCTAGCCATTCCCGGATCGGCGTAATGACGTTCGATAATGCCGGTACGCGACCGAATCCACTCGTCGGTCGTGTCCGTAATCTTCTCGAGATCGAAGTTGGTCACTACGCGCGGCGGTACGTATCCGGCCACTCCGGTAATCTTCGCGGCAATGCGTCGGCCCATTACACTCTCCATGTGCCCAGGATAATCCGGCGATTGTATGCAATCGCGCTCCAGCAAGACAAGCGTGGAAGCCCGAAAATTGCAATCACTCGATTTAGTCCACTGGAATGATTTCGTACCGGTAGGTGATTTTCGCGGTCTTCCCAAGCATCGCGGAAACAGAACAATATTTCGTTTCGCTCAGCTCGATCGCGTCGCGCACGGCTTTGTCGTCAAGCTTGCCCGTGAGCCGGTAAAGGATTTCGATTTTCGTCCAAACCTGAGGGGGATCCTGCGCGTCTTCGCCCGAAACGCTTACTTCGAGCGACCGAAGGTCTTGCCGTTTTTTTCGCAAGATTGAAACTACGTCAACTCCCGTACACGCCCCCAGCGCCCCAAGCAGTGTTTCCTTCGGGCTGGGGCCCTTCTTGTGTTCACTCGCGGCATCGAACAGGACGGTTTGCCCCGAAGGCATTGTGGCGAGAAATTCCTCGTCACCCGCCCACTTCACGGTCGCAGTTCGCATCATCTTCTCCGGCACACAAAGTCGCACAAAGACTTTACCGGGAAGGATTTCTCGCGTCCAGTATGGCGGGAAGAAACGAGCGGATTTGCTTTACGCGAGCGCCGAATCGCTGGGATGATCCGAGGCGCTGACGCCGGCTTCAACGGTCTGCCGAGGGGCGCGGCGCATGACCTCGATAAACACGCGCACGAGCGAGGGATCGAACTGATTGGAAGCGCAGCGTTCGAGTTCGAGGAACGCGTCTTCGGGGGTCCGCGCCTTCTTATAGGTCCGCTCCGAAGTGATCGTGTCGTACGCGTCGGCGATTGCGATCACACGCGCGCCATGTGGAATGCGCTCGCCTTCCATGCGATCCGGATAGCCCGTGCCATCGTAGAACTCGTGATGATGGCGCACCATCAACCGGATGCGTTTCATCGCTTCGAGTGGCTCCAGTATTTTCGCGCCTAGTTCCGTGTGCGTTTTCATCGTCTCCCACTCGGCGGCGTCAAGTGGTCCGGACTTGTTCAAGATCGGTTCGGGAATCCCGACCTTGCCGATGTCATGCAACAAACCCGCAAGGCGAATCTCTTCCACTTCTGGCGGATCCATGCCGAGGGCCTCTGCGATCATCACCGCGTATGCGGAAACTTTCTGCGAGTGGCCCTGGGTGTAGTGGTCTTTCGCGTCAATGGCAAGCGCGAGCGACGTTACGGTGTCAACCACTGCGGGCGGCAGCAATTCGGTGGCTCCCACCTGTCCTTGCTCCGTGAGAGACCGCGTGAATTGCTCTAGGCGGCGGTAGATTTCGTCGAATGCTTCCGGGCCGGTGGAGAACAGGCGCTTCAACGTGACCCCGAGATAAGCTTCCAGCACATCTTTTTTCCAGCGTTTCGTATCGTTCGGATCGGTCTGCTCCGCGCTCGACACGGAATTGCCACCTTGGTGCTTCGATAGGTACATCGAAGAGTCCGCCACCTGGATGAGTTCCTGCGGCGTGGAGCCATGCACCGGAAAGCCGGCGATTCCGAAGCTTGCAGTG
>DASRRV010000100.1:0-7114 GCA_035695545.1 Candidatus Sulfotelmatobacter sp. | reverse complement strand
CGGCACGCATCCGACCGTCACCAAGCTGATAGACTACGAGCAGTTTTGCGGCATTCGTGGGGAGGAGAAGCCCGTGGGATCAGGAGTTCCGGAAATTCAAGTTGAAGAGCTGAAGCGGCGTCTGGACGCGAAAGATGACCTGTTTGTGCTCGACGTGCGCGAACCACACGAATACCAGATCTGCAATCTCGGCGGGTATTTGATTCCGCTGAACGACCTGCCGAAGCGCGTGAACGAACTCGATTCCAGCCGGGAGATTGTCGTTCACTGCAAGACGGGCGGACGCAGCGCGAAGGCCGTGGCGTTTCTGCAGCAGTCCGGATTCACGAAGGTTCACAACCTGGCTGGAGGTATCACGGCCTGGTCTGATCGCGTAGATCCGAAAGTGCCGAAGTACTGAACAGCAGTTGCCAGTATCCAGTTGCCAGTTGTCAGAGGGAGCGCCTTGCCGCTCCCTTCCTTTTTTGGTACCAAAGTTTTTTCTGACTTCGAATTCGTGTTGAAATTGGCCTCGCTGGCGAGATAATAACTCGTTACTTAGGCCCATCCCTACGCTTCTCCAAGTTAATCAAGACGGAGAATTTCTCTTGAAAACAAAATTGTTCTCATCATTCTGTTGGATACTTACCATTTCTGTGGCCGCTCTTGGCCAAACACAAGCCTCGCAAAGTACAGTACCTCCTCCGCCACAGCAGTCATCTCCTGCACCGCAGACCAATGGAACAACACCCACAACCGGCTCTAACTTCACTTCAGCCAAGGGGTTTGTCCTGGAGGATGGAACTCCCGTGAAGCTTCGGATCAATCGAACTGTTTCCTCGGAGGACGCTCATGTCGGAGATAACATCGACTTCGAAGTCCTCGAAGACATCAGCGTCAATGGCACGCTGGTGATTCCCAAAGGAGGCCTTGCCTTCGCAACTGTTACCCAGGCTCAAGCGAAGAGAAGAATGGCGCGTGGTGGAAAGCTCGACATCAATATCGATTACGTCAAGCTTCTCAGCAGTGAAAAGGCGGCTTTGCGTGCGGTAAAGGAGATGTCAGGAGGCGGACACACCGGAGCTATGGTCGGCGGAATGGTCGCCACAAGCCTGGTCTTTTTTCCTGCTGCGCCGTTCTTCCTGTTCATGCACGGCAAAGACATCAGCATTCCGAAGGGAACAGAAGTCACTGCCTACACTAACGGAGACTTGAAACTGGATATCGCAAAATTTCAACCAGCCTCCACAACGTCTCAAGCTGCCGCTGCTGTTCCGACGGCGAGATCGACGTCAGAGAAGTTGCAGCTGGAATCGGATCCTCCCGGCGCTGACATTGAAGTCGATGGCAACTTTGTCGGGAACACTCCGTCGGAGCTGCAAGTGTCGGAGGGTGATCACACTATCACCGTGAAGAAGACCGGCTTCAAGGATTGGGAGCGGAAGCTGAAAGTGAGCGGCGGGAGCAGTGTCCGCTTGAATGCAGAGCTGGAAAAAGTTTCCACGCAATAGAGACGTTGTGGTGCCGATTTCGTCGCACAGTGCAAGAAAAGGGAGCACGCGAGTGCTCCCCTTTTTCAATTTGTGTTGTCCCGTAAGTTTTACTTGCTCGATCCCGCCTGCATGCCATCTCCAGCATTGCTGAGTTCGATGGCGAATTTCTTGCCTTCGAAGCGGGCGCCGGCAAGAGTTGCGGTTCCGTCGCTACTTTTCCGCAGAACGGCGGCGGTGTTCTGCGCCGGGACGCTCAGGTCTACGACCTTCGCGGGCGCCTTGGCGAGCACGTTCTTGCCTTGCACGACGCTGAGTTCCACCTCCGGGCCGTTGCCTTCCCACTCGAGCTTGTAGTCGCCGGCCTTCAGCGTGGTTCCGTTGATCGTGGTGGGACTATTCAGGTGCAGGCTTGCTTTGGTACCCGCGAATGCGCTCGAGGCCAGCAGCAGAGCCAACCCCATTACCAGACTCTTCGAAACTGTCGCGAACTTCATGGCTGCTCCTTAGTTTTCTTTCCCGAAAATACGTCGGGAAGCGGTTGGGGCGGCCCGGCTCGCGACCTGCGCGAGAAAACACTTGTGTTTCCCCACGAATCGCCTAGAATGCTGCCGCCGGGGTTGTGCGCGCAAGGTTTGACCCACAAGTCAGAAGCTTGCGCTGCCGCGATGGGGGTTTTCTCACCTGGGCCGCCAAACCGAGTGTGAGAGAATCCCCAAACCCCGCAAACGATGTCGCTATCCCACCTTGGCTAGAGTCACCTCTACACTAGCCGTAGACCCACTCTGACTCACTACGCAGTTGCCGCGCCCGAAGTTCCCTTGAGTGCAGCTTGCGCTCACATTTCGTTGGACGGTGGTTGCATCTTTCCGGTAGCAAGAAACTCGAGTGAATCGGTGCGCGAAAGGAGCATGTTTCCGTGGGTGGGTCAACAAAACATGGGATGACAGCGACAAGGCTTTTCGTCGAGAAATACGCTTGGATTTTGCCGCCTGAAGATGACGAAAGTGCGCAGCAGGCCTGTCGAAGCGTTGAGCGGCTGCGCTCCGACTAGTCCGCGTCGCCGTGTTGACGTTCCACCGACCAGATCTTCGCCTGATCCTTCTCGAAGGGGTAAACATGCACCATCCAGTTGAAGATCACAGGATGAAAGGTACCGCCTGCAGCGTCGCAGGCTTCCTGCGTGGTGATCGATCCCCTCAGTCCAAACTGCGGATGTGGCGCAAGCATCTCTTTCCTCTTGTCGGCAGGAGGGGCGCAAAAGTTCACGTGCTCGTGCCACTGTGCGACGCTGAGCGGGATACGCTCGTCGAGTTGATCTTCGCCCAGGCGCTTGGGCGCTGTGTACATCACGCCGATAAGCTTGTAGTCGTCGCCGTGCTTCTCGTAGAGCAACGACGTGGGATGCTCGGGATTGAAGCGCATGGCTGCTTCGAATCCGTAAGCATAGTTGGTGAAGTGATACATCTTCTGTGGAATTTCGGGATGGAAAATCTTGAAGCCATCGGCGAGTGCTGCGCGGTAGTCCTTGTACTTTTCCGCGGCCTTGCGCGCTTCTTCCACGACCTGCTGGGCGCGAGCGGCGTCCCCCGGTTTGGAGGGATGCAAGGCTGTCATCTTCATGTGCGGGCCCATGTCCATGTGGCCTTCCATGGAGTTCATGACGTGAGCGCTGGCATCGCCCTCAGCATCTTTGTCCGCACCCATCGGCATGTCCTTCATCTTCGACGTGTCGTGACCCGAGCCTGACATATCCATGCCGGTCATCGACTGCTGGCTGCCAGTTTGCGAGCTGCTCGCAGTGCTCTGTGCTTGCCCCCAGGCGATACTGCACGACAGGATCAAAACGAACACGACGACTCGATTACGCATCGGAAAGTCCCCCACTCGCTGTTGTTAACACTGTAGCAGGGGGAATGTTTCGGCAACGGAGCCGGGGGCAACGAGATTACAAAGGTAATTCGGGGCTTTACGTGGAGTGTGAACTAGCCCTTGCGCTTGTAATGAATCGGCCAGTTGACCTGCCAGGTCTTGCCGCCATCGAGGGACGATTCCCAGCTCCAATCGAGGGTGTTGGCGGTGATGTTTTTCCAAACCATGCGCTGCAGGGTCTTGGTGCCATCCGGGCGGGTCGCTGCGCGCTGCAGAATCATCTGGCCGTTCTTGAATTCGCCGACGAAATCGAGATAGCCACCCTCATTGTCGACCCAAGTCTGCTTCCATGTGCCCGTGCGTGTGTCGAAGATAGAGACGCTCGTTCCGTGGAGGTGCATGGAGTCTCCGCCGGAGAAGTTTTCTTGCACGACGCAGCCGTCAAGTATGCGCTTGATATTGTTTGTGCCGTGGCCGACCTCTCCCGCGTTTTGACCGGGCCAGGTCAAATCCCATTCGCCGACCCAGAAGTCGAGTTGTTGCTGTTCTGGGACAGCGCATGGGTTCGGCGCTGGGGTTTTGGACTGCTGCGAAAAAAGGGTCGACGCACAAAGAAACAGGAAGACAAGCGCGGTGATGAGTCGTGTCATATGGTCGGTCCACTGCTTCTGACGCAGCCGCACGCAAAAGGTTGGGTCGTTGGCGGCGTGGTGCGCTTTCTGATACACCTAACTGCTTGACCCTGGAATCCATCCTCTTTCTTTTTTTTGCTGGCGTGTTGGGCGGAGCCCTGAATTCCGTGGCTGGAGGTGGCAGCTTCATCGCGTTTCCCGCGCTGCTGTTTACCGGCGTACCGCCGATCCCGGCCAATGCCACGAACACGATCGCGCTTTGGACAGGGGCGGCGGCCAGTGGAGGCGCGTATCGGAAGCGGCTCGACATGCCGCGTCGGATCCTGGCTCCTCTCTTGGGGGCGAGTCTAGTCGGAGGGTTGATCGGAGCTCTTCTCCTGTTGAAGACTCCGGCGCACACTTTCATGCGCGTGTTGCCGTGGCTGACCCTGGGTGCCACGTTGCTTTTTGCGTTCGGCAAGAAATTGGCGGGCGGGCGCAAGTCTGTGATTGAACACGACGCTTCAACCATGGCGCTCGCGTGGACCACGCTATTTCAGCTGGGCGTTGCCGTGTATGGAGGCTATTTCGGTGGGGGCATGGGCATTGTGATGCTCGCCATGCTGGCCGCGCTGGGCATGACCGACATCCACGCCATGAATGCATTGAAAAGTGTAATGGCATTCGTGATCAACGGCATTGCGGTGGTGACTTTCATTGTGGCGCGCGCGGTCTACTGGAAACACGGGATCGCGATGATCATGGGAGGAATTGTGGGCGGCTATGTGGGGGCGCACTACGCGCAGAAGGTGCCGCAGGTTTGGATTCGAATGTTCGTTGTGCTGGTCGGGGCCGGGATGACAATTTACTTCTTCTGGAAATCCTACTAGCGAAACTATAGCTACGGATTTTCACGGACACAAAAGCTAGAACAAGAAATTCGAATCTTTGGATCTTTTGATCGGTGGGAATCCGTGTGGATCCGTGGCCAACGCCCCTATGAAAGTGGAGCGGAGACGTGCTCGTGGACGATCAGCCACTTGCCGTCTTGATTTTCGAAGATCACGGTCCAGCGGAAGTTGCCCATCTCGACCTTTCCCGCGGTGGTAGTCATCTGATTCGCTACAGTGGCGGTCGCCCACACCAGGTCGCCATGAGTATGCAGAACGGCATCGTCGTTGACGGTGAACTTCGCACTCTTGTAAGCGGAGACAACACCCTTTACGCCTTTCTCGTATTCGTCCCAGCTGCCGTACTTCAGTGGGGCAATATCGAAGAAGGTATGCGGGCCGGTCGCGTAGAACTTTGCAGTGTTGGCAGGGTCGAGAGTGCTCCAGCCGTCCCAAATTTTCTGCAGATAGGCTTTGTCGGGAGCGGGACCGGCCGGTTTCATCGGCGACTTCTTGGTTTGCGCGAAGCCGGACAGGGTCAGAGCCAGCAGACAGAAAGAAACGGTGAGAAAGCGCTTCAGCATTGAGTTTCCCTCCGAAGAATTCGGCGGAATTCTCGCACATAAGGGCCTAACCACAAAGGCCGCCAAGGTTCACAAAAGAAAACTGCGACACGTTCCCGCAATTGATGACCTAGTGTTTGACCGATTTCCACAGTGCACGCTAAAATAGTGGAGTTTGACTGTACTCGCCGACCCGTTCTGGGGACGCCTGCCTTGGCTGCTGAAGCGCCGTGGTAGAAACACAGCAAGCACAGGAAATCCGCAAGCCCTTTGGTTGCGCCCGTGTGCGCTCCGGGTTTGATTGAGAAGTCAGGTGGAGAAGTCCCGGTGAAGGATTTCCGGTTTACGGGCTGAATTTCACGACATTTGACGGAGGCAGACGTATGTACGCGGTTATCCGCGCCGGTGGCAAGCAGTACCGGGTGGCGCCGGGTGATGTGATTCGAGTGGAGAAACTGGGCACTGGCACCGATGGCCAGGTCGAGTTCTCTGACGTGCTGGCGGTTTCCAGCGAAGAGGGCCAGGTCGGCAAACAGGCCGATACTCGCGTGGTCGGCCAGGTGGTAGAAGAGGGCCGTGGCGCGAAGATCCTGGTGTTCCATTACAAGCGCAAAAAGCAGTACAAGAAACTGCGGGGACATCGGCAGTCATTCACCGCTGTGCGCATCACCGAGATCGCGGTGGGTGGGCAGAGCTTCAAGGCTCCCGAACTTCCGAAGAAGGAAGCGAAGCCCAAGAAAGTGAAAGCTGCTGAGGAAGCGCCGGCGGCAGAAGCGAAGTCGGCAAAGAGTTCCGCCAAGAAGGCTGCTCCCAAGAAGGCGGCAAAGAAGTCGGCCGCCAAGAAGAAATAGTCAAAGAGAGCGAGGGCAGGATGCCCTCGCGACAGCCGGCGGGACGCCGGCGCTACCCACAAGGACTCAGCTATGGCACATAAAAAAGGGCAAGGCACTTCACGAAACGGCCGCGATTCCAATGCACAGCGGCTTGGGTTTAAGGCATTCGGCGGGCAGGTTGTGCCCGGCGGCACCATTATCGTTCGGCAGCGCGGCACGCGCGTCAAGCCCGGGCTCAACGTCGGCCGCGGCAAAGACGACACTCTCTTCGCCAAGATCACTGGCCGCATCAAGTTCCTGAATAAGGGATCGATGGGCAAGTTCGTGATGGTCGAGCCGGTCGAAGTGAAGTAAGAGAAGTGAAGTAAATAGGCTTCCGTCTTCAGTGCTTTTCCTTGTGTGTACGATCATGTGTGTACGATCATAGACAACGGGCGGTGTCGCGAGTACACTGCCCCGGTTAAGTGCACCAAACCTCTCACAGTTCATCGCGGGCCTGGCAGACAGCGCGAGTAGTTTGCCTTCTAGGCGCTCTCGCACTTCAGCTCTTCCTTTCAGCGCGGCGGTAGTCCCAGACTTGGGATGAAGCCTGTCACATCTTCGCCGGTTACCGCTACTGGACCAGCGGAGATTTTGGCGCTAAGCCAGAGCATCCCCCGCTGGTAAAGCTACTGGCGACGCTGCCCCCGCTGCGCCCGAGGAGGCGCGCCGGGCGTTCCAAGCGGCTCTGGACGAGGCACAGACGGTGCATCCGGAGTTTCAAAGCGACTGGGTGCCGGGGCTCAAGAAGGCCGTTCTCGCGGAACGTTAGACATCCCCACGATATTCCTTGATGATGGATGCACAGGCACACGCATGTTTATTGATGAGGCGAAA
>DASRRV010000099.1:0-5015 GCA_035695545.1 Candidatus Sulfotelmatobacter sp. | reverse complement strand
TCCAGCATCGTGAAAGTGGCGCCTACCGATTCCACGGTGTTGATCACTGGTGAAACCGGCACTGGAAAAGAATTGATTGCGCGCGCCATACACAAGCATTCGCAACGTTCCGGCCAGGCGTTTATCAGCGTAAACTGTGCGTCGATTCCTTCCTCCTTGATCGCATCCGAACTATTTGGCCACGAAAAGGGCGCCTTCACCGGTGCGGTACAGCGCCGCCACGGCCGCTTTGAACTGGCGCATTCGGGCACAATTTTTCTAGACGAGGTGGGCGAGCTTCCCGCCGAGACTCAGATTGCATTGCTCCGCGTGCTCCAGGAGCGGCAGTTTGAACGGGTGGGAGGTAACCGAGTTCTTCCGACCGATGTTCGCGTCATAGCCGCGACGAACCGTGACCTAACCGCAGCCATTGCCGCGGGAACGTTTCGAGCGGACTTGTTTTACCGCTTCAACGTTTTCCCAATTCACATACCTCCTCTCCGCAGACGGAAGGAGGACATTCCGATGTTGGTCGAGTACTTCGTAAAACGCTATGCCGAAAAAGCCGGCAAGCAAATTCGTAAAATCGACAAGAATACGTTGGGACTGTGCCAGTCGTATCCTTGGCCGGGGAATATCCGCGAGCTGCAAAACATCGTTGAGAGATCGGTGATCCTGTGCAACAGCGACACCTTTTGGATCGAAAAGGCTTGGCTGGAAAGCGCGCAGCTACCCCGACAAGAATTGTCAGGTCCATTACCAGCTACTCTCCAGAATCAGGAAAAAGAAATCATCGAAGCGGCCTTAGCTGAAAGCAAGGGAAAAGTTGCTGGCCTGGACGGTGCGGCAGCGAAACTTGGCATTCCCCGGTCGACGCTGGATTCCAAAATCAAGCAGCTGAAAATCAAAAAGCACAAATTTATCTGAGTAGTAGCAGGTCCCTCGTCCAAGTCCCTAAAGTTCGGCTCCCTAAAGTTCGGCACTCCCCGCAGTTTTGTCAAACCATTTTCGTACTAACCATCTGTTTTCAGTGTGTCGGCCCCACGTGTGGTCCCCGTGTTGCACTTTTTTCGCGCCGGTAGCCGTGTTGAAGCAATGCAGCGCATCGCGACGACTGAGATCAGGGCAACACAACATTCGTCGAAGTGAGCCACGCCACAGCCGGTTTACCTGTGCCTCATGGAACTGCGCCCGAGTCAATCCAGAAATTATCGCGTGGTGTTACGTTAATTGCGGGTCACAATTCTCAACGGTGGCACGAACGAGTTCGACCAGCTCTGTGACAACGGTGTCCGGAAGTTGGTCGTGTGTCAAAGCGAATGGTTGCGAAGCTCAGAGGACTCGGTGTCCCGCGGCGGTTGGTCCGACTCAGATTCAATCGGTGGAATCAGTCCTGGCAATGGGAATAGGGGACGCTGGTATAGACAGACCCATGGCCTTGGCATATTCCGAAGCAAATAGCGTATTATCCGGATACTGCTCTTTCAGCTCTCCAGCAATCTCTGCGCAAGCGCATCCTGATTTTCACGACGAGCCGCAAGGGCAAGGATGATTTTGGCAAATGGCCGCAGATAGCGGCCGTTTTCGGCGGTTTTGGCGACTTGCTCCATTCCAAGCTTTTTGTCGCCGTGAATCCGACCAAACCAGAGCGCGAAGCGGGATCCGGCGCTCTGCGATCCGACAATGTAATTTGCAATGCCGGGCGCGCTGTAAGCGTCCGCCACGTCCGGATGCTGCGCCAACAATTGTTTCGCAAACCTATTCGCTTCTGTCATGCGTTTCAAACCTTCGAGATGCTTCTTTTCCAAAATAGATAAAGCGTCTGATTCCATTCCGGCGGCCAGCGTCAGCGCAAGCAGAGCTTCGCCGTCATTTGGGCTGGTTCGCCGGCGATCTTGCGCTAGTTGCCGCGTTTGAGCCAGCGCTTCGCGGAAATGACTCATGCGCTCCGGATCCGGCTTGCCGTCAATCCCCTGCAGGAATTTGTTTTTGTTCAGGAAAAAATTGCTGGTCAAGACGTTTTGCCGGTATAGCTCCTCAAATAGATAGCTAGCGGCAACGGCCGCCTCACCAAAAGGCTCCTCTGGATTGCGGGATTCCCAGCTAACGAAACTTTCGCGTGCTTCGTCGAACCTCTGCTCGTAGAGGAGATCGAATCCAGTGCTGAGTTCTGGCACGGTCGTGAAGGCCGGGGAATTCACATCCGGTACTTCCCGCGCAGAACCGACCATTGGGCTCAACGACAGTAACAACGCGAGAAAATAAGAGTGACGCAACATTCATGCACCTGTCCGTCTCTTGTTTGCTGCCCAGAATCATGTTCAACACGTTGGATGTGCTGGCCTCCACGCGCAGTCACAGGACGGGTTGTAAAGGTTTCGTCACCCGCAGTTCTTTATCTGACCTACGTTGTTATGGGGACGGAGGCCGAGAGGCGCGGAGCGCAGAGCCAAGCGCGGTCTCGTTCATAAAGACCTGAAACCAGCGAAAAATCCTTCCAAGTACCGGTACGGGCGAGGCGTGTCTTTTGGGCTTTGGCCTGGCCTCCCACCATACGCGCAGCGGCAAATGCCGGCCCTCCGCAGGGACCCAAGACTGCTGCTGGGTCTATAATGCTGGCAAGCAGATGTGGCCCTTCAAGTCTGCGGCTGGGTTGGCTTCGACGCGGTTGTCAAATCTGCGCCCAATTTAGCCATTCGTGTATCTAACTTGCATGTGGAGGTGATGTATGGGAACCGATAGTTATTCCATGCCGTTTGCCGGGGGTACTCATATTTGCGCGTTCTTCAACAACGCCGACGAGGAGTACAGGGTCCTTCACTCGTTCTACAAAGATGGCATCGACCTGGGAGATAAAGCTCTCCACCTCGTTGATCCCGAACAACGAGGGGAGCATCTGAGGCGGCTCGCCGAAGCAGGCATCGATGTGCAAGGAGCGATCGACACCGGCCAATTGGAGGTGCGGCCGTGGCAAGACGGTCCGCTCCACGGAGGCCGTCTCGATCAAGACGCCTGGCTGGCGTCGTTCGAAGAAAAGCTCCAGTCCGGACCCGCGGCAGGGTACGCGCGTACAAGATTCCTGGGGCACATGGACTGGGCGCTGGTCGACTTACCAGGCGTCGAAGACCTGATCGAGTTCGAGACGCGGGTCAACTACGTGGTTCCGAAGTACGACGATATCGTGATCTGCACGTATGATCTGTCGAAATTCCGCGCGAGCGTGGTGATGGACGCTATGCGGACGCATCCAGTCGTGATCGTCGGTGGGTTACTACACGAGAACCCGTACTTCGTTCCTCCCGACCAGTTCCTCCTGGAACTAAAGGAGCGACCGTCGCTTCGCAAAAGCGCGGGCATGACGAACTAAATGCTTATAGAACCTCATATTGAGACTCTCGCGCAGCGAACAGCGCTCCGAGAATTGGCAGCACTTTCGACGATCCCAGCGGCGTGGGCGAGAAGAGAACCGCCTATCATTGCCGCCGGGCTTGCGGATGTGCTGGTCGGATCGTTGCGCCTGGATTTCGCGTTTGTGCGTATGCAAGATCCCAATGGGGGCGCCGTCGTCGAAGTGACCCGCGGGGAGGCGTGGGAAACGCTTCCCCAATGGCTGAGAACTCATCTGGGCGATGCCGGCCAGCTTTCGCGTAAGGAGATCGTTACTGACCTTGGCGGCGCGGAGCCATGTCGTGGTGTTGTCATTCCCATTGGCGTCAATAGCGAACGTGGTTTGGTCGCCGCGGCGTGCACTCGCACTGACTTTCCCAGCGAGATTGAGCAGCTGTTGCTTTCCGTGGCTGTGAATCACGCCGCGGCAGCGTTTCAAAACGCGCGCCTGCGCAACGAACTTGATGCGAAAGTAGCGGAACTCCATCAAGCCCGCAACGAACTCGAGATCAAGGTGGCAGAAAGGACTGCCGAGTTGCGCAGGAGCGAGGCGTACCTGGCGGAGGGGCAGAGACTAGCCAAGACGGGCAGTTGGGCCCACAACCCTAACACTGAGAGGGGGATTTACTGGTCCGAGGAAATGCGACGAATCTTTGGATTAGATCTTCAAAGAGGCAACCTCCCAGATCGGAAAGAGTTCCTTCGACTGGTGCACCCCGAAGATCGCGACAGATTTAACGAACGGATCGACAAGGCATACCGCGAGAAAGCTGATTTTGTGCAAGATTACAGGATCGTGCTGCCTGATGGCACGGCAAAGCACATCCACGGGATCGGACACCCGGTTCTCGATGAAACCGGAAATGTTATCGAATACGTTGGTACCGACGTGGATGTGACAGAACGCAAACGCGCGGAAGATAAGCTGCGACGCAGTGAAGCAGATTTGCTGGAGGCGCAGAGAATAAGCCAAACAGGTAGCTGGAAACTTGATGTTTCGTCGAATACAGTCACAGTCTCACCACAAGTGTTTCGAATATTCGGCATCAAGCCTGATGAGGATACGTCGACCCCTGAATTTTGGCTTAGCAGAAACCATCCCGAGGACCAGAAGCGCATTCATGAGCTCTTTGAGCGATCCAAAATCCAGAAAACAAACTATGACGTGGACTACCGCATTGTTCTTCCCGACGGATCCATCAACCACATCCATGCCGTCGGGCATCCTGTCTTGAACGAGTCGGGCGAGCTCGTAGAGTTTATCGGGACCTTTATGGATATCACCGAGCGCAAGCAGGCGGAAGACAAAATCCGGGAACAGGAAGTAGAGCTCCGTCAAATTCTGGACGCCGCACCCCAACATTTGTCAGTGCTAAGGGGCGACGGAAGCCATCTGTATATCAACCAATCTAGTCTCGATTTCCTCGGTCTTACGCTTGAAGAGTGGCAGAAGCTCGATATTCGTGAGCTCGTTCATCCAGACGATGCGGAACGTGTGGCTCGCGAAAGGAGGCAAGCACTTTCAAGCGGATCTCCGCTTGAGATCGAAGCACGGATGCTAAGATATGATGGCGATTATCGTTGGTTCTTCCTCCGTTACAAGCCGCTAAAAGATCAGCTGGGACGCATTACGCGTTGGGTTATCCCGG
>DASRRV010000098.1:0-57829 GCA_035695545.1 Candidatus Sulfotelmatobacter sp. | reverse complement strand
GCGAAGGACCTATGCAGTCCTTTTCGGCCTACTCCGTGATCACGGTCGACTGGCCGGAAATCTCGAAGCGCTTGCGACAGCGCATGTTCTTGCAGGCCATCATGTCGTCCTTGCGCACCATGTACGACCGCGCCTTGGCGAAGCGGGCGCGGTCGCGCTCGTCGGCTCGGCCCGCAAGCTGGCGCTTCTTGGTGCGGACCACCCACGTGATTTCGTATTCGCCCGGTTGGTGGCAGTGCGGGCAGTTCAACGTTGCCGGTTTCTTTTCTTGCCGCTCGTCAAAAAAATCGCGCTCTTCCATAGAAGCCGTCGGATCGCGGCTCATTAGCAACTTTTGCCGCGAAAACAGATTATTACAGTTTTGCGCTCAACAATCTATGGCAACATGCTATGGCAACATGAATGCGTCAGACCTTCTGATATGGCACGCAAGAAAAAACAGAAGCGTTTTCGGGCGGTGACCGCGGTCAAGGAACTGGCCCGAGAGCGCGTTGGCGCGCCTCCGCCAGGTCAGATCGTGATCGAGAAAAAGAAGAAACCGGAGAAACACAAGGCTACGCTGAGGAAATTGTTGGAGGAATGAGTTCCGCACCGGTCACGGGCAGGCCCCGCCTGTGAAGCTGACATTCATCGTTGCCGTCCCCACCATTACACTCCCTGCAGAAGGATCGCTGGGGTTGCTATACACGCTCGCCGAGATCCCGAGATTCGTGCCGCAGCCTTCTCCGGTGGTATTGATCAGGCCCGGGGTAGTGGAATCCACGGCGATGATCTGTGGCGTATTCGTAGTCCAAACGGCCTTGGTCGTCAGGTTTTTCGTCTCAGGCGGGTGAATGTACGTCCCCAGCGCGGTAAATTGTGTGCCGATCACTTGCCCGATCCCAGTCAAAGTGATGGTCGTATTCTGCGGGCTCACCGTGATCCCCACCAACTGTTGGCTATGCGCACAGCTGGACAGGTTCAGCAGCGCGATTGCGGTGACCACGAGGACGGCAATACCGAACCACTTCCGGCTCATACCAGCTCCTGAAACCGAGTTGCGGGGCAAGTTACACCCGGCGGGGGAATGGCCAATTTAGTCAAAGGTTGAGCAAAAAGCAACCGTATGCTGTGTACTCAGCCTTCACCCCTTCACTGCTTCCGCTATGACTTTCACGAACTCTTTCACGTCCTCCTCGGTGGTGTCGAACGAGCACATCCAGCGCACAATGGACTCCTCCTCGATCCACGGATAAAAGAAGTAGCGCTCCTTGATCCTCTCGATCGCAGGCTGCGGAATCTGCGCGAACACTCCGTTGGCTTCGACCTTCCACGCGATCCGCACCTGCGGAATCTTCCGCACCTCAGCTTCCAGCACGCGCGCCATACCATTCGCCCGTTCAGCACTGCGCCGCCACAGGTCGTCAGTCAGCAGTGCCTCAAATTGCGCCGCAATGAACCGCATCTTCGATGCCAACTGCATCCCCTGCTTCCGCAAATATAGAAAGTCCGCACTCAGCGGCCGATTGAAGAAGACAACCGCCTCCCCGCCCATGATCCCGTTCTTGGTGCCGCCAAAGGAAAGCACATCGACGCCCAGGTCGCGCGTGGCCGCGCGCAGGCTCTGTCCCAGGCTGACGGCGGCGTTCGCAATACGCGCTCCATCCACGTGCAGAAACATTTTGTGTTCATGCGCGAAGGTGGCCAGAGCCTGAATTTCCTCCGGCCTGTACACCGTTCCCATCTCGGTGGATTGCGTAATCGAAACGACGCGCGCCTGCACATGATGTTGGTCACCGATGCCATGATAGGCGTGCCGCACGGCGTCGACGGTGATCTTGCCGTCCTGGTGCGGCAGAGGAATCAGTTTGCATCCCGTATGTTTTTCGGGCGCTCCGCATTCGTCGCTATAAATGTGCGCGTAGTCGCTGCACAGAACGGCGTGATACGGCCGAGTCAGAGCCTGCAGACCGAGCACGTTGGCGCCGGTTCCGTTGAAGGTAAAGAAAACATCAATACCAGGTCCGAAATGCTCTTCGAACTTCGCAACGGCCGAGCGCGTGAACGGATCGTCGCCATAGGCAATCACGTGCCCCTGGTTGGCGCGGGCGATTGCCTCCAGAATTTCCGGATGGACTCCCGCATTATTGTCACTGGCAAAGCTGCGTGTGGGCTTGATGGAAACCTGCGGCATATCGAAACAATGTAGCAGAGTGATCGCGGAATTGGCGCAGCGCCAACCCACGAATTACAATGCCTTTCCTGATTTTCCGGAGGCGTGCTGCGTGACTCTGTGGATGCCGGTAGTCGTTCGCCGCTGTCTGATCATTTTTCTTCTTCCCATACTTGCTGCAGCCCAAACTGCCGAGCAAAAAACGGCGCGCTATCTGGACTCGGTCCGCAAGCAGCCTCCCCTGCTGCTCGCCTTCCTGCACGATGTCCCCAAGGGCGGAGACCTACACAATCACCTGAGCGGCGCCATCTACGCTGAAGATCTCCTCGACTTCGCCGCTTCCGACAATTTCTGCGTCGACCGCACCACGTCGCGTCTCATGGGCGCACCCTGCGATTCTTGCGAGAGGTACACTCAAAAACCCTCGGCCCGCTGCGCCTATGACGATCACGTCCTTTACAACCAGATCATCGACGCATGGTCTATGCGCAACTGGCGTCCCGGAGACGAATCCGGCCACGACCACTTCTTCGCCACCTTCGACAAGTTCGCACTCACCGCCCACAACCACGTTGCCGAAAGCATCGCCACGGTCATCAACCGCGCCGCCCGCGAGCACGTGCAGTACGTCGAATTCATGCACACAGCCGACGGAGGCGCTGCTCCGGAACTCGGGTTGAAACTGGGCGCGGACGCGGAAATCGAAACCAACGTAGATTTCGCCAAGATGCGCGACAAGTTGATGGCTGGGGGTTTGAAAGAAATCACGGACGCAACCAGCAAGACGCTGGCGGAAGACGAAGCCCGCGCTCGCACGGAACTGAAATGCGGAACCCCAAACGCCGAACCTGGATGCGGCGTCAACATTCGCTACCTGTACCAAGTTCTGCGCGGCCTGCCGCAGGAAGCCGTTTTCGCTCAAATTCTGCTCGGCTTTGAACTTGCTTCCTCCGATCCGCGTTTCGTGGGCCTCAACCTGGTCATGCCTGAAGACTGGTACGTTCCTATTCACGATTTCAACAAGCACATGGCAATGCTCGATTATCTGCACGGCGTATATCCCAAGGTGCACATAGCTCTACACGCCGGCGAGCTTGCCATGAGCCTGGTGAAGCCCGAGGATCTCTCTTTCCACATTCGCGCCTCGGTCGAACGCGGACACGCCGAGCGCATCGGCCACGGTGTCGCGATCATGAGCGAAAAGGATCCCATCGCCTTGATGAAGGAAATGGCCACCCGCAACGTGCTCGTCGAGATCAACCTCACTTCGAACGACCAGATCCTAGGAGTCAGCGGCGACGAGCATCCCTTCCCCGAATACATGAAGTACGGCGTCCCCGTCGCGCTTTCCACCGACGACGAGGGCGTCGCTCGCTCCGACATGACGCACGAGTATTTGCGCGCGGTCGAGGAATTTCGCCTGCCCTACACCGAACTGAAACGCATGACCCGCCAAAGCATCGAGCACAGCTTCTTGCCTGGACTAAGTCTGTGGACTACGACCAAAGGTGCATTCCGCCCAGTTGCCGCGTGCGTGGGAGATACTCTGGGCGCGGAGAAACCGTCCGGCGGTTGCGCGAAGTTTCTCGCAGCAAGTGAACGTGCGCAGGAACAATGGCGTCTGGAAAATGAGTTCGGGAAATTCGAGAAGAACTTCTAGGTCCTAAGCCATGAATAGCGACACTTACTCGAGAGCCGAATCCGCCGCGCAGCACCTTCTGGCCCGCACCCCCGTGCGTCCCAAGATCGCGCTAGTGCTCGGCTCTGGCCTCGGCGGATTCGCCGACTCGCTCAGGGAGGCCATACGCGTCCCCTATGCCGACATTCCTTCCTTCCCTCAGTCCACCGCCATCGGACACGCTGGACGCATGGTGATCGGCAAGGCCGGAGAAGTGCCGGTCGCGGCCATGCAGGGCCGCGTGCATCTGTATGAAGGTTATTCCGTGCAAGAAGTCACATTCCCCGTCCGCGTCTTCGCACGCATGGGTATTCGCGCCGTCATCCTCACCAACGCCGCCGGTGGCATCAACCTCGGCTACTCGCAGGGAGCTCTAGTTCTGATCCGGGACCACATCAACCTGCAGGGCGCGAACCCGCTGGTCGGACCCAACGACGACCGCTTCGGCGTCCGTTTCCCCGACATGACGCAAGCCTATGCGCGCGCCTATCGCGAGATCGCGCGCGAGGAAGCGGCGAAGCAAGGCATTATGCTGCACGAGGGCGTCTACGCTGGACTGCTCGGACCAAGCTACGAGACACCGGCTGAGATCGAATATCTGCGGAGGATCGGCGCTGACCTGGTTGGGATGTCAACCGTGGCCGAAGTAATCGCGGCCCGGCACATGGGAATCAAAGTTCTGGCGATTTCCTGCGTCACCAACATGGCCGCCGGAATTCTGGATCAACCGCTCTCCCACGCCGAAGTCATGGAAACCGGCGAGCGCGTGAAGAACACGTTCGAGTCGCTGCTGAGAGCAGTCCTGCCGCGCCTGGCACAAGACGTTGGAAGCTAGATCACGTAGGGAAAGCCGCCTCGGCTGTCTTGCGCAGGCGAAGCCAAGCGGCCCGAGCCAGCCTTCACTTCGCTCGCGGAATCCCCAGCGACACCGGCGGCTTTACTCCATACACTGCCGAAAATGAATTCTGGTTCACCGCCAGCGCCACATGCCCCCGCGAATCGACATACAGCAGGGGCTGCCCCTGCGGCACATCGCTGAACGTCTTCACGAACTTGATCTTCATCTCTTTGCCGCCCACCGTCACCGGAACTTCTTGCCCGCGCTGGTATCCGAGCTTCAGAAAATCCTCTGCATCCACGTTGGTGACGAGATTTCCAAACGGCCCGTCAGTCGCGATCACTGTGGCGCTGATTCCTCGCTCGTCGCTTGTTGCCGCCTTCAACTCCAGGCGCACCAGGGCTTTCACCGCCATTTCCGGTCCCACCGTCGTCCAATCATCTCCGCGCGCCATGTGCGCGCCTACCGGAGAAAAAATGTCGCGCCCGTGAAATGTTGACGACAGTTTGCTCCCGATCATCCAGTCGATATTGGTAATCTCGCGCACAGACTCGATCCCGTCGCGCTGTTCCACCAGCGTCAGCAGCCCATTGTCGGGCAGAACAAAATACTGTCCGCGCTTCGACCGCGCCACAATCGCCTTACGCGTGCTGCCTACCCCCGGATCAATCACCACCACAAACACCGTACCCGCTGGAAAGTACGGAGTCGCCCCATACAGAAAACGCGCGCCATCGAGAATCGAAAACGGCGTCACCTGATGCGTCAGATCGACAATCCGCACGTCGGGCATGATGCCGTACATCACGCCGCGGCACAGCGCAACCGAATCGTCGACCACGCCGAAGTCGGTCATGAAGACAATCGTCGGCGGATACTTCTGCGCGGGCGCATCCGCCGCTGGCAACGGCACTGCCGCTGCCAGCAAAAGGAACGCTATCAGCGCAAGAACGGTCACTCGACCAGACGAGACCTTCGCCCTAAGTGGGAATGCAATCATGGGTTCTGTTCCTTCCAGGAATTTGCGTAAGAGTCTACTAGACTTTGCCTAACCTGTAGGTGCCCACCCGGCCGACCGCTATTCCTTTGCTCTTCGCCTGACCGCCGCGATCTCTGCGGTAAAGCTCTTTAAGGCCCGGCCCTATCCCGTCCTGTGCTCCAGCGTTCTATAATGCTGCTGCAATCACTCCTCGGAGGCGCTCATGTCGCAAGTTATTCCTGAGAAGTATCGCGATCTGTTTCAGAAGCGTGCGTTCGCCAGCCTGGGCACGCTCATGCCCGACGGCCGACCCCAAGTCACTCCCGTCTGGTGCGACTTCGACGGCGAGCACGTCATCTTCAACTCCGCCAAAGGACGCCAGAAAGACCGCAACGTCCGCCGCGATCCCCGCGTCTCGCTGGCCATCATCGATCCCGAGAATCCCTATCGCTATCTCGAAATTCGCGGCAGCGTAGTCGAGATCACGGAAGACGGCGCAGGTGAGCACATTCACAAGATGGCGAAGAAGTATCTCGGAGTCGACAAGTATCCCTACGGCCAGCCCGGCGAAATCCGCGTGCTCTACAAGATCAAGCCCGAACACACCACGGTCATGGGCTAAGTGAGAGGTTTGTTCAAAAGTTTCAAGGTTTCATAGTCTCAAGGTTTCATAGTCCCAAAATGTCTGGGTTGTTATTTTGAAACCTTGAAGCTTGCTTCCTGACTTTTACTTTGAAACATTGAAACTCTGAAACTTTGAAACTTTCTTCCTACAACCTTTGCTTTCTCGGTTTCGGCAACGTCAACCGGACTCTGGTCCATCTCCTGGAAGACCGCGCCCGAGAACTCCGCGAGCAGCATGGCATCTCATACCGCATCACTGGAATCGCCTCCCGCCGCCTGGGCTGGATAGCGAACCCCTCCGGACTCGACCCGTCTCGATTCTTTGGCGCAGGCGCCCCCGCCCCAGAAAAGCCCGAGGTCAACGCTGACCCAAGCGTGAGCGAGCAAGTCACGCACAACGTCCGCGACTGGCTAGCCGCAGCCCAGGCTGACGTCCTGTTCGAAGCCACGTCCCTGAACGTGAAAGACGGCCAACCTGCTGTTGACCACATCCGCGCCGCACTCGAACACGGAGCCCACGCCGTCACCGCCAACAAAGGCGCAACCGTCCACGCTTTCCGCGAACTCCGGGACCTCGCCGCAAAACAAGGCAAGCGATTCCTGTTCGAGTCCACAGTAATGGACGGCATCCCTATCTTCTCCTTGTTCGACCAGATGCCCGCGATTCACTTGCAGGGCTTTTACGGAATTCTCAACTCCACAACAAATGTGATCCTCACTGAAATGGAAAACGGTCTCAGCTTCGACGAAGCACTCAAGAAGGCACAAGACCTGGGCGTGGCCGAGACCGACGCCACGCACGACATCGACGGCTGGGATGCCGCCGTCAAGACAGCCGCGCTGATCACCGTGCTGATGGATGTCCCGATCAAAATCGAAGACATCCAGCGCGAAGGCGTCCGCGACCTGACGACTCCGGCCCTTCGCAATGCCCGCCGCGATGGCTGGCCATTCAAACTCGTCTGCCGGGCGCAGCGAGCTGGCAATGCCGTCAAGGCCAGCGTCGCTCCAGAGAAGGTTCTGGCAACATCACCGATGGGCAAGATCGTCGGCACATCGTCCTACATCTATTTTGAAACCGACATCTTCCCCGGCCTAGCAATCACCGAAGAAAATCCTGGATTATACGCGACGGCATACGGCCTGCTGACCGATTTCGTCAGAGCAGTGGAGTAATCGAAGCGCCAAAGAAAACCACCTTGGCCGCGGTTCAGCCGAGTCATTCTCTAAACGAGCGGGGAGCACCGCCCCGCCCGTCTAGAGCGCTGCATTTTCCTGAATCCGCACACCCTCCTTATTCCTGCGGAGCTCGCATGCGCTCTGCATCGCTGGTTGTCGCGAATCCCGGGTCGATCACCACAGCATGCAGATTGTTTCCCGATTGGGAAATGATCATCTGCGCGTGAACGTCCGGTTCGTCGCCGTTGGTAACGGTAAAGGTCCCGGTACAGTCCGCGTTCACCGAATAGGTGCCCGTGCTGTTCCGCCAGCCCGGTGCGACGTTGCCATTCGCCGCAACCGCGTCGAGTTGAGTCAAATTCCCGTGGCCATCGAACTTGGTCTTGGCAAGGCCATCGATGAGTAGGGTGGACCCATTCTGGAGAAAGATTGTTCCGTGGATGGTAAAGGCATAGGTGCCCCGGATCGTCCAGTTACTGCACGCGCTGGCGTGAGCCGTCGGAGTCGACGCTGCCGCCAGAGCCAGGGTGAGTAAGAACAGCGAGATTCGGTATTTCAAGGTTGCCTCCAGATTTTTGCTGCCAATCGCAGATTTTTGTTGCTGGGCCAGCGATCCAATCGCTGCGTCCGGACGCACCATCACACGATTCGTCGCTCCGCTCAATGCACCGCGGGTGAATCGCGTGGTGAACTAATGGTGAACTCTGCAACTGGGCTGCCGCACGGTACTTATCGGCGCAAACAGGCCGCAAATTTGCCCGTTCCGTGCGGAAATTGAGGTACACTTCGGTGGCTCGGTCGAGGTTTCGGTTGGCTACTTTTGGTTCTCTGCGTCGGGCACGTGCTCGGTTCGACTCGTTTCAAGTCGATTTAAACAGCAATGAGCTGTTCCGTTTGGGCGTTCGTGTGCCGATACAAGATCAACCTCTCCAGGTCCTGCGGCTGCTCCTGGAGGCGGACGGCAAGGTCGTCAGGCGCGAGGAGTTGCGCTCCGCACTGTGGCCGCAAGACACCTTTGTAGACTTCGAGCATGGCGTGAATACCGCCGTGAAAAAGCTTCGGCAGGCGCTCGAAGACTCTGCGGAACATCCCAAATTCGTCGAAACTCTCCCCAAGGTTGGCTATCGCTTTCTCGCCCACGTTGAGTGGGTGGCCGATGGAGGGGTCAAGCTAGCGCCGCCGCGGGTTGTGCCGATTTCGCACCCGGGACCTGAAATAGTCCGTCCCCGGCCAGCCAGTAAAGAGCTAGCTCGCGCTGCAGACTGGCGATGGCGCTTCGCCGCCCTCGCCGGACTGTTACTGCTGGCGGCGATTGGCGGATACCTGCTCCGCCCTCGCCCGCAAACGCAATCCGAGAAGCTGACCATCACCCCTTTCACAACCTTCCCAGGATTTGAAATTGGGCCAAGTTTTTCGCCCGATGGCAATCAGATCGTTTTCGCCTGGTTTGGTTATGAAAAGGAGTTTCAATTCGATCTCTATATCAAGCAGGTTGGGCAAGAGCGGGTGGTGCAGCTCACCCATCATCCGGCCGCTTTTCTGGGCGCTGCATGGTCTCCCGATGGCCGATCCATTGCGTTCATGCGCCAGGCCGATCCCGACAACAGTGGAATCTACCTGATCTCTCCCCTCGGAGGCTCGGAAAACAAACTCGCCGAAATTACTCCCTATGGAGACTGGGCACCGATTGGGGTCAGTTGGTCAACGGACGGCAAGTGGGTGGCTTTCGCGAAATCCAAGTCTCCAGCAACACAGGACGCCTCGTCCCCGCCACACTTCAGAGTCCATCTCGTCAACGTGGACACCGTCGAGGAGCGCGTCCTTCCCGCACCTTCCCCGGATTGCGTTCATTCGTGGCAGCCCGCCTTCTCTCCCGACGGAAAATACATTGCCTCGGCGTGCGTGCTACTTCAGGGTACCGCCCGCATCTACGTACAATCTCCCGACGGCCAACAAACCCGCGAGGTTCCAGGCGCCAAATCTTCCGAAGGTTTTTCCGGGATCGCCTGGACGGCCGACAGCAAGTCTCTTCTGTATAGCTCCGACCAGCATCTCTGGCGTATTCCGCTCGCTGGGGGAAACCCGGAGAAGCTTCTCTTCGCCCAGGACGTGGAAACCATTGCCGTGGCCCGGGGCGGAAAGCGCATCGCGTACAGCCAGGTCCATCATGCGAGCAGCATCTGGCGAGTTGAATTGTCTGGCGACGCAAAGGCTGCCGGGCCGCCGACGAAGGTCATTTCGTCCAGCCGTGGCGACGCAGTCGGAAGCATCTCGCCTGATGGTAGGCACATGGTTTTCCAATCCCAACGCTCCGGTAACCCCGAGGTGTGGATCTGCGACCGCGATGGCTCGAACCCAGCCCAACTCAGTTCCTTCGGAGGACCACAAATTGGGGTCACCCGGTGGTCGCCAGACAGCCGCCGGATTGTTTTTGACCTGCGCGCCTCCGACAACGCGGAACTCTACGTTGTGAACGTCGAGGGTGGACCGCCGAAAAAATTCCCGACAGGAACGCCCCACGCGTCAGCGCCATTCTGGTCGGCAGACGGCCATTGGATCTACTTCAACACGGAGCGGCCTGGCGTCATTTGGAAGGCGCCAGTCGAAGGCGGCAAAGCCGTTCGTTTGACGGACGAAGGGCGGACCTGGCCGCAGGAATCGGCGGACGGAAAGCGTCTGTATTTCTACAAGAATGGAAAGGCCTGGTCGGCATCCGTCAATGGCGGCGACGAACAACTCGTCACGGGAATGCCCGCTGACGTTCAATGGGTGCCCGCTCAGAACGGCATTTACTTCCTCAACGGCTCGCCGCACCACTTTTCTGTGGAGTACTTCGACTTTGCCACCCGCCGAGTTCACAAGATCTCGGACCTGCCGGGCCTGTTCGTCAGTTGGGGGCCCTCCATGTCATCCGACGGCCGGACTTTTCTCATCACCGGAATCGAGCACTCCGAAGGAGACATCGTTCTGGTCGATGGGTTCCAGTAACTCGCGCGCATAACAGTGGCCTTGGGCAAACTGAAATTGTTTCGCTCTCTCATTCGGCCTCTCCGCACTAGTGATGCTCATTGCGAACGAATGTGAGCCGAAATTGAGTTCCCCTTCGGAGAAGCGCACGGACTTACAGACAGTGACCCACTCTCCTAAGAGAAACTCCGACTAGCTTGTCGAGCGGAGACGGGTCTGTTTGATTCTGCGGCGGGCTGAAGTCAAAAGACGCGTAGACGTACCAGTAATCACAGAAAAGACCATCGTCCGGCGTCTCTCCGAGCCTCACCGTGATGTTGCGCCCGTCGATGTAGCGCGCCTTCTGACCGTCCAGGTATTTCTTCACTTCCGACCGGGCAGTGCCCAGCGGGACGTCGTGCTGATACACCGTCACAACCTCCTGCCACACCATTTCCGCCGCTTGCCGTTCCCGGCGCAGGTGGGCCCGCGTTGCTTCATGTCTCCGGTAAAGAACCGCCAGCGAGAGGGCGATCACCAGAACCGCTATCAACGCAGCGACTTTTTTGGCATTGGCCCGCATCATGCCACGCAAGTTCGCCGCCAGCAAGCCGACCCACGCCTCGCCTCGTGATAAAAATAGAAGAGTCTATGCCGACCATCGAACAACCAACCTCCGCCGCGCTGGACGTCTCCTACATCCGGTCGCAGTTTCCGTCCCTGTCGCAGACCGTCAATGGACACCCTGCCGCGTTCCTCGACGGCCCCGGTGGCACGCAAGTCCCGCAGCGCGTGATAGACGCCATCTCCGGCTATCTGAGTCGCGACAACGCCAATACCGGCGGAGCTTACGCCACCAGCCGCCACACCGACGCCATGATCGCCGAAGCTCGTTCCGCCATGGCTGACTTTCTGCACTGCGCCGCCGACGAAGTCGCTTTCGGCCTGAACATGACCACGCTGACCTACGCCATCTCCCGCGCCATTGGCCGCGATCTGCAGCCGGGAGACGAAATCCTGGTCACGCGTCTCGATCACGACGCCAACGTTTCGCCCTGGCTGCAAATGGCGGAAGACCGTGGAATCACTGTCCGCTGGGCCGAGATTCACGACGAGGACTGCACGCTCGACATGGCCGACCTGGCCTCAAAGATCAATTCGAAGACGAAGCTCGTCGCTGCAGGATACGCCTCGAATGCCGTAGGCACGATCAATCCTGTCAAGGAAATCGTCCGCCTCGCCCACGCCGCCGGAGCTCTCGCCTACATCGACGCCGTTCACTACGGCCCGCACGGTCTTATCGACGTGGCTGCGCTTGATTGCGACTTCCTGGTCTGCTCGACCTACAAATTCTTCGGCCCGCACATGGGAGTGCTCTTCGGAAAGCGCGAGCACCTCAAGCGGCTGATCCCGTATAAGGTGCGCCCCAATACGAATGCGATTCCGAATTGCTGGGAGTGGGGCACCCTCAACCACGAGTGCATCGCCGGAATCGCCGCCTGCGTGGAATACCTCGCCGACGTTGGCCGGCGCACCCGCCCGGATGTTTCAACCCGCCGCGCCGCCATCGAAGCCGCACACGAAGCAATCCACGAGCACGAACGCGGCCTGCTGCAGCGGATCATGTCGGGGCTGAACAAAATTCCCGGCCTAAAGATATCCGGCATCACCGATCCCAAGCGCTTCAACGAACGCTGCGCCACGCTGGCAGTCAGAATCGAAGGCCACACGCCGCTGGAACTAGCCACGAAGCTCGGCGACCGTGGCTTCTTCACCTGGGACGGCAACTACTACGCCCTAAATCTCACCGAGCACCTCGACGTAGAGAAATCCGGCGGCTTCCTCCGCATCGGTCTCGTGCACTACAACACGACAGAAGAAGTGGATCGCCTGCTGGCGGCTTTGCACGAAATCGTCGGATCCTAAGCTATTTCGCCAACTTACGCAGTTGGGCGATCTGCTCCTCGTTGGGAAATTCGCGCACCCGCATTCGCTTGGGAATCAACTGCGGGTCGGCTTCCATCAGTTTGCCGACAACTGAGACCGCCGCATCCCACTGCACCCTGAAGAACTCGCTCTTCTCCGGATCGAGCATGAACGCAATTTGCTCAGTCACGGGGATCAGGCTGTCGATGCCTCTCGACCACACACAAATGCTGAACGCCTCCTGCCCCTCGCCTTGCGCGATCTAATATCCGGCCACGTAGACGTCCACATCAACCTTTCTCGTGCAACTTGTCGAGCAACTGTTTCTGCTGGTTGTAGTCCAGCCCATCCCGCTGCCGCCGCATTCCAACCCAGATCTCGCGCAACTCGACATCTTCCGGGATGTGAAGTTTCCACGCGCCTTCGTCGAGTACAAACAAATCCGGCGACAGCGGATGTCCCTGCTGGAAGTGGTTTTCCGCGCCGCATTGAGAATTATCCGTAGTCCCGCAATATTGTTGGCTCCAGTAACCAGCAGTGTGTCGCGATTCGGCACAAACGCCACCGGATCGCCGTCCACCGAAAGCCGGTAAATCAACTCCGTCAGCAGCATTCGCGAACTGTCGTACGAATCTCCCCAGCGCGACCAATAGACGCCACTGGCGCCTTCAAAACCGTCAGGACGTGTCCCATCCCAAAGATTTTCTTTCGCCACCGCAAATGCCTGGTCCAGGTCCACGTCCCACGATTGAAGCGTTTTGAAATTCACCGATGAGCTGCTGTGCTCAATGTCGTAGGCAAGCCCCGCCAACAGTCCCTTGGCAAACGGCTTGTATTGTCGAGCCAGCCCGGGATCGTCCGGCTCTCTTTCTCCCATCAGCCGTATCATTCCTTCGTGCGCTTCGTCGCGGATCACCGGCATCAGGTTCTTGCGCGCAGACCCAAAATCTGAGGGGATCTCCGGAATCGACGCAAAGCTCGCGACCAGCTTGGAGAGTACTTCCTGACGTCCGCTCCTCGGAACCGCGCAGTAGTTTGTGTAAGAATTGTGAAGAAAGATCGTCGCATCCCTGCCGGGAATCTTGAGAGCGAAATCGGATTCGCGATAGGTCAGGCCTGGCAACCCCGACTTCTCGAAGGCCGCACTTGCCATCTCGGCGAATTGACGTTGCGAGGGCTTGCCGGAAAAAACCTTGTCCAGAATATTCACAGATTCTTCCTACAGATTTCCGATGATTTTCGTTCCCAGCGCCGCCCCGCGCACCCGCGCGTCCGGCACCCACATCGTGTCCAGATGAATCATCGCATTTCCCTTCTGCAGATAAAACGCGTGACCGAACGATCCGATCGCCGCATGGTCGCCCATGCCCGGTACTTCTTCGAAGCCAGGCACCGTTGACTCCGTCAGCCGCATCCCAGACCAACTGTCCGGGCCGGCATTCCGGTCCACGCTGAATGCGAACACTTTTCCATCCTGAGGAGCCTGCGTCAGGCCGAGAGCTTTCACAATCCCTTCCATCTGATTCGCATCCTTCAGCAGCGCCGGCAAACTGTCGGGCTTCGGCCCCGGCCGGCTGTTCACCTCGTCCGCCTGCTTGCGCGCCAGCTCCATCGACATTTTTTGCAGCTGCGCAAACGCCGCTTGATTCGTGTAGTACGCGCAGCCCGGCGTGTCGCCTTCCATAATTTCTGCGCTCTTCTCGATCGGGACTCCCAGCACCTGCTGCAAATCCGCAGCCGACAGCAGGCGGCAGCTGTTGCCGTTCGCGACCACCTTGACAGGTTCGCTCGATCCCCCGGTCACGGCCGAGGCGTAGTTCGATACTTTGTGCTTCACCCAATACACGCCGTAGACCGCTGCGCTGACGCCGATGACAAATAGGAGGACCAGAACTCCGCCCACGATCAACAGTACTTTCCCTAGCCCTGAGGACTTCACCGCAGCGGACGGTGCAACCGGCTGGGTCATTGGCGGGACCCCTGGCTGGACAACCGGCTGAAACGCGGGCTGCGCGACGGACTGAGGCACAGGCTGAAAAGGGGGCGGAGCCGCTTGCGCCGCAGGTTGCGCAGCCGATTGCGACGGAGCGCTCCCCGCCACCGCCCGCGCTCCGCACTTGTTACAAAATGCGCCCGTCATCGGCGCACCACAATTCACGCAAAATCCCGGCATAGCCCCTCCCCAACAAGCGTCCACCCAAAAACGGCCTCAATTGTACTCTCGTAAGGAAATATTTCTGTTTTATGTGGGGGACAGCCGCCTCGCCCTGAGCGGGTCCGAAGGGGCTGTCCGGTCGAGCGCAGTTCGAGTGGCTCTCGCCGGGAAGCGAAATGCTCCTATAGCAGAAACAACACAACCCGGGGACATGTCCCAGGCTGGAAAAGGAACGAGCTTCGAACTTTGAGAGATATTCCGAGCAGCGCTTCTTACGGCCAGCGCTTGGCGGTGTCTTCCCAACCGGCGGCGCGCACCGGCTGCGGAGCCGGAATCGTCGGCGTGGTCGGTACCGGAATCCGCGCCGTGGCCTGCGGTCCGTTCACGGCAGTCGCCAAAGCGGGTTTCGCCATGTCAGACATAGCCTCTTTTTCCTCGGAGAGCAGCGGGGCCACCAGTCGCAGGGCCTCCACTTCCTTCTCCAGGCGGGTCAACTCCATCTCTTTCTGCCGCAACACTTCATAGACATTCTTCATAGGCAGGGCACCTGAGAGTTGTATCGTGAGCTACAAAACCTCGTTCGAACTCTAGCAGAGTTGACCGAGTTGTCAAGGGATTCGGAGCGCCCCGGAAGAGCGGAATGACTCATGTAGGGAAGCCGCCTAAGCCTGCCCTGGGCGGAGCCGAAGGGGATGTCCGGTCGAGCGAAGCTCGACGGTTTTGTGCCCACGACCAAGGATGATAAGGTTTCACCGCAGAGATCAACGCAGAGACTCAACGCAATAAGAAGATCGCGGCCACAGTCGCCCCGACCAACAGCAGAGCGCCAACAATATATTTGTTCCTCGCCAGCCACGACTGCGAGGGTTCCATGCCGGCGCTCAAAACAAAGGCCGGGGACGGCGTATCCGACGTCGTCTGGACCATCTGCGCCACAGCTTCCGAGACGGATGGCTTGGAAGCCGCTACCGCCGGGAGCATCGCGGAGGTCGCAGCCCCAGGGGCTTTCACCTGCGCATCCGTCTGCAAAGTCCGAGCGGCGCCGATTGAAGGCGTCGCCACCGTATTCCCCGCGGGGCCGACAGAAGCTGGCGCCGGAGCGGCCTGAGCCGCAGCTGCAAATGCCCGTGCCGGCGTGGGACTCGGGGCAGAAGGAGGAGCAATCCGATCCAGATTCGGCAGGGGCGTCGTCTTCCGCTTCAGTTGCCCGCGCCATTTCTTCTCTTCACACTCCACGCACAACGCGCGCCCCGGAGATACCGGGAACCCGCAAGCCTCGCACGAACGCAAGCTTCGCAACACGGGTGGAACATGGCTCTGGTCCGCGTCGGCTGGCTTCTCTGCGTCGGCCGCAGAAGTCAAAACGGCCGACCAGAACAGCGGCTTCTTCGGGAGAGTGGGCGGCGCAGGCAGCGGTATAAGGGGCGCAGGCAAAATCGGCGCCTCTATCTTAGCAACAGTTTGAGGAACGGCTTGCACCTCAGCCTTCGCCACCTCAGCCTTCGCAACCTCGGCCTTCGCCACTTCGGCCACAGCCGCCGCAGCCGGTACCGTCGCCGCTTCAACCGCGACTGGAGCTTCATTCGCGAGTGGAGCAGTGGGTCCTTCCACTTCCAGAATCTCGTCGTCCAGTATGTTGTCGTCAGAAATTCCCGGCGCTGGCGCTTCCAGAACCGCAGCCTCCCCAACCGGTACACCCTCCGCGACAATCGTTCCCGTCACGGTTTCCGCCGCGCGCGCTAGCTTGACGGCGGTTTCCACCATCTCGCTCAACCGCTGCAGCGTCGAAAGATCGCGCTCGCAGAACGCATTCACCTTCCCGGAGAACAATTCAAAGACGCCCAGCACCTCGTCGTCATTTACGACGGGCATCACCACTACCGACGCAATTCCCAACTCGCGGCAGCCTTCGCGATTCACCCGCGGATCCCGCTCCGCATCATCGCACCGCAGGGGCTGTCGGGTCCGGACGCTTTCGCCCGAAAGTCCAAACTCCGTGGAAAGCAGCGCGCCCAGTTCCGGCACATTCGATCCCGTGCTCGCCCGGCAGAGCATGTCATTCCTGCCGCTTCGACGCAGGGCGATCGCCGCTCCGCTTGCTCCCGTAATGTATTGCGCGCGGTCCGACAGCAATTGCAACGCGGCATCGAGATCGCGTTCTGCGATCTGAGCCAGCGAGCGTCCGCCGTCTTCGCCAGGAAAACGCATGGGAGAACCCAGCGCGGGATTCGCAGCGGCAAGGGCCGCCGAAATACCGGCCTGTGTCCGGGTTGTTCCGCCTTGCTCCACTCTCTGCTCCAGATTTGAATCGACGTCCACTGCGACAGACAGCTCCGCGCTTAGTGGCCGCGCGGCCCGTTCAGAAGTCGGGAAACCTTCCACGACTGCGCGTGCCCTCATCCTGAAGTCGGGCTCAGTGGTGGCGCTCCGCGGCCGCAACTCATCTTCTAATGTAAGGATGCAATACTTGGAGTCTCGCTCGGACCGCCCATAGTGTCAAGAAATCGCACACGCGGAAGTACCGGTACAAAAGTTTGGCTCTCCAAAACGGAAGCTTACTCAGATTCCTGCTCTGACTCCGCCGCCAGGTCTCGCACCATTGCCAGCTTCGCATCGCTCGAAGTCAGCACGCCGCATGGATAGAGCGCGATTCCTCCTCCGCCTCCCCTATACGTGTGGAGCTGCAGCAGCATAATGTATTGCTGGCTCGTTCCAATATGTGCTCCCGTGTCGGCTGCCACAGCCATTTCAGGATTATCGATCTCAACATCAAACCTCCCGAACGATCGCGGATGTTTCGGTTTCTTTATCACGCTCACGATCTCAAGATTCGTCAAGCTAGGGGGCCGGCCTTCGTAGGTTGAAGGCTGCAGCACCACCGTCGTCGGACGCAGGACCGCGATCACGTCGGCTATAGCCGCTGCGCGCCTCGAAATTTCCGGCGTACAAGTCCGGCTGGCCGCGGATCCACGGTTGTCCTCAACCGCCTGTGCCCAGACAGTCGCGCATCAGATCGCGATTTGTGCAGGATCTAACCCTCGTGAGGCAATTCAGATCGAACTGCATCAGCCGAGATACATCGGAGGCGTTCGCATCCGGCGAAAACTCGGCCCAGACGACTACCGCAGGGGAGGCTTGGAAGGTGTCAACATTCAGCATAGCAAGATAGGTGCCGGCAAGATAGCTGGGATGATGCAGCGACTGCTTCAACTTAATATCGGGCCGATCGTGGTCGCTGAACGATCCTTCCATCCTGGTGCCTCCTGAATAACCCTTGAGCGTGCAGTCGCTCCCGTCGTCGGCCCGCCCAAACATGGAGACTGAGAACAAAGCGGATCGAAGTACCTCCCCGCGTATCTGAAGCCATGACTCAACGTCGGCTGGGTGCTGCCCGAGGAATGCCAGAACGCGCCCCGACTTCCGTAATATCCCGATGTTCAAGCGGTTATACAAGTGGAAGGGATCGGGCGCGATGATTCGGAGATAGTAGTTACAGTCTTCCTGAGTACATGGCTCGCCGGTTGATTGCACCCCCCTCAAAGCCCCACTTCTTAACAATGCGGCGCACGTCCTCGGCGCTCGCTTTTCTTAACTGCAGCCCGCGCACATCCGCCAGCAGATTCTCAGCCTGTCGGCGAAAACGGTACTGGTCGATTGGCAAATAAATTGAGGTCCCGACCGTGATCACCATGACTGAGAACACTAGAGCCGCCAGTGCCCGCCCGGTCCGCCGTAACCATTTCATATTTGGATTGGACACCGAAGCAAGACGCGTAGCCAACTGTCCTCGGTAACTGAAGCCAGGAAGAACTCAGGATGTCAGGAAGTCCGCCGTCGCAGCGCCGACTGAGCCAAGCGGTTCGCCTCGGCATTATCCTCGCGCGGCACGTGCGAAATAGAAAAGTTCAGCGACCGCGCCAGTTTCCGGCAGGTCCAGTGGAGGGAATAAAGCCGCGGGCTCCGGCAGGTGTACTCGCCCGTCATTTGCCGAACTACCACTTCCGAATCGGAATACACATGCAGCTTCCGCGCCTTGCGCGCCACGGCATACTGCAGAGCTTCCATCAGCGCGGCATATTCAGCAACATTGTTATCCTGATGTCCAATCCACTTCGCGATGCGAACCGGACCCGTTTCGCAGCCGTTGATCACAACCCCAATACCCGAAGGCCCCGGATTTCCCAGGCAACCTCCGTCCACATACGCCACAAGTTCTGACATCATCCAGATTTTTTTCGCCGCTCTTTGAAAGATGCGCCCATCTGCTCTGTGCGTCAAGACGATTATTTGGTTCCCTTTCAATCGTTTCGCGCATTGCACGGGTGCTGTGCAACTTTTGTGCAAAAGCCGTCCTAATTAACCCAGCCTGTGGATAAACTTCGCCCTAGCAACCATTTGCATTTCTCATTATTCACAGCTTTGCCGCAAGCTATTGCACCAATAGTTTGCGTTGACGTTTTTGAATTCTCTGTTAAGGTGGTTTGCGTCGACGGTCGAAAGGGTTGGCACAATAAAACGAGCCAGTCCGAAAGACTGAGTGATCAGCCAAGCGGGGCAACCCGAGGGGTGACCGGACCTGAAAAAACCGACGGCTCTGCGAGGGGCAGTTGGGGTTCGGAACTGCGAAAGCAGTGATCGCATCAAGGGGCTGTGACGGTGCATGCTCCCACGCTGTAAGCTCCCTCGCAGGAGCGAGCAGCTAGGGCATAACCAATGTCACGGCCCTTTCAATTTTTTCCCCAGTTTTTCCTGAACCATCCCCCGATCAATCAGTACTTCACCCAGTGGTATCGCGACTTTTCGCCCGCTAACAAATTGTTTTTCCGCCGATTTCTAGTTCTGAAGCGCCCGGGCATTTCCCAAACCTACCTCCGCGGGCTGCGAGCGCTGCTTTGCATATCAATGGGCGGTGAAACCGTGACTCCCTCCCTTGTCGTCCCCATAGGTGCCGATCAATTCTCCGCTGTTCTTCAGGCAATTGATGGACGTCATGGTGGCGCGCGCCACATCGATGGTTTGAAAGACTCCATTGCGGTACCGAAACCCGTGCGTCATCTTGTTGGCATCGACATAGCTGCCGGCGATGTCGCCCTTGTCATCAATGGCTCGAGCGCAGGTGCTCATCGCTTGCGGCACCTCGATGTCGGTAAAAGTTCCGCCTTTCCGAAAGTAGCCGTGACTTGTGTCGGTGAGGTCGGTCCAGCAGCCCACAATCTCGCCTGCCATGTTGATGTCGTAGGCAAAGGTATTCTGCGCTCCGGGATAATTGATGGCGGTGAATCGTCCGCCGCGATAGATATAGCCGTGCAAGGCATTGTTCGTGTCAAAGTAGATGCCCACGATGGTCCCGTTGACGTTCACCCCGGTCGCCTCGTCCAGTAGCGCGGATTGCGGGGGATCGAAGACGGTGGCCTCGCCGTTGATGATCTCGAAGCTGCGAATGCCGATCTGAGGTACGGCCAACCCACCGACCATCTCGCCCGAAGTATTGATCGCGAAGAGGGCGGGGGTCCCATTGAATCCCGGAATCGTATAGAGGGCGCCAACATTGGCTCGCATGGTGAAAGCGGTGGTCAGGAAGAAATTCGCATCGTCTTGAAAGTCGCCAATGATGAGTCCGTTGAAGGTGTCATAGGCCTCGGAAAAAGCTACTCCGGGAAAGTCCACCGCCGAGAATGTGTAACTCGAACTGGGAACGGATGCGGCCTGGGTGGCGATTCCGTTGGCGCTTGCCTCGCTGAGTTGCTTCATGATCTCTGCCGGATTCCGAGGAGCCATCGGCGCGAGTTGATGACCGAAACCGGCTGAAGATTGCGGCCACGCTGTGACGGCCGGCATCAGCAGTGCGAGCGGGCAAGTAACGCGAAGGAAAACGTTTCTCATCGGAAAGCTCCTGACTCTGAATTTGGAAGAATTGCCTAAGCTGCGAGAGCTCAATTCGAAACTTTGGTTCCGGTTCAAAATCGGCGCTCGGACCGGTTGGTCTACCCGCTCATCTATAAGAGCGACGTTCTGGCGGAGATTCCCTCACCAGGGATGGAATTCTTCATTGGACATCGCACGAGCTGTGGAAAGGGTCCAGCCATCTTTGAGTACGTTCTTGCCAAGGGATTTTGCAAACTTGGGGTTTGTCCATGCCGACACACGCAACCGTTGGCCTCCACTAGACGAAAGTATAGTGCCGCCCCATCATCGGCAATTCCCGAACAAAATCGTTTTACTAACTGCCCCCGCCATATGGGATAATTCCTCCCCGTAAGCAATTCCGCGCCGGCGCACGCGCTGCCACGGAAACCTGAAGCTTTTGTGAGGGCAGAAATCTCATGTCGAAGAATCCCCTGTCTCGTCGCCAATTCATCCAGATCGGCACGGGAGCGATCGCAGCTACCACTGCCGCCAAAGTCATCTTGCAGCCCCGTTATCTTTCCGCCGCCGCGCGCCCGGTGGCACCGAGCGACACCGTCCGCTTCGCTTCCATCGGCACCGGCATTCGCGGATGCGAACACCTCCAGGCTTCCCTGAACGTTCCCGGCATTCAATGCGTCGCCGTCTGCGACTTGTATGACAGCCGCCACACCGCCGCCCGCGAAGCCGTAAATAATCCCAGCGTCACGGCCACTCGCGACTACCGCAGCATCCTCGACCGCAAAGACGTTGACAGCGTCCTCATCGCCACCATGGATCACAACCACCGCCGCATCTTCGAAGACGCCTGCGCCGCCGGCAAAGACGTCTATTGCGAAAAGCCCATGTCGCACCTCGTCGAAGACGGATTCGCCATGGTCGAGGCCGCGCAGAAGAACAAGCGTATGGTCGCCATCGGCAGCCAGCGGGTCAGCTCCGTCCTCTACGCCAAGGCGAAGGAGATTTACGACTCCGGGAAACTCGGCGAGGTCTTCTCCATCAACGCCTACTGGGATCGCAATTCTCCCAGCGGCGCCTGGGTCTATCCCATCCCGCCCGATGCCAGCGAGAAAACCATCGACTGGAACTCGTTCCTGGGCAGTGCTCCCAAGAAAGCCTTCGACCCTGTCCGCTTCTTCCGCTGGCGCTGCTACACCGACTATGGCGAGGGCCTCGGCGGAGATCTCTTCGTTCACCTGCTCTCCGGAATCCAGTTCATCACCGGCATCAACGCCCCGGCGCAGCGCGCCATTTCCAGCGGAGGTCTCTTCCACTTCAAGGATGGGCGCGAGTTCCCCGACCTCATCGAAACTCTCTACGACTATCCCAACACCCGCGTCACTCTGCGCTGCAACTTGAACAATGACGGCGGAGAGTTCATCGGCTTCTACGGCACCAAGGGCACCATGATCATCAAAGACGCCACCCTCAGCTACAAGCCTCAGGACACGCGTCCCCAGCCCGAAGGCTATTCGATCTACGGTTGGCCAAAGTCGCTCCGCGATCAATACCTGCAGAAGTGGCACGAAGATCACCCGGAGCCAGCCGCGCTCAAGTGGGACGCCGACGCAGAAGGCGAGTCCTACGCCAATCCTCCGGGATACAGCGATACCGTCGATCACCAGGCCAACTTCTACAACGCCGTCCGCTCTCGCAAGCCGGTAGTCGAAAACGAAGTCTTCGGCAACAACGCCGCCATCGGCTGCCACCTCGCGAACTTCTCCTACTTCAACAAGACCGTAGCGGTCTGGGACGGAGCATCAAAGAAGATCGTGAAGGGATAAATCGTAGAGACGCTGCTTGCAACGTCTCTCTCTAATCATCAACAGGATTTGAGTGCCCCACTTCTCGCCTGCTTTGCGAGAAGTGGGGTTTTTCTTGTCCGCACGACCGCTGCTAAGTCTTCGGCAGCACAATGATGTTCTGCGGACTAACCATGCTGTGAGGAGATCCCGGCGCCTGCGTCACGCTGGTCGCAGTCACGGTAAACACGAATAGCTTCCCCGCGCTTCGGCTGATCGCGTACAAGGGATTCGCATTGTCCCAGAACATCTGGTCTACTTCCTTGGTCGTAACTAGTCCGGTCTTCCTCGTAATTGGATTCGCCCCGTTAAACCGGAATATCTGCAGTCCTGAAGTTCCCCCCACCGCCAGAAACTTCCCCGAAGGAGACCTCCAGTAATCGGTCACGCTGCCCACAAGAACACTCGGCATGTTTTCGAACGTGCTGGTCGTCGTCAGGTTTCCGGAACTATCCACCGTGTAGGTTGCGAGTTGCGTAGGACCGTCGCTGCCCCAGTTCGAGGTCAGCGGAGCCAGCGCCACTGCGACCTGGTGGGTCGGATCGGCCGCGGCCAACCACGGACAATAAAACCCTCCAGTGTGTGGCGCAGACACTCCTGTCCGCCACTTTTGACCGATCCAGTTCCCATTGTCATTCCCCGATCTCAGTGTTCCCCAATGTCCTCCGTGTGGAATCCATGCCTGGGTGCCCCATCCTCGCGTTCTCTGGAGGGGGGAACGATGCTGCCCGCAGCGCCGGTTTTGACACCGGCAAGATCACATCGACATGTGCGTGTTAACGGACTTCCCAATCCCAACTACTACTTCTTCTTCGGCAAATACTTCTTCTCCACCGCCGCCACCACGACATAATTCGGATCGACCATCTCATTCAGATGAACCTTCGCCACCTTCGACAGCAACTCGTAAGCATCTAGTTCTGACAATCCATAGTCGCGATGGATCCAGTGCACCAGCTCCGTCATTGCGATCCGGAACGCGTCGTCTACCGGACGGTACGCCCCCACTGTCATGATCGCGTCGTCGTTCTCGAACTCCGGCCACTCGATCGTCCGCCCCTTGATCACACTCAGCTGCACGCGAGCCTTCAGCGGCACCTCGATCGCCGACCCCGCCGCCTCGCCATCCCCCATGGCGGCGTGCCCATCGCCCAGATACAGCAACCCGCCCTTCACGTTCACCGGAAAATAGACCGTATTCCCCGCGCTCGCCTCCGGAGAATCCATGTTCCCCCCGAACTCCGCCGGCACAATCGACGTGCGCGCCTCCCCGTTCGCTGGAGCGACGCCAATGCACCCAAAGAACGGATGCATCGGAATCTTCACCGAGAAATCCGTATCGACCGCCTTGAACGTCGCCGTATTCGCCGCATGGTCGATGTGATAAAACCAAACCCGCTCCGGCAGCGGCGCTTCCAGCACCGGCGTGTAGTGCGTTCCATTCAGCGACCCAAAGCCCGGCGAGAATGCCCCAACGCCCGTATCTCCGTCCACCTGCAAATCAAGAATCTTCACCGCCAGCGTATCCCCCGGCTGCGCGCCCTCCACATAGAACGGCCCCGCCAGCGGATTGTCTCCCTTGGCCATGCTCAACGTGTCGCCCGGCTTCTTGATCCCGTTGCCGAAGCAGTCGAGCGTGTTGGTATCGAGAATGTCCCCCGGCTTCAGATGAGCCACCGGCTCCGCCGTGGCAAACAGATACTTCACGTTCGCGTTGGTGGTCGTGTAGTGAACAACGTTCTGCGGGTAAGCAGCACCACAAAGCAACAAGACGGCAAGCAGACGAGAAATCACAGGCCCTCCCAAAAATATTCGATGCATGACTCGAGATTGTAATAGCGGGTAATGCGTCGCGCGGCTATAGAAACGGCCTATGTTAAAACTAGCGGTTTCCTTCGTGAACCTTCGTGTCCTTTGTGGTGAATGCACTTCTCTTCTGTCGCGAATAGAACCTCTGAAACTTGGCCCGGTTGCCGCACAACTTCATATCGCACCACCGTCGCCCGTGATTCTTGCTCGTATCCAGAAACAGCCACTGGCAAGTCTTCGACGAGCACGCCCGAACATACTCCAGTTGATCGGAAGCCAGCAGGTCGGCCGCCGAACGCGCGATCGGCCACAACGGCGCGTTGAAGTCGGCAGGCGCAGTTTCGATTCGCCACTCAAAATGTCCGCCGATCTCGACCAGCCGCGAGTGTTCCGCCGCCACCTGCACGTATTGGTTCAGCGTCATCAGCGCCGCTGCCGGCGCCGGCTTCTTGTTGAGGATCGCCCAAAAGACTTCGCAGATCACCTCGCGTAACTGAATCGCCGCAGCCAATGCATGCTTCGCCGCGGCAGGCTCCGCCTGACTCAAACCGAACAAACGGTCCACCTGATGGGGGTCAAGGATCCCCGTGTCTTCCCCGAATCGCGCCAGGTCGATATAGCTCGCAAGAAGTTCTTTGGGCTCGCCACTCGGACGATCGTCCAGCGTGTTCACGAAGTCGAGGCACACCAACCCGCCCGACAATTCAAAGCGCGGCGCCCGCCGCCGCTTGATTTTCTTGTCCCCGTATCGATTCAGCATTGAATTTTGGCGCGCACTCCGCAGCCTCATTATCTAACCATTAAAACAATCTTGACAAGTTAGATTCCTCGATCTACGATCTACCTAACCGTTGAACTGTGGTTAGGGGGTTAGATTATGTTCCTCGATCAACCGGCCCAAATCCTGGCCCTGATTCGCAGCCGCAGGGCGAACAAAAAGCTTCCCCACGAAAAAATGATAAACATAGGAGGCAGGCCTGTGATCGTGCCCAAACCAAAAACAAATGGCGAGTTGCCGAGAGAGTTGAAGAAGACCACCGAGCACGACCGCGCTCATACCATCAAGCTCGCGCTCGCCTTCGCAGCCATCTACCTCGTGTGGGGCTCAACGTACCTTGCGATTCGCTACGCAGTCGAAACCATTCCGCCCCTTGTGACCGCGGGAATTCGCCATACGATTGCGGGCTCGATCCTGTTCGCATGGGCGTGGGCGCGCGGCTTTCGGCCTACGCGTGCGCATTGGATTTCTGGTTTCGTGTTGGGCGCTCTGTTTTTTCTTGTGGGTCATGGGACGCTGCATTGGGCGGAGCAGTATGTGGGATCAGGTCTTGCCGCCCTGCTCATCGCGACCGAACCCATGTTCATTCTGGTGCTGGCGTGGTTGACAGGACAGCAGAAGATCAGCCGGCTTAGCGCGCTGGGTTTGGGTTTTGGCGTGGTCGGCGTCGCGCTGCTCACGCGCGCTGAGCTCACCGTCAAGGGCTCGAGCCTGATCGGATTGCTCGCAGTGCTCCTCGGTTCACTATCATGGTCGGCGGGCGTTGTGATCTCTCCCAAGCTCAAGTTGCCTGTCGATGCGATCGCCCGCACGGCAATTCCGTTGGTTTGTGGCGCGGTGATGTTGCTGGTGGCTGCGGGAATGACTGGCGAGTTTCATGCGACACATTGGGCGAGCATTTCTATCAAATCAATTTTAGGACTGGCGTATCTGATCGTCTTCGGATCGATTGTTGCGTTCACCGCGTACACGTGGCTGTTGCAACAGTGTCCACCTGCGCTTGTCGCGACGCACACGTATGCGAATCCTGTAGTCGCCGTGCTGTTGGGATGGCTGCTGGCTTCGGAGCAACTGAGCATGCGTGTGGTGTTGGCGTCGGTGGCAATCCTGGGAGCGATCGTGCTGATCCGCAGAGGCGAGCGCGCAGTGGCGCGGCCTACAGTAGCGTCTGCCGACGTGAAGTCTCTTGAGCAATGTGCTTAAGGCGTCAGGCATCAGACACTGGGCGGCATGGGAGGTTAGCGTTGTACGTACAAAGTTCCTGCAGGAACACTGGGGAAAAGGTAAGAATCGCGTGTCGGCAAGTGCTTGAATCTACACAGCAGGCATTTCGCAGTCAAGACTTTTCAATGAGTTACGCTGTGGACAAAATGTCTTCTTTCGCGGGTATTGGAGTCTACTAAAGTAGACTTGACTTCTGGCACAAATATTCGGCTGCGGTCTCCGCGTGTTTTCTAGCCAGACCTCTTTGTCTAATCGTGACGCAAAACCATTTGGCAGGCTATCTAGAACATGCCAGCCTCGTCGGACGCAAACCCGCCATCGCAAGTAGTCCGGTTCCCACCTTCGCAGAGGACGCGAAAGATGGGGCACCCACTTCGTTGGTTGTGCCGGCGAGGTCAAAGGTTACTTCATCTCGCTTCCGTTGAATTGAACTCGCTATAAACAAAAACTGGACCTACTGTGCGTTGATGCCGAAGTCGATCCATTGGGAGGCCATGGAGTATTTCTTTTTTGCCAAGGTGTCGGTCACCACTACTTGCAGGGCGTAGTCTCCGGGGACGAATTTCGGACTGAGGAGCAACTGGCCATTGGCGGCCAGACGGTTTGCGGGGACGTTTCCCGGAAAGCGAACTGGCAGCGGCTCGCTGCGGCCGATCTCGTTGCCATCGCGAAAAAGTCTGGTCTCGACCGTAACTTCGGGCTGCTGATCGTTCCCCTTGTGGGCGTTGAAGATTTGAAACGCCCAACTGACCCTCTCGCCCGTCTTGAAGATGCGAACCGCTTCGTTCCCGTTGGGATCAGCGGCGGGCGACTCAGTCGCCCCTGAGGCACTGGCCGCGGCAGTTTCGGGCTCCTGTTGCTTCAGCAAAATTCCCGAGAGGGCAAGGTGGCCGCGCTTCAAGTCGGGCACCTCGACAAACTGGTTCGCCGATCCCATCTTTTGCGAGGTGGCATCGCGCACCGCGACGCGCATTTGATAAGGGCCCGGTTTCTGGACGGGATGCTGCAGGGTGAGGATGAGTCCGTTCTTTAGAGCCAACTCGTAGTTTTCCTGGTCGGCACGAATGGTGTAGGTTTTCTGCGCGTCGTCGACAGCCTGGCCATCCTCGTTGAAGGTAACGGCGACTGCATCGAACACCGCGTTCCGCATGCCATCGGCTTCCGTGGTGAAGGCGAGGTCTTTGCCGTCGACGTAGATCAGAGTGTTGAGGACCGGCTTCTCGAGATAAGAAAACAGCGTGGTGGTGCGCAAGTGGATATCGTTGACCGCGAACGGGGAGACCAGCGTGCGGGCAAACTGCTCGTTGCGGGGCAAAACGAACTCGTCGCGCTCGCGGCCGGGAACACCGAAGAAACCGGTGCGGGAACGCACTTTCAGCCCCGGCCGTTTCACCCGCACTTCGACGCGGTGAAACTTTGAGCGCCCATCTTTCTCGTCGAAGGTGCTGGCGGGCGGACGGTAACCGATCAGGAAGTAGTTGCCGGAATCGTCGACTGCATCATGGATGGCTCCGGCAATATCGTTGTGAGTCATGAACGTCCCGCCGGTCTCGTCCGCCAAATATTGTAGACCCTCCTGCGAGCTAAGATGGCGGTCTCGCAAGCCGCTCCGCCTGTCAGCAAGAACCTTTCCCGGGTTGTCGGTCATGGAGTGGACGTTGGCGAGTGGATTGTCGGCGACATCGAACATGACGGGATCAGCGCCGCGCGGATCGACGGTGTAGAAGACGACAGCGGCGCGCTCAGCGGCATCGGTGAGCTTCCGCAAGCCTTCCTGAAGACGAGAGAAATCGCAAGTCCAGGAGTTGGGAGGTTCGAAACCACCGGACCTGGGGCCCTTTTGGAATCCGCGGGTGGGAATGTAGCCGGGCTGCTCGAACATCTGCATGCTCTCGGAGAACAGAACCAGGGCTTTGCGCCCGGGCAGATCGCGCAATCCCTGTACCACATAACGGATGGCCGCGAGTGATCCGACGGCGCTGCCGACTCCGAGCGAGCACGCATCCGGAACGTCTGCATAGACCGAAGAGAGGCTGGGATTGCTGGACGCCACCGACGAGGGGTTGTCGTCGGGCTTCTGCGAGAGATTGCCGACACCCTGCGGGGGAAGACTCAAAGTCGAATTGGCGTCGAATACATGCGCTGGGTTGATCGGGGAAAAGCTGCTCACCCGGCCATTGAAATTGAATTTCACGCGATCAATGGAGGCGTAGAGGAGCCGCCTATCGATCGTGAATTGTTGCAACGCACCAATACCAGCGCCGGTACGAATGATTGCGACCATATCTCCTGGCTGGAGGTCGTTGTCGACGAACTTCTTCAGTGCAGCGCGGACCTGGGCCACGCCCGAGGGAGAGATACCGAGATCGTCGACGACGAGGGCGATGACCCGGTGAACCTGGTCGGGCTTCAAACGAACCGGCGGCGGTGGGGTGAGCGGCGCGCCTTTGGGTTGGGGAGCGACTGCCGTTTGTTGCACGGGCTTGATGCCCTCGGCGACAGAGCTGAAGTTTGTGATCTTCTGCAGTGCGCCGTCCTGGAAGACCTCGAAGTCTTCGGCCTTCAAGTCGGTGACGCGATGACCCTTGGAATCGGTGACGACGGCGTCGATCTGGACGAGGTTAACGTTGATGCGAACGACAAAGTTCTCATCCTGTTGTGGATTGGCATTGGGCGTAGCCACCTGTGAGAAGGCACAGGAACAGGCCAGGAACAAGGCGAAGACGCGGCGCATGGGTCCTCGATTCTGCAGCAACGGACAGGTAATTCTAACCCGCTCGGAGGGGAAATCATTCGGGTTTCCCGTGGGCAGATTACTAGGTTCGGGACGGGTTTGTCAGATCGGTAGTGGCGGGTTCTCCTCCGTCTGCAAACGAAAAGCCCCACTTCTCGCAAAGGACGCGAGAAGTGGGGCGCACCCATTTTCTTTTGACGCTCTTCTCCTACATCTCGGGGCTAGAAAATGATCTTTGCTCCGAACTGCAGGCGGCGGCGGCCGATGCCGTCGGTGATGATGTTGCCGGCAAAGGTGTCACCACCGTTGAGGTTGAACGCCGTGCTGGCAAACTGGCCGTTGACGGCGTTGTTGGCATTCACGACGGGAATTCCGAGCCATTGATGATTGAAGAGGTTGAACGCCTCGGCTTGCAGCTGGATGGTGACACGCTCGGTGACTTTCGTGTTTTTGAATACCGCCATGTTGACCGTGCTGATGGGTTGACCACGTTCGGTGTTCCGGCTGACGCCGAGGTATGGCGAGCCGAAGAACTTGGCGGCGTTGATGTCGTTAATGATCCAGTGTGCCTGGCTCATGGAGATCGCCGAGCCAGTATTGAGGCTCACGAGTCCGCAGTCCGCAGCGGACGGGTCCATGCATTGCCCAACGGTATTCAAAGGAGCGCTGGCGCTGTTCAGCATCGGCCGGCACGTGTCGAAGCCGCCGCCGGTGAACCCTGCCGGGTCGCACAACCCCTGGCCGGCGTTCTGCAGTGGCGTCCAAGGCTGACCGCTGGTGTAGCGATACGTTCCGTTGATCTGCCATCCGCCCATTAACTTGCCCATCAGGCCATTCTGGCCGCTGCGGAAAGGCAGGTCATAGACCCACAGCAGGCTGAATACATGGGGAAAGTCGTAGCTGCTGCGGCCGCGTTCGGCATTGCTGCCATCGAAGGGACTCTGAGCAAGATCGAAGATGGTGCCAAGGCCCGAGTTGGCGGAGAAAGCCTCGGATGCGTTATCAATCGTCTTGCTATAGGTGTAGGAAGCCTCGCCGGTGAAGCCGTGCCAATTCTGCAGGCGGAATTGAGTCTGCAGGCCGTGGTAAATGGAATAGCCGCTATTGGTGTATTGGATGACGCGCGAGAAATTGCAGTTCGCGTAGCCGGTGGGGTTGCCAAAAAGATCGGCACCGCTCGTGCCCGGCGCGCCAGCGGTGGTGCAGGGAGTCAGACCCTGCGGAATCAGGTTGCCGAATCCGTTCTGGATCAGCGGCAGGAGATCGGGGTTGCCGTTGACTTCCTGGAAATTGGCGACGTCGTGGTTGCCGACATAACGAACTTCCGCAGCCATTTTGTTAGTGATCTGGCGTTGGATCCCAAAATTCCACTGCTCGGAGTAGGGATTGCGGAAGTTGGAGCCGAATTGAGTTTCAGTGGCGAACCCGGGATTTCCCTTGGGTGCCAGAGGGAACAGCGCGGCGGCAATGCTGGCGCCATCCAGCGTGGGAATGTTGGGCAGCCCGGAGTTGATGGTGGCGAGGTTGGTGAAGGGAGAACTGCCCTGCACGTTGGTGGCGAGGTTGTAGTAAGCGAAGTCGTAGGCGATGCGGAATCCGCCGCGAATTACGGTCTTGTCCACGCCGAGCAAAGCTGGGAGGATGCGAGGCGTCCAGGCGAAACCAATGACAGGTCCGAAATTATGATAGTTATTGGGCAGCTTCGGCACCGTGGTCAGGCTGAGGGGCAGCGTGGTATCCCATAGGGGATTGGGCCCGGTCTGCTGGGCCACGCTCTCGTCGTGCAGGAGGTTGCTGGCTTGCTGGTAAAAGTCCCAACGCAATCCGAGATTCAGAGTGATGTTGTCTTTGACCCGCCAGTCATCCTGGAAATAGAGCCCCAGATCGTTTTCTTTGAAGCGCAGGACCGGCTGCCCGTAGGCAACCTGGGTCTGGAGGGGCGTGTTCGCCAGGACTGAGTTGAAGTCGCTGTAAACGAACAAGCCATTCGTCTCGAACAAGCCATAGTTAGGTGAGCGTTGCTTGTCGTATTCGCCGCCCCACTTCATGACGTGCTTGCCATGGACCATCGAGGCGTTGTCCTGCACCTGATACACATTGATGATGCGGCCTTGCGGGAAGACAAGGAACTGACCTGCGCCCAGGCTGTTGGGGTCGAGCATAATGATTTGCGGCGGGCACGAGCCGATGTTGGCTAGCGTGCAGCTGGGAAAACCGCCGCCGTCGAACTCGGAGCGAGAGCGCGAGTAGCTGAACCGAACCTGGTTTAAGAGCAGTGGGGTGAAGCTGTGGGTGTAGTCGAGTCCGATTTGCTGATTGCGACCGGGAACATCCACCACCTGGCCCTGCGCGGTTCCAGCCGGACCGAAGAAAGCCGCATTCGATTGGATCGTCTGCTGAAATACATAGCGAGCAAAGAATCGATCATTATTGGTGATTTGGAAGTCGACGCGCCCCGTCGCTTCGTAGTCGTTGAAAGGCTGCGATAGGAATCGCGTAAGAGTTCCCATCTCGATGGGGACGGTGGTGGCGCCGCCGTCGGCGGACACGGGGACGGTAGTGAGGTTGCTGAAGACTGGATTTCCAATCTTGACGGACGCGGGACCAAATTGAGCGTACGCCTCAACCCCCGGATTGTTGGGAAAGGCCGCCTGCAGTTGTTGAATGCCGTTCGCAGTGGGAGTGAGGGCTGGCGCCGAGGAAAACGGAGCGCCGGAAGCACGGTTACGCTGGAAGTTGGTCGATCCGAAGAACCAGACTTTGTCACGCTTGATGGGGCCGCCAACGGTACCGCCGAACTGGTTTTGCACGAACTGGGGCACGACTGGCTGCGTGCAATTGGTGGTGACTCCACCACCGCAGAAACCGAACAGGGGAGACTTTTCCTGGTTCTGGAGAGAGTCAAAGTGGTCGCCCTGCCAGAATTCGTATCCGGTGCCATGGAAGGCGTTGGTGCCACCCTTGGTGACGTAGTTGACCACACCACCCATGTTGCGGCCGTACTCGGCGTCGAAGTTTGTGACGACCTGCAATTCAGCGATTGAGTCCTGATTACCGAAGAAGATGGAAGGGCCACCGACGGTGTTGTCATTGTTGTTCTGCCCGTCCAGTTGATAGTTGTTCGAGCGGGCTCGTTGGCCGTTGATGGAGAGCTCCGCGCCGTTGTTGTTGCTGAACCCTCCGCTGCCCGCGGTGGCCACGCCCGGACTAAACAACACAAACGAGTCGTAAGTGTTGCCCAACGGGACGTTTGCGACTTCGGTGTTATTAAAGGTCTGCGAGATTTGATCGGTAGTACTCTCGACCAGAGGAGCCGAACCTTCAACGGTCAGGGTCTCGGTGGTGTTCCCGACTTTGATATTGATCGTGCCCAGAGCGCTGTCTTTGCCGACCGCGACGATGATGTTCTGGACGGAATAGTTGGAAAATCCCTTCGACTCTACCACTACGTTGTACGTACCCGGAGGCAGGGACGGCAGAAGAACGACGCCACCGTTGGAACTCGTGGTTGAGAACAGACGGTTGGTTTCAACTTGCGTGGCTCGCACACTGGCGCCTGCGACGGCGGCACCCTGCGGATCTAACACGGTCCCGGAAATCGATCCGGTCACGATGCCCTGGCCTAGAACCCAAACTGAGGCGAGAAGCAGCATAACGATGACGGCAATAACACTTTTTGTGTGGGCAAACTTTCCTAACATAGAACCTCCAAAACATTTCAGACTGAGCAGTCCGTGAGCTTTCCCCGCCCACAACTCCGACCCGGCGTGTCCTTGAAGATGCAATACAGTCGCCAAAGTGGCGCGTGGGCTACAGGTGTGCAAGGGATCGCTGACAAACGAATGACATTCACTCGGCTGGACTGTCAGTGATTGTTAAGGTGTTTAACGCAGTGATTGTCAAATACATGATGCTGTCGAGTGCCAGTTTCTTTTGACGACAGCGGTCACGTCGGAGTCGATGAACTGCACAAAACATCCTCAGGAAGAATAGTTACGAGGATCATTGTTGTGGTCGTCGTACGTTACCGAAGAGTGATGGCGGAGGCGACGGATTCGCTGGTTTCGAGATGACACACCAGCAAAGCGCGAATGGAATTCTAAAAACTATAGAGCAGGGTCGCAGAGATACGGAAATGCGTAACGGCTTCGGAGCGGGTGTGCGGAAACAGAAATACGGAGAAACAGAACGCAAAATGTTTTCTAACAAATGTTTACCGCGAGCATTCATGGCGCAATTGAAAATCGGGGGATTCATCGTTCTACTGCGCCCGGGCGGTGGTGGTACTGCACAGAACGCAGAGACTAAGGGCGGGCGACTCGTTGCAACAATAGCTTGCTCTGAGCTCGGCTGCAGGTGGTATTCGCACACGCGGACGAAGGCGCCCCGCGCCACACATGCACACTTTCTAGTGGTGCTGGTCGCGGCGGCGGAGGTAGTCGATGAACATTTGTTCGACGGGTTTGTCGTAGGCCATGAGGACGTGGCGGACGGTGCGTCCGCTGACGAAGTGGCAGACTTCTTCGGCGAGGTTCTTGGCGTGATCGCCGGCGCGCTCGAGCGACTGAGTCATGAAGATGACTTGCAGGCTGGCCTGGCGGACAAGGTTCTCGGGATTCTCGATGTGACGCAGGAAGATGAGATTGCGCAAGCGGTCCATCTCGGCGTCGGCGCGGAGGACGTCGATGGCCTTACCGATTTCGCGTTCGGAGAATGCGGCGCCGCAGTCGGTCAACATTTTCTCGAGGATGGTCGCCATCTGGGTGAGGTCGCGAGTGTCTTCGGAGTCGATGCGTCCACCGGCGGCTTGGGCGCTGTTGGCGAAGCTGAGGAGCAGGTCGCCGATACGCTCGAGGCCGATCATGAATTTCATGCAAGCGAGAAGCTCACGCGCTTCTGCGGGGCCGACCTCGGTGATGGCGGTGGTAACGCCGCTGTCGATTTCCATGTCGAGCGTGTCGAGTTCGCGCTCGCGCTGGCGGAGAGAATTGAGCAGAGCGTTGGAGCCGGTGGCGATGCCTTCTGCGGCGGCGCCTGCAGCTTCTTTGGCCATGCGGCAAGCGTCCACGGTCCGGCGCACGATGTACTGATGAGCCGGTTCGGGGGCAGGGGTCTTGATCGCGGTACTCATGATTGTGTCCGCCGGGCGCGAACGCGGGCGGCGCTTCGGTCGAGCGGAGGCGTCGTCGCGGTTCTGCCGTTCATGGGATGAAATGGCCAACGACTAAGCATAGGTTGTGTTGTGGAAGTCGTGGTTAATAAGCTGTGAATTTTGCGTCATTTTTCGTGAACTCGCACTCGCGCGTCTTCTTCATTATGGGCTGATTGGAGTCAACAGGCAAAATCTATTCGAAAATGATAAGTCCAAATCGCTGCGAGGCTGCGCCCCAATACATCTGGGCCGCCGGATAGCCGAGGCCGGCTGTCCCCACATGGGCATCGGTGTTTTATGCGGTGGGAAGGGTGAAGAGGAAGGTGCTGCCGTGGCCTAGTTCGCTTTCGGCGCGGATGGAGCCGCCGTGGGCGAGCATGATGTGCTTGGCGATGGCGAGGCCGAGGCCGGTGCCTCCGGATTCGCGGGAGCGGGCTTTGTCGACGCGATAGAAGCGTTCGAACAGGCGCGGCAGGTGCTCAGAGGAAATGCCTGCGCCGAAGTCGGTGACATAAAACTCGATGCCGCGCGGAGCGGGACGCGCGCCGAGGACGATGCGTCCGCCGGAGCGTCCATACTTCATGGCATTGTCGATAAGGTTGGAGAAGACCTGGTGGATGGCTTCGCGGTCGGCCAGCACCGGGGCGAGTGATTCGACCGTTCCTCCGTCTTTTGAGCCGTGATTCTCGACGATTTGCAGTTCCACGCCCTGAGCGCGCGCGATTTCGCGAAAACTTTCTTCGGCGTCGTGCAGCAGTTCGATGGGCGGAACGGACTCCGGATCGAAGCGGGTCTCCCCGGACTCGACTCGCGCCAGAGTCAGAAGATCTTCGGTGAGGCGCGACATGCGGGCGGCGTTCTTGCGAATGATCTCGAGAAACTCGCGGTTGGGATTGGAGTTTTCGGAGCTAGCATCGAGCAGAGTTTCGGCGTAGCCCTGGATCGAAGTGAGGGGCGTGCGGAGCTCGTGCGAGACGTTGGCGATGAAGTCACGGCGGGTCTTCTCGACGCGCTCGGTTTCGGTGAGATCGCGGAGCACGGCGACGGCACCTCCGTCGGGCAGAGGCGCGGCGGTGACGTCGAAGGCGCGCCCCTGGACGATAGATGTAGCTCGGGCCGTCTTAACTTCCTTCGTAGCTGTGGCGGCTTTGACGGTGGCGAGGAAATCGGGATCGCGGATCGTCTCGACGACGGGCGCGTTGAGACGTACGTACTGGCGAACGAGGCGGTCCATGGGCTGGTTGGCCCACTGCACCAGGCCATCGGAGCTTACGGCGATGACGGCGTCTTGCATGCTGTTGAGCAGAGTTTCGAGCTGGCGCTGGCTGGAACGCACAGCCGCGAAACTGCGTTCGACTTGTCCGGCAGTGCGGTCAATCGCAACCGCGACGCGTCCAATTTCGTCGAGGGAATGGTCATCCACGCGAGCGCGAAGATCGCCGCGTTCGATGCGGGCAGCGACATCGACGATGCGCTCGAGGCGACGGGAGGTGAAGACGGACGCCAGACCGGCCACCAGCAGTGCGATAAGCAACGCAAGCGCCGAACCACGAAGCATCCGGCGATGGACCTGCGTCTGCACGGCCTGAATGTCAGAGAGGGGATAGGCGAGACGAACAGCGCCTCCGGAAACGGGTGCGGCGACATAGAGAAATGGAATGCCGAGGGTAGCGCTGCGGCGCTCGTTGCTCCCGGTTTGTCCAGACAGAGCGGCGGCGAATTCGACGCGCCTGGCGTGGTTCTCCATGGTGGAGGGATTCGATTCGGAGTCGGCCAGCACTTTGCCGGAATTGTCAATGATGGTCGCGCGGGCGCCGGCAGCCTGGCCTTCCTGGGCAGCGATTTCGACGAGGGAATGAGCGTGGTCGGTTTCGACGCGGTGGGCGAAGAGCAGAGTTTTCTGCGTGAGGCTACGCTGGATTTCGGCGCGAAGAGAGGATTCCCAGGCGCTGCCCAGCATGACGTCCAGAGTGACGGCGGTGGCGGCGATCACGATCAGGAAGACGGCCAGCAGCTTGAAGAAAATCCGGTTCTTCACCTTCTCCTCATTTGGGTGACTCGAAGCGGTAGCCGGCGCCTCGAACAGTTTTGAGGTAGCGCGGGTTTTCGGGGTCGGGCTCGATTTTTTCGCGGATGCGGCGGACGTAGACATCGACGGAACGAGGCGTCACGTAGGCAGTATCGCGCCACACGGAGTCGAGAAGATGATCGCGGGAGAAGACGCGTCCCTTGTGGCGCGCGAAATAGTCGAGCAGGCGAAATTCGGTGGCGGTGGTGGAGACCAGGTTGCCGCGCACGGTTAGCGTCATGGCGGAAGGATCGATTTCGATGTCGCCGACCTTCATGGGGCTGGGCGGAAGTGGGCGTTCGAAGCGGCGCAGAACAGCCTTCACACGGGCCACGAGTTCACGCGGGCTGAAAGGCTTGGCGATGTAGTCGTCGGCGCCGAGCTCGAGACCGAGAACGCGGTCGGCTTCGCTGCTCTTTGCAGTCAGAAAAATCACCGGAACGGAGGCGAGGCCGGAGGTCTGGCGGATGGTGCGGCAGATTTCGAGTCCGTCTTTGCCTGGAACCATGATGTCGAGCACGAAAAGGGCTGGGCGCTGGCGTTCGGCGTCGGAAAGCACGTTGGCTCCGGTGGGATAGACCCGCACGATGAAGCCTTCGTTTTCGAGATGGTGGCGGACGAGACGGGAAATATCGGGATCGTCTTCAACGACGAAGATGCTGGGTTTCACGGGAGTATTGTAGCGGAGGCAGTTGCCAGTACCTAGCACCCAGTGCCCAGTTTTCGCGCGCAGGAACGAGTTTTCATCGGATTGTAACAATCTGGTTGCTGCGAGGCGAAGGCGTCAACCACGAAGGACACGAAGGTTCACGAAGGAAGTCTCTTGATTAGGGCTTGCAATCAGATCGAGATAACCAGGTTTGCGGCGCGGTCGATGTGGAAATGTTTGCCGGGCGGGATGACGGTGGTGGCGCTGTATTCGGTGAGGATGGCTGGTCCCGAGTATTTCTTGCCGGGGTGAAGGTCTTCTCTTGAGTAAATCTTCGTTGGGAATTTCTTTCCGTCAAATGCTACTGTGATTTGCGGCAGAGAGAAGCTGCCTCGCTTCGCTGGGAGGCGGACCCTTCGATTGTGCTCAGGGCAGGCTGCGTCCGCCCCTACATTTGCGGTGGTGGTTCCCGACTGCAGAGATTTCAGGATGGCGCGGAGGCGGAGGGTTACCAGTTCTACTTCGCGATTGGGGTGGGTGTAGCCGTACCGGCGGCGGTGTTCTGCTTCGAAATCGCGCAGCAGATTCTTTGTGAACGGCAGGTTGAGTTCGTATCCCTGGCCTCTGTAGCGGACGTCTACGCTGCGGTCGTAGTGCGGCCTTCCCTGCCAGGTCTCTTGGCGGAAATCTCTCGCAGCTGATTTTTCCAGAGACGCGAATTGTTGATTCAATTTCTCTGCGGGAATTGTTTTGGAGACGCGCCACAGCACGGTGCGTGAATAGTCTTTCACAACGTCGCTCGCTAAGATTCCTAGCGCGGAGAGCGCGCCGGGGAGCGCGGCGATGATTACGGTTGGAATGCTGAGGGCCTCGGCTAGGGCACAGGCGTGGAGGCCTCCAGCGCCGCCAAAGGCTACTAGCGCGAAATGGCGCGGGTCGCGGCCGCGTTCGATGGAGACTACGCGGATGGCTTTTTCCATGGTGGCGTTCACCACGCGGATGACTCCAGCGGCGAAGGCCTCCAGCGTAAGTTTCGAGGCGTGCTTCTTCAGGAATTCCTGCGTGAGGCGGCGGGCGCGGTCGAGGTCGAGAGTAAAGTCTCCGCCGAGGAAGCGCGTGGGTTGCAGGCGACCGAGGAGAAGATTGGCGTCGGTGACCGTGGGCTGGGTGCCGAGTCCGTAGCAGATGGGACCGGGATCGGCTCCGGCAGACTCGGGACCGACGCGGAGAACGCCGGCGGCGTCGAAGCGGGCGAGGGACCCTCCTCCAGCGCCAACGGTGTGAATGTCGAGCATGGGCACGCTGATGGGGAGCCCGGCAACGTGCGCGTCGGTGGCGGTTTTGATTTCGCCTTCGACTAGCGAGACATCGGTGGAAGTACCGCCCATGTCGAAGGCGATGATGCGCTCGAAATCGCTGGCGCGGGCTGTGGCGGCGGCGCCGACGACGCCTCCGGCGGGGCCGGAGAGAACAGTGCGCACGGGCTCGCGGACGGCGGTAGAGAGCGCGGTGATGCCGCCAGAGGATTGCATGACGAAGATGTGAGGGCCGGCTTCCGGCGCCGATTGGGAAGCGCTTTTCGGAAGCCGAGAGCCGGAAGCCGAGAGCCGGGGAGATTCGGCGGCGCGGTTCTCCAGATTCTCCAGATAGCTCTGCATTACTGGTTGCAGATAAGCGTTGATTACTACCGTCGAGGTGCGCTCGTATTCGCGGAATTCGGGGAGGATTTGGTGGGAGATGGAGAGCGGGATTTCCAGTGGCTTCAGAGCTTCAGCCACTGACAGTTCATTCTTCGGATTCGCGAAGGAGAACAAGAGCGAGATCGCGATGGCTTGCGGCTTGGCTGCGGAGAGCTGGCCGGCGAGAAATCCAAGGTTCTCCTGCGTGGGCGAGGTCAGGATCTCCCCGTCGCTTGCAGTGCGTTCGTCGATGCCGAAGCGAATGTTTTGCGGGACTAGGGGCTCGATGCGATCGAAGAAAAAGTCGTAGAGCTTGGGGCGGGCCTGGCGTCCGATTTCGATAGCGTCTTCGAAGCCAGCTGTGGTGACTAGCGCGGTGCGGGCGCCTTTGCGCTCCAGCAGAGTGTTCGTGCCAACGGTGGTACCGTGCAGGAGAATAAAGTCTTTCTCTCCGGCGATTTTTCGAATTGCTTCGAAAATCGCATGGGACGGGTCGGCTGGAGTTGAGAAGACTTTCAGCATCTGCAGGCGGCGGGTCTTGGGATCGATCCAGACACAATCGGTGAAGGTGCCTCCGGTGTCGATGGCGATGCGGAGGGGTTGGGGGCGGCGGGGCATGGGTTTCGTCGGAAGGTTAGATTAACATTCGGCGAAAGGCCCAAGCTCCTAGGAGTGCGCAAGACGTGGGCAGCCGAGGGGAGTGCACAGGCCCTTCGCGGTCAGGATGACAAAGAAAGAAGGAAGAGATGCGATATGAATTTCTTGTCGAGACTTACGCGAGCGAGCGGGTCAAAGTTCTTAGCGTGTGGAGCGAATTTCGGGATGAAGATCTTCCGGCGCGGCCGCGCGACGGCGATCCGCGGGGGCGGAGCGTGCATGAGCAGATGGTGCATCAGTGCGTGAGTGAGGATTTGTGGTTTCGCACCATGCTGGGGATTGATGTAGGTGCGCCTCCGCTGCCAAATTCAGAGACGAGGCTGGAGTTCATCCGGCGTTATGCGGAGGACAGCGGGAAGCGGCTGGCGGCGCTGCAGTCCAAGAGCGAGGCATGGTGGGAAGAGGACACGAAGTTCTTCGAGGTGGCACGGTCGCGGGCATGGGTGATGGTGCGGCGGATGACGCATACGTCGCATCATCGCGGACAATTGATGGCGATGCTGCGCATGTTGGGGCGTGAGGTACATAGCAACTATGGGCCGACAGCCGACACGGGTGGGCTGATGGCGAGTCATGCTCCGACGATTTATGCGTATGCGAGCTTGGAGGAATTGTTGAGCGGTGGAGAGAAGAGCAAGTTGCCGGGAGCGGGTGAAAAGGCAGTCACGGAGAGACCGAACGGTTAAGACTCCGAGAAGCCAACCAGGCATCTCGCAACCCGGTGACGAAGGTTGCCACTCGCTAATCCTCAAGTTGGTCCGTGCTCAATCGAATCACTCGAGCTGAAAGCTAACGTTAACGGAGGCTCGGATGGTCACCTCCCCTGGGGCTACGGTAGATTCCTCTGCCGTTCCGCCTCCGCCTCCGGCGTTAGAAAGGGTGTTTGCATTGGCGTAGAAATAGTTTGCGTTGGCGCTGTTCTCTGCAATTTCCCAAGGCTTGCCGATGGTTTGGCCGAGTTTGGCGGCCATGGCCGCTGCTTTCTCCTTTGCAGCACGAATGGCCTTGAGACGGGTGTCGTCTTTGTACTTTCTGTCTTCGGCCACGAGAAAGTTAACGGAGTTAATCCGGTTCACTCCGTCTTGCACTAGTTTTGTCGTGAGACTTTCATACCTGGTGAGATCTTTGAGAGTTATCTCGATTGTTTGAGAAACTTCGTACGCCAGGAAGCGTGGAACCTTTTCCTCGGAATAGTCGGCGCTCATTGGCAGAGCGCTTGTCTGTACATGCTGGGTTCGACACCGGCTTCGCGGGTTTCAGCAAGGATTTTCTTGACGCGGCTATCATGCTGGGACTTTGCCGTGGCGACATCCTTGTCTCGTGAAATCACACCGAGGCTGAGGATGACTTCGTCAGGAACAACGCTGATTTCGGCGATTCCATTGACGGTAATGAGGCGGGGACGTTCGCGGCAATCCTGTGCGGGAGCGATGGCGCACAGTAGCGAAGAAATGAGGAGGGTGATAAAGGTCAATTTCATTGCACGCCTCTTTCGACGTTCATTCTAATCAAAGGCACGCGGCGAGGGCGCCCGCGGTACGAACAACGACAAGGTCAAAAGCGGCGGGCAGGAGGCCCGCCCCACACACGAACCCCCACCCACGCACGCAGGCCGTTCTGAATTCGTAACCCGGCTCATTCTTTCGTAGACATTGGAGCGGACTTCGCATACCGTAGGCGACCATCGGTGATCCGAGCAGCATCCCCATTGCCTGGAAGATCACCGCAACCCAACAAGTCAATGACGGACAGCGTCCCACAGTTGGGATCGCGGAAGGAGCCTCACGAATGTTGACACCTGCTCTGCAATTTGCGGTCAGTTTGATTTTTGTCTACTTGCTGTTGAGCGCGCTGAGTTCGGCCATTCAGGAGACGATCGCCAACCTGGCGAAATGGCGCGCCAACACACTGGAAACGGGAATCTCGAACCTGCTTCAGGATCCGGCCCTCAAGAACAGCATTTACGACCATGCGCTGGTGAAGGGAATCTGGCGGCCGAGTTGGCTGTTCAAGAAGGTGCAAACCATGCACAAGCCCGCCTACATTTCGTCGACCATGTTTGCGCAGGTGCTGCAGGATTTGCGGTCGACTCCGACGACCAATATTTCTCCTGAAGCGCAGAAAGTGCTGGCTGCGGTACTGAAAGGGGCAACGAGCGCCGAAGAGGAGCGGAAGAAGATAGAGACGTGGTTTGACGACTCGATGGACGCCGTGTCGGGCTGGTACAAGAGGAAAGCGCATGCCTGGCTGTGGGTGATTTCGTTTGTGATCTGTATTTCGCTGAACGCGGATACGATCTCGATCGGGAAGGTTCTTTGGAATGATCCGACAGCGCGAGATGCGGTTTCGGATGCGGCAAAGCAATATGTAAAAGACAACGCTTCGTCTCAGGACTCCGCCACGACGCAGCAAACCGTCGCGGGCGCGCGCACCGATCTCAGTCAAGTGGTGAAGGCTCGCAACCAACTGAGCGAGATCCCCGTTCCTCTGGGTTGGTGCAAGGCCGGCGCAGATCAATGCGCGGAAGGACGTCAGTGGCCTCTAGGGAAGGACTGGAGCGACTGGCTTCTGAAGTTGCTCGGCATTCTGATCACAGTCTCGGCAGTTTCGCAGGGTGCGCCGTTCTGGTTCGATCTCCTGCAGAAGGTGGTGAACCTGCGGCTGGCTGGGGATATACCTCCGGACAGCAGAACAAAGAATTAGCACAGGAGGCAGCGTGAGTGGGGCTAGTGTCAAAGACAAGGCAAGATCAACAGGGGCGGGCAGCAGTGCCCGCCCCACACCTGCAAACTGCCGCTTATTTCGTGGTGAAGGCCAGCGTTAGTAGCGTCTTTTGTTCGACCTCGTGGGCTTTGGAGCTGCCCGTGGCGGGGCTGGCGCCTGAGCTGCGCTTTACGCTTAACACCGGGCGGTCACCGGAGATTCGTTTCAGGCGAGGGAGCATGTTGAACATGGCTCCCATGTTGGCGGGCTCTTCCTGCACCCAAACGATGTCGGCGTTCTTGCCATGGCGGTCGAATTCGGCGACGACTTCCTGTTCGGGGAACGGGTAGAGCTGTTCCAGGAAGACGATGGCGGTCGTCGTGTCTTTTCTTTTTTTCCGTTCGGCCTGAAGTTCGTGGCCGATTTTTCCGGTACAGATCAGGATGCGGTCGGCTTCTCCGACTTCGGTGTCGGGGATGACGTTCAGGAACTTCTTGTGGGTGAAATCTGCGATGGGCGAACTGGCGTCGGAATGACGCAACATGCTCTTCGGAGTAAAGACGACCAGCGGCTTGCGCCAGTGGCGCAGGGCCTGACGACGCAGGAGATGGAAATACTGCGCGGCGTTCGACGGCTGTGCGATCTGGATGTTGTGTTTCGCGGCGAGCTGGATGAAGCGCTCGATTCGTGCGCTGGAATGCTCCGGCCCCTGGCCTTCGTAGCCGTGAGGTAGCAACATCACGACGCCCGAGAGCAGATTCCACTTGGCTTCTCCCGCACTGATGAACTGGTCGATGATGGCTTGAGCTACGTTGACGAAGTCGCCGAACTGGGCTTCCCAGAGAACGAGCGATTCGGGATAGTCGCGGCTGTATCCGTATTCGAAGCCGAGGACTCCGGCTTCGGAGAGCGTGGAGTTGTAGATTTCGCAGCGCGCTTGATCCGAGGCGATGTTCTCCAGCGGAACATATTCGTTCTCATTCTCGATATCAACCAACACCGAGTGGCGCTGGTTGAATGTGCCGCGGCGGGAATCCTGGCCACTGAGGCGGACGTGCGTGCCGGCTTTCACCAGACTGGCGAAAGCCAAAGCTTCGGCCATACCGTAATCGACGGCGCGCTTGCCGGCGCCCATTTCTGCGCGCTGCTCGAGAAGCTTCTTCACTTTCGGGTGAATGTGAAACGTCTCGGGGTATGTGGTGAGGCGAGTCGTGAGCTCAGAGATCTCTTCGGGCGAGAGTCCGGTTTCGACTTCGAATTCCGGTTTGTAGAGCCCGCCGTAATATCTGTTCCAGTAGCGCGGCAAGTCGCGCATGGTGGGCTTCTGCTTGAAGCTGCCGGCTTTTTTCTGCGCGGCTTCAAACTCGGCTTTGATGGCGTCGGCGCGAGACTGGGCGTCGGTGGCGCCAATGTCGTCGGCGTAGATTTCCCAGAGCGGCGGATGCTCTTTGATCTTCTTGTAGAGCAGCGGCTGCGTAACGGTGGGGTCGTCTACTTCGCTGTGGCCGTGGCGGCGGTAGCCGATGAGATCGATGACTACGTCGGTGCCGAACTTGTAGCGGTACTCGGTGGCAAGGCGGGCGACGCGGACTACAGCGTCAACGTCTTCGCCGTTGACATGGAAGATGGGAATCGACTGGCGGCGAGCAATGCACGCGGCGAAGCGCGTGGAGTGCTCTTCGAGATAGCTGGTGGTGAATCCGATCAGATTGTTGACGACGACGTGAATCGTTCCCCCGACGGTGTAGCCGGGCAGGTCGGCGTAGTTCATGGTCTCGGCGAGGATGCCTTGTCCGGCAAATGCGGCGTCGCCGTGGACTAGCAGAGGAAGATATTTTTCGCGTCCGCCTTCGCCGGTACGGTCTTGCTTGGCGCGGGTGCGGCCTACGGTGACGGGATCGACAGCTTCGAGGTGGCTGGGATTCGAGACCAGATGGATGTGGACCTTGCCGCCGCTCTTGGTCGCGTATTCGCCGGTCGCGCCCATGTGGTACTTGACGTCGCCTGAGCCGAGAACGCTGCGCGGATCGACGTCTTCGAATCCGGCAAAAATTTCTTCAGGAGCGCGCTTGGCTACGTGGGCGATGACATTGAGACGTCCGCGATGGCTCATGCCCATGACTAACTCGATGGCGCCCAACTGGGCCGCGGTGTCGAGGACTTCATCGACCAGGGGGATCAGGGCCGTTGTGCCTTCGAGCGAGAACCGCTTACTGCCGAGATAGCGCTGCTGCATGACCTGCTCGAAGACGTCGGCGCGGATGAGAAGGTCGAGAATGCGCTGCTGGTCTGCCTCTGTAACCTCGAAACCTTGTCCCGGGGACTCCATGCGGTCGTAGATCCAGGGGCGTCGGTCGGGGGAGTAGATGTGATTGATTTCGACGCCAATAGTGCTGGAATAAATCGCGCGGGCTGCGCGGGCGTACTCGCCGTCGTTTTCGAGTTCGGGAGTTTCGCGGGGGCGGAGAAAGCCGAGGGGATCGAGGTCACCCTCCAGATATCCCCATTGGCGGTAGGCGGAGAAAACGCGTTCGCGCTCGGGGTCGGAGCCATTGTTTGTGACAGATTCTAGGACGGCGCCGCGGGCGCCCGGAGTCTTGGTTTTCAAGGTGGCCATATGAATGTGTTACTAGAATAAAGGATGCGGGAGAGAAAAGTGCGATTTAGGGGAGCGCCTGGAGAACACGCCCAGAGCGGTCAGGAAGTTACAGAGGAATGCGCAGGCGAATTGGAAGTCAAAATCCCCATGTCTCGCAAACTATGGAGACATGGGGCACACTCGGCAGATTCTTGTACTTACGGCGGGATAGCGGCCGCCAGGTTGACGCCGTTCGGGGTTCCCCACCCGGAGACTGCATCGTATCCGGCGCCGGCAGAGTAGCCGCCGATGCTGTCAGTGTTGTTGTTGCCGGACGTAACATCAGTGCACCCGACCGCACCTACCGTGCTATTGCCGCTTGCCTGATACAGAACGGGAGTGATGTAGCCGACTCGTTTGCCGGAAGGCCGGCTGGCGTTGATGAGCGTCAGCAGCGATGCGACCAAGGGGCTGGCGGCGCTGGTGCCACCGTTCGGCTGTGCTTGACCGTCAACCACCAGCAGGTACGGCGATGCATTCCAATCAGCGTTGGCGGCGAGGTCCGGGATACAGCGTCCAACGATAGCGCCCGGATTGACCGATGGAATATTGATGGCGCTTTGCCAAGCGGGAAGGGGAAACACCACGCTCACACCACCGCCAGTACTGCCGCCGTTGTCGGCGCGCAGGCCGTCGCCTTCCAACCAAACGATGTCCGGTGGTTGCGATCCCTTGGCGGGGATGGTGGTGCCGCCAACCGCCAAGGCGTGCGGACTTGAAGAAGGAAAATCGACGTGGGCCTGACCGTCGGCGATGGCGTCGCTGGAGCCGTCGTCGCCCGCCGCAACGCAAACCGTGATGCCGAGCATGGCGGCGTCCTGCAGCGTCTGATCGATTTGCTTCATGGCCTGAGCGGTCCAGATGTCCGCATCTTCGGCGTTGCCCCAGCTGATGGAGATCACGCCGGGATTGTTCGTCTCGTCCTGGGTAGCCGCGTCGAGGATCGTGATCCATCCCTGTTCGCTCCAGCTGGCAAAGTAGACGACGATATTGGCGCCGGGGCAGACGCCGGCAACCACCTCCACGTCGAGCATGACCTCGCCCTCGGCTCCGTCTTTGCTGTTGGTGGGAGTTCCGTCGGTACTGACGACTGTGACGTTGGGAGGAGTGGCGATTTTTGCCAGCTGGCAAAACTGCCGCAGATCACTCGGGAAGTATCCTCCGCCGAACTCGAGGAGTCCGACGGTTTGCCCGGTGCCGTCGCCAGCGGGAAAGTTGTAGTGACTCGCCAATTCACTGGGAAGATACCAGGTCGATGGCACTGGCGATGACGCGGAAGGATCGTCGCGTACGGGTTGGCGCCGGCGGCGAGCCACGCGACGGTTGTCGAGCCCGAAAACACCCTGCACGATATCCTGCAACGGAACAGGAATATGGACGGCGCCCACGCGACCACGATAGTTCCCCCCGGTATGCGAATAGTTGAAGAGCTTGACCTGGAAGGCCGCTTCCATGGCAGACACTGTTCCGCGAACACGCATCGTTCGCGCGGCAAGGGATGTGCGGACGAGCGTGATGCCAAAGCCTGCGAGCACTTGAGCGGTCTGGTCGACGTCGGCCTGGGCGGCGCCATAGGTGTCGCGGAACTGTGCGCGGGTCATCGCAGTATCGGGCCGCCGGGTCAAAGCTGGCAGCGCCTGCTTGCGCCGGAGCTTCAGGGAAACTTCAATGGTTGCGTTTGCGTTGGCTCTTCCTGTCGCTACAGCTCCGGGTAACGGTTTGCGTTCGCTGCCGGCGACCGCCACGTGTGTTTTCGGCATGGCAACCCTCCACAGATTTCACTCTATTGTGAACCGGACCGGCTGGTTGTTACAGGGCTATCCGACTATTTTGTAGCTAGGACCGCGGTTGCCGTAGAACGTTATGTCGATGCGCGGCGGTTTAGACTACGGGGACCTATTTTGCGGACAATCCCATGACGAAAATGAACACTCCAACTCTTCTTGGCATTCCGTTTGATGCCTACTCTTCCTACCTGCGCGGGGCGGGCGATGCTCCGCCAAAAATTCGAGAGGCGCTGCGGTGCGATGCGTCGAACAGTTGGTCGGAGTTGGGCGTAGACCTGGGCACTGCGGGAGTGTACGAGGATGCAGGGGATTTGGAGCTTGGAGAAAAAGATGCGTTCACGGCGATTGAAGCGGGCGTGGCGGGGCTGATCGAGCAGCAGAAACGTCCCGTTTCGCTGGGCGGGGATCACTCGATTACGTATCCGATTGTGAAGGCGGTGGCGCGGCAATATCAGGAGCTGACGATCCTTCATTTCGATGCGCATCCTGATTTGTATGAGGAGTTCGAGGGGACCCGGTTGTCGCATGCCTGTCCGTTCGCGCGGATTATGGAAGCGGGTTTGGCGAAGCGGCTGGTGCAGGTTGGAATTCGAACCATCAACCGGCACCAGCGGGAACAGGCAGAGAGATTTGGAGTGGAAGTAGTCGAGATGCGATCTTTGCCGGCTTACGAAAAGTTGAGGACTTCGGGTCCCGTCTATATCACCTTCGATATGGACGTGCTGGATCCTGCGTTTGCGCCGGGGATTTCGCATCGCGAGCCCGGAGGAATGTCGGTGCGGGAAGCGATTGCTCATCTGCATGCGATCGAGGGGGACATCGTGGGAGCGGATCTCGTGGAGTTCAACCCGGGGCAGGATATAGCGGGAGTGACGGCTACCGTGGCGGCGAAGATCTTGAAGGAGGTTTTGGGGAGGATGCTTGCAGGGTAGGTCCCGGTTCGGGAAGAACCCAAAGGCTTAAACCACGAAAGGACACGAAGGAGCACGAAGGAAGACCCCTACCGATATGGCCAGGCATTTCTAGCGCCAAACCGTGATTTCAGGGTCCAGAGCGGCCTTCATAGGCGTTCGACCCAATCCGATCCCCTTATTAATACGGCGATTATTTTGCGTCCTATGGCGGGGCTACAGAATCTTTATCTCCATATATGACGTAGGATTGTCTTCTGCGTCCAACAAGAGCTTAGGGCGGTTCGCCCAGTAGGCCGCTTGGGGCATCAGAGTACCGGCAACGAGAAAGCGATCATTTCTGTTTATGGCAAATAACCTTAAGAATCACGTAGCGAAGAGTTTGTTCATCGTGGGGCTGGCGGCGAGCGGAATCATGCTGGGTTGCTCGAGCAACGCGGCCCAGAATCCTCACGCCGCAGGACCTGGCGCCATGCCTGTGAAGGTGTTGGAGGCGCGTGCCATGCCCGTCAGCGACGCGACCGAGTACGTTGCCACACTGAAGTCTCGCGACTCGGCGGTGATCATGCCGCAGGTCGAGGGGCAGGTGACGCAGATCCTGGTGCACTCGGGCGAGCGCGTCGAGGCGGGAGCGGCGTTGATGGAGATCGATCCGCTGAAGCAGCAGGCCACGGTCAAGAGCCAGGAGAGTGCACGGGCGGCGCAGCAGGCAACCTTGAACTGGACGAAGCAGCAATACGAGCGCGCGCAGGGTCTGGCGGCAGCGGGCGTGATCAGCAAGCAGGATCTGGACCAGGCCAAGTCGGCGATGGATGCGGCTCAGGCGCAGATGGACTCGCTCGATGCCCAGGTGCGCGAGCAGGAAGTTCAACTTCACTATTACAAGGTTGTCGCGCCCCGGACCGGTATTGTGGGTGACGTTCCGGTGCGCGTGGGGGACCGCGTGACGACCTCCACGCAGCTCACGACCGTCGATCAGCCGGGAAGCCTTGAGGCCTACGTGTATGTGCCGATCGAGCACTCGTCGCAGTTGAAGATGAATCTGCCGGTGCAGGTGGTTGACGGCGATGGCAAGGTGCTGGCCGACTCGCGGGTGAGCTTCATCTCGCCCCAAGTGGACAACACAACGCAGACGGTGCTGGTGAAGGCTCGTATCACGAACGGCAACGATGCGCTGCGGCAGTCGCAGTTCATTCGGGCGCGCGTGGTGTGGGGAACTCACCAGAATCCGCAGGTTCCGATCCTGGCCGTTTCGCGGCTTGCGGGCCAATACTTCGCGTTCGTGGCCGAGCCGCAGAACGGGGGATCGTTCCTGGCTCGGCAGAAACCGCTGAAGATCGGCCTGACTGTGGGCAATGACTACGAAGTGCAGGATGGCATTAAGCCTGGAGAGAAAGTGATCATCTCAGGTACGCAGTTTCTGCTGGATGGGGTGCCGGTAATTCCGCAGAGTTAGGCGGGCCTCCGGCTCTCGGCTTCAGTCTTCCAGACGTGGGATTCAAGCGTCGACCTAGGCGGAGTGTTTCTCACGGGCCGGGCTTGAACCCAGAGTCTGGGCAGCGGAAGCCGGAAGCCGATTTCCACACAGTACTAATTTCATTACCGAGCAGCGAACACTGCTGAGGGCAAGTTCTTCATGTTCGTTAACTTCTTTATAAATCGTCCGGTATTCGCCACGGTATGCGCGCTGCTCATTATTCTGGCGGGCGCGGCGGTGATTCCCACGCTGCCCATTGCGCAGTTTCCGAACCTTGCGCCGCCTCAAGTCGGTGTAACCAGCGTCTATATTGGAGCCAGCGCGCAGACGGTGGAGAGCGCGGTGACCATTCCCATCGAGCAGCAGATCAACGGCGCCGAGGGAATGAAGTACATCACCTCGACGAGTGGCAATGACGGAACGAGCAGCGTAATTGCAACGTTTGACCTAAACCGAGATCCGGACCTGGCGACCGTCGACATTCAGAACCGGGTAAACACAGCGCAGGGACGGCTGCCTAGCGCAGTGAAAGCGATCGGCATCACGACGGCCAAGACGTCACAGAACTTCGTATTTGGCGCCGCTGTTTTTGCAGACAAGGGAGCGTACCCCACGCTCTTCTTGAGCAACTATCTCGACGTGTATGTGCGGGATTCGCTGAAACGTATTCCCGGCGTCGCGGACGTGATCATCTTCGGCGAGCGCAAGTACTCGATGCGGCTGTGGCTGGATCCGGTGCGGATGGCGGGACGCGGCCTTACCGCCCCGGACGTGGTGAGCGCGCTTTCGGAGCAGAACGTGGAAGTTGCGGCCGGGCAGGTCGGGCAGCAACCGGCCACGGCGGGCCAGCAGTACCAGATCAGCGTGCGGGCGGTCGGGCGACTGAGCGAACCGGGGCAGTTCGACAACATTATCCTGAAGACGAATTCGGATGGCACGCTGGTCCGGCTGAAAGATGTGGGGCACGCGGAACTCGGCGCCGAGAGCTACGCCAACGATCTGCAATTCAATGGGCAGGATGCGGTGGGACTGGGCGTGACTCAGCTCTCGACCGCGAATGCTCTGGATGTGGACCGGAAGGCGATTGCCGAACTCGAGCGGCTGTCGAAGAGTTTCCCGCCTGGCATGCATTACAAGGTCGCGTTCGACACCACGGACGCGGTGGGTGAATCGATTCGCGACGTAACTTTTACGGTGGGTTCGGCGATTGCGCTGGTCATCCTCGTGATCTTCGTGTTCCTGGGCGACTGGAGAACCACGATGATTCACTTCATCGCCACTCCGGTTTCTCTGATCGGCACGTTCGTGTTCGTAAAGTTACTGGGCTTCTCGATCAACACGCTGACCCTGTTTGGGATTACGCTGGCCACCGGACTGGTGGTTGACGACGCCATTGTGGTGATTGAGAACATCGAGCGCCACATGCAAGAGGGCGAGCACGACTCGCGCAAAGCGGCCTCGGCGGCAACCGGGGAAATAACAGGCGCCGTTATCGCCACCTCGCTGGTGCTGGTTGCTGTGTTTGTCCCGGTTGCGTTCTTTCCCGGGACGACGGGCATTTTGTTCCGCCAGTTCGCGCTCACGATCGCCTTTTCGATCACCATTTCAGCTTTTAACGCGCTGACACTGGCGCCGGCTCTGGCGGCGATTTTCCTGAGCGGCGGTCATGGCGAGAAGATCTGGATCTTCCGGCAATTCGACAAAGTGGTCAGCGCGGCAACGGACGCCTACCGCCACACGCTGCGATTCTTCCTGAATTACAAGGTGGTGGCTTCGCTGATCTTTCTTGCCGGGTTGGGCGTTACCTACCTTGTATTCACGCGAGTGCCTACGGGCTTCGTGCCGGATGAAGATCAAGGGTATTTCATCATCGTGATTCAGGCACCGTCGGGAGCATCGCTGGAATATACGAAGATGATTGGAAAGCAGGTTTCCGCTTTGCTCACGGATGTGCCGGAGGCCGAGGGAACGTTTTCGGTGGCCGGGTTCAGTTTTGCCGGCGCGGCCGCGAATCAGGGAATTATTTTCGTTCCCTTGAAGCCCTATTCGCAGCGCAAGGGCGCCACGCATACGGCATCGGCGATTCTGAACCGCATTCGGCCGTCGATGTTTGGAGTTCAGGGAGCCATCGTGTTCCCGACGTTGCCGCCGCCGATTCAAGGATTGGGACAGTTTGGCGGGTTCCAGTTCGTGGTGCAGGATCAGACCGCGCACAAACTCGAGGAATTGGCAAGCACCACGCAAACCCTGATGCGGGCGGCAGCCCAGCGCAAGGATCTGGTGCGGCTCTTCTCCACGTTTACGGCGAACGATCCGCAATTTCTGATTACGATCGACCGCGAGAAAGCGAAGAGTTTACACGTGCCGCTGTCGCAAATCACCGACACGCTCGGCGTCTATATGGGCTCGGCCTACGTGAATGATTTCGACTTCAACAACCGTTCGTACCGGGTTTACGTGCAGGCAGACAAGCAGTTCCGATCCAAAGCGCAGGACATGAAGCAGTTCTACGTGCGCTCCGACACCAGCGCGATGGTACCGCTCGACAATCTGATCACGGTTACGCAGACGACAACGCCGCAGGTCATCAGCCACTACAACCTGTTCCGGTCGGCCGAGATCGATGGATCGCCAGCTCCGGGATACAGTTCGGGCCAGGCGATTGCGGCCATGGAACAACTTGCTTCGAAAATGCCACAGGGATTTTCGTATAGCTGGACCGGGCTGTCGCTGGAGGAATTGGCGGCTGGCGGGACATCTCTGATCCTATTCGGACTCGGAACGCTGGTTGTCTACCTGACGCTTTCGGCGCTGTACGAAAGCTTCGTGCTGCCATTCATCGTGTTGCTGGCCGTGCCGATGGCGCTGCTGGGTGCGCTTGGCGCGCAGTGGTCGCGCGGTTTGCAGAATGACGTGTTCTGTCAGGTCGGGCTGGTCATGCTGGTCGGACTGTCGAGCAAGAACGCGATTCTGATCGTGGAATTTGCCGAGCAGTTGCGACAGCGCGGAGTGCCGCTGCTGCAGGCGGCGATACAGGCGGCGACGATTCGTCTGCGGCCAATTGTGATGACTTCGCTGGCGTTCATTCTAGGTGTGGTTCCGCTGGTTTTCGCCTCGGGCGCCGGAGAGAATGGACGGCATTCGGTGGGCACAACCGTATTTGGCGGGATGATCATGTCGACCATCCTGAATCTGTTTTTCATTCCGGTGCTGTACTTGATTATTGAGGGATGGCGGGAGCACGGGAAGAAAGCGGCTGAACTGCAAAAAGCTTGAACCGCAGAGGACGCTAAGAAAAACCGCGGAGATCGCTGAGAAAATCTGTGACTGCCTGGAATCTCTCTAGGCAGTTTTTCTTTTTGACGCCTCGATCAATTCCCTCTTCTGCTTGCGCGCTTCGCGGCGGCGCATTTTGGCCATCCATTCCCGGGAGTACATGGTGCCGCGGCACTTCGGCGAGCCGCAGTGGCATGGGGCTGGCTCTTCGTCGTCGTAGAGGTTGTAGTCCCAGAGGAGTTCTTCGCCAGCGGCGATGTCGCGTAGGGCAAAGATCCAGGCACGGCCTTTGATTTCGTCGATTTCGCAGTTCGGGTCGCAGGAGTGGTTCAGGTATGCGCCCAGCCCTTCGCCGTCAATGACTGTCTTGCCGTCTTCTAATCCATACAAATAGGTACGGGACGCGCCGTCATAGAGGCGGTCGGCTTCTTCGGGAGTGATGCGCGGGCCGTCGTACTCGACCACGCGAGATCCATTGCGGATCGGAGCCGTGGTGTAGACGCCGACGGAATGAATGGGCGATAGTCGAACGACGAGAGGCACGCAACTAATTTCGCACAGGAGGGTGGTTTTGGGGAATGCCAAAAGAGATTTAGACCGAGCAAATCGAGCTTCGCATCGTTGGACAACCGAGGGCGGCTGTCCCCACATGATGCTCTAACGATTTAAGGATCGTAGACGGAACTGCCGAAGCCTTGCCTGCGCAGCATTTCCTGCGTTTGCTCGAGTTGCTTCTGCATCTGTTTCAACTGCGACTTCATCTCTTCAACTTGTTGCCGCTTCTGATCCTGACTCTGGTTCCACTCCAGGCAGTTAGAGACACAGTTGCCTCCGGCATACTGAATGGAATCGGTGAGATCTTTGATTTCGGTTTCCAACGAAGCAATGTAGTTCTTCTGGTCTTCAATCTGGGACTTCCAGTGGTCGGCACCCGCGCTTCCATCGTAAGCGGGGGGCGCGTAAGCGGTGCCCGGAGGTGGAGTTGCCAGGGTGCGGGTCGGGCCGACGTGCTCGGGAATCTCATCGTTGGTGATAACCTTCTTCGCGATCTTCACCGGCTGAGCATCTTTTCCTGTGGTGTTTGTGGCTTGGGCGTTTTTGCTCTGAGCGTCTTTGGGAACAGCATCCTTCGTGGGCGAGTCTTTCGCGGGAACGGCCTGTCCGCTCTGCGCCTGGGCGTCTTTGCCGGCGTGGACGTCTTTTTGCTGCTTTTGCTGGCGGGCGTGGCGGGCAGCATCGCCAAGCGAAGGGGCGTCCTGGTCCTGGGCCTGCGCGATAGCGACGAAGGCGCACAGTATGCTCGCCGAGAGGACTATAAGAACTCTGCGCGTCGTTTGCATAGGACTCCCTTCGCACCGGTCGAGGGAGGAACAGCGTGCTTGAAGAATGGTAGCGTCCGCCGGGCGCGATCGTACGTTACGTTGGTACAAGTGGATCAGAAAGTGTTCTAACTCGCCGTGTAGCCAGCAATTAGCGCGTCCAACTTGGCGAGCAGAGCGGCGTTCCCCTGCCTGGGATATTGGTCCAGAGCCTCGCGATAATGCGGCAAATTGTAGAGGAAGGATTCGACCCGCTCCTTATTTAAATCCTCCCAGTAGGCGCCATAACCGGATTTCTGGAGCCAGTACGCGTTGAAAATCTGTTCGAACTGATGGCTCACGGGAACAGCCAGGTAGGGCTTGCCCAGGTGCAAGGCTTCGGTGACCAGAGAGAAACCGGAATTGGCCACGACGGCGCGAGCGCTGACGAGGTCGGCGAAAAAACCGTCGAGAGAAGGCTTCTTATAGAGGATGTTCTGGTCTTGCCCCTCTCGCCCGAAACCATAGGCAATGAAGCGGCAACGGACAGAACTCAACACCTTCGCCAACACAGGCGCGGGCGAGGTCACATAGGCCAGAACGTGATCTCCCTCTGAAGGCTTGGCGTCGAGAATTTCCTGACGTAGCAACGGAGGAAACAGAAAGGTATTGCGCTTCCGGACCGCAGCGGTGAAGAAAGAAATGACGAGATAGGCGTTGGCACGTGGCGTCATAAGCCGCGTCACCAACTTCGCAGCCGTGGCATCGCGACGGTACTGCTTCGGATACGACACCGCCGCATTCGTGAGGCAATGCTGGTTGTCGATGGAGATGACTGGAAGCTTCTTCTTGTGACCCAAATGGCAAGTGAGCGGCTCGAAGTCCGTGATGATGAGGTCGGTCTTCCATTCATCGACTAGATCGCTCAGACGGTGCAGACTCTTCGCGGCTTGCGGAACTGTGACCAGATTCTTGGCGATGGTGCGCTTGTAACGCACCCGATTATTCACATAGGAAAAGCGGAAGCCGTAGATCTCGGTAACGTCGAAGTCTTTCTGTAGATTGCGCAATCCGCGGCCGAAAGAAGCCACATGGACGGTGTGGCCCTGGGCAACGAGGTGGGACAACACCTCTTTCGCACGGGTCGAGTGGCCCGCGCCTTCGCCGTTTACTCCGTACAAGATGTTGGCCATAATCGAAGGCCGAGTATACCGCGGAGTCGGTCTTACTGCGGAACCGGCGGAGTAGGAAATGCAGGCATGACGACCGTATCCACGACAGCAGGGTCGTCGCGTAGCTTGATGTACAAGGTCTTTGCTTTCGTCGCAGGCAGCGTCAGCGCGTCGTCCACAAAACCTTCCGGAACGGTCACGGAGTTTACAAAAGCAGGATCGGTGCTCACGGAATCGAGCAGAAAAAGCTTTTCGCCACTGAGAGTGCACTGCTTTTCGGGCGTCGTAACGCAACGAAGACCGTTTAGCTGCGGAATGCGCACCAGATTGACCAATGGCTGCCAGTCTCCCTCGATGCGGTCGGCGGTGACCGGACGAAACTTCAGCGGACCGAATGCCGAAGGCCCGAGCAACTTCATGGGATCCAGAACCGCGAAGACCGTCTTCGAGTCCTGCAACGTAAGGTTTCCGTCCTTAACGCTGAGCAGCACGCGGAAAGCCTCATCGGCAGTCGCGACCTCGATCCTTTCCGTGGGAGGAAAGATCTCCGGCGACTGAGTCTTGACGAAGAAATTGAGCCGCCCGTCCTGCGGAAGTTCTTCCGCACTACCGAGACGAACCGAAGCGGCTTCCGTGTCGTCAAGTTGCACGCTCTTGGTCAGGACGGTGACCTTTGGGCGGGGCTCAGCGACCTCGGTCTTGAGATCGAGAGAGCGGCCATCTTTGAGCGTGACGTGCACTGCGATCGAATCGGATGGGTGGAGCTTCTCGCCGGCGGTCGCGTCATGAGTGGCGAGCCTGAGTTCGTCCTGCTGGTTGGCGCGAGTCAGTCCCTCGGGAGCGAAGTGCAGGCCGTTCACTGTGAGGCTGTCGACCTGGTCGAGCCGTGTGCCCCGGAGCACTCCTTCTGAATCGCCCGCGTGGATGCCGAAGCTGTCGAGGCGTCCCGCCTCAGCGTAGGTGTGCAGCGGAATCTCGTCGGCGTCGCGTAGTCCAAACTTCTTGATCAGCATGGTGACCGATCCCGCAGCGGCCTTCTGCAGACCCACCTTCACTTCGAGTTCGTCCGGCTTCACCGCCTTCCATTCGGCTTCGAGAGATCTTCCCTGCTCGTCCTTAAGGGTCACTTCACTTACGCAGCACGCCTCGGCAGACTGCAGATGCAACGTGTCTTCGCGGCCGACGATCAGCGCGCTGGCGTCTTTGGAGGCGACGATCCACTGCGCCGGCCTGGAGGCGCGCAGGCGGTAGTGCGGTCCATCGAACGAGCGGAAGCCCCACGACCCGCGCAGAATTCCGGTTACTTCGCCGTCGAGATCACCGGCCTGCATGGACTGCGCTTCGACCACAAATCCGCCGCGCATGGGATCGGCCTTGGCGGGAAGGTCGATGCCGGGACCCGACTTGGCTTCCACATGCAGTACGAAGTTGTGCGCCAGTTCCGTAGCAAAGACCAAGGGAGCACCTTCCGCCGGCAACAGAAGCGAAGGTTTGCCCGCACAAAATACCTGGGCGGGATCGACCGCGCGCAGCGGAGGAACGGGCGACGGGCGTACCGGAGGCAGGCCAATCACCAGCACCGACTTGGGATTTCGAAACGATGGCGGATTATTCAGCCGTAGGTTCAACTCGTCTTGCCGTGGTAGCGCCAGCGCCGGAATGTACTGATATTGCGCCGTGTGGGTCGTGCTCAGAATGCGCGCGACGTCGACGACCGCCCCGATGTACGGACTGTAGTAACCGCTGCGGGCGGTGGGTGTGGAACTGATCTGGGCCAGCAGGTCAGTTGATGGCCCCGAGGTGAGCGTAGCCACCATGGTCTGGCTGTGAGCGTCGTCGAGCACCAGTTGATCGGTGTTCTGGGTGAGGCACGGAGCCTGTTGGGCACTGGGTTTGTCGAAACATTGCTGGTCGAGGCGAATGTTTAAACTACGCGCCAGGAGCGTCGTGCGCGATTTCAGTTGCTCGGGATCGCCGGTGACGACCTCGCGAACCGCGTCCAGATATTTTTCGAGGCGGGCGCGATCGAGACTGGCTTGCACAAGATCCTGCGCCGCACGCACGAAAGCGCCGGGCTTTCCTCGCACGGCAGCGCGCAGAGTGCTGAAGGCTCCTCCGGTCTCCGGTGCAAGAAAGACGAGGGCTTCTTCGGCCTCGTCGGGCACAACCACGAAGATTCCTTCGTCGCGGATGGGCTTGCTCCATGTGTCGACGCGAGTGAACCAGGAATCGGGCGGAGGATTGGTCGCACCACGCAGAAACGCTACGACCATCAAGTAGTGAACCGACTGGCTCTCCGGCAGATCGGGATGCACCCACAATCGGTCACCCGGCTGAAGATTGGGCACTTGGGCGATTGGAAGAGTCAGTCCGCCACGCTGTACACGTGCTTCCACCTTGGGACCGACGAGATCAAAGGCGGCGCTCTCCGCGCGAGCGACTGTGACAAGCGTCGGCAGGGCGACGATTGTCAGAATCCAAAGAAGTCGAAAAGAAGCCGCTACCTCGCGGCGTCGCAGATGCAAAATAAATCCCGTCAAACGCAGAGTATGGTGACCGTTACTGTAGATTTTCTATCGTAATTGATTCTTCCGGCGCTTTCCAGAGTTGTCGCCCGAGTGATTTTTCGTTTGGCCGACAACCGAAGATGCCGTTATCGATGCATCGGACAAGCGACCAACAGAGGCAGACTGCGGTTTGCATTCACTGTCTCGGTCCACACGGTTCTCGTGCATGCAGTTTCTAGGCTTGCTGTGGGGTCTTCGACTACGCCAGGCTGAGCGGGAACTCGCGTATCGCTCCCCCTCAGGTTGCCTACCGCCATTACCAGAGCGTCGGCGCCCAGATTGCATCTTTTCGGAGCTCAATACCCACCCCGCCTATTCCCCGGTTTACGCTTCGCCGTGCACCTCGCGATGCCCAGCGCAAAACTCGGGGCCGAGTGGATCGCTGTCGGGTCGGAGGAGGCGCGCTTACGCGCTGGCCTCCGTCCGCCGCCCAAACTGCCCGTACACATTTCGCGTAGGCAGCTTTCACGAAGACTCAATCGTACCGGGACGCCAAGGAAGGGATTAACCTGACTAAGTTAACAAGCCCGTGCTCGCGATAGAGCACCCGGGCAGGCCACCGCTTCCAGCCGGCGTTACGCCAATGCTTGAGGCGATGCGACCAGATGCGTCGTATGATCCAACGGTCGAGTCGGTTGAAGAGTAGTCGGACATGAGCGCGCTTGTAGTACTCGCCCCACCCCCGCAGTAACGGATTGAGTTCCTCGATCAGCTCCTTCGTCTTGAGGAGTCAGTTCAAGAACATTTTTTGGAGGCGAGAGCGCCCTCCCGTTTCTTTTTGAGTGGTGGCCCGTCGCTCACGCGACGAAGATGTCCCAGCGCGTTGGAATTTGTGTGCGGTGAGAATCGTCCTCATTACTCCTTCCACTGTCCGAAGTGGAGCGCGGAATCATCAAACGAGACGAGCGCGTGCTGGAGTGACGGGGTTTTGAGATGGGATGAGAAGGTCGATCCCCGATCACGGATCGCGTTAAGCTAGCGGTGATCAACGCACTCAACGGTGCAATCCCATGGATAAGGAGATCGACCTTGAAGCAGAATAGCAATTCTCCCACGAAGAAGGAACC
>DASRRV010000097.1:0-3004 GCA_035695545.1 Candidatus Sulfotelmatobacter sp. | reverse complement strand
ATCATGGCGAAGGCACCGAGGCCAGGCGCGGTCAAGACCCGCCTGGTTCCGAGCCTTTCTGCTGAAGCCGTCACTGGTTTCTATCGCTGTCTTCTGGACGATACGCTGGCGTTGGCGCGATCCTTGGGCGATGTGGAAATCGCCATCATGTGCCCCGACTCAGACGTAAACGAGTTGTCGCAGTTGGCAGGGAAGCATTTGCCAGATAACCCAGCGACAGTAGTTGCGCAGAAAGGTGAAGGTCTTGCTGCAGGTCTTACCTCCGTGTTCGCACACTTCGCAGGAGGTCATCAACGATGCACGGTTGCCTTCAACAGCGACAGCCCACACCTGCCGCGCTCTGTTCTGGAAGACGCGTTCGAAACGCTGGCCTCACATGACGTAGTCGTTGGACCAACACACGATGGAGGCTATTATCTCGTCGGGGCAAAGGCTTCTTATCCTGGTCTTTTCGGTGGCGACGGAATGGGCACCAGTAGCGCGCTAGAGAGACTCATGTCGCGCACGCGAGATCTGAAGCTCTCCGTAGGTTTCGTGGCTCCTTTTTACGATATCGATGTAGTTGACGACCTTACTCGGCTGGCGGAGGAGTTGCGGTTGGCTCCCGCAAGAGCGCCGCGCACGGCGGCGTGGCTCAAAGAGTGGAAGCGGGTAGCACCCGATGAGTACGGGAGGAACAATGGGTGAGATAGCCTCGATTTTCTGTCTGCTAACCATCGCTCTGGTGGCTGGACCAGCACTAGCCCAGTCTTCCTCCGATTCGCAAATCGTTCCCCTCTGCGAATTGCAAACGAAGGTCACGCAAGGGGAGCACAGGAACGTCCGGGTTGAAGGGGTTTACCTCTCCGGAATAGAGGGGCAGTATCTTGTGACCGCGGGTTGTTCGGGCAGCCGCACGTGGATCGAGTTCGAGCTAAGGACACATCGACTCGTGAAGCACCTTGAGGGGCTGTCGAACAGGACGAACACCAAGATGCATGTTTCGGGGGACGGCGATCCCGTTCTTGTTGTCTTCGATGGGGATTTTTATGGACCGTCAGTCCCCGACCCCAAACTACCGGAAGCCTTCCGCCAGAATTACCATCCGGGATGGGATCCCATGAACGCTTCGATGACGAAAATGGTTGTGCACGCGATCCAGAGAGTACAACCTCTACCCGCTGATCATCCATGCGTTCCTCCAAAATCCAACCCTCGGCAATGGCCCTGCTTCCAGAATCCTAGCTCTCAGTCAAGAACGGGAGAATCGTGAAGATCACCCCCGTGCAGAGAGTGTACGTACTCGGCGTCGTGCTATGCGGGGCGCTAACGATCTGCTGCCGCAACTTCGGCGATCGGGGCGGGCCATACTTCATGGCCTCATTGACGCTTGCTGGCGTCACATATCTCTTCGCGATCCGTGAGCTTTTCGCTGCGCCCAAATTCGACCGACGCGTTGTCGTCATTGGGCTCATCCTGGCTGCCGTGTGGCACATTGAATTTCTTCGTGTGCGCTCGGGCGCCGACGATGATATTCATCGCTATGTTTGGGATGGCCGCCTGCAGAGGCTCGGCTACAACCCTTATCTCGTCGTTCCGAGCGATCCCGCTGTTGAGAGGTTGCATACCCCGGAAACCCTCAACTTGAATAACCCGGATCTACCGAGCCCCTATCCACCGGGAGCGCAGCTATTCTTCCGCGCCGTGACCGCTGTTCACGAATCTACCTTTGCAATGAAAGTGGCATTTGTAGTTTGCGATTTCTGGATTGCTCTCGTTTTGCTTGATCTCTTGCGGACCGGCGGACAAAGCGCGCACCTGGTTCTGGTGTACGCCTGGAACCCATTGTTGGCCATTGAGGTGGCGGGAAGCGGTCACATTGACATTGTTGGAGCGCTGCTCTTGGTGATATCTGTCGCCGCCCTCGCGCGTAGATGGCGTGCAATCGCAGCCTTGACGTTTGGACTGGCCATCGCGGTGAAATTCCTGCCGATTGTGTTGCTGTCCCTCTACTGGAAGCGGGTTCGCATTCGCGACGCCGCGCTGGCGGCAGCGGCGGTCGGACTGCTGTACGTGCCATTTCTTAATCGCGGCCGCATTACGATCGGCTCGCTGGGCACCTATGTGCAGACTTTCCGCTTTAATGGTCCGGTGTTTGCGGCACTCGCTCACGTGGCGCCTCCACAGTTGCTGGTTGGGCTGGCAGTGCTCGCCGGCGTAGCGACAGCATCCTGGTTGAGAAGAGCATCGCCAGAAAGCGCAGGGCCCGAGTGGTTTCCAGACGTGTTTGCCTGGCCGATGGCAGCATCGCTTTTGTTCGCCCCTGTCGTATTTCCCTGGTATCTTCTCTGGCTGCTGCCATTTCTTACGTCGGCCTCTATACTGCCGATCATCGTCTGGACGGTGAGCATTTTCCCCGTTTACGTGATGTGGCACTTCCGCACGCTGGGGCGTCCGTGGGGGGCGCTTCCTGGTTGGGTGATGCTGGTGGAATATGGTTGCGTTGCAGTCGCTGCTGCAATTGTCGCTTTGCGCCACGTCCGTCGATCGGCCGTCGAACAATGCTCAGCGGACCAGTAGAGGAGACCAACACGCCATTCACAATTTGTGTATCCAGGAGTCATTCAGCGGCATCATTAACCTGGCTCACACCAATCGTAGCGATCAATACCTTCGTCCAATACACTCGTTTCTTTAGTTATGGCTTAATCGCAGTCGTCAACTTTCCGAAGGAGGACGCTCCATGACAAAGTTGGGCCATTCAACAACTGTCCTTTCACTGGTTCTTGGGATGCTGATTCTTGCCTCCGTTTCCTCAGCGCAGACACGCGCGCCAATTCTTGATCAAGTCGTCAAGACCTACGGTATCGATTCGTGGGATAAAGTCGAGGCTGTTCGCTACACGTGGAACGGGGAAGTTACCGGACTCTTCAAGGCTTCTCACAAGTGGGAGTGGGAACCCAAGACCAACAAGGTTACCTTTGAAGGCATGGACAAAGACGGCAAGCCGGTCAAGGTTTCCTAT
>DASRRV010000096.1:0-6969 GCA_035695545.1 Candidatus Sulfotelmatobacter sp. | reverse complement strand
AGTTTCAACGGTACGGAGAGCGGTACGGGATTCTGCAAGCTTTCACCTTGGCGCTGGCAGCAAAGATGCCGGATTCACTTTTTGTCACGGCCCCTGCCTCGACGTACCCTTCGCAGAAACCGACGCGCCCCCAGGTCCGATCGAAGCAGCGGTGTTGCTAGACGCCGATCCGCCACCTCCCACACTCACGGTCGAAGCAGCGGTGTTTGACGTTGTAGCACCAGCGGACGTAAGCAGGACTGCCACTGTCTTGGCATCCGACTTCAGCCACGTCGCTACATTCGGATGAAGCTTCTTACTGGAAGCTCCGGCGCCAAATTTCTGAGCAACCAATTGGACCTCATTGAACAAATCGACCAGGAGCCAAGGTTTCGTTGGGTCGGTGGCGCTTTTTCGCTTGTATATCGCGCCACAGGCCCACGATTGAAGACAAAAAGCCCATGCCCGCCAAATCGGGGTCGAGGCAAGTACCGAATTCATTTTCGCCGCTGGCATTCCACGCCGACGCGTCACTTTACATCCCAGGTGCCAAGACTAGGATTCCAGCAGAGCTCGTAACTTGTGAGCATATCTGCGACTCGACGTGACCACCGTTCCTTCTGCCAGTATGATGTCGTATACCCCATCGAACATCGGACGAATCTCGCTAATGCGGGCACTGTTCACGATGGCCGATTTCCGCACCCGGATGAAGTGGTGTGGCGCCAGCTTCTCTTCCAGGTGTGCCAAGGTTTCCCGCAACAGGTGACTGTCGCTGGCAGTGTGTATGCAGGCATAGTTTCCCGTGGTTTCGATCCACAAAACGTGGGAAACGGGAACAAAGAAAATCCGCTTCTTGTCCTTTACCACAAAGCGTTCCAACGGGCGGAGACTACGGAGGGATTGGTGCAGTGGTTCGAGACCTCGATTTGCTTTCCTGGACTGTTCGAGGACCTGGCGTGCGTGAACCAGGGCCTTGCCAAATCGCACCTTATCATACGGTTTCAAGAGATAGTCAACAGCGTGCACTTCGAACGCACGAATGGCGTGCGCATCGTGAACCGTGACGAAGATATATACGGGAGCGGGGCCGGTCGATGGCTCCACATTTTCGATGACTCCAAAACCGTCCAGATCAGGCATCAGCACATCGAGAAAAACGATGTCGGGATGAAGTTCATTGATCTGCTCCACCGCACTTATTCCGTTCGCCGCCTCGCCTACAACTTCAATGCCATTGTGTTCGGCCAGATAGCGACGTATACCGCGGCGGGCGATCGGTTCGTCATCGACGATGAGGACTCGTGTCTTCATGCGAACTCCTCAGTGGAATGGTGATGATGGCCTCACAGCCTCGACCGTTGCCCCCGGTAAGTTCCAGCGACGACTCGTCCCCGTAGAGCTGTTTCAAGCGTGACTGGACGTTGGTGAGTCCGACGCCGAATCGCAGGCGCGATCCCGGTGCCGGACCCGGGCCATCATCGCGGACGCAGAGCCAAACTCTGCCGTTGTGGCGTTTGGCAGCGATCTCTAGCCGGCCTGCGGCGGAATCGACGCTGATGCCGTGCTTGATGGCATTCTCAACCAGTGGCTGAAGCGCCAGGCTTGGTACATAGACTGCGAGAAGGTCAGGTGGCACGTCAATGTGAACTTTCAACCGATCATGAAAGCGTGTCTGTTCGATCTCCAGATACTTGCCGACGAACTCGAGCTCGCTCTGCAAGGTGATCTCGTTCTCCCGCCGTTCGAGGGCCATGCGTAGCAAGTCGCCGAGGCAAACTAGCAGATGGCTCGCAGCATCGACGTCTTCCTGCATCAGGATTCCAATGGTGTGAAGACTGTTGAACAAAAAGTGCGGATGTAACTGGCTCTTAAGGTTCTCAAGTTCGGCATGGGAGAGCTGCGTCTCCAGTTGCGCCGCTATAGTCTGGCGCTCCATAGCAGCGTGGTAAAAGTGGATCGACTGATAAAATCCCACAACTAACCAGTAAGTAAGTATGCCAGTAAAGCTCATCGACAGAACACTGACTGAGAACGTCGGGAGAAGGCGTAGCGCACCCGGATCAGTTATGTGAAAAACTGACCGCAGAAGTTCACGGGTCAGAAAGTATTCGGTGACAGATCCCAGGGGAGCCATCGTGAACGACGTGATTGTGTGGATCGCTATATGAGGTGCAACCCTCGGCCCCGTCAACGGGAACCGTTTGGTCAGACCAATCACAAGCGGCGTGTACGCCGCCCATATGTACCAGTAGATAACTTCGGGCGCACCCAAGATCAGCCAGCTGACGTGCGTACCCTGTACCTTCACCACCACCATTCTGCGCACGACAAATAACAGTCCTACAATCGTCCACGCACACAGGATCAAAATCCATCTCGTCCGTCCCTTATCTGGTGTGGCCTGCAGCAATGGGTGTGTCGCCCCCTCCGGCACGGATTATAGCTGAACCATCGAAAGGGACATCACTGAGGACAGACCGCTTGTCTCACTTCGGACGCCGCATGTCACTTTTCCTGCAAACGCTGGTTCTTCGCGGCGTATGTTCCATACCCGCTAACCCAGTATCCACAGGAGTTTGCCATGAGCAAGACTGCGATTATCTCGCAGGAACTCACGCCGCCGGTCGGCCCGTTTTCCCAGGCGATCAAAGTCGATGGTTTCATCTATTTCAGCGGTCAAGTCGGTCAAGACCCGACGACGGGCAAGCTGGTGACGGGAGGTATCGCTGCCGAGGCGGAGCGCGTCTTCCAGAATCTCTCGGCGCTTCTCAAGGCGGCCGGCAGGAGTTTCGATGACGTTGCGCGCGCCGGGGTGTATCTCACGAACATGAGCGACTTCGTCGCGATGAATGGGATCTACACAAAGCATTTCAGTCAGCCGTTTCCCGCCCGCACGACGATCGGGGTGGCCGCCCTGCCGCTTGGGGCCTGCGTTGAGATCGACCTCGTCGTTAAGGCTTGAGGCGACCCACGGAAGTTGATCTCATGAAATACACATTTCAAATCGTCGATGTTTTCAGTTCGACACCGTTCGGCGGTAATCAACTGGCGGTTCTGCCAGATGCGGTTGGCATTTCGACCGAGGGCATGCAGAAGATTGCTCGTGAATTCAATTTCGGCGAAACGACCTTCGTTCTGCCGAAGAACGATCCTGCGAACACATGTCGGGTGCGCATCTTCACACCTCGGACGGAGCTCGACTTCGCGGGGCATCCCTCGGTCGGCACAGCCTGTGCGCTCGTGATGAAACAGCACGTACGGCTTAGTGATCCAATTCGGCTAATTCTTGAGGAGAATGTCGGGCCCGTAATAGTCGATGTCTCCCCGCGAAACGGGGGGGTCCACGGCACGTTGACGTTATCAGGGAAGATTGAGGCACCAACCGGCGCACCTTCTCCGACTGATCTCGCCGCCGTCTTATCCATCGAGCCCGCCGAGGTGAGCCAAGTCTTTTTCGCAGGCGTCGGTGTTCCACTCTGTTTTGCGCAGCTGAAGTCGAACAATGCTGTCGATCGGGCGGCGATCAATCGGTCTGCCTGGGCGGCAACGCTCTCGCGTGCGTGGTCTCCCCACATTTTCTTCTTCGCGGGAAATCTACAGGATGGCGGCAAGCTCTATGCGCGCATGTGGGCGCCCGCGCTCGGCATCGAGGAAGATCCCGCGACGGGCGCCGCCTGTGCCGCCCTCGTCGGCGTCATGGCATCGAAGCATGATTTTGGCGGGACGGCCTATCGCCTTTCGATCCAGCAAGGTGTCTCGATGGGACGCAGAAGCGAAATCGAAGCGGAGGCGCGTAAGAGCGGAAGCGTCGTGACCTCTGTCAGCGTTGGTGGTGCCGCGGCCAACATCGCAAGCGGCGAAATCGAGGTGCCGCCGTCCGCGCTTGTGTCTTAGACCGTCGAAGTCGCCCACATGCGCGGACGGGACGCCAAGCTACACCTCCTGCCGCGACCCCGGCGAAAGAGGGCTCGCGAACGGAGGTTGTCCGATGAGCGCAAGCTTTGCTCGCTCGGCTGGCGAATGTAAGACCGGAATGCAATCGACATCTTCTGCGAGGAGTGAATTTTGCGATGGCAACCCAGGGTGTAACCGACTGGAAGAAGGAATGGTTCGAAATTGAAGACGCAACCTACCTCAACACGGCAGCACACACAGTCATACCGCGTGTATCCATCCGCGCGGTAGAACGCTCGCTCGAAGCAAAGAAGTTTCCCCATCGTGTTGACGATTCCCTGTGGTTCGAGTCGCCAGTTCGAATCCGTGGCTCTCTGGCGAGGATGATCGGGGCTAAACCGGAGGAAATCGCTGTCACTACGGGAGCAAGCACCGGCGCTGCCGCTGTGGCGCACGGTTTGGAGTGGAGGCCGGGCGACGAGATCATCACCGCGCAGGGCGAATTCCCACTGCACTATTCGACATGGAAGCCCATGGAAGAACGTGAAGGCGTAAGGCTGAGGACCATTGCGCCGCACGATCGGTTTATCACGGCGGATGACCTGATCGATGCGCTGACGCCTAGAACCAGAATCGTCTCGGTGAGCCTGGTGCGCTATGACGACGGGACTCTGCTGGACGCAGCGCGGGTTAGTGCCGCATGCCACGCACAGGGAACTCTGCTTCTGTTGGACGTCAGTCAAGCCTGCGGCGCGGTGCCAATGAGCGTCAAGGATCTGGGCGCCGACTTTATGGTGTGCGCCGGCTACAAATGGCTGCTGAGTTGTTACGGCACGGGGTTTTTCTGGATAAAGACCGAGCACCTCGACGGGCTTCTGCCTGGACCTTTCTACTGGACGGGACAGAACACGGATCATTTTTCGGAGTTGAACTTTGTCGACCCCAAACCCTCCCGCAACGCCAAACGCTGGGACGCCGCAGAATGGGCAACGTACTACAACTTCAATCTCTCCGCGATGGCGGAGTCGGTGGATTTCGTGTTGCGTGCCGGCCCGCAACGTGTCGCCGAGCACAACCGGAGTCTTATCGAATTTATGTATCGTCATCTCCCAGAGGATCGTTGTACTCCCGCAAGTCCGCTGGAGTCTGGAAGACGCGGGCCGTTTGGATGCTTCACAGCGCGCAAACCGGAAAGGACTGTCGAGCTTTACCAGAAGCTGCGGCGAGAAAACATTATCGTGAGCCTGCGGGAGGGCAAGATTCGGGTCTCACCTCATTTATTCAACTGCGAGCAGGATATGGATCGTCTAGTCAGCGTGGTGTGCGACTGGCAGAACTGAAGCATGGAGAAACAAATACAATGACCACTATTTATGAACGGCTAAGAGCTCTGCAAATCAATTTGCCTGAACTTCCGCCGCCGCTGGTCGATGCCTACGTTCCATCGTTTGTGCCGTTTGTGCGAGCCGGCAATCTTATTTATCTGTCGGGACGACTCGCCAAGAAAGACGGCAAGCCATTCTCCGGCAAACTGGGGCAACAAATCACAACGGCGGAGGGCAGGCAGGCCGCGCGTGACGTCGCCATCGAAATCCTCGCCACGCTGCAGGCGGCCCTTGGCGACCTGAACAAGGTGAAGCGTATCGTCAAGATGACGGTACTCGTGAACAGCGCTCCCGGCTTCACCGAATCCCACCAGGTCGCCGATGGCGCCTCCGAACTTCTTCGCGAAGTCTTTGGCGAGGGCGGAGCACATGCCCGCACCTCCCATGGTGGGGCGGAGATCCCGTTCGGTTCCTGTGTGGAGATCGAGATGATTGTCGAGGTTTCGCATTCAGACAGCGAGTGCCAGGTATGAAGAGCACCAAGAATCGGCCTGCATCCAGAGCCGGCAATCGGGCAGTTGCTGGCAAACGCGCCAACTCCACGTCCATCCCAGCTGTAGAAGGGCCTTTGTCTAGGTCGATTGGGGAGAAAGGTACGGAGCTCAAGACTCCACGTGCTGCCATCCCAATGTAACCAAGCGTTGGAAACGGAAGGAACATGACCGATTTCAGGTAATCACGGAACCCACGAAGGCGAGCCTGCCATTCGATCGAGAGTATCTCGGCATACATCGGTCGGACGATTGCATCTTTTTTCAGATCACATTGAATAGCGGCCGTTCCACCGAGTTGAAGCAACGCTTCTACAAGGCACTAGCGGACCATCTCTACGAAGGAGTAAAGATTCGCAAGGAAGACGTCCTCATCAACTTTGTTGAAGTCCCGAAGGAAAATTGGTCCTTTGGTAACGGCGAGGCCCAGTAGGTCACGCCTCCAAAATAGATCGAAGATGACACCAGTTGCGGGAAGTGGTGGGGAAAGAGCTCGATTCTTGAGGTAACTGGTCGGCTTCAGCCTGATCGCGGGCATCTTGGAGACTTCACAATGCAAATGCTGATAGTGGGCATCGGCGCGTTGGGTGGAACAATCGCCGCGCGCGCCCTCCGCGCTGGATTGCCCGTCCGGCTTGCGGCTCGCAATACCGAATCCGCGGAGGTGCTGCGCAGATCGGGCCTGCGAGTGTCCGGCATCGGAGGAGAGGTGGAGGCAGGCACTATCGACGTTGCCGCACTTGAGGACTACGGGAAGGGAAACCAATTTGACCTGATCCTGCTTGCCACCAAGGCGCAGCACGCGCTGGAGGTCGCGCCCCAGGTGGTGGGCCTACTCGCCCCCGAAGGGGTCATATTGCCTATACAGAATGGCGGAGTTGCCAGGGCACTCGCGGATCGTCTGGGCGAAGATAAGATCCTTGGTGGATTTTCAAATCTTGGTGCCACGATGGTAGAACCCGGCGTCTACGAGCAGAAGAATGCAGGGCATCTGCTGATAGGCGAACTCGCTGGTGGTGTCAGTGAGCGCGTCCAGCGGGTTGCGCGCGTCTTAGGTCGAGCGATTGAAGTCAAGGTATCTTCAAACCTGACCGGTGCCATCTGGTCGAAACTCCTGATCAATTGCTCGGTTACAACCCTCGGCGCGCTCTGTTCGCAAACCATGCGTCAGTACATGGAAACGGAGGCAGGCAAGAAGGTCTTCCGACGGACGTACG
>DASRRV010000095.1:0-22107 GCA_035695545.1 Candidatus Sulfotelmatobacter sp. | reverse complement strand
GTTCGACTTGCATGTGTTAGGCACGCCGCCAGCGTTGATTCTGAGCCAGGATCAAACTCTCGTTTGAAACCTGATGTCTGCCGACGGGTAGTTGGCAGACTGCCATCGCCGCACATCCAAGACAGCCGGCTAGGGCTGGACCTGGTTTCAACAGCGCGGGATGGCGCCACCATTCAGCTCTCGCATTCTCTCCTCCGAAGAGGAAGAGAATGGGAGATCGATGGTGGTCTATCTTGTGAGATCGTATCGGACTTATGCCCGAATCCGTTCTCTCACGACTGGCACGTTCAACCTAGTTGTCAAAGACCGAATCGCCTTCCGCCTGAGCGGCGCGCCTTCAGGTCTAGACGGATTCGCCACAAGAGCAAATCCGGCTGTCCTCGAAACCTTGCAAACATATCGTGCGGCGTAGAACCCTGTCAATCCGCGCATCGCACAGAATTTCCACGTGATTTCCACATTGGGAAAGACTGGAGGCGGACAGAGGAGCCAGACATCCCGGCGCTCGGCTTTGGGCTGCCGGCTTTCGGGAGTGCTCAGAACAGCACGCGACGATATTGCCTTCCGCTTGGGATTTGAAAAACGCACCGAATATTCGGCGCACGCCGAAGCGGAAGACAAAAAATTGGGAAAAGATCCTTAGTTTGGAGGTCCTTGCTTTGAAGGTACCCTTCAGAAACCTACCAGTGTTTCCGAATCAAGTCCCGTGGCCGGGACGACTTGAGAGTTTCACGCTCTCTACAACGTTAGATGCCGGACGCGCACGAGAGTTGCAGACAATACGCCCGGCTAGCCACACACTGCTCTCGGTGAATTGTTTATAGCAGATGAATGGGAAAAATTGCAAGGGGCAATTTAAGAAAACAGTGAGTTTACCAATTTGGTGCGCCGTGGGGCGGTCAAGTACGGAGGGGAAAGCAGTGTTAGTGCGGCTTTTCGCGCCTCCGGCAGCCTCGGCACAGGTGCGACCCAGTCGGGGAGCGGCGAAAGAATTCGGCCCACTGCGCAAGCCGTCGGACTGCGGTCCAGAGATCGCGACAAGCCCCGGAGGGGCAAAAAAAACACAGCCTTAGAAGCCGACTTGATGTTTGAGATTCGCTTTTAATTCGCCTATGATAGCGAGAGAACTTGAGTAGCAGGGCCGCGGGAACTTCAAGTTCTCCAATTGCATTATGCCTGAACATTTCAATCACAAAGGTGCAATTGATCTACAACGTGCCCCATTACCCGGAGACATAGTGAAGAAGAGCGCCACCAGAGGGCCACAGGGATGCTTATTCGAGGAGGACTTTCTACGCCGCACTCACTCTCGGCTCAGTCGCAAATACACCGGATGTGGCGCTAACAGAGCTGGTTGCGAATGCGTGGGACGCCGGATCAGCGACCGTGGAAATTACGATTCCGGACGACTCGGGCCAGCTTCTAATCGTCGAAGATGTCGGAACCGGAATGTCTTCGGCTGACTTCAGGAAAAAGTGGATGACGCTTGGATACGACCGCGTCCGACTGCAAGGATTCTCGGCCGAGTTCGCGCCCGAGCGGGCCGATTGGAAGAGACCAGCTTATGGTCGAAATGGGGTCGGCAGGCACGGCATGCTCTGCTTTGCATCCGAATATCAAGTCGAGACGCGGCGGGAAGGCACCATGTCGCTGTTTACCGTCTCGACTGCAACGGGAGACAATCCACGCGAACTGCTTAAGGAGGATAAAAAGCGAGCGACCGGACACGGCACGAAGTGGTTTGCGAACGTAACGCGGAATCTGCCATCACCTGATCGCGTTCGGCAGGTCCTCTCGGCCCGGTTCCTACACGATCCACAGTTCCAAGTGAAGGTAAACGGCAGATTCATACCGCTGGCGGAGCATGAGGGACTCATAGACCGCGAGATGCTTCGGTTCGCTGACGGCTGCCAGGCGAAAGCCTTCTTTGTCGACTCGACGAGGTCGGCAAAGACGACACCGTATCAGGGTGTTGCGTTCTGGGTCGGTGGAAGGCTCGTGGGAGATCCATCGTGGGCAATTGGCGTGGGCAATTGGCAATCATCTTTTTCTTGATGGTCGCACCCGGATCGCCAAGCGTTACACGGTCGTGATCAAGTCCGACGACCTCTTCGACGAGGTGATGCCTGACTGGACCGCATTTCGTAGGTCCGAAAAAATGGGATTGTACAACGCTGTCGCAGACTACGTTCAATCCGTATTCGGAAAGCTCTCTGCTGAGCGGATACAGGACACCACAGAAGCCGTATTCCGTCAACACCGGGCGGAGATTAGAGAACTGCATCCCTTAGCGAAGATCGAGCTTCAGGAATTCGTTTCTTCTGTCACCAAAGACCAGCCCACGATTCAACCTGAGACGCTGTCGTCGGCTTTGCGCGCGGTCATCAACCTTGAAAAATCTCGTTCTGGGAGCGCCCTCATCGAGAAGTTGGCGAAATTGTCAGAGAAAGATGTGGAGGGCCTTGACCGACTGTTGAGTGAGTGGACGGTACGGGACGCGTTAACTGTTCTCGACGAGATCGACAGACGCCTCATCGTGGTCGAGGCGATCTCGAAGCTCTCGGGAGACTCGAAGACGGACGAACTGCACGCGCTTCATCCGCTGGTGACCGAATCCAGATGGCTCTTTGGTCCCGAATTCGACTCGCCCGAGTTCGTCGCGAATGTTTCTCTAGCGACGGCGATGCGGGAGATATTTGGTAAACGATCGGTAGACGACACATTTCTAAACCCTCGAAAGCGAACGGACCTGATTGTTCTGGCGGATGCAACGGTTTCCGGAGTCGCGACCGAGCAGGTGGATGATCAGTCGGGCCTGGCGACGATGAAACACGTATTACTGATCGAACTGAAGCGAGGGTCGAGCTTCGCTCGACGGGCGTTTTGGGGGCTTGACAAGATTTGGGGGGCGGCGTGCCGAGGGGCGAAATTCCATTCTTGGGCCGGGGAGCTTCCGCGTTACAGGGATCCTTCGACTTCGGAGCGCGGTTCGAAAAGCGAATCGGGCTCCTTCGCTCAGGATGGCACGGCGGTCTCTGGTCGGGTCAGGACAACGCACGGATTGACAGCAAGTGTCGAGCTTCGCTCGACGGACAGCCGAGGGCGGCTGTCCCTAATTCGGAGGTATTTCTTTACTCCCGAGACTTTCTCTCATGCGACTGCTCTCGTCAACTTCCCTGCGTTCGCTTATGGGAACTCCAGGGTTACGAATTTGTTGGGACTGTGGCCGACGTTGCGCCAGCCGAGAAAGGGGGTGGCGGGGACGAAGACGGAGTCTCCGCGCTTTCGATCGAGGTCGGCCCATGCACTATGCGCCTGGTTCTTGATTTGCTGTGCGCGGAAAGTGAGATCGCTGAGGGCGACGAACAGGATTGGGCCAGGGTGGTCCGGGAGGGGCATCACGCCTCCGGGCTGGAGTTCGACTTCGGAGACGCGGATGCCGTCTTTGACGAAGAGGATTTCTTTGGTGCCGCCTTGCAGGACGTTGAGGCCGCGGTCTTCGTCCCGCTTGGACGAGGCGTGGCGAAGTTTTTCGTCCTGGAGGAGTTCGATGGTGACGTTGTGGAAGGGCTGGTCGGTTTGGTTGCGGGCAACGTGGGAGTAGGAGGCGGAGAGGAATCCGACCTGGCCGTCTTGCAGCTTGACGGTAACGGGGTCTTTGCCTTTGACGGCGTTGATGACTTCGGCGTTTCCGAGTTGTACGTACAGGTAATCGTGGAGGTGGCGGTGCATCGCGGTGTCGGTGTGCGGCGGGACTTCCACGTTGAAGATGCGGACCTGGTCGTTGGCGAAGACCAGGTGGTGGTGGGGCTCGGCGGTGATTTCGACTTCGGGGGCGGATTGAGCGGATAGGAGAGCAGCGAGAAACAGGAGTAAGGCGATGCTTCGCATGGGCGCATTGTATCGTGCCGGGCGTGGCGGGGCGGGCTTGTTGGGACGAACGCGGCGGTAAGACTATCTCGATGCGCGGCGTGGCCAGAATCGGAAGAGGACGAGGATGAGGGCGGTGAGTCCGGAGAAGGAGCTGAGGAGGAAGCCTCCGCCGACGACTACGACGCCATCGGCGGCGCTGATTTGCTTGGGGTCGGTGACGATGAAGTGGGTCCAGGCGAAATCCATGACGAAAAAGCTCAGCAGAAAGAGGACTACGGCCGTTGCGGCGGCGGTCGATAGGAGCAGGGCGAGTTTGGTGATCGTTCTCATCGTTGATTGGGGCGCGTTCTTCGGCTTCTGTTTTTTCCGCTCAGGTTCTTCCGGGTCGGTCACGTCGCTCGGTACTTCTCTCACTACAACGAAAAGTATGTCTTCTTGTGGAGGAGGCTGTTTTCGTCTCCGATGACTAGCTTGTCGGGCCAGGAGGGGACGGTGTTGATGAGGAGGCGGAGGCCGGTGTCGTTTTGCGGGATGGCGAATTCGAGTTGCGTGATGTAGGAGTCGGCGGGCTTCAGGGGCGTGGTGAGGGGAGTGCCTCGCGTGGTGATGGGGGCGAATTCGCGTCCGGTGCTGTCGACGAGATGGACTTCGCGCGGGGAGGGAGTGAGAGGCGCGTCCTTGGGGCGGGCGGGGCTGGTGGTGGTTTCGTCGAAGCGCGTGCGGAGAAGGATGAGGTAGTGGCCGTCGGATTGGGGCTTGGCATCGAGAACGGAGTAGGCGAGGTGACAGTCAATCTCGCAGAAATATTTTTCTTGTCCGCGGGCGAGCGTGGTGGCGCGGCTGCTGGCGGAGAATCCGAAGAGAAGCGCGAAGTAGACGGCGGCGCCGGTGCCGATCGCGATGGCGGCGATGCGCGCGAATTTGGGCTTGCGCGCAAACCAGAAGATCAGGACTGCGGCCGCGGCGAGGAAGAGGCATCCGATGGCGGCGAGGAATCCGACGACGGCGAGAGGCGCGGGGAAATTCATGTTGCTGGCGATGTTGGTCATGCGGTTGGTTCCTGTGAAGTTTCCTGAGAAGAGGTGCGGGCCGCCGTTGGGGGCGTCGGGGTAGATTTCGTCGGCGATCCAATAGTTTTCAAGGACGATGGCGAAGAGTGTGCCGAGGGCGAAGAGCGTCCAGCGAAACGGGCGCCAGGATTTTGTGGGTACCATGGCTTGCATGGCAAAGTCGGCGAGGTAGGCGGCGCTGTAACAGAGGTTGGCGCCTAGCGCGAGAACTGACATGGCGATCAGGGCGTCGAGCGTTAGCGCGGGGCGGAAGTGCGGCCAGGTTAGAACCAGCCAGAGAAGGACAATCGCCGTGAGGATGGCGTTGTACCAGAGGCGTCGGGGTTCCCAGAAGCGGGCGGAGGCGCGGAGGGCGGGAGCTTCTTCGGTGGGCGGTTGTGGGTGGAGCATGGGGTTCGTCCTCAATAGTACTTTGTGATGCAAAGCTTGGAGGTAAAACTTTTTGTCTACTCTTCGCGGGTGACGCGGATCCATTCCTCCATTTGATCGAGGTACTCGGCCAGGGCGCGGCGGCCCGTGGGGGTGAGGCGGTATTCGGTGCGGGGGACGCGTCCTTCGAAAAACTTTACGCAGGAAATGTATTGGGCTTCTTCGAGTTTGCGGGCGTGGACGCTCAGGTTGCCGTCGGTGGTTTTGAGGACACGCTTGAGGTCATTGAAGCTCAGGGATTCGTTGGTGGCGAGGGCGCTGACGATGCCGAGACGGATGCGCTCGTGGATGAGGCGATCGAGTTCGGGGAGTTCGGGAGCAACGGCGGGAGGGTGCGCACGAGGTTTGTCGCGCAGTACGGGCGCGGGCTTCGAGTGCTTGCGGTGCGATGCGAGAGCTTTGGGATGCTGCGTCATAACGTTTCTTTCGCCCCTTTTTCTTTCACCCCTTCGGGGCTTGGGTCCGATCTGCTCGGTTCTATTCACCGCTGGCGCGGCGGGCTGCATTCTTTCGCCGCCCTTCGACTACGCTTACGGCAGGCTTTCGCGGCTGACGTCGTGGCGCGTTCTAGTTTTCCGCCACTAATCTCGTTACAACACTCACTTCTCGTCGAGACATTGTCGTTGACTCCTCATCCGCCGTGCTTCCTGGCGATTAGGGAGCCGAAGGCGATGTGCAGGACGCCGAAGCCTGCGGCTAGAAACCAGTTTCCCCAGGCTACGGGGGCGAGGACGGCTAGGCCTCCGAGGAGCATGAAGCAGACGCCCATCACCGGGACGATGGCTACGGAGAATGAGCCTCCGGTCATCATGCCGGCGCCGTAGAGCAGAAGCCAGGTGGCGGGCAGAGCGGATTGCAGGCCCGCGCGGAACAATAAGAATGTTAGGAATGCGCCCGCGACCAGCGGCGGCGCGAGTCCCAGAGCGACTTTGCGGGCGGGGCCGGAGAAGAGCGGGAGGCCGCGGCGGTTCGCTTTCCAGGTGCAGGAGAGTAGCGCGATGGCGACCGCGAGAACGCCTTCGGCGAGCCAGACTCTGAGCCACGCAAAAGAGGAAATCTGTTGGGCGGCGAGCCATGCAGCCACCACGGCGGTGAAGCCGATCAGGACTTCTCCCCAGCCGGAGACGGCGGTGAAAGCCGCGGAGCGCTCCATAGTGTCGCGAATGAAGCGGAGGTCTTCGGCCAAATTGGGAGCGAGATTGGAGTCGGCGCGCTCCGTTGCCGGCCTGGGTGATCCTTTCTCAGCGGAAGCGGACTCGGCGGAAAGGTTCTCAGCGGAGCGACGAAAACGCCGGATGCGGTGCGGGCGCGGGTCGAACATAGGGGGCAGGATAGCGCGAGGATTCGAAGCTGTCAAGTACTTTTCGATACAAAGTAAGACGGCCCGTTCGTTCAGAGAATTCCGGCGCGGATACCTTTCGAAGGGCGGATGATCTAGAGCTCAAAGTCAAAATCCCCAGGTCTCGCAAACGAAGCGAGACCTGGGGCACCCGAATCTCAGCGGATGAATTGTGGTCCTTGAGATTGTTTGGGGGTGTTCGGGAATGGACGCGATGCGATGAAAGCGGACACTTCTTTGTCTCGAGATTCAGCTCTGAAGGGTGCGATGTGGTTGTTTCTCTGCCACTTAGCGGGGGCTCGGTCAGGTCCTTCAATTGCACTGGACTCACCGCACCAGGTTTGCGCGATTCTCTTGCGCCGGGGAGGCCGACCGTGAATACTCTGCTGCAGGATCTGCGACTTGCGCTTCGACAGATGCACCGCTCTCCTGGGTTTGCTTTCACGGCAATACTTATTCTGGCGCTAGGGATCGCGGCCAATGTCATTGTTTTCGGAGTGCTGCAGGCATTGATCCTGCGGCCCCTGGATGTTCCTCACCCAGAGCAGGTCATGACGCTGGCGCGTACCAGTCAACCCTATCCAATTTTTTCTAATCCGGAAGTGCGGGATGTGCGCGACGGGAACAACGTTTTTTCTGCCGTTGCGGCATTTAGTTTCGACCAGTTCGGCATGGAAGCCAACGGCGTCACCCGCCCGGTGTGGGCGTTCGAGGTAAGCGGACAATACTTCGACGCGGTCGCGGTGAAGCCGCTGCTTGGCCGACTGCTGCAGCGCGCGGATGACGACCATCCGGGAGCATCCGAAGCAGCCGTGCTCGCCTGGCCGGCGTGGAAAAGTGATTTCGGCGGCGATCCCAACATCGTGGGAAAGACGATCCGGCTCAACAAGCATCCATACACCATCGTCGGGGTCACTCCGGAAGGGTTCTACGGAACGGAGAAAATTGCGCAGCCTTCTCTTTTCGTGCCGATGGCAAATGAAGCATCGCTCGACGGTTCGAATTGGCTTGAGCAGCGTAGCAACATGAATGTCTTTGGCATCGTGCGCATCAAGGACGGAGTCGGCACGCCCCAAGTGCAGGCGAACCTGGATGCGATTTCCGCGCGGGCAAGGCAGCAATATCCGAAGGAGGAAGAGAAACTCAGATACAAACTGGCTGAGCCGGGGTTGATGGGCGGATTCATTGGGAAGGCGGTTCGCCGTTTTCTGGTGGGAGTGATGGTGCTGGCCGCTATTGTGCTGCTGGCCGCTTGCGCCAATCTTGGCGGCCTGTTCGCAGCGCGCACGGCGGACCGTACGCGCGAAATTGCCATCCGCATGGCGATTGGATCGAGCCGGTGGCGCGTGCTCCGGCAGGTACTGGTCGAGGCCTTCGCAATTTCGATTCTCGGTGGCGCGTGCGCCTGCGCTCTGTCCTGGGTCGCGCTAAGTGAGTTGGCACGCTGGCACCCACCCACGGAATATCCCATGAGATTCATCGTGCAGCCTCAGCCGTCGTTGATCCTGATCGCGATGCTGATCTCGATGGTCGCGGCGGTTCTGTTCGGAGTGATGCCGCTGCGCCAGATCTTCAAGGCTGATCCGAACGACGCCATCAAGAGCGGCACCAGCCCATCTCAGGCAGGACGGCGGTGGGCGCTGCGCGATGTTCTGCTGGCGGCGCAGATCGCCCTGTGCTGCGTGACGGTCACGGCTGCATTCGTGGCCCTGCGCGGACTTGGCCGGTCACTCACCATGGATATGGGCTTCAATCCGAAGAACGCGGTAATGACGACGTTTGATCTGAGCCAGGCCGCGTATTCCAGTGAGAGCGCCGATCGTTTTCAACGCCAGCTGGCCGAGCGGGTAGCGGCGCTGCCGGGAGTGGAAGGGGCGGGCTACGCCAATACCACGCCGCTCTCCGGCGACACGTCGACTCCTCTTGTGTTCACGCAACAGACCACTGATTTCAAACAGTCCAACAGCGCGTTCGACAGCTTCGCCTACAACGTCTCTCCGGGTTATTTCGCCGCCGCTGGAACGCCGCTGCTCGCGGGACGCGATGTAAGCGCGACCGACACGGCGAAGACTCCGGCGGTTGCGGTGGTGAATCAGACGTTCGCGCGACGCCTTTTTCCCTCGGAGCACGGGAATGTTGAAGGTGTTGTAGGGCGCTACTTCAAGAACCAATCGGGGGCGTTGATCCAGATTGTGGGCATCGTGGCTGATGGGAAATACTTTTTGCTGAGCGAAGATCCGCAACAGGCCATGTTTTTCCCGATGGCACAGCAAGGAAGCCTGCGAACATCGCTTATCGTCCGGACCCAGCGCGACCCGGGCGACGTGGCAGGGAGCATTCGCAAGTTGATCCGCGAATTTGACTCCGCAGTGCCTGTGCGAGAATCGGGCTCGTGGCACAGCCAGCTCGGGTTGGCGGTGTTTCCATCGCAGGTGGCGACGGTTGCTCTCGGGCTATTTGGCGCCTTTGGACTGCTGCTCTCGATTACGGGGACATTCGGGCTGGCGTCGTACACCGTCAGCAAGCGATTGCGCGAGTTAAGCATTCGCGTGGCTCTGGGCGCGCAGGCGAAGCAGATCCTCTCGACCGCGCTGGGACGAATGATGATCCTGCTGGCGAGCGGGTCGGTGGTTGGGATATTGCTGGGAGTCGCTGCGAGCCGAGTGCTTTCGGCGGTCGTGTACCAGGCGTCGGCGCAGGATCCGTTTGTACTGGCGGCTGTGGGATTGACGATCCTGCTCACTGGGTTGCTGTCGGTGGCGGGGCCAGTGCGGCGTGCGTTGCATGTGGATCCGGCGCACGTGCTTCGCGAGCAGTAGCGCGGGAAAGACTTGGTTAAGGCACGAACATAACGGTCGGTTGCGCCGTAGTCGTCACTCGGCAAATCGTCACTCCGAAAACCGCATGACAGTGATCATTCCATCAGTCAATCGCCAGGCTGGGCTCTTCCTCAAGGCCCCTATTCACTGCGGGCGCGCGACACTCCCATAGCCCCGTGAGCGCGTATTTTTTTGTGTTCATCGGATCGAATCTCCGGTTCCGTTGATCTAATCTCGCTGTGGTCGGCAGTCCGATTCCCTGCCGCGTCGTAATGCGCGCAGCGTATTCCGGGAGCGAGGGAGATTGAATGAGATTCTTCTACCGGGTTGCAATTTGCTTTTTAGCGCTCGCGGGGGTTCAAGTCGCCGCTGGTCAAACCAATCCGACGAAATCAGGGGCTGGCGCGAAGCCGCCTCAGCAGGCTGCGGGGGCCGCTCAAACTCCGGTGGTTGAGCCTAAGCCCGGGCCTGAGATCGAAAGACTGTTGCGGAGTTTGGGGGGAACCTGGGCGATCAAGGAAACCTTTTCGCCCGATGCGGCGTTGCCAACCGGAGACACTGGTGCAGGAAGGGTCGTGTGGCGTCCGGGGCCGGGAGGGTACTCGGTCATCGAGGAGTATGAGTCGAAGCAGAGCCGCCGAAGCGTTACGGGGCTTGCCGTGTTCTGGTGGGATGAAGCGGAGCATGGGTACCGCACGATCTGGTGCGACAGCACGAATCCCGGAGGATGCATTCAGTTCAAGAATGTGGCGCGATGGGGCGGGGCGCAGCTGGTGTTGGTCGAAGACTACGAGATCAAAGGGAAGAAGTTCACATTCAAAGAGGTATTTGGCGATATCACGACGGCGGCGTTTACGCAGACCCTATACGGAGGCGAAGCGGGCGGCGAGTTGAAGGTGGACCAGACGATCCACGCGACCAAGCTGACAAGGGGAGCGACTGGGGAAACACGGAAGTAGTTCTGTAGTAGCGTAGGAAATGCGAGGACTTCGTTGGTATGAGCGTCACACTATGCGCGTCACACAGAACGAGAAGGCAGTTCGCTTCCGCGCATTGCACGCGGGCCCGGGAGCTTTCGTCCTACCGAATCCGTGGGATGTCGGCTCCGCGCGGCTTCTGGCGGGCATGGGATTCCAGGCATTAGCTACGTCGAGCGCGGCGTCAGCCGCTGCGATTGGCCGAAAAGACGGCGGCCTGACGCGCGAGCAGGCGCTGGCGCACGCGCGGATGATTGTCGACGCGACGGAATTGCCGGTGTCTGCGGATCTGGAGAAGGGATTTGGCGCCGCTCCGGAAGTTGTCGCGGAAACGATACGACTGGCGGCCGAAGTGGGCCTGGTGGGATGCACCATCGAAGACACGACGGGCAATTCGGAGAGTCCGCTTTACGAGTTCAGCTTAGCGGCGGAGCGCATTGCGGCAGCGGCGGAAGCGGCACGCGCTCTCGGCTTTCCTTTTGCGCTGACCGCGCGTACGCATAACCTGCTCTTCGCGGCGCCCAGCTTGGATGAGACTATCCGGCGTCTGCAAGCATTCGAGAAAGCAGGAGCGGAGGTTCTGTTTGCGCCCGGGTTGCCAGATCTGGTCGCGGTGCGCGAAGTATGCGCGGCTTTGTCGAAGCCGTTCAATTTCATGGTGGGCATTAAAGGGAAGTCATTTTCGGTGAGCGAACTCGCTGCGGCCGGAGTACGGCGCATTAGCCTTGCGACCTCACTCTATCGAGCGGCGATGACCGGATTCCTCGACGCGGTCTCCGAAGTGAAAGACAAAGGCCAGTTCACTTTTCTCGACCGGAGCGTTACGACGGGGGAGCTGAACAAGATCATGGGGAGTTGATCGCACGCGTCTTCCTCAGCCTCCCCATCCTCAGTCTCCCCATCCCCAGCTTCCCCATTGGGCTGCGCGGTCACTTGAGCAATCCGAAAACTGCGACGCCGCCCGCGAAGCCTACATAGACCTTGCCGTGAGCAATAGTGGGGGGGACGAATCGATTGCCGGGAGCATAGTGATCGCGGTTGTTGGGAGCCTGAGTGGAGTTGTAGAGCTCCTGCAGGTTGGCAGCATTGTAGGCGTGGAGGACCGGCGGAGTGGCTTCCACGGCCCACACGATGGTGTTCTGGCCGGCGTTGGTGGAGATGCTGGGAGTTGTGCCAGGGTAGCCGAATGAGTTCGCGCTGCGCGCCACGGGAGTAGGAATCAGCCGCGCGTTTTTGAACTGGAAGGCGAGAATGGGCGAGCCGACCGGACCATAGTAGAGGCGTCCGCTGAACATGGCCGGCATGGAATAGATGCCACCGGGCAACGCACCGTTGAGTTGCTGGTAGATCTTGTCTCCGGTGGGATTGTACTTTCCGAGATTTTTGCGGTTGACGATGTACATGTTGCCGTCTTTGCCGGCGCCGACGGCGAGCGGAATGATGACGCCGTTTGCGTTCTTACCGTCGACGAGCAGGGTTCCCCCTGATCCGAGGTCGATATCGTTGACGTTTTCCTGAATCCCGTTGTGCATCTCGAAGTAATCGGAGACGGCCAGGCCACCGGTGGTGCTCAGGCGAAGAAAGGCGTTGCCGTAGTCGCCCTGGTTCGGAAATCCGGACGCATTGAGAGTGGCGTCAAACGTGCCGTTGCCATCGAGCACGAAGATATTGCCGGCGGTATCGGCGGCCATGCCGGCGCCCGATCCCCAGATTCCGCCGTCGTTGCCATTGGGAGTGACATTGAGGATCGTGGTCTGGGCAAGAGTGTTGATGTTGTATGCCATGATCCATCCGGTGTAGGGACGGATGTCACAGTGAGAGGCCCAGCTCATGTAGACGGTGGTGCCGACCAGGAGCAGGCTGGCGCGCTCCTTATATTGGCCGGGATCGAAGATTACGTATCCGTTGGAACTGTTGTCGCCGGTGCCGGGATAGCGGCCGGTGATTTCGACGGGACCGTTGTGAAGCTCCTTGCCGTTGGTAGCGTCGATGGCGTGCAGACGCTGATGGAAGTTGTTCGATCCGTCGATGGACATGGCGACGAGATAGATGACGGGGTTGGAATTCGGCGGGCGAGTGATGACGGGAGTCGCAGTAACTCCAATGGCGGGTGCAAGCTGGGAACAGCCGCGAGTGTCGGAGGTGACCTCGCCGGTTTTGAGGGTCGAGATCTGCCAGATCTTCGCGCCGGTATCGGCATCGAAGGCATAGACGGTGCCGTGCTCGGTGGCGACGATCAATACGTTGTGGACTACGCCGGATGTGGTGACTGCGGAAAGGTAGAGAGGCTGTGCGTCGACGATGCCGTCGGTGGGAATCACGAACAGCTTGCCGAAGGTGGCAGAGTTCACGTTGGCCAGCGTCAGGAGGGTCTCGTTCGGATTGGTTCCGGTGCGGGCGTTATTGTTGTGGTAAGTGCGGACATCCTGGGAATATGCCGGGGATGAAAAGACGCAAATTGCGACTAACACGAGCGCGGACAGGCACAGGGACCGAGACAGAACTGCAGGGAGTTGGCGAAAGAGCATGGCGAAAAGACCCTCCTGGGATCAAGAGCGACGGTGCGACAGCAATCGATGGTGATACCCGGGGGGGACGTTCAGCGGTAACGGCCGAAAGGGGAGTTCTCCAGACGTGCAGCGCGGAATCAAAAATCGAGTCCGGAAGCTGAATGTCGCGTGGGGGCGCGGAATTCGGCGGATCCCACGAAATCTGGCTCGGGAGATTCTAAGGCTTAGGGCGGAATTTGGCAAAGGGTAATCGGGAGGGTGGTGGTGCTTTAGTCGCTTTTCGCACGCCTTTTCTTTTTCTTTGCCTCGGACGTCGCAGACTGCGGAACGTCCATGACCTGCGGGCGCAGGGTCTCAGCGATCACTCGCGGATGGAGGCGCTGCTGCCAGTCGAAGTTCCTGCGCTCGACAGAGGTGCGACCCCACCGCCACGACCTCGGAGTGTACCGTTACCTCGGAGTGTGCCGAGGTCAACGAGCGAAATGGCCATCTGATTTCGTCAGTTGACTTCCCATGTGGCTCGGGCCGGGACATAATGCCAGTCATCACTCGCACCGAGACACTAACGAATAGCCGATGACCGCAGGGAGTGGCAGCGTGACTCAAAGAGCTACTAAGGTTTGTCTCTGGACTGTGGGAATGGCTTTCGTGGGTGGAATGGCAGCACGTTTAATTCCCGGTCAAACTGTTTTCGATGCCGTTCTTGGACAAGTCACGGTGGTCATTGTGGCAGCTTTGATTGGCCTAGCTTTTGGTTTGTTTCTTACGCGCACGTAACAATAATCCACTGCCGAAATGGACCGCAACAACGTTGGGGTCCATGAGGCCTGTTAGCGTCAGTTGACATTAACTTCCTGTTTGCGCGAAATACCTAGGGGTCCATCTCAGGTGCAGTCGTCCGCAAAAGGAGTTGGGTATGAGCTCAACCAAAAAGACGGCGCGGATCGCAGGCGTGCTTTACCTCGTGAACGGAGTGACGGGGTTCTTCAGCATCATATATGTTCCCAGCAAGCTGTTCGTATCGGGAGACGCGGCGGCGACGGCCCACAACATCCTCGCTTCCGAAAAGCTTTTCCGTCTCGGCATCGCTTCCGAAGTGATTTGCGCGGTTGAATACATCTATCTGCTTTGGGTGCTTTACCGATTGCTCAGCGGGGTCAGCCAGACGCACGCTTCGCTGATGGTGATCTTCGGTGTGGCCTTCGTTCCCATTATGTGCATGAATGCAGTAAGCCAGATCACTGCCCTGATGCTCTTGCGCGGGGCGGATTTCCTACCGGTGTTTGATCAACCGCAACGCGAATCACTGGCCATGCTGTTCCTGGGTGTGCGTCGCTACGGGTACGATGTTGGCTGGATCTTTGGTCTCTGGCTCTTCCACTTCGGGGTTTGCGTGTGGAGGTCGGGTTTCTTGCCGCGCTTACTGGGCGCATTGCTGATTGCTGCATGCTTCGGCTACCTGTCGGTAAGCCTTACAACATTTCTTTTGCCCGGTTACGTGAATATCGTGAGCCGATTGGCGAACATCTCGCTAACGTTGGGCGAACCCGCGGCTATCTTGTGGTTTCTGATTCGCGGAGCAAAGGACCAGCCATTGGAGGTAGTAGCGTAATGCCGAGTACAAGAAGCGAGAGAATCGTTAGTTGACGATCGCGGTAGGGACACTAGTGTGCCCGGTGCCCACCGCACAGACCCGGGCGGGCGCTCATTAGCGTGGGGCCCGGCCGATGGCTGGGTCAAAGCGGAAAGGAACTTGTATTGGCCAAAGGCAGTGCTGCATCCTGAGACGGAGCGACAGGCAACGGAAGTAGGCCGTTATGGCAGTGGTGTGTTGTTAGAACGCCGAACATTAGCGTGGCTCCAAGTTCCGTGCGCAGAGCAGTGGTTAACAGTTGGAGCAACCCAACTGATTCCGATTGGAAGAGTACCTTCTATTGCACAGCTTGGCCGTTGCTTGCAGCTCAGAAAGCGAGCAAGCGATGAAACAGACACGGGGCGATAATCTGCAAGCGCGGGACGCGAAGCCCAAGCGGCGAAGACGGAAGAAAGGCATGTGTTTGGAAGACCGGCCGGTATTGGAGCCGAACGCAGCCGGTATCGACGTTGGCGCACGAGAAATGTTTGTAGCCGTACCTCCAGGGCGGGATGAGAATCCTGTGCGGGTGTTCGCAACCTTCACCGAAGATCTGGAGCGCTTAACCGATTGGCTGGAGCAGTGCGGGGTAACCACGGTGGCGCTGGAATCCACTGGGGTGTATTGGATTCCACTCTTCGAGATTCTCGAACAACGAGGCATCCGTCCCTGTTTGGTGAATGCCCGCCACATGAAGAACGTACCCGGACGGCGCACCGACTGGCACGAGTGCCAATGGTTACAATTTCTGCATTCCGTGGGATTACTGCGGGCAGCATTTCGGCCTGGGCAGGACATCTGCGCCGTGCGGACCCTGCTGCGGCACCGCAACGAATTGGTCTCGGCGGCCAGTCAACACGTGCAGCACATGCACAAGGCGCTGACGCAAATGAACCTGCAAATCCATCATGTCATCAGTGACATTACCGGGTTGACGGGCCGTGCCATTGTGGACGCCATCCTGGCTGGACAACGGGACGGCGCAGAGCTAGCCAAGCTGCGGGATCCACACATCAAAGCCGACACCGAGACCATCCGAAAATCGCTGGAAGGCAACTGGCGGCCCGAGCATCTGTTTACCCTCGGTCAATCGCGTGATCTGTACCGCATCTATCAGTAGCAGATCCTGGCCTGTGATCTGGAAATCGAGAAGAGGCTGCGGGAATTCGAACCACGCACGGACCCGGCCAAAAAACCATTGCCCCCCGATTCGGGACAAGTTCATAGCCTAGTTGTTTGGCTTGCCGCTTGAGTTTTGCTTCCAACCTTCGTTCCCTCTGGGCATCTCTGGCGGCCCAGAGGGTCTCGTCATATTCGACTTGGTTTTTGACCATGGTGTAAAAGATCACTGCGATCTTGTGGGCGGTTGCCATGGTGGCAGCTTCGGGGCCCAGCTTGGCTTTCATTCGGCGGAGGTAGTTGCCTAAGGGCGTGAGGCTATGATGAAGGGAAAAGGCTGCCAAGCGGAATAACTGGCCGGCCCGGTTTTTGACCCTTCGAGTTCCCCGCCACAATAGTTTCCCGCCGCTGATGTCGTTGTCCGGACAGAGTGCAAGCCAGGAAATAAAGTGCCCTGAGGTAGGCCACTTCGACAGGTCTCGACCGACTTCACTGAACAGGGGTAAAGCGTTCTCTTCTAAGCCGGGGATCTGAGTGACGTCCACGCCGAAGAGTTTGTAGGCCTCGGTACGCAGATCGAATTCGGGATGGGGATGCCCGAGTTTCATTCTCCTTTTCTTGCCGGAGCGGCTCCGTTTCCGATCGAACCCAAGGCTGCATGAACACTGCTTCGGAGTGCGCGGGAGTTCCTTGGAAGCGCATCCGGTTCTTATCTCGGATAAATAGCGGCCCAGCGTACTGCCCGGTCGCACACTCGCCCACCTGTGGGACCCGCGCAATCCCGCTCGGAGTCGGGTACGTGTCCAATGGAAAAGTGTTCTCCTCGATCCGCAGCCTTCCCTCCTCACTCTCCGCCGACGGTGTCTGGTCTTGGTTCGAATGATTCCTCGGTACTAAGCCGCAGTGGGACTCCTCGCAGACGTGCCCGCGGGTGGTGTGGCTCTTGCCTTCACCCGCCGTCCTGCGGCGGACTTCGGCCCCAGGCACCTCCGAGGTCTCCCGGTTCTCGTGCAGGAAGTTTCTAGGCGTGCCCTGGGGTCTTCGACCACGCCGCACTGTGCAGGAACTCGCGTTATCGCTCCCACCCAGGTTGCCTTCCGCGCATTTTTACCGCGTCGGCGTCCGGGTTGTATGTTTTCGCGGCTCCATACCCACCCCGCCTATCCTCATATCTACGCTGCGCTGGGTCCCTCACGGTAGCAGCGCAAGACTCGAGGCCCAGTGGATCGCTATTCCTTTCTTGTAAGGCTTCTTCCTCCTCTGCTTCATGCCGGTTTATCCCGGCGCACAAAAATCGCCTTAACACTCATCAACCCCGAGTTAAAGGGATTTTCTTTCGCTCATTTGCGTAATGGCCTGATTCGGCGCCACCCGATGAGGGCAATGGCATGTAAGTTTTGACAGTTGGATGTGGGTGACCACCAGTGACAACCTTAGTTCTCTTCGCCATGTTCATATTCAGGAGAGCTTCCGTACGTTTAGCCGTCGTCTGCTTCCTAGCGTCGGCCGTGCTCCCTTCATTAAGCCAAGACCCCGCGCCTTCAGAGGTTCCAGTTTTCGAGATTACTCCGGTATCCAGCACGATTCAGTTCGACGTGGAGGCGTCGGTGGCTATCAAGGGTACTTTCGACAAGTGGGACGCCACCCTGACATTCACGTCTGCCGATGTGACGACAGGCGTATTGGACATCAAGATTCAGGCAGACAGTGTGGATACCGGAAGCGGCATGAAGAACGGAAAGCTGAAAGGCGAAAAGTTCTTTGCCACGAAGCAGAATCCGTTGATTACGTTTAAGTCCACAAAAATTGTTCAGACCGGTCCCGACACCTTTGAAGCAGATGGCGACTTTACGATACGCGGAGTTACCAAGACCGAGAAGCTAACCCTTACGGTTGCCGGCCGCGGGACAGGCTCAGGTTCGATTAAAGGGACAATGGCGTTTGACCGGAAGCAGTACGGGATGAACAGCGGCATTCCCTTCATCAAGATCGCTGACCGCGTCGAGGTGACTGTTGACCTCAAGGCAAAAAGAGTCAGCGGACCTCCGGTGGCCCTGAAGCAATAGCCAGAACTGGCGCTGCAAGTGTCTATTGGAGGTTTATTTAGGAATGCATGCGCCAAATGTCAGGCCCGGCAGCGTGAGGCAACGGTTCAATGGCAGGAGCACAGAAAAAAAACGCAACGCAAGACAGGGAGACGCAACCCTCGTTCCTGCAAGAGCCAAGCGATTTCTCCCTGGTACTCGGTGGCCCCGTCTTCCAGCTCTTTCGAAAGTCGCATCTTGCTGGAGATGCCTTGGAACTCTTGCATTGGCGCCTGCTCGTTATCACGCTCGTCGCGTGGCTGCCACTGTTGGTGCTTGCGACCCTTGGCTCAGTCGGTCGAAACTCCAGTGGGCTTTCCTTCTTTCATGATGTTGAAGTGCAGGTCCGATTTCTCGTGGCCCTTCCCGTACTCATCGCTGCCGAATTGGTTGCGCATTCGCGGCTCCGTCCGGTTGTCCGCCGGTTTGTCGAGCGGCGCATTGTGTTTCCTGAGGAGTTGGGTCGCTTTCACAGCGCGATCAATTCAGCGGTAAGGCTGCGTAATTCCATTCCCGTAGAGTGCGGGCTGTTGCTTCTTGTTTACACTCTTGGCCTATGGGAGTGGAGCCGTCGAATTGGGCTTGCCACTGCCACCTGGTACGACATGCCTGGCGGACGCTGGCATCTGACCAACGCAGGCTTCTGGTACGTCTTCGTTAGCATTCCCCTCTTTCAGTTCATCCTCCTACGCTGGTACCTGAGGTTTTTCATCTGGTATCGCTTTCTCTGGCAGGTCTCCAGACTAAACCTGCACCTGGTTCCCACTCACCCCGATCGTTCCGCCGGTCTTGCCTTCCTAGGCAAGAGTGCATACGCCTTTGGCCCCATACTTTTTGCTCAGGGTGCAATGCTCGCCGGGATGGTTGCCAGTCGAGTCCTCTACCGTGGGGAGAGCTTACTGTCTTTCAAGTTACAGGCCGGCGGCTTCGTAGCCTTTTTTGTCCTGGCTATTCTTGGTCCACTCGTGATGTTTACGCCCCAGATGGCTCGTGCAAAGAGAAAGGGGTTGGCCGACTACGGACTGCTCGCTCAACGCTACGTTGACGGCTTCGAACAGAAATGGGTTCTCGAAGGTCCCGCCGTTTCCGGGGAACTTCTCGGAACTGGCGATATCCAGTCGCTCGCTGATCTCGGCAATAGCTATGCCATGGTGCGCGACATGCGCTCGGTCCCGTTCGGACTGGAGGACATCTCCCGCTTGGCCGCGGCCACCGCAGCTCCACTCCTCCCTCTCCTGTTGACGGTTTTCACGCCGGAAGAACTCATCATGCGTGTCATTAAAGTCGTCTTTTGAAGTTATTCGTGCTGCAGTCGCCAAACTTCATCGGCGGCTTTGCGGAGTAGCGCCTCGCAAAGTTTCTGTCATGTGCAAACGGCTGCTTTTCGTATGCTTCACTCTGGTGGTGCTTCGCACCCCGGACCGGGGTTGTTGGGAGATTTGGTGGACCTGGTCGGGATCGAACCGACGACCTCTTCCATGCCATGGAAGCGCGCTCCCAGCTGCGCCACAGGCCCACTTTTGGGGGACACTACGAGACGTCTCTTGCGGGACGGCCTTAAGTATTCTCGCTGACCTTGTGCAGATAGTCAACGCGCGGGCAAACCCAAGATCTTAAACCACGATGGACACGAAGGAAGACACAGAATCCGATCATATTTTGAATTTCTTCCATTTCTTTCCACAGGGCACTTCTGTCATAATTACTCGTGCACCCCACCTGCACAATTTCTCAAAAACAATTTAGAGCGAGGAAGAGATGCCAGCGAAGTACATCTTTGTAACGGGCGGAGTTGTGTCTTCACTTGGCAAGGGGTTGGCCGCGGCGTGCATCGGCTGCCTGCTGGAGAGCCGCGGGATGAAGGTCAACCTCATGAAGTTCGATCCCTACCTGAATGTGGATCCGGGGACAATGTCGCCGTTTCAGCATGGCGAGGTCTTTGTGACCGATGACGGCGCCGAGACCGACCTCGATCTGGGTCACTACGAGCGCTTCACGCACGCCAAACTTTCTCGCGACAATAACTGGACGACCGGGCGACTTTACGAGCAGATCATCGCCAAGGAGCGTCGCGGCGACTACCTGGGCAAGACGGTGCAGGTGATCCCGCACGTCACGAACGAGATTAAAGCGGCCATGAAGAAGGTCGCGCAAGACGTGGATGTCGCGATCGTCGAGATCGGCGGCACGGTGGGCGACATCGAGTCTCTGCCGTTTATGGAAGCGATTCGCCAGATGCGGCAGGAGTTGGGTCGCGAGCATACCTTGTTTGTGCATGTCACGCTGGTGCCGTTTATTGCGGCGGCGCAGGAACTGAAAACCAAACCGACGCAGCACTCGGTGAAAGAACTGCTCAGCATTGGAATTCAGCCGGACATTCTTCTGTGCCGCACCGATCGCTTCCTGGCGAAGGAGATCAAGTCGAAGATTGCGCTCTTCTGCAACGTGCCGGATGAAGCAGTCATTACCGCGAAAGACGTGGCTTCCGTCTATGAGGTGCCGCTGGTGTTCGCGAATGAAGGCGTGGACACGCTGGTGCTGAAGAACTTGCACATGGAGGCGAAGGATCGGGATTTGTCGAAGTGGGAGGACATTGTCCACCGCGTCTACAACCCGAAGGATACGGTCACGATCGGGATCGTGGGCAAGTATGTCGAGTACGAGGATTCGTACAAGTCGCTGAAAGAAGCGTTGATCCATGGGGCGCTGGCTCACAATCTGAAATTGCAGATCAACTGGATTGAAGCAGAAGGCCTCGAAAGCGGCGAGGGCGACAAGAGTTACGAGGCGCAGCTCGAAGGATATGACGGTCTACTGGTTCCCGGCGGATTCGGCAAGCGCGGCATCGAAGGCATGCTGATTGCGATTCGGTATGCGCGCGAGAACAAAGTTCCGTACTTTGGCATTTGTCTTGGCATGCAGACGGCGTGCATTGAGTTTGCGCGCAATGTGGTTGGGTTGGCGGAGGCGAACTCGAGCGAGTTTGATCCAGCGACGCCGCATCGCGTGATCTATAAGCTGCGCGAGTTGCGGGGCGTGGAGGAACTCGGCGGAACGATGCGGCTGGGAGCCTGGACTTGCAAGATTGAGCCGGACACCTTGGCTCACAAGATTTACGGCAAGTTGGAGATCAGCGAGCGCCACCGGCACCGGTACGAATTCAATCGCGAGTACGAGGAGCCGATGGTGGCCGCGGGCCTTCGCATCTCGGGATCAACGCCGGATGGGACCTACGTCGAGATGGTGGAACTGCCAGATCATCCCCATTTCATTGGGTGCCAGTTCCATCCTGAGTTCAAATCGAAGCCGCTGGAGCCGCATCCGTTGTTCAGCACGTTTGTGGGCGCGGCGTACCAGTACGGGCTGAAGCGGCGCGCCGAGAAAGAAACAGCCGCAGTGGAGATGTTCCACCGGCCGGAGCGCGTGGGGCAGCGATAGCCTCGGCGTCTCTTGGGGCAAGAGCATTCAACACCGAGGACACAGGGGAACACAGAGGATCGTTCTGCGGGTAACTACTAGTTGAACACTTCTTTCCAGGTCGGCGATGTACACGTTGGATCCGGGGATCTCTTTCTCATTGCTGGTCCGTGCGTGATCGAGAGCGAAGAGCACGCGATCCGCATGGCGGAGATCATCAAGGGAGTGACGCGGGCGCTGGGCTTCCCGTTCATCTTTAAGGCGAGTTACGACAAGGCGAACCGGACGTCGATTCGCAGTTTTCGGGGGCCTGGGATCAAAGAAGGGCTGCGAATTCTGAAGAAGATCAAGAACGAGCTGCAGTTGCCGGTGCTTACCGATGTCCACCAGACCGCTGACGTGGGAGCAGTTGCCGAAGTGGCGGACGTTCTGCAGATTCCAGCATTTCTCAGCCGGCAGACTGATCTGGTCGTGGCGGTGGCGCTGAGCGGACGGCCGGTGAACATCAAGAAGGGACAGTTCGTTTCGCCGTGGGACATGCGGCATGCCGTTGAGAAGTGCCGTGATGCGGGCAACACCCAAGTGTTCCTCACTGAGCGGGGAGCGAGCTTCGGATACAACAATCTGGTTGTAGACATGCGATCTCTGGCGATCATGCGGAAGTTTGCACCGGTGGTCTTCGATGCGACGCACTCGGTGCAGTTGCCATCATCGCAATCCGATGGGAGCGGTCCGGCGGTCAGTGGCGGACAGCCCGAGTTCATTCCGTTGCTTTCGCGCGCGGCAGTGGCCGCGGGAGTGGATGGAGTGTTCATGGAAGTCCACGATAATCCCAAG
>DASRRV010000094.1:0-28960 GCA_035695545.1 Candidatus Sulfotelmatobacter sp. | reverse complement strand
CCTCCGCAATCTCGCCACCTAACCTACATCTGCTCTTTCGATTCTGTCATCTTGAGCGAAGTATTTGCCTACGCGAAGCGACGGCAAATGCGCAGTCGAAAGATCCCTACCACCTACGCAACTCCGCCGCCGCATCCATGGGTTCTGCAGATGCCGAGTGCCCCATTTCTTGCGTTCCTTGCGAGAAGTGGGGATTTTGAAAAGCATGGCCCAAGGAGCCGTTCTCCATCCCGCGCCCTCCCGGTTTTGCGGTATAGTACGGCTCTTGGACGGTGAGGTGGCATTGTGAGACCCTTCGCCCTGCTGGCTTCGTCCCTACTTCTCTTCTCTGCAGTTGCAGCTCAGGACACACCCGCCCCTGCTCGCGCACAACATGACGACTCCCCGAGATACGCAGTGGGCATCGACGTTTTCCCGGCCCCCGGAAAACCGTTTTCGGGAGAGACTGCATCGACGAGATGCGTCACAGCCAGATTGGACGCGATCAAACAGCACATCTCGATGGTGCCCTGGTCGCCAGAGACAACCAAGGCCGCGTCTATCGCGAGGTCCGCAGGTGGTTTCCAACCAGTTCTGGCCTCCAGTCGAGACTGGACTACATCGTTCTTTTAGATCCCGTGGCGCACACGCGAACTGAATGCAAGGTCGCGGCGCGGTCCTGCACAATCGCAAACCTCGACTCTCCCTCCGGGATCAGGCCTTCGCCCAGCGGCGGCCCTTTTGACACGGCCCCGTTCTACCTTCACCGCGCGAGTCTCGGGAGCGATATTATCGAGGGCATTCCCGTTGATGGCACTCGCATCACAAGCTCGCTTGACGCCGGAGTGTTTGTGAATAATGAGGCACCGGTCGCAAGTCTCGATTTCTGGCATTCCACTGACCTCGAAATCGATTTGTCCGTGACTCGAACCTACAAAGATGGATCGGCGAAAAAGATTCACCTCGTCGACCTATCGCGCTCTGAACCGGACTCCTCGTTGGTTAAGCCTCCGCAAGGCTTCGTCGTCGATGATCAACGATCTTCCGCGAGGAATGAACACTGAGTGTTGAACACTGATCGACGACTCCGAACTCGCCCCCCGCGCCAGACACCTCTCATCAATTACGCTATAAGCATGATCACGCTCTCCGACCTCCACTCCGCTCAATCCCGACTCCACGGGGTCGCCACCCGCACCCGACTGGTCGAAGTCCCAGAGAACATGTGGGGACAGCCCTCGGCTGTCCAGCGCGGAACGCGCCTTTTTCTCAAGCCCGAAAACCAGCAACCCATGGGCTCCTTCAAGCTCCGTGGAGCGTACAACAAGATCGCTTCCCTGTCCGAAGCTGACCGCAAGCGCGGCGTCATCTCTTACTCCAGCGGCAACCACGCCCAGGGTGTCGCTTACGCCGCCCGCTCGCTCAAAGTGAAGGCCGTCATCGTAATGCCCAACAACGCACCCGCGATCAAGCAGGAAGCCACTGCCAAGCTCGGAGCCGAAATCGTCCTCGTTGGTCCCGGCAGCGACGAGCGCAAAACAAAAGCCGAAGAACTCGCCGCCCAGCACGGCTACGTCATCGTTCCCCCGTACAACGACGAAAAAATCATCGCCGGGCAAGGCACCATCGCACTCGAAATCCTCGAAGACCTGCTGGAAGTCGAGACCATCTTCTCGCCCGTCGGCGGCGGAGGCCTCATCAGCGGCGTGGCCACAGCCATCAAACTCAGCAAGCCCAACGTCAAAGTAATCGGCGTCGAACCCGAGCTCGCCGCCGATGCCCAGGCCAGCCTGCGCGCCGGAAAAGTGGTCCAGTTCCCCGCCGAGCAAGTCTCGCGCACGATCGCCGACGGACTGCGCACGCAGAGTATCGGCGCCATCAACTTCGAGCACATCCACAAATACGTCGACGACATCGTCACCGTCACCGAAGACGAGATCCGCCAAGCAATGAAACTGTTGGCAGCCAATCCCGCAACCATAGCCGAACCCAGCGGGGCCGTAGCCACCGCCGGATTCCTCTTCCGCCAAGATAAATTGCCGAACACAAAAGTAAACGTAGCCATAATCAGCGGCGGCAACATCGAGCCGGTTATGCTCGAAAAACTCCGCGCCTAGGCGGGTTTCCTTCGTGGTCCTTAGCCTGCCCTGAGCGACGCCGAAGGGTGTCCTTCGTGGTTGATGGGTTTTAAGATTTTGCGTTTTGCACACCGTCCCAATGTTCAAATAACCTTGACTTCAACCAACTGAACGCTGATGCTGGACGCATCAAAACCCCCATGGACTCCGCCGAAAAAAGCGCCACTAAGTTCTTTGTCCCCAAGATTTTGCCCGTAACTCATTGCAGCTCTAGGATTTTTCCAGAGTTTCCCCCTAACTCTATGATTCCAATAGACCGGGAGGGAGGAGGGGTACCCCACCCAAGCCGGCTATTCCCATTCCGGGAACTCTCAATTTTCGTCGTTGAGCTTGTCATCTCAGTTTTATTTTTCGCAAACCTGGCCTCGGCTCAGGCTCAGCGCGGAACTTTGGTGCACGAAGAAACCATCCGCGTCTCTCCCAGCGCTGACGTCGCCAAACTCGGCGAAGCCGGACGCGGGCACGAACTCGTCGTCCTCGAAACCAGCCGCAACTGGGTTCACGTGGAAGCCATTCTCAGAGAACCGAAGAAAGACGCCGACGAAGGTGATCCGGAAGCCGAAGGCAAGACCATCACCGGTTGGATTCCCGACAGATCCTTCGTGGGCATGTCGACTCCGAATGGCGACAAAATTATCTTTGGCGAAGCCGCCGACTCCGAAGATCAGGCCAGCCGCCGCCGCGGACGCCGCGACGCCGCCCAGGACGCCATGCGTCTCTACTACCGCGTCTACGATCTGTTCCCAACGTCTCCTCTCGCGGCGGAAGGACTCTACCGCGCCGCCGACATTCGCTGGCAGATCGATCGCTCCGACGTGCTGACGCGCCCTTCAGCGCGCGAGCGCGAAGCCTACATGCGCGGCCAGATCCCCGAAGAGTGGATGAAGCTGGTCATGAAGAAATTTCCCGGGACAAAATGGGCCGATCTCGCCGCCTTCCATCTCGTCGAAAACAAACTCTGCGGCGACTGGCAGGCCGCGTCGAAGTGTCCGGAAAAAGAAGCCGACATGTACGAGAAATACGCTAGCGAACACGAACAGTCGCCTTCTGCGCCTGAAGCCTTATACAACGCCGCCTGGCGCCGCTCTGCGCTCATCGAGATCTACAAGACCGAAGCCAACCAGAAGAAATCCGACGACTCGAAAAACCGCGCTTTGGGCCTCGCACAGAAAATCGTGAGCCAGTACGCGCAGAGCGACTGGTCCTTGCGCGCGCAACGGCTGATTTTCTACGTGCAGCAAGGCGTTCCAACATTCGGCAACGCCAGCGACTAGTGCTGTTTTCCCTCGTTATGTCCTCCTGAGCGTCGAAGGATCCCTATACGACCGAAGCCCAACGGTCGATCGCAGGAGTTTCCGCGCAGCTCCACAAGACAGCGAGAGAAATCGTCATCGACATCCAGCATTTGCATAGCAGACACGGATCCTTCGACTACGTTGTCGTTCGCTTCGCGAGCGGCAACTTCGCTCAGGATGACACTCGAGAGTGAACGCTCCCCAAACCACACAACAACCTGCGATACTGTTCCCTCGACTTTTCGGAGGACGATTGAACGACTACCTGCTGTCCCTGATCCTTGGCATCATCGAAGGCCTCACCGAGTTTCTTCCAGTCAGTTCAACCGCGCACCTGCGCCTCTCCGAAATGCTTCTGCACATCAGCCTCTCCGACGGATACTGGAAAATGTATTCGATCGTCATCCAACTCGGCGCAATCTTGTGCCTGCCCTTCTATTTCTGGAGCCGCATCACCAAGTTCCTATCGACATTTCCGTATGGCGAACACCGAAACAAGACCGCTCTTACTCATCCCCTCGGCTTGACCACGGTCGCGTTCCTGGTCACCGCGATCCCGTCCTTCCTGTTGACGAAAGTGATTGGCAAGCATCTCGAAAATATCTCCATCATCGGCTGGTCGCTGTTGATCGGCGGAATCGTCATGTGGATCGTCGATGCCGTGCACGCCAAGGCCGAAGCCGCAGGTCCGAACGGCAACAGCCGCATTCACACCTGGAAGCTGGACGACATGAGCCTGGGACAATCAATCTGGATCGGCTTCTGCCAAATCTTCTCGGCCGTCTTCCCCGGAACGTCCCGCTCTATGTCGACGATCGCTGGCGGCCAACTCGCAGGAATGTCGCGCGCCTCAGCCCTCGAATTCTCCTTCTTCGTCTCTATCCCTACGATGGCCGCGGCCACGCTCTACACGCTGTACAAGTCGCTCCGTGGGAAAGGCGAGAACCCGATCGGCGTGGCGCAGATCGACGCGCACGGCTGGATCGTCCTGGCCATCGGCTTCGCCGTCTCATTCATCGTCGCCTACGGCTCCGTAGCCTGGTTCATGGCCTACGTCCGCAAGCGCGGCTTCGCGCCCTTCGCGGTATACCGAATCATCGTGGGAGCGTTGGTGTTGCTGTGTGCTTCGGGAGTAATCTCCGGAGTGCACCTGAATGGAATCGGCTTCTGGCACTGGATTTGGCCGGGAAGCTAAATGGATACTACGGCGGACTTCCCGCATTGCCGGAACCGCCGCTTCTTGGCATAATGTAAGGGCTCTGGCCGATTGCGGCACCGGGAAGCGGTCGTGTCTCCGGTGTGAATCAGCCTACATGGATTTTCTGGCTACTATTTTTGTCCCCACCGGCAACCGACGGCTCAACGAGCTGGTCGGCTTCCTGATGTGCGTCTCCGCGCTCCTCCTGTTCCTCGCCTTGGCATCGTATTCTCCGCTCGACCCTTCGTGGAACAGCGCGTCCGTTCTCACCGGATCTCACGCGGCCCGTAACTGGATCGGCGTGGTTGGAGCCTTTGGCGCCGACATGCTGCTGCAGTTCCTCGGAATCGGCGCGTTCCTGCTGGTGATTTTCCCCACCATGCTGGGGATCCGCTGGTTCCGTTCAAACAAAGTGCAGTCTCCCATTGCCAAGAGCCTCGGCGGAATCTGGCTCGTGATGTTCGTTCCCGCGTTGCTGGCGCTTCTGCCCGGACACTTGCGCTGGATGCATGTGATCCCGATCGAAGGCCTGCTCGGGCGCGTCGTTGGCGACTTCATGATTCACTATCTGAATCTCGTCGGCGCATACATCGTGTGTGCCACGGTGCTCGCGGTCGCGCTGTATCTCTCGACCGCCTTCTCGTTCTCTGCGATTCGGTTGTGGGCTCCAACGCGCTTCGCGTTCGTGACCGCACTTTGGAATCGCTACCAGGATTGGAAGCAGGAGCGCGCCAAGAAGCGCCAGCAGAAGGAACTGGAACAGCGCCGAATCTCAAAGCCGGTTGTGAAGACGCAGTTGATCCCGTCTCGCCCCGCGCCGCCAGTGACGCAGGCCTCCGAGAGATCGGAACCACGCCGCACGGGCATCGAGCGCATGCTGGAAGAAGAGGCGCCAAAATCCGCGCCAGCGACGGGAGGAATTCTGGCGGAATCTCTCGCGCCCGCTGCATCGCCTGAATCCGATCCCGAAGTGACGGAGCGAGCCGACAGCGGCCACAAGGCCAAGACCACGATGCCCCGCATCGCCGCCGGCGGATACAAACTGCCGTCAAGCAGCCTGCTGCAGCGTCCCGACGAACAGCAAGCCGTCGATGCTGACGAACTCAAACTGCTGGCGCAGGTGCTCACCGAAAAGTACGCAGAGTTCGAGATCCACGGTCAGATCACGCAAATCAATCCTGGCCCGGTCGTGACGACCTTCGAGTTCAAGCCCGAAGCCGGAATCAAATACAGCCGCATCACGAATCTCTGCGACGATCTCTGCCTCGCCTTGAAAGCCGAGAGCATTCTGATCGAGCGCATGGCCGGCAAAAGCACGGTCGGCATTCAGGTGCCAAATCGCCAGCGGGAAATCATATGGCTACGCGAAAACATCGAGTCACAGGAGTTCATGGGCTCGAAGTCGAAGATGACGATCGCGATGGGCAAAGACATCAATGGGCGCATCGTCACCGCCGACCTCGCTGGCATGCCGCACCTTCTGATCGCCGGATCGACGGGCGCGGGCAAGAGCGTCGCCATCAACGCGATGATCATGTCGATTCTGTACAAGGCGACGCCTGATCAAGTACGCCTGATTCTCGTCGACCCGAAGCGCCTGGAACTGGGCAACTACGAAGGCGTTCCGCATCTTTACACGCCCATCATCACCGAGCCGAAACTCGCAGCCAACGCGTTGCGCAACGCCGTGCGCGAGATGGAACGACGATTGAAACTGCTCGCCGCCAAAGGCGTCCGCAACATCGACCAGTACAACAAGCTGTTCGATCAGAACGGCACGCCCAGTTTGTTCGACGAAGAGTCCGACGAGAAGCCGATTCCCTATATCGTCATCATCATCGACGAGTTGGCCGACCTGATGATGCTCGACTCGAGCAACGTGGAAGAATCGATCACGCGCCTGGCACAGATGGCGCGCGCGGTTGGCATTCACCTTGTACTGGCGACGCAGCGGCCTTCGGTCGACGTCATTACCGGATTAATCAAAGCTAACTTCCCTGCCCGCGTTTCGTTCCGCGTGGCGACTAAAGTAGACTCGCGCACCATTCTTGACGCCAACGGCGCAGAGGCCTTGCTGGGCAAAGGCGACATGCTTTACCTGCCGTCAGGATCGGCGCGTGTGCATCGCCTACACGCTCCGTTCGTCACGGAAAAAGAAATTGCTGCGGTCGTCGAGTTCTGGAAAGCGCAAGGCACCGCGGAATATCAGCAAGAGTTCCTGGCGCCTCCCAAAGGCGAGCGCGAGGCTGGAGCGGAAGGCAGCGGCGAGCCCGGAGAAGAAGGCGAGGCCCAAGACGATCCCATGTATGGCGATGCCGTGAAGTTGGTTGTGGAGTTCGGCAAGGCCTCGACTTCCCTGCTGCAGCGGCGCTTACGCATCGGCTACGGACGGGCCGCGCACCTCATCGATCTGATGGAGCAGGACGGCATTGTCGGCGCCGCCGATGGCCCCAAACCGCGCGAGGTGCTCAAGCGTCCCGATTGGATTTCTGAAATCGAAGAGACGATGCGGTAGAAGTCAAACCCATCAACCACAAAGGACACGAAGGTTCACGAAGGAAACTCGACCGCTTTCCCTTCGCGTAACTTCGTGTCCTTGGTGGTTGAAGGTTTTTCTAACTCGATCTAGAACCGGAAAACGACACCGGTCGAGATTCGGTAGTTCTTGCTGCTCGTGCCTCCCGAGCCATGTGCCAGCATCCAGTCGGCCTCTACTGCGCGCACAGCCAAGCGCGGAGCAATATTCCAATCGACTCCACCGCCAGCAATGAGCGCGAATCCATTGGCCCCGTCCGAAACGGAACCGACCGAAGCGGAAGCATGATCCCCGCCAATCAGCGCGTGCACGAAGGGGGTGTAGGACTTGTTCGCTCGCAGAGACATAACCGGACCGAAGGTGTAGGTGTAGTTGCTGAAGTGCACTCCACCTTCGCTCTTGTAGGCTGCGCCAATGTCGACGGCGATGCCGAGCCACTCGTTCAGGTTTCCATTCACCGCGAAGTTGAAGCCGTTCGAACTGCCGGTTCCTTCCAGGTGAGTGTATTGATAGCCGCCAAAGACTTCAGCTTTCGGATAATCCGCGGCCATGGCCGACAAGGAAAATAGCGCCAGAAAACATCCTACTGCTATGAGTTTCTTCAAAATTACCTCCCAAGCTAGATAGAAGATGAACAGGAATCTCCCTCTCCCGCGCCTTCGCGCGTATCGTCACTTAAACAGAAAGAAGGATTCCCCATAGTGGAATTCATCGCGAGAAGACAGGCAAGTAACGTGGAGTAGTTGTCCTCTAGTAACGAAGCTGTCGCCAGGAAGCTTTTGCTCGAGAGAGAGAGAGATCTTCAGAAGGCATCGACAGCGCTCGATCCTTGGAACTTTCGTACCCAACGGAAGGAGCGATGCGTCAGTTAACGCCCAGCCAGTTCCAAAGCCGTGTGATCCTCCACGCGGCGAACTGACTCGGGCAACCAACTCTTAGTTTAAGAGCTGTATAGTGTTGAGGGAGCGAATATGGCTGGCTCTGAGCAAGATCCCTCAATTGCGATCAAACCGCCGACTCCGGGCGACAATAAGATTCCTGGCGGCTTGGATTTTCGCACCTATCAGGAACTGAAGAGCCGGCTCCATCTCTATCTGCTCGACAAGATTGACTTAAAGAAAATCCCTCTCGTCCCGGATGATCAGGCTCGTTCACAGATGCGTGCCGTGATCCAGGATGTCGTTGCGCGCCTAAATGTGCCTTTCGGCGTTCCTGAGAGAGAGCGGCTCGCTTTCGAGCTGGCTGATGAAATGTTTGGCCTGGGTCCGCTTGAGCCGTTGATGCAAGACCCAGGCGTCAGCGACATTTTGATCAATGGGGCCAACGAAGTCTACGTCGAGCGCAGTGGGATTCTGGAAGAAACCAAGGTGATGTTCAAGGATGATACGCACCTGATGCGCATCATACAAAAGATTGTCTCCGCGATCGGACGCCGCATCGACGAATCGTCGCCAATGGTGGATGCGCGGCTCGCCGACGGATCCCGCGTCAACGTGATCATTCCTCCCCTGGCTCTCGATGGTCCTCACGTTTCGATCCGGCGTTTCGGCCACATTCCCGTTGCTGAAGGTGACCTCCTTAGAAATCAGACGCTCAATGCGCCGATGCTTGGGTTGCTTAAGGCAGCGGTGGCTGCGCGTCTGAACATCGTGATTTCCGGCGGAACGGGTGCCGGGAAAACTACTCTCCTGAATGTGCTCTCCGGCTACATTTCCGCCAAGGAACGCGTTGTCACAATTGAAGACTCGGCGGAACTTCAACTGAAGCAACGCCATGTCGTCCGTTTGGAATCGCGTCCCGCGAATGCGGAGGGCAAGGGAGCTGTTCATACTCGTCAACTGGTGATTAACAGCCTGCGAATGCGTCCCAACCGAATCGTTGTCGGTGAAGTGCGAGGCGAAGAGGCTCTCGACATGCTGCAAGCAATGAATACGGGACATGACGGTTCGCTCACCACGATCCACGCCAATACTCCCAGAGACGCGCTGACGCGCATGGAGACGATGGCCATGATGGCGAACCTGAACATACCTGAAAAGGCGATCCGAAGACAGATTGTATCGGCGATCAGCTTGGTTCTTCAGGTTGCGCGCTTCAGCGACGGAACGCGCCGCCTCACACACGTCACCGAGATCACGGGCATGGAAGGCGATGTCGTTTCCATGCAGGATCTGTTCGTCTTCGAGAACCAGGGAGTTTCGTCCGACGGCCGAACGGTCGGAAGTTTCAGCGCCACCGGTATCAGGCCCAAGTTCGCGGAAAAAATTAAGGCAGCCGGGTTTGAGCTTCCAGCAAACATGTTTGATCGGCCTGATCAAACCAACAGGCGATGGAAGTGAACATGGGATTGTGTCGAGAAGCCTGAGCCTTCGCTGGAAGCGTTTTCTTAATATTAGTGAGCTTCAGGTTGGGGAGTTCATCGTACTAGTTGAAGAACGGACTCCGCTTGTAGCGCAAAAAGAATGTAGCATGCACGCTCTTCGCAGCCTTTGGCGAGAATTTGTTGCTGAACACGAGATAGTAAATCCCAGCGCCGGTCGGAAGTTCCACCTGCACTGCTCCCTGCGACACCCTGCCGCTTTCATACACCGAACTGGTTGCGTATCCGTTCTGCCAGACCGCGAAGGCCCCTTCAGTCAAGATATATAACTCAATATTGCCAGCTGCATCCTCACTTGCTTTTGCGGGAGTTTGCGCGAAATTAGTGGATGTGAACTGGCCGACAACAGCAACATGGGTTGAGCCTTGCGGTTGAGCGATCTTGTAATAGCGAAAAGTGTGAGGGCCGACGGAGAAAGCGTTGTCGAGGATGACTCGGTCTTGCTTCAACCCGATCGCTTCTTGAAGTTGCTGTGCGCTAGGACTGTTGCTGGTCACGACCCAAGCCACCACTCCGAGCAGGACTACCAGAATCAGCCACAAGATCCAGAGACGCTTAGCCCGCTGCCCCGGAAATCCGCCAGGAGTAGCCTTGGTCACCGCTGCGCTTTTCGGACTTGAAACGACCGGCTTCCCGCATTGCAGGCAAAATTGCGCGTCCGGTGGAAGAAGCGCCCCACACGTACTGCATCCCAAGCCGGCGTCGGTGATGGGCAGAGTCGTATAGTCCTGCGGCGCAGGCGCCGGCTGGCCACACTTCAGACAGAACTGTGAACCATCGGGGAGGTTTGCGCCGCACTGGCTGCACTGCACAGAATGGCTCTTTCTAACCCAGAAATGTCAGCAGATATTAGCACAGGCTTGCAAAACCCTGATGTGCTCCCAGAGGCGCCAGCTTACCGCGAGGGCTCGGTGCGCAGCCCTCGAAGAGCCAGAACCGTTAGCGCCAGTACAGTCAGCAGCATGGCCACCCACAGAATCACCGTATGCCGCTCAGACCATGGCCGGTCGTCGGGACGTCCCTTGTATTGCGAATTATGCTCACCTGCGGCCAGCTGTGCCTGCGCCAGCGATGCTTTCCGCTGGAAAAAGCGGGCATAGTCGTAGACGGGCTCGGCAAGTTTCTCGTCCCCGTAATAAAGCTTGAGAGTCGTCTTGCCTTGCGGATCAAAGTAAATGCGGCGCTCGAGCGAAAGCGGCTCAGCGCTACTGATGGCAAGGGGTGGATTGTCGCCGTTGTCGATAGTCAGCTTGAGCTGACCGGAACTGTCGCCAACGTTGACGCCCAGTTCTTCGTTAATGACCACGGTACCCGCGCGAGTTATGCGGACGCGATTGATTTCGGCGCTGGCGACCTGCTCACCCCTGACATTCTCCACGCTTACGACGCGGCGAAAATTCACCTGGGCCGGCGCGACTTCAAGCAGGATGCGGTTCACCGGAACTCTTGCTGGGATGGAGCAGGCGATTACGGTCATCCGTTGCTTTGTTTGAGGCGTAGCGCAGGAACCAACCTTCGTCCACGAGGCTTGATGCTCGCGCAGATTGCAAATGGTGGCGCCTTTCACCTGCTGCGGACGGATGCCAGGAGACAGTTTGATGTGAAGGTAGCGGAAGCTCGACGTGGGCAGCTTTAGCAACGAATTGGACCCCAGCTGCTCCTTGGTGAAGTCATACAATGTCGAAGGCGGGAGTTCGACCTCCGAAGCTTCTCCCGGCGCGCTCCCACCCGAGACAGAGGCCGGCACCACAAAATCCTGGGCGTCAAGACGCAGACGGATGCGGTCGTATTCGGGAAGACCTTGCGTGTCGAGATCGAATTCGGTGTGGCCGGAAACGGTGCCAAGATTAAGAATTTTCGCTTCCGTTTCCTCGGAAGAGATGCCCGCCCTCTGCTCCGAAACTGCGTACTGGACGAGCGACTCGCCGTCATACAGCCGCAGGTCGCCGAGATCGGGGCGCGAATGAACCCAGAGTTCCTCGTCGACGACGAAGAAGTTCTGACGATCGGATTGCGCGACCTGCACCTGGCGGACGTTGCTGAAATACGGAATCGATGGCTCAGACGGGCCGGGAGCGTCCGTCACCAACAAGAGAAGCAGGAATGAGCCGGCCAGTTTCATGCGCCAGGATTCCCCTCAGTTTTTCCTTGAGCGCTGTTCTTGGCGGAGAGTTGCAGCCAGTCACGCTGATAGACAAACGAAATCACCAGTAACAGCACACCCAGCACGATGAAACTGACAATGCGATATCCCTTGTCGAGTTGAGAGACATCGTAGACAAACACCTTCAGGGTGGCGGCAGCGATGAGGAGCAGAGCCTGCCAGCGGACGAACGCCGTGCGGCGCAGAAACCCGACGACCATCAGCATGGCACCGTACGCCATCCACAGCGCGGAATAGGTAAAGTCACGCTCGATCTCGATACGGTGGATGTCGGTGTACATATTTTTCCATTGACCAGGTACGAGTGCGGCCGGCCGAACGCCGGTCATCTGCCTCGCATAGTAGTCGGCCACCTCGCGACTGAGGGCGATCAAGGCGAGAGCGTTGAGAGCCACGAGGGCGACTGCGGCTACCGAGCGTGCTGCGTCGTCTTCACGCTGGGCCGAATACCATGCGACTGCCGCGAGCACTCCGACCGCCACTGCGTATGTTGCCATGCGCATGTTGAAGATGAGTTGGGTAGTGTAGAAATCGTCGATCGCCAGCAAGCGAACTACGCCGAGAACGAGAGCGCCGAGAGCGAATACGTTCAGAAGGTCGGACTTGACACGATCGGCCACCCAGAGCAGTACTCCGGCTTCGATAAACCATCCAATGGTGATCCAGTGTGCATTCAGGCGAATCGGAATCGCGACGGTGATGAAGCCGAGGGCCACGGCGAGGTGGAGATAGTACAGAATCTCTGAGGTACCAGCGGAGAGCGCTCGGGCGTGAATCTGGCGGCTGAGAAAAATGTAAACCGCGGCCAGCGCAAGCGCGAACCATGCCATCTGCTTCTCGTTGACTTCCGCGATCATGGCGTAGGCCTGCAAGAAGTACGCGGCCGCATTCACAAAGGCCAAAACCGCCGGGATCGAGGCGGAGATAGCTATCTCTCCCTCGGGCTGAAGCGTAACCAACGGAGCCGTTGCAAAAATGGCAAAGAACAACGTGGCGAAACTGAGCGTGAGACCGAGTTGGCTGCGACTGTAAAACTCCGAGTACCATCCGAGGTAAAGCAGCAGCGTGCCCGCGTAGCTCATAACGAGCAGGCGCCGCCATGGCTTGAACATGACCAGGGTCAATGTGGCGAGGTCGAGAATCGCCACATAGCCGAACAGGGCCACTTCACGATTCTGACCGGTCGAGAGCAGGAGGGGCGTGCTGAATCCGCCGGTGAGCGCAAAGGCGGCGAGGATCTGTGCGTCCTGCGTAAGCGCCATGGCAGCGGCGGCCGCAGTAACGGCCAGCATCATGGCAAAAGCGACTCCACTGGGAACCAGGCTATAAAGATGAAATGCCGCCCACAGCGAAAGATACAAGGCGCCGAAGCCGACGGCTTTCAAGGAGTACGAAAAGGCCTTATAACCGTGAGAGCGGAACCGTTCACTCCAGACCACGACTGCAATTCCGGCGAGAATGCCGATGGTCACGCGTCCGGCGGGGCCGATCCAGTTGTTGTCGAAGGCGAATTTCAGGAAGTAGGAAATCCCGATCAGCACTGCGGCGATGCCGATCCGGTTGAGCCAATGCGAACCGATGCGCGATTCGAGGTCGTTGTCCGACTGAATGCGCGGCAACGTCGCGGGACGGGACGGAATCTTCGGAGGCGGGGGAGAAATCGCGGGGATCTTGTCAGGCAAGGCGCTGGATGGTATCTCTGGAAGCCTTTCCGGCGGTGCAACTGGAAATGAGGCCGCTGGCTGGCCAACGGCAGGTTGTGTCTCCATCTGAAGTCGGCGCTCGATGCGGTAAACGCGGGTGCTAAGGTCGGCGAGTATTTGCCGGATCGCTTCCAGATCGCTATGTGGCGTGTCCATGAGGAGAGCACAGCATTATCGGCGAAACCGGTGAGGCTTGCACGTTCTTTTTGTCGACCCCAACGGATGCGGAGAATACAATGCCGGTGGAAGGTGCGCCATGAATCGTCTGGAAATGTCACTCTTGCTCACCCTCTTCGTTCTTCTCGCCACAACCGGGATTGCGCAATCGACTCCGGATTGCAAAAACGGCTTGATCGTTGTCACCGCCCTCGACGCCCATGGGTTGCCGGTTAGGAATCTCACAGCTCGCGACTTTCAGCTTTCCTATCGAGGCAAAGGCGTCAAGGTAACTTCGCCCGAGTACTGGAACAATCCGGTGGCAAGGGTGGTGGTTTTGCTCGATTTAAGTGGGAGCATGCGGGGAGGAATGGGATCGGACAAATGGAAGGTTGCGCACACGATGGCCTCGGCATATGTGTTGGCTGCGCCTCCGAAGGAGCAAATTTCTCTGCTGTCATTCGCCGATACCGTGCAACAGAAATTTGCGGCTGCGGATGGACGAACGCCGATCCAGGAGTGGCTTTCCAGCGTGCCAGTGCGTGAAGGGCAAGTGCTCAAAGGAAGGACTGCCCTGTACCAGGCCATTCTGGCGGGAATTAACCAGCTCACGCCGGCCGAGCCCGGAGATGCGATTTAGGTCATCACCGATGCGGGCGACGATAATCGGAGCGATGCATCCTATACGCTGGTTGAGCACGCCCTCGTGAATTCCGCAGTTCGGTTGTTCGCACTCGTCCTTGATGACGCATATCAGCCACAATCGGAGAGGCTGAACACGAGTCGGGTGGACGACCTCGTGCATCGATCAGGCGGTTCCGAAGTAGTCCTGAACGAGAGCTCGCGACTTGTTTTCACCGGCCATGACTACCGATTGAACCACAAGAGCGCAAAAGCGATGGAGGAAGCGACCCTGGCGGTGCAATCGCCGATCAGCAACTTCTACGTTCTGAGAACTGAAGGAATGCCTCCATCCTCCAAACCGAAGGATTGGCGCATGGAGGTAGTCGATGCGCAGGGCCACAAGCGGAAAGACATAACCCTGGCCTATCCGCAGTCGCCGCCAAGTTGTCCGAAGCTGTCCGCTCCTTGAAGAGTAACTCCCTCAGCCGGATTTCACCGCGCTCCCGTCCAGGCCGAGTTCCTTCGCGATCGGCTTAAGGGCTTCGATGCAGAAGCCGATGTGTTCATCCAGATCAACGCCCAGGTCTGCGGCACCGTTGATGATGTCGTCGCGGTTCACCTTGCGGGCGAAGGCTTTGTCTTTCATTCGTTTTCGAACCGACTTGGTGTCGACCTCAGCTAGCGATTTCCCTGGCTTGATCAAGGCGACGGCAGTGATGAACCCAGCCAGTTCATCGCACGCAAAGAGCGCCTTCTCCATCGGCGTGTCGCGGGTGACGCCGCTGTATTCGGCGTGCGACATGATGGCGCGGCGGATTTCGTCGGAGTATCCGCGCTCCTTAAGAATCTGGTTGCCTTTATAGGGATGCTCCTCGGGCGTGGGCCAGCGCTCGTAGTCGAAGTCGTGAATCAGTCCGACAACTCCCCATAACTCGACGGCCTCGGGCGATCCGCCGCCGAATTTTCCGGCGCAGGCGCGCATGCATGCTTCGACCGCCAGCGCATGCTTGCCTAAACTTTCGGACTGGGTGAACTCAGTTAGTAAACACCATGCGGACTCGCGATCAATCATTGGTTTGGCCTGTTATCTCCGGGTTTTGCCGATTCGTTTTGGGTTTCGTAGGGCAATTGTCGCATTTTATGTGCATTTTAATCTTGACTTCCACAGGGCGTATGCCGCAGATTGTCCCTGCAGTCGGAACCTCTCCCCCAAAATTGGTTCCTCAGTACGGAGTAGCTAGCTCTGGCACTCCCACAACCCGATGGCTACGACTCTTGCCCCAGTAGATTCTAGGGAAGTCGTCCGTTGCGATCATTGCCTGCTGGTCCAGTTCCGCACATCCAACAACAACTGCCGACGGTGCCACGCGTCTTTGGACGAGGAACCCGAGCCCGAGCCCATCATGGTGGCTCCGCCGGTGCTGATGCCGGTGCCTGGGAACGGCCGCGGACATTTGAACCTGGCAACGTCGATCCGCTCGCTGCGACTGCGCAACGGGCTCAGCCAGCGGCAGCTTGCGGGACGCATGGCCGTACCGCGCACCTACGTTTCCAAGATCGAAAACGAGAAAGCCACGCCTACGCTGTCGTCCCTGGAACGGCTGGCGCGCGCACTGGAGGTTACTGTGCCCGAACTGCTCAGCGGCGGAGAACGCAGCCGCCAGGAAGAAATCTGTGAACTGATGAAAGATCAGTTTATCGCCGAACTCTTGCCGTTCGTTTCGCAGCTGAACGGGATGCAGATGTCGAGCATCCTGACGCAGGTGCGGGATTTAACGGTGAGGCCGCGGAGGAGCGCGTAGAGGCCAAGTTTCAAGGTTTCAAAGTTTCGACGTTTCAAAGTTTTGGAGCTTTCGGGGTTTTAAGGTTGGCAGGTTTTACTTTGCAACATTGAAACGTTAGCACTTTGAAACCTTACCAGCTTTTATCCGGGCAACCAGCCAACACTTGCCGGGACCATCCTCTGGTCCCGGCTTTTTTGCTTGTGTAGGGACAGCCGCTCGCGGCTGTCCAAGAGCATAGCTCCGCCGCCTGAATCCAACCTAGATCGACTGACATCTATCCAGCATGAAACTGGTAGAGTTTGGAAAAGAGTTCTCCTCCCTCGTTTGGCAGTCAGGGGCCCTGAACGTGCCGGGCGAATCCGGCAGCTGGTCGGAAGAACCGGCCCAGAAGGCGGTCAACGCCTCCGACGCTTCCCTGCTCGACGCGTATTCCCAAGCGGTCACCGGCGCCGTGGACCGCGTCAGCCCGTCCGTTGTGCATATTGAAGTGCACCAGGCCGCAGGCCGCTCGCGCTCGGGCGAACCGCGAGAACAGCGCGGAGGTGGGTCGGGATTCGTGTTCACGCCCGACGGCCTCATCTTGACCAACAGCCACGTGGTGCACGAGGCGGTGCGCATCGCGGTCACAATGGCCGACGGGAGGCACATGCCTGCGACTCTGATCGGAGACGATCCGGCGAGTGACTTGGCCGTGATTCGACTGGAGCAGCCGCGATTCGATGAACCGGGCCTTACCGTGGCCGTGCTCGGCGATTCGCAGCGGCTGCGCGTAGGACAGATCGTGATTGCCATTGGCGCGCCGTACGGATTTCAGTCGACGGTCACGGCAGGAGTTGTCAGCGCGCTCGGACGATCCCTGAGGTCGTACTCGGGTCGCTTGATTGACGACGTCATTCAGACCGACGCCTCGCTGAACCCGGGTAACTCGGGAGGACCGCTGGTCGATTCCGCCGGACGCGTGGTCGGAGTGAATACGGCAACCATTCTGCCGGCGCAGGGAATCTGCTTTGCCATCGGCATCAATACGGCAAAGTTCGTGGCTAGCCGCCTGCTGCGCGATGGACGCCTTCTCCGCAGCTTCATCGGTGTCTCGGCGCAGACGGTTCCGGTACACCGCCGGGTGGTGCGCTTCTACGATCTGCCGAAAGAGATGGGCGCGCTGGTGCAGTCGGTGGAAGAAAACAGCCCGGCCAAGCGCGCAGGGCTGCGCGAAGGCGACATCATTGTGGCGCTGGAAGGTCAGCCGGTGGCTGGGGTAGACGATTTGCATCGCCTGCTCACGGACGTGCGCGTGGGCGTGAGTTGCTCGCTGACGGTGCTGCGTTGGACGGAGAAACTGGAGTTGAAGGTGGTGCCGGAGGAAGCGCGGTAAGCTCGTGTGGCGCGGGCACTCCTGCCCGCGACTGAAGAAGTGCGATCTTCAGCGATTGGCCAACAAGATCGTTGCGAGGCTGTGCCGACCGCGCGAGTAAGCCGCCGCACACAGAGGGTTCCTACTGCCGTCAAACACAAAGATGTTCGGGTCATGCGGGCCGACCGGATGCATGGTCCTGGTCAACGTCTTGAGGTCGTGGGAAAGTTCGATCCGCTCGGTCTTCGTGATCTTGCCATTGATCTTGTTGGTGACTTCGAGAGTGCGCTGGTCCAGTCGGCGCGCCGACAACGTCGTGCCTTGGGCAATGTGGCGGCCGGCTATCGGATAATCCTTGCCGTCGAACGTCGCGGTTAGGGTGACTTCGCCAGGCGGAAGAATGAACGAAAGCCCATTTTGTTCATAGGGCTGAACCTGAAGTACAGACGCCGAGTCTATCGGCATGGGGCTTTCCCATGTTCCCGCAAAACCGGGCCCGGCTGCCGTCGCTTGTATAGGTAGTTCACTGTGGACGGCGATCCGTTCGACCCGAATTCTGTGTAGTTATCACTCAGGGTGTTGCCGTCCTGGGAAAGCTTCCACGTCGCAGTGAGCAGCATGCGGCCGTCTTTCTTGCGCACCACCTTCCAGGTGTCGGGACCCTCAACCGTCACGGACAGCATGGTCTCATAGACTGCGCTCTGGTCCGTGCCATCAACCACGATCTTCTCTGGGCCGCCGCCAAAATCAAAAGCGTACTTGTTGCCGCCGAGGCTCTCAACCCTCATCAGGTCGATGCGTTTGCTTTTTGAAGGGTTTAGCTTCCAATCTCCGACGAAAGAGTCCGTCGCCGCGCGACGTACCCGTCGCCAGACACCTAACCAGCAGCCATTGAAGAGTGCGCTTGAGCATTGCTGTTCACCTCTTAACTTCTGACAAACTGGGACAGGAGGATAGACGATCCTCTCCAGGTTTGGGAAGCAATCTGTCGATGCACCTGGCGTACAACTGGCCTTCGCTCATTGACGGGGTGCAACCAACGGGAATCTTCGCATCCGATTACAGCCGAGGGTGGCTGTCCCTACAAGGTTCGTTTTTCTGCCAGCAGTTCGCCGGCCAGGGTGCCCGCGCCACACACTCCTGACACCAAAAAGCCAGCGGCTGATTAGTCAGCCGCCGCCGTAACTCAAAGAAACCTTCAGTCCAACCGGTTACATCAGCCGGTCCGCCAGTCCTGGAATTGTCTTCAGCAGGTCGTTGTAGATGACCATTACCGCGAATAGCACCAGGAAGACGAAAGCCGCCTGGTAGACGCGTTCCTTGATGTTCATGCTGATATCGCGCCGCATCAATCCCTCGATCAGCAGGAACATGATCACGCCGCCATCGAGGATCGGGATGGGCAGCAGGTTGAAGATTCCCAAGTTCAAACTGATGGCCGCGGTCAACCCCATCAGGGGTGTCCAGCCCTTGCTGCGGGCGGCTTCGCCGGCGGCCTGGCCAATACGAATCGGGCCCTCGATGGAACGTATCGACATTTTGCGCTGCACCATCTTCTTGACCAACTCCAGGATCAGCAGGGCATTTTGCCGGTTTTCGTGCAGCGAAAGGCTGAGAGCTTCGGCGAAAGGAAGAGTCTTTACCTTGGTTTGCAGGCTGCCAATGCCGATGCGATATCGTTTGTCGGCGGGAACGGGTTGCACCGAAAATGTGAGCTGCTGTCCGTTGCGCAGTACCGTCAGAGTGATCGGTTTGGCTTTGGTGACTTCCAGGCTTTCTACCATCGCGGCCAGAGCCGGAAGTGGTTGGCCATCGAGCGCGAGAATTTGATCGCCTTCCTTCAGGCCGGCTTTCTCCGCCGGCATGTCCGGCTGCAGGTCTGTGATCACAATCGAGTTCTGTTTCGCGGCCCAGCCCGCGTCTCCAATGCGGTCCAGTCCTTCAGCCTCGGGCACGACGGTCTTTTCAATCATCTGGCCATTTCGTTCGATCGCCACATCCAGAGGCTGTCCCGGGTTTAGGGCCGCTTTCATGGCGACTTGCTTCCAATTTGGATTCGCCACGTCGTCCACGCGGGTGATGCGGTCGCCGACCTGGAATCCCGCCTTGGCTGCCGCTGAATCTTTAAATACCCAACCGATTACCGTAGGTTCGTCGTCCACGGCCTCGTACTCGTAGTGCACCATGTAGATGGTGGTGAGCAGAACGATCGCCAGCAGAATGTTCATCGTCGGCCCGGCGATTGCGATGAGGAAGCGGTGCCAGCGCGAATGGTTCATGAACTCGCGCGGATCGTCCGTGCGCTGGTCCATGGGATTCTCGCCGCTCATCTTGACGTAGCCGCCGAGCGGGATCGCGTTGATGCGATAGTCGGTGTCGCCCCGGCGGAAGCCGACCAGCCGCTTGCCGAAGCCGATGGCAAACTGCTCCACCCTTACTCCCAGCCACTTGGCCACCGCGTAGTGGCCGAATTCGTGGATCAGGATCATGAAACCAAGGACTGCAACCACCGCGATGAGTGAGGTTAGGAAATCAGACATAAACAGGGTACGTATTCTCCAACTGGTTAGATTCCGGAATTACGCAAAAGACGTTGCCCGAGGCCGCTTGCTTTTCCTGACGTCGGGCACGAGCCGTTCCGCGCAGCGGCGGGCTTCGACGTCAGCTTCGAGCACTTGTCCTATAGACTCCAGCTTCCCAGAATTGGTTGCAGAAAGCACGCCTTCGATGATCCTGGGAATCTCATCGAACCGGATGCTGCCTTCCAGAAAAGCGGCTACGGCGACTTCGTCGGCTGCATTTAGGGCCACTGTCTTGGCGCCGCCCGCCTCCGCCGCCTCATAGGCCAAACGGAGACAAGGAAATTTTTTCAGGTCCGGTGGGCAGAAGTCCAGATGACGCAAGTCACTCACCGCAAAGCGCATATCCGACTCAATCCGGTCCGGATATGTTAGGGCGTACAGAATCGGCAACCGCATGTCGGTCACCGAGATTTGAGCAAGTATGCTGCCATCCACAAACTCAACCATCGAATGGATTTTCGACTGGGGATGGACAATGACTTGCACTTTTTGAGCCGGCATGTGAAAGAGTCTGCATGCCTCGATCACTTCAAACCCTTTGTTCATCAGTGTAGCTGAGTCGATCGTGATCCGCCGTCCCATCTTCCAGGTGGGATGATTCAGCGCCTGCTCGACGGTGATTGAAGAGAAGTCCGATGCCGGAGTATTCAGAAAGGGCCCGCCTGAAGCGGTAAGCCAGACGCGATCCACTTCGTCCATGCGCCCACCTCGCATGCATTGATGGACCGCATTGTGCTCGCTGTCGATAGGAAGCAGCGCCTTGCCTTGCTTGCGTGCCTCGGCAGTGATTAGTTCTCCGGCGGCGACGAGACATTCTTTATTCGCTAGGCCAAGAATTTTTCCCGCGCGCACGGCTTCGTAAGTGGCTTCCAGTCCCGCCACGCCCACGATGGCACTGACGACAAAATCGATATCGCCGTGCGTCGCGACGCGCACCGTTCCTGCCGCACCGTGGACGACTTCGATCTCACCCAATCCTTCTTGCTTCAGACGAAGGCGCAGAGTGTCGGCGTCGGCTTCGGAAGCCATCGAAATCACCCGTGGCTTCCACCGCAGTGCCTGCTCATAAGCAGCTTCGAGATTGCTTCCCGCAGCTAGAGTCACTATTTGAAAGCGGTCAGGATAGGACTCGGCCACGCTGAGTGTGCTGCGGCCAATCGAGCCGGTCGATCCGAGAATGGCAATGCGTCTCACAGTAGATGGGGAACGGGACACAGACCTTCTATTTTACGCGCTTCCGGCGCGCGTTTGGGGGCGGAGGCTCCCGAGATGCCAGATACCACTTCCTAGACCAATACTGCACCCACTGGCGACTACACATCGAGCCGGTTGGACGCCGCGACGCGGCTGTACCACAATCCCGAATCCTTGATTGTGCGTTTCAAGCTTCGGAAGTCGGTATAGACCAAGCCGTAGCGCTCCGTGTAGCCCTCCGCCCACTGGAAATTGTCGAGCAGTGTCCAGGCGTGGAAGGCGCGAACATGGGCGCCATCAGCAATCGCTCGCGCGAGTTCTGCGAGCACTTGGCGGTACCACTGAATCCGTCGCACGTCGGGTACGCGGCCGTTCTCTTTATCGTACGGCGCGTCGAGATAGCCGCAGCCGCTCTCGGTGATCTCGATGGTCGGGTGGTCGTACTCCTTCGAGATCTGAGTGACGAGGTCGTAGATACCGCGTGGCCATATCTCCAAACCGGCTTCCGTAAGGGGACCCTCGGTAGGCATTACGGCGCGAATCCGAGTGTAAGGATCTCGTCCTCCCGGGCCATCACCCTCAATCTCAGTGCCACTGAAATTTCCTCCTCCAAAGCGCTGCTCCTGGCTCGCATCCGACACGATGCGACGGGTATAGAAATGAAAGCCCACCCAGTCGAGCGGTGCGTACAAGATCTTCTCGTCTCCCGCCTTGAAGCCCATCGCTTCGAACGGAGGTTCTCCAACGAAAGCGTTCGGATAGCGGCCCTTCATGGCGGCTTCAAGAAAAAACACGTTGTTCATGGCATGGTAGCGCCCGGCTGCGGCGCGATCCCCCTCAGAATCGGTCTTCGGGTACGCTGGCGCCATCTCATAAGCGCTGCCTATTGTGGCCTTCGAAGACGCGGCCTTCACAGAACGGTGCGCCTCTCCTTGCGCCAGGGCGAGGGTGTGTGCCGCTTTCAGAAAATCTGGAAAACTGGTGCGGCACGGCGGAAAGGCACCGGCGGCATATCCCATGTAGGCGATGGCCCAGGGCATATTGAACGGCGCCCATAGCGTGATTCGATCACCAAGGTGCTTCGCGAGAATGCCGGCGTAGTCCGCAAAGTAGCCAGCCAGGTCGCGATTCGGCCAGCCTCCCCGATCTTCTAGCGCTTGCGGGAGATCCCAGTGATACATCGTGCACCAGGGGCGGATGCCGGCCGCGAGAAGCGCATCGACGAGCCGGCGATAGTAGTCCAGTCCCTTCATGTTGGGGACGCCAGTGCCGGTTGGCTGGACGCGAGGCCAAGAAACAGAGAAGCGGTAGCTCTTCAGGTTCAGGCGTTTGGCCAGCGCGACGTCTTGAGCGTAAAGATGGTACTGGTCGCAAGCCACATCGCCAGTCACACCGCCCCGTACTTTGCCAGTCGTATGGGTGAACCGGTCCCAAATCGATTCGCCTTTGCCGTCCTCATTCCATGCACCCTCCACTTGGTAGGAGGCAGTGGCGGCACCCCAAATAAATCCCTCGGGAAAGCGCCCTTTTTGAATCTCTGGTTCCGGCACCGAGCCGGGAATCTGATCTGGGGCAGACGGAACCGCGGCGTAGATATCTTTTGCTAAAAGTGTAGCTCCGGCTGCCGCTGCGACCGCACGAGCAACAAATTGACGACGGTTCATGGTCTATCCTCTTCGGTGCCAGCTTATGCCAGTGACTCGGTTACTGCATCACGTGCCACGCCACATAGAACCACAGCACCGGAGCGGCAAACAGCATGGCATCGATGCGGTCGAGCATGCCACCGTGGCCGGGAAGAATCGCGCCGGAATCCTTCACTCCCGCCCCGCGCTTGATCTGCGACTCGACTAGATCCCCCAGCTGCGCCGCGATATTCAACACGATTGTCAGCCAGATGATCGGCCCGATCGCTGGCTGTTCCAGCCCGAAGAGGCCGTCTCGCTTCGTGATGAGGCCCACACGCAGCAGCGCTGAACTCACTTGCTCCGCGTTGGCGAAAAGAGCCCAGCCCACGCCGACGCTCGCCACGACCGATGCCGCGGCACCTTCCCACGTTTTCTTCGGGCTGATGCGCGGCGACATCAGATGCCTGCCGATCGACTTGCCCACGAAGTAGGCGAAGATATCTCCAGCCCAGACGACCAACAGCAAATAGAGGACGTAAAACGATCCCGCCCACTGTTGGCGCAGTTGCACCAGCATCGCCATGGGGAGAGCGACATAGGCAAACGCAAAAGCTGCAGCCGCGGCAGCGGGATATCCGGTGCTCAGATCCGTCCGCCGCATGACGATCGTCAGGAAGAGAAATGGGGCGATGGCCGCCGCGAAACCCGCGCCCACGAGGAATTTTCCCGTCGAGAGCAAAGGCGTCTCGCCGCCGGCACTGATCGCGATCAGCAGAAAGAAGAATCCTGTGAAGATGTAAGCCGGCACGCGCAGCGGCTGCACGCCGTAGGATTCGGTCAGCTTCAGGAATTCATGAATCGTGAGCAGCGCCACGATGGCCGCGACGACGGCCAACACCGGCACCGGCGCGCGCAAGACCAGCGCCAGCACAATCGGAATTAGGACGACCGCGGTCGCGATGCGCTTTAGCAAGTGAAGGGGTCTGCGTTCGAAAAGTCAAAGACATTTAAACACAGAGGGCGGAGGATCACAGGGTAGGCCGGTTTCCCCAGTCGTTCTCCGTATCCTCTGTGTTTAAGGTTTTGGATCTCACTTGCGAACGGCGGAAACTTCAAGCGGCGCGTGCGATGACTCAGAATGGTTCAACCCGCCGTATCGCCGCTCCCGCTTCTGGTATTCTGCGATGCCTTCAAGCAGTTGCTGACCGCGGAAGTCCGGCCAAAGGGTCTGGGTCACATAAATCTCGGCGTAGGCGAGTTGCCAGAGCAGGAAGTTGCTCAACCGCATCTCGCCCGAGGTGCGGACGACCAAGTCAGGATCGGGCAGGTGCCTGGTGTAAAGATGACGCGCGACCGTCTCTTCATCAATCCGCAGATGCTCGAGGCCGCCGTTCTGCGACGACGCGTTCACCATGGAGCGGAACGCGTCTACCAGTTCGCTGCGCGCGCTGTAGTTAAGGGCCAGCGTGAGGACCATGCCTGAGTTCTGCGCCGTGCTCTGGCGCGCCCACGCCATGCGCTCCCGTACGTCCTCCGGCAGTTCGTGCTGCCGTCCAATGTATTCCAGACGGATGTTGTTCTTATTCAGCGTAGGAACTTCCGCCTTCAGGTAGCGGCTCAGCAGGCGCATCAGGAAGTCGACTTCGCTCTTGGGACGCTTCTTCCAGTTCTCTTCAGAAAATGCATAGAGCGTGAGTGCCTGAATATGAATGCGCGCCGCCGTTTCCACGGTTGAGCGCACGGCCGCCACTCCGGCGCGATGCCCGGCGACGCGCGGCATGTGACGCCGTTTGGCCCAGCGTCCGTTGCCGTCCATGATGATGGCGATGTGCTTGGGGAGCCGCGTCGGATCCAAACGCCGGTAAACTTCCGCTTCCTTACGGTCGAGCCCCGCGGGTACTTTGTCCTGCAAAGTGGCCTCTCGATATGAGGCTAACACAGGGAGGAAGGAGCGCGCAATGGACACCGACACTAATTGGACACCGACACTAAGCTCGGGTTCATGTCTGGTTGGGATGGCGCAGGGTTCCATTGTGCCTTTCCGTATTCTCGGTGAAGGCTGTGCGTCACAGGAATTGCTATTTTTAGTCGGAAAGACTGTGAAAAGCCGAAGAGTGCCGACTTGCGACAAGGCGAGACGTGAGCAACTTGTCCGGCTGCCTTGGGTTAAAGGGAGTATGCCGCTTCTGCCCTGATTGTCGAACCTCGACCCTCGGAGGGACATCGTGATCTCGAAAGACTCGGCTCTTCCTATTTGCCCAGCGTGTAGCAAACCCGTACCCCTTGAGACGGCGAAAACAGATGACCATGGCCGCGCGATCCATGAGAAGTGTTACGTTTTGAATCTCTTGTTTGAGAGAACCGCCGAACACCAGACCGAGGAGAAAACCAGTTACAATTCCTGATCCCTCGAAAAATGTGGAGGTGGTTCGTGCAGACAGCGAGGGGATTCAAGCTGAAAGCTTCCATCAGTTTGGGACTCTTGTTGGCGACGGCGATCACGTTCTTGGCGTGTTCGGGAAGAACGCCTCCTGCCATCGAGCACACTGTTTTCATCCTGAAAGAGAATCACACGTTCGACAATTATTTCGGTACTTTTCCAGGAGCGGATGGGGTGACCAGCGGAGTCACCTCAAATGGGCAAACCGTCCCTTTTACCCTTATGCCCGACGTGTATGACGCCGGCGTATGCAATAGCTGGGACTGTGCGATTCAAGCGATGGATGGCGGAAAGATGGACCGCTTCGACCTGATCAGCAGCGGGTTGTCGGCCTACACGCAGGTCACGCAACAGCAAATCCCCAACTACTGGGCCTATGCGCAACACTTCGTCCTGGCGGACCAATACTTCACGTCGGTGCATGGACCAAGCCTTCCCAACTACCTTTTCACGATAGCGGCTCAGTCGGGCGGAGTGATCGACAATGAATCGGGCACGGGAGGAGTGGCCTGCGATGGCAGCCCCTCGGGTACGGTCACAGTGATTGATGCCAGCGGCGATCGGTCGGCGCAATCACCCTGTTTTGATTTCATGACATTGCCGGACCTGCTGGAGAAGGCGGGGGTTTCGTGGAAGTACTACGAAGATGGCGACGGCCTGTTGGCCATGATTGGACACATTCGCAACAGTCCAATGTGGACGCAGAACCGGGGCACGACCGCACAGTTTCTCCAGGACGCGCAGACCGGGCAACTCCCAGCCGTGAGCTGGCTAGTCGAAGCGTACGAGGAGAGTGAACATCCGCCGAACAGTATTTGCGCGGGAGAGAATGACACGACGGAATTTCTGAATGCCATGATGCAAGGTCCGGCCTGGAGCTCCACGGCCGTATTCATAACGTATGACGATTTCGGAGGATTCTACGACCACGTTCCTCCGCCGCAGGTGGATCAGGATGGACTGGGACCGCGTGTGCCATTGATCATTATTTCTCCGTTCGCCAGGCGGGGATACATTTCGCATACGGTCTATGAACACTCGTCGATTCTGAAGTTCATCGAGACGCGGTATCACCTGCAAAACCTCACCGCGAGGGACGCCGCCGCGAGCGACATGCTCGACAGCTTCGATTTTAATCAGACGCCTCAATCGCCACTGATTCTGCCGACACAACAGTGCCCCTAAGCTACTGCAACGACCCAGTGAGCGTCGTCGGCGACTGGACCGAGCTACAGACGATCCACCACCAGCGCTGCGGTCTTGCGGGCATCCTCCTGAACGAGTGGCAATTTGTCGCCCAAGGAGACCAATCGCGATCCAAATCACAACATCGCTGTTTACCACCACGGCGACCGGTGAGATACTGCTTGCCCGGCCTGAGGAGGCTCGTACCTGCTCTGGGGCAATGAACAAACGCCTCTCATCTGCGATCTTGTAGGGTCAGGAGTCGGCGCCTGTGCGCCGACCTGAGCAATTGACGTGTGGAGGCTCCTTGGAAAAGTCAACATTTCGCGTTCTGATCGTGGATGACTATGAACCTTGGCGCCGTTTCATACTTTCGAGTCTTCTGAAATGGCCGCAATTGCGGGTCGTAGGGGAGGCTTGTGACGGACGGGAAGCCGTTCAGAAGGCACAACAACTACAACCAGATCTCATCCTCCTGGACATCGGTCTCCCCACAATGAACGGGATCGAGGCCGCAAAGCAAATCCGAAAGCAGTCGCCGAATGCAAGGATCCTGTTTTGCAGCGAAAACCTCTCTCCTGACGTTGCAGAAGAAGCATTGCGGGCTGGTGGTGGAGGTTATCTCTTCAAGTCTGACGCCGGAAGGGATTTGTTGTCCGCTGTGACCTCAGTGATTCAGGGCAAGCGCTTTGTGAGCCGTACGTTGGCGGGTCACGCTTTTGAAACTTCGCATTCTACCCCGGTTCGCGACCAGGGACATGTAGTGCAGTTTTACACGGATGATGATGTTCTATTGGACGGGCTTGCGGCATTGTTTGGCAGTTCCCTGGCCGACGGAAAATCTGTCGCCGCCATAATGACGAGTTCCCATCGAAGCGGCCTGGAGAGGCGGTTGCTCGGGCAAGGCGTTAACGTGAGTGAAGCAACACATGGACGGCTTTGCATACTTGACGCCGATCAGGCGTTGAGCGAGTGCATGGAGCCAGGCGGACCGAGCCGCGAGCGCTTTCTCTTGCAATTCGGAAATATGCTGCGCACGCTACAAGCTGCTACTATGGCGAAACGTAGCGGGGTTGTTGTGTTCGGTGAAATGGTTGCCGTGTTATGGGCGCAGAAGAAGTACGATGCTGCTATTCGGATGGAGGAGTTGTGGAATGAACTTGCCCTGACATGTTCCTTTTACCTCTGTTGTGCGTATCCAGCGAATGCATTTCGGGAAGGGTCGACACTTATCCCTTACGCTGAGATTTGCGCGCAACACTCTAACGTGCTTTCTGCGTTTGAGGCCGTCGCAGTCCCGCATGGCTAGCGAAGGCGACCTCCCCGACCGAGTTTTCGCGATGCCAGAGGCATCGTCATGACCATGGCCAGTAGCAGCGTCTCGCACAGGCAGCCGTATCTTGGTGGCCACTCCACAGTGCTTGTGGTATGCATAACCGCCGCATTGTCGTACCTCGTCCCAAAGGTAACGGGAACGCTGATTTCAAATCCCCAGACAGTGTGGCCGCTTTGGCCAGGTTGCGCGATTCTAGTGACAGGGTTGTTGTTGGTCCGGGTCAAAGTCTGGCCATTGCTAATCCCTGCATCGTTTGTTGGGTTTGCTCTCGCTGACCTGCAGGCCGGCGTGCCGATGAGTTCGATTGTCCGGTTCATTCCGGGCAATACCGTCGAAGTCTTAATTTCGGCAATTGGCCTTCGATATTCCTTCGACGGTATGCCTAGGCTTAACAGCGTGAGGACCCTAGCCAAGTATTCGTTCTTTGCGGTTCTCCTTGCGCCGTTCGCGGGAGCATTCATAAGCGCGCAGGGCATCGCCCACGACTATTGGACGGGATGGAAGATTGTTTTTTTGTCGGAGGTACTTGCGTTTGTCACGGTGACACCAGCCCTGTTGAGTTGGGTAACCGAGGCGCGTGTATTGATGCGAAGATCGCGTGCCCATCACATTGAGGGAGTGATACTCATCGCGGGGCTAGTACTAGTGAGCTACATCGTGTTCACGGTCCCCGAAGACAGCCGATCGCCTACGTTGTTCTATGCGCTGGTGCCATTTCTGCTTTGGTCCGCATTGCGATTCGGATGGTTGGGAGTTAGCACTGCCCTGATTGCGGTGACTTCTCTCTCGATTTGGGGGGCAGTCGATGGCCGAGGTCCGTTTTCCAATCTAGTACCTCTCACCAACCCGCTACCCTTGCAGATGTTCCTGGTTGTCGCTTCGATACCTTTCATGCTTCTTGCAGCCCTCGCTGAGGATCATGAACGAGCTGTGCATGTAGTCCGTGAGAGTGAAGAGCGCTTCCGACTGGTTGCCAACACGGCCCCGGTAATGATCTGGACAGCCGGAACCGACAGGCTTTGCACCTACGTCAATCAGCCCTGGTTAGAGTTCACCGGGCGCCCGCTTGAGGCAGAGCTAGGAACCGGCTGGACGGATGGAATACACCATGAAGATCTGAAGCGCTGCCTGGAAACCTACACGCTGGCGTTCGATCAGCGGCAATCGTTTGCGATGGAGTATCGCGTCCGGCGCAATGATGGAGAGTACCGATGGCTCCACGACATCGGTGTGCCGAGATTCAACCGAGACGGCAGTTTTGCTGGCTACATCGGGTCTTGCCTGGAC
>DASRRV010000093.1:0-2480 GCA_035695545.1 Candidatus Sulfotelmatobacter sp. | reverse complement strand
GTGAATCTCAACAAAACCGCGGCCTACAAGATTCTGAATGGCCCGACGGACCGTGATGCGGCTGACCCCGAATCGCGCAATGAGGCTGTCTTCGGTCGGCAGTTGGTCGCCGACCTTGAGGTCTCCATCGGTGATCTCGCCGGCGAGAACCGTTTCGATGCGTGAATAGAGAAGAGATTCATGTGCGAATGACATGAAGACATTATAATGTCGTATTGCCACCAGAACCAGTCCTTCGAGCCCCGCGTCCGAGCGACGGGATTCGGAAGTTATCCTGCTCCGTCTGCGAATCAGTACCGACAAACGCATTATAAAAGGGCGCCCGATTGGAGTAGGTTTTGATCGTTCGCATCTCTACCTACAACAAGGAGCGCCCTCATGAATGACGCGCTTGTGTCTATGAACAGAGTAGCTTCAGGTTTGTTGGCCATCCGGAAGCGATCGAAGTAAAGGCCTAGCGATCACATTCCTTCTGGATTGCCCGTCAGCCCACAAATGGTTGCGAACTATTCGTCGCGCAATGCGATCATAGGGTCGACGCGCATCGCGCGGCGCGCAGGAATGTACGCTGCTGCTAAGGCCACAAACGCCAGCAGTATCGCCACACCAGCAAACGTTAGCGGATCGGTGGCGCTGACCCCGAAGAGGAGGCCCGCCATTAAGCGCGTCAACCCGAGCGCGGCCACCAGGCCGATCGCTATACCCGCAATTGCGAGCTTCATGCCTTGTCCTACCACCAGCCGCAGCACCGCCCTGGGCTCCGCGCCCAGAGCCATGCGGATTCCGATTTCATTGGTCCGCTGCGCTACGGAATAGCCGATCACTCCATAGAGTCCGACGGCGGCCAGTAGCAGTGCCACGATTCCCAAGATGCTGAGTAGGTTGGCGGAAATTCTCTGCTCAAAAAGGGATGCAGCAATGCTTTCTTTGAGGCCCGTGGTGTCGAAGACAGGAACCGCTGGGTCGAGGGCTTGCGCTTCGCGGCGCAATGCGGTGGCCGCACTATCGATGGAAGCGGAGGTGCGGATGAAGAATGCCAAGCCCATTTCGGGGCGGTAGATTTGGCGTATGGGGACATAAAAATAAGGCGTAGGAGATTCATTGAGGCGGTAAATCTTACTGTCCTGAACAACACCGACGACGGCGAACCACTTCCCCCAACCTTGCACGCGGCGCCCGAGGGCGGTACCGCTTGGGATGAAGCGGCGAACGAACTCCTGGTTGACGATCATCACCGGTGCAGCGTTCCCATCGTCGTGAAGGTTGAAGTCCCGCCCCTGAAGAAGGGGAATTTTCATCAGGTCAAAATACCCAGGCGCGGCCAGAGTGCGGTAGATCTTCATGTTCTCGCTGGGAGACGGGATGTAGCCTTGAATTTGCAAATCCTCCCAAGAACCTGCCGAAACGCTAAGCGGGACATAATCTGCATAGGTGACCCCAGTAACCCCAGGCTGGTGTTCAAGCCGCTCGCGGTAACGAACGCAATAAGAATCGGCCTCCTGGGCATTGTAGCTTGCTGCCGAGAGATCCAGTTGGGCCACAACAACGCGTTCCGGGTCGAATCCCGGGCCAATCTCGCTGACGTGACGAAAACTCCTCACGAACAGGCCGGCTCCAATCAAGGCCACTAGGGCAAGCGCTACTTCGGAGGTCACGAAAAATCCCAGCAGCCGCTTGGAACGAACGCTGGTCCCCGCCTGCCCGCGCTCCTTGAGCGCTTCTTCAGCCTTTCCCATGGAAGCGTGCACCGCCGGTGCGATACCCGCCAGCAGCGCCGCCGCGCATGCCACCGCGATCATGAATAGCAGAACTCTGCTATCAATCGGCGCCCGCACCAGCGTGGGAGCCGAGGAGTGCGGAAGCAAGTATGCGAAGGAGCCCCCGAGCGGAACCGCTATGGCGAGTCCAGCGAGCGCTCCAAGAATGGCGATCAAAAGTGATTCCGTGACCAACTGGCGCATCAGACGTGAGCGCGGGGCGCCCAAGGCCAAGCGAATGCTAAATTCCTTTTGCCGAACAGTGGCGCGCGCCAACAACAGATTAGCGACATTCGCACAAACAATAAGAAGGAGGACGCCACAGGCGGCTGTCAAAATGCTGAGAGGACCCAGGAAGGAGTTCTGAATTCCGTAATGCGCTTTCCACAGGGGTAGGAGAGTCGCGCTCATGCCTTCGTTTGTGTCGGCATCGTCGTGAGCCATGTCAGCGGCATGGGATTGCACTTCGGTACGGGCTTGCGCCAGATCCGCGCCCGGAGCGAGGCGGGCAAGGACGCGGAACGTGCGCCATTTGCGATCGACGAGCGTCTGGTCACCGGTGGCGGACAACTGGCCATACATGGTCGCCGGCACCCACATTGCGAAGGAAAAGCCGCCCATTGACCCGCCAAAAGTCGAAGGCGCAACGCCGATGATGGTGTAAGGAAAATGATTGATGCGCAAGGTTGCACCAATGACGCTCGGATCGGCGTGAAAATGGCT
>DASRRV010000092.1:0-3721 GCA_035695545.1 Candidatus Sulfotelmatobacter sp. | reverse complement strand
TGCACAGCTTCCAGATTCAACAGAATGGATGACCTTTATGATCCCAGATGGCGTGACAGGAAAAGCGCAAGGCCCCGGTAGCGGGTACAGTTTGAATGCAGCTGCGATCTGCCTTGCGACTGTGGCCGGCTATACCGACGGCTACGGTTTGCGCCAATTCAACACATTCATCTCTTTCATGAGTGGGAACACCACCATCGCGGGTGTGTCTGTGGGAGAACAGAAGTTCCATGCAGCTTTGCCTGAAGCCGTGGCCATAATTTTTTTCCTAGTGGGTACGTTTCTCGGACATTGGATCTTAGTCGGTAAATATCGCAATTCCCATCGAATCGTGCTTGTGACTTCTGCTGCATTCATGGCGGCGTTCGTCATCCTGAACTTGCGCGTTGCATTCATCGCTGAGATTGGAATCGCGCTGCTTAGCGCATCCATGGGCATCATGAATCCCGCCGTGGCCAGAATTGGTGCAGAGTCGGTGAACGTGACATTCATCACCGGCGCACTCAACAAAATCGGAAATCATCTTGCCCTGGCTGCTCGCGGGACGACTCTGCCAGGCGCGCAGGGCCCGCGGGACACTCACCTTCGGCGCGCTGGTTTAGAAGGCGGCCTGTGGCTGGCGTTCTTTGCAGGTGCAGCGTTTGCGGGCGTTGTGACCAATCGAGTGGCAGGTTTTGAACTTGTTCCTGCCATAGGCATCCTCCTTTTTTTCGCTCTCGTAACTCGTGACCGTTGATTAAATGACCGGCGTTTACTTTGGCGAAGGAGGCTTTTATGCCTGTTAAATACTGCGTGCCGATCATTCCAAGCGCAAACCTGGAGAAGAGTCTGCATTTGTGGGTTGATGGTCTCGGATTCTCGACGAGTTCAGAAATGCGCCAAGACAACAAGCTGATCTTCTGTATGCTTCAGAAAGGCGACTTACATTTTATGCTGAAGCAGCGCGCGGGCACTCCGGTGAAGCCGGAAGACTATGATGGCATTCGACTCTACTGGACGCCCACGGATATAGAAAAAACCAGGGACCGATTGCAGAGCCTTGGGTACGGTGTTTCAGAACTCGAACATCGAGACTACGGACAGACCGAGTTTTTCCTTATCGACGACGACGGCTATTCGCATTGCTTTGGCGTCCCAACACAGAAATAGACATCACCGGGCTACAAACTCGAATGAATCGACTACGTCCGCAGTTCCGCATTTCTAAAGCGGCGTAGTTCACTCGGTTGCCGGGCCAGTAAAGAGGATCAGATTCTCGTCTGGGTCCGAGACGATAAAGGTTCTAGCCCCCCACGGCTCTTTCTTGAGTGTCTGATGGAAGACAACTCCTGCAGCCTGATAACTCAGAAACAGTTGTTTGATTTCGTTCGCAGTGGCAACCGTGATGGAAGCGGCGAGCAGATGTTCGCGCTTGCGAACATCTCCCACGAACACAGGCTCGAAGACCAGCCTCAAGTTGAGTCGTGCATTGTCGCGGATCACTTGTCCGTAGTATGGCGGATCGCCATAGATGAATTCGACCGCGAAGCCGAGCTTGTTTGTATAGAAATCACAGGAACCCTTCAGGTTCGTAACGAAGAGCTGTGCCTCAATTGAATTGAGAATGGGACACGGCGTCGTCTGTCTGGGTTCATCGGTCATGGCATCTGCTCCTGATTTCAGCGCCTGCCATCCGTCGAACCCCATTTGCCGCGCGACAAGCTCCTGAGCATCCGCGAGCCTAAATCTTGACTCCAGTATCTGCACGTCCCCGAGGTGGCGAAATCGGGGTAACGCGGTTCTGATTTGGGCTGCGACGGGATAGTACCGTTCACGATGCCAGCGTAAATACTGTTTGGCTTGCTTTTTGAGGTTTTCGATATTCGGCATAGGCGCAGTGGTATTTACTTACCGTAGGTGGGCGTTGCCCTTTCGATCTGCACCGATGCGCCCTACGCAGCATGTGAAGGTTGCCGCGTCGGTGCGGGATTGTCAATAGACAAGGCGGCTGTCCCAGCCTTCGTATCTCTCAGATTGCACCGAGTTCTGCCGCAAGAAAAAGAATAAACTGTAGGGCAACTCCTCCGAACTTCTACGGCCTTCCCTCTATGGGCTCATATCCCGCCGCGACCTAACTTTGTAGAAGCTCTCCGACCTTTTCACTAAATTTCACTCCTTCAGGAGGCACAGAAAATGGCAACAAAAGGGTTTCTCTTGGGCCTCATCCTTTTGGGAATGACAGCCTCGGCAGGGTTCGCACAAGACACGACCCCTAAATCGAAGGCCGAAGTGCGCGCCGTTACAGGTTGTCTTTCAAAGGGTGACAGCGCTAACGAATATCTGCTCACCGCCAGCGATGGCAGCACATGGGAAGTTCACAGCAACACTGCTGTCAGTCTTGCCGACCATGTGGGTCACACCGTAACTTTGAAAGGTGTGGTCGCAAATGCCAAAGCGCACAATATGAAGGAAGACGCCAAGACAGCGGCAACCGACGCCGGCGTCAAGAAGACCGACACCGAGCACGGCCATTTGAAAGTAACGAGTCTCAAGATGGTCAGCGAGTCGTGTAGCAAATAGGATTGTTTCTGCCTTTCGTGGGAGCCCCCGCATTCATGCGGGGGAGGAGCGCTTCAGCGCTCCGGAAACGCTCCGCTCGAATTCATGCGCTTTAGCACAATCTCGCCGCCATACCTGCAAGGCAGTATTGTTGATTGACCTCAGCAATGTCTACCAGACGGGGACAGAGAGGGCGTGGGTGAGTTGAGCGGACAAGGCGAAACTCGCTGTGCGATCCTGGACGTCGCGGATCACTATCACGATTACGAACGAGTGTGGCCCGTAAACGATCGCGGCCTCCTGATGGTTTTCAGCGAATCCGGCTGTACCGAGTGCGGCGTCCTGGCTACCCGGCAATCCCGCCGCAATTCCCTGGTATGGGATGGATCGCGCGAGCATGCCCATCATTTCCTGAGAAGCGTCGGGGCTGACGGCTTCGCCCTTGGCGAGCGCCCACAGGAGAACCATGAGATCGCGTGCCGTCTCTGTATTCTGAGGGCCTTCGGCGGCGAGCCCGGTATCGCTTTCCACTGGGGCTACGAATTTCACGCCATCCGCGCCCAGCGCATGCAGGCGATTGCGAACGCGCGCGGCGTCAAGCTTTTCAATGAGCAGGCTTTCCGCCCGAAGGCTGCTGCGCACAATCATTGCTTCGCAAAGTTCCCGGAGCGTCAGGGTCTTTCCGATTGACCCGTAGGTAGGGTCATTCTTGGCATCAGCATGAGGCGTGCCGGGATGAGCATCATTTTGCGAACCGGATGTCACCAGCAGAGAATCGCTCAGACGCAGTTCGCCCGCCTCCGCTTCGGCATAAAGCTCAATCATTACCGCGATTTTGATAGCACTCGAAGAGGGAAAGGGCTTGTCCGCCTGGATAAAAAGCTCTTGCGTGCCATCCAGTGTGCGAAAGGCCACCGAGGTATCTGCGCTGTAAGTTTGAATTAACTTTTCGACGTCGGCACGCGCCGGGCTTTCCAGCGGCGGGTTTGGTTCGGCTCCCTGACCGCGAGCGGAGGCGGCGCAAAGGCACAGAATTACGCAAGCGAAGAGAAGGCGCGGCCGAGAGAGGGCATTCAGCACGACCCGATTCTATCGCTAATTTCGCGGATGGCGTGAGCAGTCGAGCCTGCGGAGTTCTGGATACAGGTTAGAGTGCTCCATCGGGAAGGGTGGGAGGGGTTGC
>DASRRV010000091.1:0-6056 GCA_035695545.1 Candidatus Sulfotelmatobacter sp. | reverse complement strand
ATCTCGTCCACGTCTATGTGGTTCCCGGACCCTGACAAACCGGATAGTCCACTGAACAAAGAGCTGCCGCCGCTGCGGACCGTCCCAATCGCTGTGCCCTATTGGTCCGATGGGACAGTTGCGTTCAAATAGAGCCATATAGCCACAGTAACGATCAAAGCAGCGTCCGCGGCACTCATTGTCCCCGAGGCTGGTCGGGGGGCCACGTTTCTATTCGCCGAATTGTTCATTACAAATACAGCACCCGCTTCGCTTAAATGGTTAGTTTGGCCAGGCTGCGATCTGAGTACAGCAGGCTATGTGGCTAAAGCAACAATCGAGACGCATCGGTGCGCTGTGCACAAATGCGAGGAGCAGTCGCGTGATCATCGCATGCTGGTGCTCCGACACGCTCCAGTCTTGCTCCGAGGTGCCCAGTTGGTTTTCCCCCGAACATCCACGCCCAACCCTACCCGCCGCGAGGCCGCTTTGGTTGTAGGAAAGGGCGCCTGACAAGCGCCCTGGTTGGGATCGCATCGGTCCGCTAATTCTTGGAGACCGCGCTCGCTATGACGGTCGCGACGTCCCCGGTCGAATTGTCCCCGAGCAATTCCTTGGGGCGATTACCGCCCAGCAGCTCGCGTCCGCTCGTGTCGCCTTGTTTCCAGATCTCGCTCAGGAAATATGCGCTTCCGGAATGCTGGAAAACGAGCTTAGAATCCGCGGACGGTTCAAGTACATACTTTGCGCTGGTACCCGCAAAGGTAGCGTGTGCGCCATTTGTGCTCTGGAGCAGGATGAGATGTTGTGACTGGACGGACGAGATGGTGTAATCGCCCGCCGGGAAACTCTGGTTCCCGACAATAAAGCCGAAGGGTATCGAGGTCTTCATCAATGGCCGGATTTCCTGGGCATAGCCCGAAACAGAGCCCAACAATAGTGTCATCATGAGCAGAATGTGTGTTGTTTTCATGTTAGTTGTTCCTTTCAATTGTTGATGGATATTCAGCTTGAGTGATTTCGGACCCAGCAGTTGATATAGACTTTTCTTTGTTTGTCATGCTTTGCGCTCCATTTCGTGTAGTGATGCTCTCGTGCTTCAGCGTGTGTAACTGCTGGAGGCGGGCGATATTCCCACCCAGGCACGACATCCCTTCTCTTTTGACATATCGTTTACAAAGTCACGACATTTGGAAATGCGCACACCGGATTAAGTGGATTGCTCCCCTGGATGATCCCCTGGTAGTTGCAATGCAGTTTGGATATCGATTTACAGCTGCGGCCTCATTGTGAGGCGCCAGGGAGCGGCGGTCGGCGAGCTGGGATCCCTTCTGAACGCCGGGCTCCACGGCAATCTGTGCCCCTATTCCTTGAATACAGGAGCTTCCAACACTCCCCACAGGTCTTCGGTGTCGTGGCTGAAGTGACTGTCGCGGACGACCGGACGATCGAGACCGGTGTGCCTGTTGACGACAAATGCTGAGATTTATTATGGTCTTGTGAATTGTGGAAGCTGGAACTGTACGCGCTTGGCTAATCTGTAAGAAGAGACATGTGGAAGAACCGAAAGGCCGTCCTGTAATAATCACCGGGGCGGCTTTCTTCGCTGGTCTAAATGCAAACCTTGGCGTTGGCAATACCTTAAGAGGGTCTTCCAAACAAAAACCATCCGCGTTCTGGAATAAATCGTGGTCGGGAGCTGGGCACATGGTCCTGGTTGTAAACTGTTGCGAAGGCTTCGATACCCTTTGGGCGCGGATAAATCACCACTAACTTTACTGCCATTTCGTTCTCCTTAAGGGGCTATCAGATCACAACAGAGAATTGTCGATTCATCTCGTGTATCAATGACCTCTCAGCGTGCCATAGCAATCGGGAGCTTAGGAATATTCCGGCTAAGGTACGGTAGGAAAAGTCCCGCCATATCGAAATGTGAGATGGCGGGCCGCTCTACTGTTAGCCAGCCGACTCTCAATCGAGGCGCTGGACGATAGAACAGTTGATTGAGAAACCTGAGCTCCCGAAGGTTTTACCACCTGGCCCGGTGATCAGACCGTCCTGCACGAAGGTGAGAATCTGGAACTCCTCCCGCAGCTGTCCGCGGAACCCTTGGTCGATCGCTTCGTCGGTCCATTCGAACAACTGCGCATCCCAGTAGGGGCTGTAATCGAGCGCGATGGTGGGAATGCCCCCCACCACATTATTCGGTCTGAATCCATCGGCCAGATCAGCCGACAAACCTTGCCGCAGTGGATTGTTGCAGCCTCCCGATTCAGGTCCATTGGTGCTGATGAAGATACGCTCGACAGGACTGGCGAAGCTGTCGTCGTGGCCTAGCAGGATCTTCTGCATCAGTGGAGCAAAGGTGTTGTGTTCAATAGCAGCGCCGAGAGTGCTACTGGTGTCCATGGATAGATACCATACCGGGCGACCGAAACTGAAGCCGTTAATGAGGTTAAGGGTTACCGTCATGTTCACTGGATCGATGGCCACGACTTGGTCGTGCACTTTGGTGTAGTCCACATTGCCGTTAGGGAAACTGATCTGATTGGCGTCCACGTCGAAAGCCACCATGGGCGCGTTGTAAATCACGTTTGCGGCATTAACGATTTGGACTAGCGGGCCATAGTTTGCGTCCCCGATGGCACCCGGGGTCGCAAACGTGGGAGGAAATTCATGACCGGCAGGGCCAGGAATAATCTTCCGTTCAGGCTTAAAGTTCACGGTGCCCGCGTCAAATACGATGTTCCCGTCCGCGTCGAGGTTTCCCGTTCTAGCAGAGTGCGACGCGAAAGTAAGTTTGGCGGAAAAATTCAGACCCAACTCGGCAGCGACGTTGGGATCGTCAACATCGGTCAAGATGTACCACACATTTTTTCTACTGCCCTTCAGATGGCCCAAATAAAGCGGTATGGTAATGGTCCCATGCGCGACGTCAACCACTCCGGTATCCAGCAATTGAACAGGCCCGACCAAGCTACGATTGGTGTCGGAAGGTGGTGGTCCAAAGTACGATAGAGGAACTGTGGTGCCTATGGACGCGGGCGCTGGGAACAAATTGCAGCCCGGGCCGGGACCAATTGGACCAGGACCAGGTCCCTGCTCAGAATTGAAACTCGTTGACGTTAGTGCCGTAGCAGAAGCTGCAAGTTCCAGGCTCGTCGTCGGCGCCGTAGCTAAAGGACGTTTGGCGCGAGCATGCATTGCGAGGATTTCTGGCGAGAGCGGCTGCTTAACGGGAGCCTGGGCTGCATGCAAGGTCTCCGACGACACCGCCAAAGAGAAAATCACGGCGAGTGTAAGGATCGGGCTTATCGCTCTTATGCGAGGACTGCCCAGTGGTGTTCTATCTTGTCTATGAGTTGCTTTCACGATTCACTTCTCCTTTGAGTTTTGCGTCTTTGCGTTTGCGATTCGCCCACTTCGGGCGTGACAGAATGATTCAAGACGTGGGAAAAAGTTTCCGAGGCACTCGCGTCTCCGAGATCTGTAACTAACTGGCTAGATCAGCATCCTCCAGTTATGCGTGATCTTGTTCGCGAGGTGGGGTTGATTCAGCGATTCAACGTCTACTAATGTTGATGTTGTGGATGTGCCGTCTTAGCTTTGCTCAAGAAGAGAAGAATGGCTTGGCTTACTGCTCGGCGCAGAATTCATCCAAGGGCCACAACCACTTCTAACCAGAAGCTTTGTGTCGGTAGAAGCGTCGTCGCGTATTCTGTTGACTATGCGCGCCGTCTATCCAGCGCAAACACCGCGCTGCTCCTGGAGTTTCCGTTCGCTGCAGGGCCGAGTCATAGGGTGGAGGGCGCACAACTCGACGCCGTTACCAGTCGCGCAACGTTATTTGTGACGCCTTCGTTGCGAGCCCAGTTTGTGAGCCACGCTTGTGCACCGCCATCGCATCCGTGGGCCTCGGATATGGACTCTGCAAAGAAAGTAGCGTATTGCGAAACGGAGTTGCTAACACGGGGATTCATCGGAACGTTGCGACACCGCACTTCGGTGGAGGAATCGACGTCCGCACCCGGCTCAGACTGCTGTTCCCGATCGGCTTCAGAGGCGAGTTTCGGGACTTCCACACGTTAGGAAACCCCAGTTTCGGTGTTCCGGTCCAGCGCTCAGAACAGCATAATCTCGTTGTCTCGGGGAGATTCGTTGTCCACTTCTAGCCGGCTGCGGCGAGGACATCCCCTAGCGAATATGGAAGATCGGATGCTCAATCGCTTCGCCCACCACCAGAGCTAGTGTCATGACGGAAGCCAAGAGGGTAACGGCAAAGCTGACTTTTTCACGCAACGTCATTGGCCTCTTTCGCCAGCGAGCGGCAGACCGGTTCCGGGCACGCCAGGCGTTCCACAAGACCAACAGGGTAATCAATGCGGCGGCAGCCGAAACAAGTAAGACTGGGATGCGCACGATATCGGCATGCAAGCGCGAAGCCTTTACCGCCCCCGCTACAGCTGCGAGTCCGAGAAAGAGCTTGGCGGACGCACTGGCGACAAGGATCGCACACGCGCCTTCTACGAGGCTGCCTACAAGAGCTACGCTCGAGAGCAGCAAAGAGGGGGAGGATGATTTCTGAGTTTGGTCGACGGGTGAAATGAGATCAGTCTCGTTAACAGGCACAACCCACTCCGCACTCGGATCTGATGCCATAGCATTCGATAAGTTGCGATTGTGTCAGAAATCTGCACGTCGAGTGGTGGGCGTCGGAAACCTGAAACTTTTTGGCAGGTCGTGAATCCTACCAGCGGACTAGACTCTCAGATGCCCACCGGCGGTGGGAATGCCCGCTCGTGTGCGTATGCAGAACACCCTGGCTAGGGAATCCGAAAATGATCGCGTCCTCGAGGGGGAACGAGAGCTCGTCGCCGAGATCCTGGCTGGAAATCATGAACGGTATTACGAACTCATTGCTCCGATAGAGCGCCGTGTCTACTACACTGCATATGCGATTTTGCGGACCGAGGGTGATGCCGAAGAGGTGTCGCAAGAGGCGATCCTGAAGGGGTTCAGAGGCCTGCGCACATTTCGTGGGGAAGCAAGATTTTCTAGCTGGTTACTGAGCATAGTGGCCAACGAAGCCCGGATGCGTCTGCGACAAAGACGCGAGGTGTCTCTGGAGCTTCTAAAATCCCCCGATAACGAGGGTGAATATACTCCGATTGAGCTCGCCGACTGGCGAGAAATCCCCATACAAGCCCTCGCACGAAAGGAACTCGCGGAGCATCTTGAGCAGGCACTGCGCGCGCTTCCGGAGATTTACCGGGAAGTGCTGATCCTGCGCGACATCGACGGGCTTACCATCGCCGAAACCTCGGCTGCACTGGAAATAAGCGTGCCCGCGGTAAAGACTCGACTGTTGCGCGCTCGACTCATGGTTCGTGATTACTTCGTTTCGCGCTCATGGGCCAGGCACCCAGGATTCGGAAAGGCACAGCCATGATCGCCCTGAGCTGCGAAGAGGTTCGCAGGGAGATCTCGAATTATCTCGATGACGACATGTCTCCAAGCGTGCGGCGCTTGCTTGAGACCCACTTGGAGCAGTGCCGCAAGTGCGCGGTGTTGCTGGACAGCACGCACAATGTGCTCGTCTTGCTGGCCGACGAGCAAAGATTTGAATTGCCGGCCGGATTCAGCGTCCGCGTCAGGGAGATGCTGGCCAAGGAATTCGAAAAAGCAAAACGTTGACCGACTTAAGCTCATGAGCTGCCGATTCCGAAATCTCTCCGTGTATCGACAGGTCACGAAAAGTCAGACTCGCTGGTTGATCCGTTTTCCCGGCGGCGCCAAGGGCCTCTGCGGCGATCCAATATGAGGCACCGAATAGGACCAGATCTTTGATTAAGAATTGACCTGTATCCCCCAATATTGAAATTCCATGCCAAAGTTGGAGAGCCCCTGGTGCTGAAAACAAATGCCCGACCCTTTCTTGCGAGTCGTTGGTTTGCCGACTTCTCGCTCATGTGGTTTCTGTGGACGGCGTATCTCGCGAGCGATCGGCTGTGGAGATGTGAGGCGAACTCCATTGCGGAAGTTCGAGCTACTTCAGCCTGGCGTACTCCACCTTGGCT
>DASRRV010000090.1:0-2691 GCA_035695545.1 Candidatus Sulfotelmatobacter sp. | reverse complement strand
CTCAATCTTTTAGTTTGACGGGAGGCGTGATTGATCTAAACGACGATGATCGGAAAAAAAGCAAGGGCGTCGTGTACCCGGCCGCGAAGCTTGCGATCGATAAGGAAGGCCAGTTACAAATCCAACTGAACCAAAACGCCTGGAATCTCGCAGACATTATCGATAAAAAATAACCGCCAGAGAGCAACTGGCGCGAATACCGAATGGGCGTGCCAATCTGACGGCGTCCTCATCAATTCCAAAACCGCCGACCCGAAAACACACATCCTGAAAGGCAAAGCCCGAGGGCGAAACAATGGTATCCCCGAAAGTTGACGGTTAGTTTGACCCGAATCCGGATAGATGTTGATAAATCCGCTTACCACCACCTATCTCAAATTGCGACATTTTTGGTGGGGTTTTGATGGGCTAAATCCCGCGGATAAATTCAACTACGAGAAAGATCTTTGCTTTCGAAACGTGATCGGAAATTGAAACCTCAAGGTTCGCAAATCGTACAGTTCGGGGAGCCAACATTCTCCAGATTTTTCAAATGCTTACAGTTGCCTCCATTTCTTGAGAGTTTGGAACACTTGGAACAACTTCAACGATTTCTGCCTTCGGCAACTCGAAATCCAGTCCGATTTGCTCCGCGACTTCTGCACAAAACTTCCTGTCTTTGCCCATCTTGACGTATCTGTCGCTTACGGTCAGTTGCTGATGCTATTCCTCTGGTCCCCCTACGACTCGCGTGGTCTTTGTGGCGGCGTCCTTGGAAGAAATGACACGCTGCTAGGAGTCCCAGCAGGATTACAAGGGCAAGTAGAGCGAGCGCTGGAACGATGGGCATGCCGAATCGTGGATGAAAGGACAGTTGCTCTCTGGGACTTGGACCGCTGACGCCACCAGCCTAAATGCGGATTCCTTGGCAGAGATGCTGAAAACCACGGCAACGAAGGAAGTCATCGGCTCGTGGCGAAGTGGCCGTCACCAAGGTAATTGGTCGCTGAACGGTTCCCAACGCAAGCGGCATCCGTGAAAGACTGCAGAAGCACAGCGCTTCGCAGCGTTCTGCATTTTGAGGCGTACGTTGTTCAGTAACACCTTCGCCCGTCCCAAGGACAGTAGAGTTTTGGGCAAATTAAGCGCGCCGAATACGTGACGCTTTCGGTAGCCGGCGTTACTCTCCGAGTCTAACTCGAATGCTCGTCTTAGGGGGACGCGTCATGTTAGACGAGGTGGGGCCGCATGCGCCGACTGGTTTGGGGCTCGCAGCATTTGCAGAGTGTCTAAGACACCTTCATGATGAACACAAGGGCATAGCGCTCGCTCATATTCGCCGCGCTCTCAAAGCTGAGCCGCAAAATCCATTCTATCTTTCCTACGTAGGTATGCTCTCGGCTGTGGCTGAGAAGCGCTATCTTGCTGGCGAGAAGCTGTGTCGGGAAGCTCTCGAAATGAAGTGGAACCACCCCCAACTTTATTTAAATCTCGCCGAGGTATACCACCAAGCAGGACGTGATGGTGAAGCGATGGCAACGCTCCGAAGGGGATTCATTTCCGCAGGCCACGACTTACGCATTCGCAGGGCACTGGAAAAAATTGACGGACGCCGGCCCCCCATACTGTCCAGCCTTGGACGCGGCCATCTTTTAAATCGAATCTTAGGTCGGTTGCGGCACCGCATGATTGGACCCGCCGTGTAAGGTAGGGCGCATCCAAGGTTCAATCCCACCGATGCACGATTTCTAGTTACCGGGAGCAGGTCGTTGAGGACCGGCGGTCGGGAATGTCGCTAACGAAGGTTGCGCAGAGGCATCACATTTCCCGCGCAAGCGTGTGCAGGCTGATGCAAGAAGCTGGCGCTAACCCGACCCAAGTGATTGCTGTGGTTCTGCAGGCTTTTATGGAACTGGAAACTGCCGCGTGATAGTTACTCAGCCGGGATTCGGGCGCGCCTAGGTCCTGCATCAGGAGTTGCCATCCCGAAATAAGCCTGATTGAATGGCTCTCCACTCTCAAGTCAACCGAACACTTGGCTGAAGCTTGCCGCTTTGTCTCAGCCGTTGCTGAAGATGTTGGAGCGCCTGCTGGAGTTCATGGACGTTGTTGGATTCCTGTTGCACGCGGCCAGCATCAAGGTCAGCGACGACCTCCAAGCAGAGATTGATTGCGCGTCGAATCCGGTCAGTTGCGAGAACGGAGAGCAGTTCGCCGTCATCCGACGCTGCTGGAAAGTGACGCTTTCGCAGTCGCTGAACCGTTTCTGTAGTCGTGCGGATGTAATCCACCGCATTGCGGTATTCCCGCACCAGATGAAGGTCAATGTCCTCGCATTGCAGCGCCTTTTCGAGATTCTGCAGCTCGACGATAGCCTTGTTGACCTGCAAATCCACGCCCCAGAAGCTTTCGTTTGGAACGATTAGCTCGACGATGATGCCGTTCGCGACACCTTGCCGCGAATCGGGTGCGGCAAGCACCCTCGCCTCTGCCGTCTGCGCAGAAAGAAAGTTGGCCAGCGTAACCCTGCTACCCAACACGGGATATTTGGACATCTTCAGAAAGCCACCGTTGGCATTGACTTGTCGGGCGACGGCATCCTCCTTGACCGCGATGCCGTCCGTTCCGCGCCAGCTCACCTCAATCGGAACGACCACAGGGAAGCGGCGCGTTTTCCGGCGCTCTACATCTGTGCCATCGGCAGTCATCGGG
>DASRRV010000089.1:0-13003 GCA_035695545.1 Candidatus Sulfotelmatobacter sp. | reverse complement strand
GTCGAGGCTGTTCGCTACACGTGGAACGGGGAAGTTACCGGACTCTTCAAGGCTTCTCACAAGTGGGAGTGGGAACCCAAGACCAACAAGGTTACCTTTGAAGGCATGGACAAAGACGGCAAGCCGGTCAAGGTTTCCTATGTGCGTACAGACCCCAGCACTCAGTCCGACTCGGTGAAGAACGAAGTCGACCCGAGTTTCATCAACGACAACTATTGGGCTGTGTTCCCCTTCCACGCCTATTGGGACAAGAGCGCCAGCGTAATCGATCAGGGCAAATTTAACCTGCCTGTTGGCGCCGGCGTGGCCGAACTGGTCCCGGTGAAGTATCCCGCAGACGGCGGATACACCCCCGGTGACACCTGGGACCTCTACGTCGATAAAGACAACCGCGTCGTGTACTTTGTCTACCACCGCGGCGGGGCCAAACCACCGAGTCGCGTTTTCGCAACGTGGGCAGGCTACAAAAAGGCAGGTCCAATCCTGTTCTCAACCGAGCATCTCGGTACCGCGGACGGGAAGCCCCTGCACATTTTCCTTACTGACGTTGCTGTGAAGGTGACAGGCTCCGACAAATGGATGCCCGCGCAATAATTCGCGCACAGGACGAAGTTAACTCCCGGTGGTCCAGGAATTCTTAGAATGCACGGCCCGATGAAGGCTGACATTGATCTGGATATTGGGCAAAAGACTTTCGGGTCTGGCCTGTTGCCGGAGTTGATCGCCGTTCTGCGCCGCAGCCGTCCGGGCGATCTAGTCGCGGTGGTCGGGGACCTGGTTGTTGATGAAGAGAGCATTGGGCCTGAGCTCGAAACATGGTGCCGATTCACGGGCAATCCACTGCTCGAGGCGACGCTCGAAAAAGGCCGCGCACGGTGGGTCTTCCGTTGTGGTGCGGTTGGAGTTCCTCGCGAAGACGAAAGGCCGGTGGGCGCGCGGCTTTGGCTCTACACGAATTTCGATTGCAACCTGCATTGCGACTACTGTTGTGTGCGTTCCTCTCCAACCGCGCCCCGACGAGAACTGGGGCTCCTCCGGGTGCAGCGGATCGCTCGTGAGGCCGCGGACCTTGCCGTGAAGGAGATCTTCGTGACCGGAGGCGAGCCGTTTCTCTTGGAAGATATCGGCGAGATTCTGCTTTCTTGCGCCGCCGCCGCTCCCACCACAGTTCTGACCAACGCAATGTTGTTTGCCGCCGGCGCCCGGAAACCTTGCGAGCGTTGCCCCACGATCGAATTGTTCTGCAAATCAGTTTGGACAGCGCTACGCCGAACCGGCACGACCTCCATCGTGGCCCCGGATCATGGGCGCGAACGCGCGAAGGGATTCAGCACGCTCGTGAGCAGGGGTTTCGCGTGCGAATGGCGGCGACTGTTTCGACCGATGCCGAAGCCGGGGAGTTCCGTCAATTCCTCGACGAAGAGAAGGTTGCGGACGAAGACCGGGTCATACGCCGGATCGCTTTGCGGGGCGCCGCCAGCGAAGGTGTCGCCCTCAGCCGATCCGATTTAGTGCGGAAATTACGATCACCGCTGAGGGCGTGTACTGGCATCCGGTGGGTGCGGAAGACGCCGATCTGCTGGTAACGCACGACATTTTTCCTCTCGCTGAATCCTTCGCAGCTGTCCGCCGCACTTTCGACCGCGAAGGCGAACACGCGAAGAAGGCTGGCGAGAATCTTTAACTGTGCTTAGAGCCCTTTCGTGGGTCACCCGCCCCACGTCTCTTAGGCCGACCTCGCAAGTAGCGGCTGGAAGAATCCCTGATGGCCAGCGGCCTCCCGCAAAGCACCATACCCATCCACACGTGGCGGCAGCCAACGCTGCAGCCCTTCGGCCTCGAGTATCGGGCGATGATCAGGGTTGTCATAGCTCATGGCTGAGAGCGCTTCGGCAAAACGGCGCTGCTGTTCGAGATCGAAATCAGGCCTGGCCGTGAACATGCAGTGATTGTAGGCCGGAGAGGACCAAATCTCGCGAAGGCCGCCTTCGGGCACCAGGCGCTCATTGCGCACAGTATCCCAGAAACGGTTGCCGATAGCGCCGGCGTCGGCTCGCCCGTCGAGAATAGCGCGCACCACTTCTACTTCACTCGTCCCGGTATCACCATGTTTGCCTAGGTCGCTGTTGAAGCGCAGCGTGCGGTAGTCCCTTCCCTCGTTCATGCCTTGTTGCTCCAGGAAATGAACGGGAAGAATTGCTGCATGTCCGCTGTCCGGCTTCCCAGCGCCAGCGTCCGATTTTTCAAATCCGCGATCGTAGTAATGGGACCTTCGGCGACAGCGACGATTTTGGTCATCCAGCCAAGATCGGTGTCGAGCATGGCGATCGCACGACAGGCGTGCCCGCTCCACTCATCGGCCTGCAGGTAGGCAAGGTTTGTATTCCAGGCAATATCGATACGCGGCACGGCCTCGCCCGGTCGGGCGAGGAGTGCCATAACCTGCGCCTCGTAGCTCTGAAACAGCACGACCTCAACGGGAAGGTGCGCCTCTTCGTGAAAATAGCGCCGCATCCCCTCGCAAATCATAACCACCTTCGGAGTGTAGGCAACAGCTCCCAGCCAGATTGTTTTGCTCATAATTGTTTCCTCCACGATTCCTGGCAGCGGCGTTTCACAAGAAAGTTCACTCCTGAACCGGACCACCAACATTCGGCGGGGGCAGCCCCAGGAGCCATCCACAATCTACTGGATTGAACCAGGATTGTCGCCCAGTGTGCGCGGAGGGTCAAATAGTTTCTGGCAGTTGCCGGGCCCAAACTCACAGTGACTACCTGCCAATCACGACTGTGGTACACGAACTGCTCAACTTGGGGAGGTCGCGGCTCGCGGCCATCTGTACGCGCAGCGTCCGGCGCTGCCCGCGGATAATCGGACAATACGAATCTGGCTGTAGTAGTGCGCCCTGCAAGCGTCGCCGTCCGGCGCATCCGCCGTGGCACGACTCGCGGAACTCGCATGGCTCGCAAGCGTTTGGAAGGGTCCGTACCTGCTCGAAGGATGTTGAGTTCAGAATGTCATGTCCGCTCAAGCTCAAATCTGCAAGCGGGTCACCCGGTCCCGGCCAATAGACACAGGGTTGTGTCGTGGCGCGCGGTGTCACTCGTACGGTGCTCACGCCACAACCGGTTCGGAGCGGTGGGAGCCCCGCCATGGCGCGAACCAGCGGCTCACCAATCGCGATAACGTCGGTCTGGTCGAACAGCCGCCGGAACCCTTCCCAGTACTCTTCGTAGCTCAGAGCGTAAATGTCGGATCGCACAGCTTGATACACATTCACTCGCAAAGGCGCGTCAAACTGCTTCGCTACTCGCGCTACATCCGCTAAACGCGAATAGTTCGACTTCATCATGACGGCGATGATGGTCAGAGGAATATCCAGCCTCATGCAACGCTCCGCCTGCTGGTGGATCAGTGCCCAGTTGCCGGGCCCGCGCTGTGCATCCTGCTCGGCCTGAGTCGGGTAATCGAGAGAGAACTCGATATCGTGAAAGGCTCGTAGTTCATTGTCATCCAGAACAGCAACACTATGGCCGTTGGATGTGATGGTGAGTTTCACGGGCTGCGTGCGCAGGTAGGCTAGTATTGCCTTGAAGTCGGGATGCATACCGTTCTCACCGGTGCCGAGATTCACCGAACGAACGGGTAGGCGTGCCATGACTGCCTTCACTTGATCCAGGGAAAGACGATCCGCGCGAGTCGGATCGCGGTAGCAGAAGGCGCACGTGAGATTGCACTCGTTGGTGAGTCCGAGCCCGAGCGCAATTCCTTCTTCAGGCGCCATCACGCGAGATGCGGACGCCGAGGACGGCCTTGTGACGTTGTTCATGCACTATCCTTTATCACCGGATCTGCGCGGCGCGCCAGGTAGTGCGTATAGCGGGCGACCGCAGAAAAATCTGACCGGCTTCCTAGTTTGCGCTCCAGTTCAAAAATCCGTTTATACTCGGCGCTAAGAGAAACCCGCGGCGACAGGTAATCTGACACGACCCGTACGCCGCGCTCCGCAATCACTTCCAGCGACGCCTCCTTCAGCATCGTGTGCGTCGTCTCTGGCATAAACAAGCGCACCTTGCCCCCGTACAGAGCCTCGTTGCCCCACTGAGCTGTGAGGTTCTGTTCGGCCGCAGCCAAGTCGCCAGCCAAGAGGGCAGCTTTCAAGACTTCACCAGCGCCGTTGCGCACAAGAACGGACAGTATTCCAGATGAATTTCGCAATGCGCGTGCCGCACTGCGCACCACAGCTCCTGGGTCGTCGACAAACTCCAGGACGTTGTGGCAAAGGATTACATCGAACATTCCTTCAGGGAATAAGTTCTCCATCTGGTCGGCGTCGTCGTGTTTGGTTTCGATCTTCTCAGTAATCCCAGCTTCCTGCGCGGCACGTTTCGCGATATCCAGCATCGCCGAAGACGAATCCATCAGGGTGACATGAAGGCCCAGTCTAGCGAGGCGCAACCCGTTCGCTCCCGTGCCGCACCCGAGATCCAGAGCGCGCAGAGACGATTTGGCCTGTGGCATCCGCAGAAATTCCTGCAGGGTAGCAAAGGGCAAATCGAGACGTAACCGGCCTTCGGGAGTTTCGAGGTAAGCGGCGTACTTGTCTGCCTCGCTCTGGAAGCGCTTGCGATCGAAATTGGCGGGATTCTTCATGCGACAGTCACTCGTCCGACGCTCAAGGGAAGTCCTTCTCCGATCAGAGTTCACGAATCACTAGGATCGACAGTAGACCGAATGGGATTATGTTTTTCACGAAGCGTTCATCTGCGCATAACCCGCGATTAACAACATTACATTATTGTCATCCGTCATCATTCTGTTCTGACGAGGAAATCACAACTATGAAGCCAGGTGAATTCTCCTTCATCTTGGTATCCTTGCGCGTCGTTTTCACTAAACTCCTTTCCGGCATCCGCACTGGGATCCCACAGGTTGCTGGATTATTGTGCGGGGCCGGCATCATGCTCTGCCTGGCGTCCCCGTCGTCGGCACAGGTTGACCGTGCAGGATTGACTGGCACGGTGAGCGATCCTTCGGGTCGCGCCTTGGCGCAAACGCACATTGCCGCAGTACACAACGACACAGGATTGCGGCGCGAGAGCACATCTTCTGCCACCGGAACCTATGACATTCCCGAGCTGCCAATCGGCATCTATACCGTCACCTTCGTCCACGAGGGCTTCAAGGATCTTACCTTTGAAAATGTGGTGCAGGGTGTAGAGCACACGCGTACCTTGAACGCCACCATGCCGGTATCGGGTGAGAAGGTGCGAATCGAGGTCTCGACCAGTTCCGAGCAACTGGATCAAACCTCGGATGCTCTCGGCGGCCGCACAGAGCGGGCCCAAGTCGAGGAACTGCCCTTAAATGGCCGCAATTGGGCCAATCTTACCGCGCTGGTGCCGGGCGCAGTCGATACCGGAGGCAGCAATCAGCGTTCGGTACGGTTCGCGGGCCGCGGTCGCGATGACAACAACTTTACCTACGACGGCATCGACGCCACCAACATCATCAACCAGGGGCAGCAGGCCTACGTGCGCCAGGCAATTCCTCTCGATACCATTCAGGAGTTTCGCATCGACTCGGCATTGGCGACCGCAGAGGGAGGCGGAACCGGAGGCGGACAGCTGGCAGTAACCTCGCCGTCCGGCACAAATCAATTCCACGGCGACGCCTTTGAATTCATTCGCAACAACGTGTTCGACGCCCTGGTGCCGGTTCCTGCGAATACTGCGCAGCAGCCGCTTCGTTTGAATCAGTTCGGAGGCTCGCTGGGAGGACCCATTGCACCGGACAAGACTTTCTTCTTCCTCGCCTACGAAGGATACCGGCAGCATTGGGGTTTCCCCCTGGCCGGAACTGTTCCCAGCGACTCGTTGCGTGCCCAGGTGATCGCGCAGTCGCCAGTGCTGGCTCCAATTGTTAACGCGTACCCCGAGGGGCAAACTCCGACCAGCAATCCTGACATCGACAACTTTGTTGCCGACAGGAGACAGGTGGTGAACGAAGATTCTGGAATGTTCCGGCTCGACCATCGTTTCTCGGAGAGTACGACGGCGTTCGTTCGCGCCAACATCGACCAAGCGGTGAATACTCAACCCAACGGCAATCTCGCGGATCGACAGCAGCTTGGTTCTTCTCCGGCCAATGCAGCCATTGAACTGCTGCATATTTTCTCTTCTACATTGGTGAACGAGGCCAAGTTTGGTTTTAATCGCAGCACCGCCTTCACCACGAACATTAATCAAACTGGATCGCTATACGCGTTCTCCGTTTCCGGTCTGACCACTTTGAACAACAACCGGTTGAGCACTGGCGTGGGCAACAGCTTTGCAGGAATCGACAACGCAACCTGGGTTAAAGGGCGGCATACTTTGAAAGCTGGAGTCGAGATTCGACGGGTCCAGATGAACCAGGGAACCGAATCCAGCGGAACCATCGTGTATGCAGCCACGCCTGGCTTGACCGCGACGCAAGCCTTCGCTGCCAACGATGTGAGTACGGCCACTCTGACCGGCGATCTGCCCGTTAACGGCCTGCGCAAGACTCAGTATTTCGGCTACATACAGGATGAATTCAAATTGCGTCCGAACTTTACGCTAAATCTGGGTGCGCGCTATAGTTTCTTCAATATTTTTCATGAAGTCCAGGGGCGTTCGAATCCCTTCGACTTCGCCACCTGCGGACCGCAAGGTTTTTGCGGGGTTGGCGCCAGTTTCGGCCAGCCGAATTATTTCGACATTGATCCGCGCATTGCCATTGCTTGGGCTCCGCGCGCAAACGGTGGGACTGTTCTACGCGCCGGTTTTGGCATCTATCACGAAGACGGCCAGTTGGATGACCAGAATCTTCCCAATTCCAATGAGGTGTCGAGCTACGCTCTGGCCAGCACTACGACTCCCGGCCTCAGCTATCCAATCGACCCCTTCCTTGTGGACACGACCGGCATCGTTTCGCCTCGCGCCGAAGATCGCCGCCGCAAGGACACGTCCGTCACCGAGTGGGGATTGTCAGTCCAGCAGACCCTGCCGGCGGATTTTGTTGGGACCGTCTCTTACGTTGGAAGCAAAGGCACTCATCTCCTGACACTCTCCGCCGGCAACGTGTTGTTAGATCCAATTACCAAAGTTCGTCAGTACCCGGATTTTGGCCAAGTGAGTTGGCGGGGCAACACCGGCAACAGCAGCTATCAGGCACTCGCCCTCTCCATTAAGCGTTCGTTCTCGCGTGGCTTGCTGATCTCAGGCAACTACTTGTGGTCGCATGAAATTGACGATGGCTCGAACGGAAGCGGTGACGGCGACTCGCTGGTGCCACAAAATGTCGCTTGCCGGGCTTGCGAACGCGCCAGCGGAGCGTGGGATGCGCGGCATGTACTCAATGCCAGCGCCGTGTATCAGCTTCCGTTTGGGCCGGGCAAACCGTATCTCAGCCAGCCCGGAATCGTGAGCCGCATCCTCGGCTCGTGGGAACTGACTTCCATGGCCGTCGTCCGCACAGGGTTCCCTTTGAACATTCTGATCAGTCGCTCATCTTCCCTTACGCCCGACGGAAACACGACAAATCAGCGTCCAGATCTCGTACCAGGAGTATCGATCATTCCACCAGGGGGCTCCACCATTGGACAATGGATCAATCCGGCTGCATTCGTGGCGCCGGCTCAGTATATGTTTGGCGACACACCGCGGGACTATGCTCGTGGGCCGGGCGCATGGCAGGTCGATATGGGCATCGGCAAACACATTCCGCTGACTGAGCGTGTGGGGCTTGAGTTTCGTACGGAATTCTTCAACATCTTCAACCATCCGCAATATGGGTTGCCAGTTGCAAATATCTCAGCTGCCAACTTCGGCACCATTAATCAGACCGTAAATACGACGACACCCGTGAGCCCGGTGGGGACGGGAACTCCGCGCGAGATTCAGTTCTCATTAAGGCTTGCTTTTTAAAGACTTATTTCGCCGTCCCGAAGGGGTCGGCAGGAGGAGCTCAAGACATAACCTTCAGCACAAACTGCAACTCGCGAAACGGGAAACCATCGCAGTTCACGCTCTGCGAGTCTCGATCGTTGATAAATTCAATTTGTATTTTTCACAGAGCGTTCATGTCTGCATAACCTGCCTTTAACAACATTACATTAATGTCATTTCTTCCCGATCCAAGCTCCATTGCCGTGTGACGGGTGTACTTTCGCGTCGACACCGTGCAGCTGGAATTGAGTATGAGAATTCTGGTTATTGAAGATGAAGCCAAAACTGCCAAGTTCCTGAAGAGGGGACTGATGGAAGCGGGTTACGTCGTCGACGTGACCGGCGACGGTTTAGCTGGTCTGTTCCTGGCGCAGGAGGTGGAATTCGATCTGGTCGTTCTGGACGTGATGATTCCCGGCCTGGACGGCTGGCAGGTTCTCACTCGGTTGCGCCAGAGAGGACGGAGAGCGGCGGTAATCTTCCTGACCGCCCGCGACGCAGTACACGAGCGGGTCCGAGGATTCGAACTGGGCGCCGACGATTATCTGGTGAAGCCTTTCGCCTTCTCCGAATTGTTGGCGCGGGTACGGTCGCTGCTGCGCCGGACGCCACCCCGCCGCCAGGAAACCATCTGCATGGGTGACCTTGAGATCGACCTATTGCGCCAGCGTGCCACACGCGCCGGCCAGCGGTTGGAGTTGACCTCCAAGGAATTTCTTCTCTTGTCGCTGCTGGCTCGGCGTGCCGGCGAGGTGCTGTCTCGCACCCTGATCGCCGAAGCCATTTGGGACATGAACTTCGACAGCGACACCAACGTGGTGGACGTGAACGTGCGGAGGCTGCGCAGCAAGGTGGACGATCCTTTCTCGTTCAAACTGATCCGCACCGTTAGGGGCGCCGGCTATGTCCTGGAATCCTGCCAGTAGCCTGGCACCGATTTCGCGGCTGTGGAGGACGTTGGCCTTCCGGCTGACGGCCGGGTACGCGCTCGCCGGGTTGCTTCTGGTGTTCTGCGCCACGGCGAGTCTTTATCTGGTGTTGCTCACGGAGCTGGAGAAAAGCACGGATTTGTTTCTCGCGGACAAGCTGCACGTCGTGGACACCCTGCTGCGGCAGCGACCCGACGATTGGGATGCATTGCGGGAAGAAGTTGAGCTGGAGTCGGAAGCACGCCGGTACGAACACTTCTACATTCGCCTCCTGGATGAACGAAACACGCCATTGTTGACGACCCCGGGCATGGCGGAGCAACTGGATCTGGCGCAATTCGTCAGTCGAACAAGAAGCCGCCCTGAGCGCTCCATTCCGATGAAGGGAAGGAACGGACAAGCTTTTCGTGTCACCAGCGCGGCAGCGGCGGTCGGCTCGCCTCCCACTCACACCTACACGATCCAGATCGCTATCGATGTTTCGCAGAAAGAAAAATTCCTTTCACGCTATCGGCGTTGGTTCTGGGCCGTTCTGCTGGGCGCTTTCGCCATTTTCCCGTTGGTCGGCTACCGCATCGCGCGTCACGGAATTCGCCCGGTCGAAGAAATGGCGGCGACCGCTGGCCGCATTAGTTCGACGAACTTGCGGGAGCGTATCCTCGCGGAAGGGTACCCCTTCGAGTTGGCATCGTTGGCCGGCACCTTCAATCAAATGCTCGACCGCCTGGAAGAATCCTTCGAGAGGATTTCCAGATTCTCCGCCGATATCGCACACGACCTGCGCACGCCGGTGAATAACATCCGCGGCGAAGCCGAAGTGGCGTTGGCCCGCGCGCGAACCATTGACCAATACCGCGATGTGCTCGAGTCCTGCCTGGAAGAGGGCGTGCGCTTATCGGATCTCATCGGCGACCTCTTGTTCCTGGCCCGTGCCGAGAGCCCTTTGACCCACTTGAATCGGGAGCGTGTGGACGTCGCCGAATTGCTGGGCGGCATGCGCGAATACTACGAAGCGTCGGCCGCGGACCGCGGCATCTCGCTCACCACTGATGTGGGTGCCGAACCGGTGATGGCCGAACTGGACCGCACTCTCGTGCAGCGGGCGGTGGGAAACCTGGTCTCGAACGCCGTCGCGCACACGCCACCGGGAGGATCAGTGGTGCTGGCCACCAATGCCGAGGCAGCGACGATTCGCATCAAGGTCAGCGATACGGGCGCCGGCATCCCACCCGAAGCGTTGCCGAGGGTGTTCGACCGCTTTTTCCGCGTGGATGAGTCTCGTTCCCAGGCCTCGGGCGGTACTGGCCTGGGGCTAGCGATCGTCCAGAGCATCATGCTTCTTCACAGCGGCAAGGTGGAGATCGCCAGCCAACTGGGGCAGGGCACGCGGGTCACGCTCCGGATGCCCGTGTGCGACGAGAAATCAAGATAGCGAAGATGACAAAAATGCTGGTGTCGCAGCTAACTGGTCAATCAGCGCAATGACGATTTTGCAACAACTGACGTGAGAGGTACACTCAAGCCCTGCCCACTGGCAGCGTGACCCAATTGGATGCCGCTCGCACGAAAGACGCGCTTGCGCGGCTGCATGGCGCAAACACGAACATATTAGGAACTGATTCCCATCAGTTTCTTCTTAACGAGCCAGTAGCGGAGGCCGATGTCCTCGCTTTTGAACGGCAACAAGGAGTCCACTTGCCGGCAGACTACCGCTACTTTCTTACTGCTGTCGGCAACTGAGGAGCGGGGCCGTACTGCGGCGTTTTTCGTCTGGGAGAGATTGATGATGGCTTTGGTTTTCGGCAGTGGCGGCCAGAAGGTGACTTAATCGGCGTCCTGTCAACACCGTTTCCCCTCGATACAGAATGGAATGACTTGGCGGGCATGCCTCCGGATGAACTGCTTAAGAGAGATGAAGCGTATTTCAGGAGGCTGGACGAATTTGACGACAACTATTATTGGCACGCGTCCCTGATGGACGGGGCGATACCGATATGTCACGAAGGTTGTGCCTTGCGTATTTGGTTAGTGGTAACCGGAGCTCAGGCGGGCCACCTCTGGCAGGACGGACGCAGCGATCGTACTGGTGTGAAACCGCTACGATTACTCAATGGCGGGGCAGCCACGTTTTCACTCTGGTACGACGAATGGCTGGAAGAAGCTCTTCGGGAGGCCCGGCTGCCTCGATAGGTGTTGAGAACGCTTGCACTCATTTCTTCGGGGCGAGGGGTTCAACGGTGCCGAGTTGCCGCCAGTGAGAACTCCGAACATTGGCACTAAAATCGAAAGACGACTGAAGCGGATGACCGGCCGGAATCGCGGATTTATGAAGTTCCTTGGTTCGTTGGCCTATACAAGTCCGGCGCAATTTCGCTAAGGGCCGTATCGATTTGTTCCATGCTGCGCCCCATCGCTCCGAGCAACCTGCCGTGATTGTTGATGACCATTTGTAAACGCGGATCCAGTTGCCGCGTGGCGCGCGTGCATTCGAGAAAGATTTGGACCGCTCGCAGCGATATCGGCTCGGCCTCGGCCATCCGGTTCATTTTCTTCAGAACTTGCGCGAGGTTGTTGAGGATTGTTCCGACGTCCGGATGATTTACGCCCAGGCTCTTCTCAAGTATCACCTGTGCGCGACGATACAACGGTTCGGCCTCAGCCAATCGATCCGTGGATTCCAACAAGCCGGCGAGATTATTGAGATCCCGCGCGACTGAGATGTGCTCCGGCCCGTAACTCTTTTCATCAATTGCCAGCACGCGGCGCAGCAAGGGTTCGACCTCGGCCTGTTGGTTTGTTTCATGCAATACGAAAGCAAGACTGCTCAGGCCTGCTGCAACATTTGGATGGTCGGGACCGAAGGAACTTTCCGTAAGGGCAAGGGAACGGCGTATCAACGGTTCGGCCTGAGCCGGCCGGTTCGTGGTTAGCAACAATCCCGCGAGGTTGGTGAGGCGGATCGCGACGTTGGGATGGTCGGGCCCAAGATTGTTCTCGGCGATTGCCAGCCCACGGCGCATCAACCTCTCGGCTTCGTCCAACTGGTTCGTCCCTAGCAGAAATCGTGAAAGGTTGGAGAGGCATAGCGCGACCTTGGGATCTTCCGGTCCGAAATTCTGCTCATTGATTGCCAACGCGCGACGATACAACCCCTCCACCTCCTCCAAGCGGTTCATGCTCTCCAGCAGGCTCGCTAGGTTGCTGAGGCGGATGGCAATAAATGGATGATTCGAGCCAAGATTCTTCGTGTCGATGTCTAATGCAGTTCGGAGCAAAGGCTCGGCCTGTTCAGAAAGACCCGAATGACTGAGAAAAAGGCCCAGCTCATTCGCAGCGTAGGAGATTCGGTTTTCATCGCAGTTGTCGTCGCGATATCTGAGCTTTGACCACTGCTCGAACGACTCGGCGTAAAGACGGCCCATCGTCCCGTCCTCGCCGAGATCCACCCAGTAGCGCCTCAGTTCTTCCTCGTCGCGTTGCTTGATTCCCAGAAATCGATCGATGTCCAACAGACACGGGCGTAGCCGCTGGTAGGATTCGGTCTGAAACAGCAGCCACGGGAGTTCATCGCAAGTGCGTGAGGAGACGGGCTGCCGCTCAAAATCATCGGCCAGTTGCAATCGCAACTCGTCCCGCCGGTCTTCATCTGGAACAAAGGCAGTCTCGACGGCCGCGCGCACAGAGTCGTGTGCGAAGTTCAGGATGCCCTCGCTGTCCACCAGCCATTCTATCTTCTGCAGCGTGGCGCGAAGCGGAGCCCAAGTAGCAAGCGGCAATTGTGGCAGGTCCGCCGGCCTCAGCAAGCGCAAAAGTTCCGTTTCACTCAGTCCTCGCCGTGCGGCCCAAATCAATCCGAGCGCCTGACGGGTGAGCGGGTCGGCGATGTCTTCGATGGGGACTTGCTTTGTACTCAATGCCATAATCCTGTTCGCGGACCGTTATACGAGTGGGGATTTTGAGATTTTTCAACAGAGTCGAAAATCACCTTTCTCATGCCGGAATGGCTGGGATTTCGACTCGGTAGCCAAGGTTTCGGAGTGTGCGGATCATTCGGGTTGTGCGCAATCGCTTCGACTTCTCCGACACCGCCGGGCCGCGTTCTTC
>DASRRV010000088.1:0-13657 GCA_035695545.1 Candidatus Sulfotelmatobacter sp. | reverse complement strand
ATCGCATGATCCGGCCATCGACGAGGACGTGCACGAAATCGGGGACGATGTAGTTCAGCAGTCGTTGATAGTGGGTCACCACCAAAAACGCACGATTGCTGGAGCGCATGGCGTTGACCCCCTTGGCCACAATCCGCAGCGCATCGATGTCGAGGCCGGAATCGGTCTCATCGAGAATCGCCAGTTTCGGTTCGAGAACGGCCATTTGCAGTATTTCGTTCCGCTTCTTTTCGCCACCCGAAAAGCCCTCATTCACGGAGCGATTCATCAGTTTCTCGTCCATCTCAAGCAGCTTCAGCTTCTCGCGAAACATAGGCAGAAAATCCATGGCATCCATTTCTTCTTCGCCACGAAACTTGCGGATGGCGTTCAAAGCCGAGCGCAGGAAATAGGTGTTGCTGATTCCCGGAATCTCCACCGGATACTGGAAGGCCATAAACATCCCTTCACAGGCCGCTTCCTCGGGCTTCATCGTTAGAAGGTCCTTGCCATCGAAGAGAATTTCACCCGCCGTGACGTGGTACATATCTCGTCGCGACAATACTTGCGCCAACGTGCTTTTGCCCGATCCGTTTGGTCCCATGATCGAGTGAACCTCGCCGGCTTTGATCTCGAGGTTAATTCCCTTCAGGATCTCGTTTCCGGCAACGGCGACGTGTAGATTTTTGATTTCAAGCAAACTCATTGCGTACTTCCTTCCCTCTTCTGAGCACGAGCCTTGGTCAGTGGATCAGCCCACACTGCCTTCCAGGCTGACGCTCAGCAGTTTCTGCGCTTCCACTGCAAACTCCATCGGCAGCTCGCGGAACACTTGCTTGCAGAAGCCGTTCACGATCATCGAGACCGCGTCCTCGGTCTTTAAACCGCGCTGCTGCAGATAGAAGAGCTGATCCTCGCCAATCTTCGAGGTCGAAGCCTCATGTTCCATGCGAGAGCTCGCGTTCTTCACCTCGATATAAGGAAACGTGTGAGCCCCACATTGGTCCCCGATCAGTAGCGAATCGCATTGCGTGTAGTTTCGCGCCCGGCTGGCGCCTTTCAGGATCTTGACCATGCCGCGGTAGGTGTTCTGTCCGTGGCCTGCAGAGATTCCCTTCGAAACAATCGTGCTGCTCGTGTTCTTCCCGAGATGGATCATCTTGGTGCCGGTATCTGCCTGCTGATAGTTATTGGTCAGCGCGACCGAATAGAACTCACCGACGGAATTGTCTCCTTGCAGGATGCAGCTCGGATATTTCCAGGTGATGGCTGAACCGGTCTCAACTTGTGTCCAGGAGATTTTTGAGTTCACTCCCTGACACTTGCCACGCTTGGTCACAAAGTTGTAGATCCCGCCGCGACCGTTCTTGTCGCCCGGATACCAGTTCTGCACGGTCGAGTACTTGATTTGTGCGTTGTCCAGCGCCACCAATTCCACAACTGCCGCGTGCAACTGATTCTCGTCGCGAATGGGCGCAGTGCAGCCCTCGAGATAGCTGACGTAAGCGCCTTCGTCAGCGACAATGAGAGTCCGTTCGAATTGCCCAGTCTCCGCGGCGTTGATCCGGAAGTAGGTGGAAAGCTCCATCGGACAGCGCACGCCCTTAGGCACGTAGACGAATGACCCGTCGGTAAACACGGCGGCATTCAGGGCTGCGAAAAAGTTGTCCGTGTGCGGAACCACCGACCCCAGGTATTTCTTGACCAGTTCCGGGTGGTTCTGGACCGCTTCGGAGAAAGAACAGAAAATCACGCCCAGTTCCGCCAGCTTGGCCTTAAAAGTGGTAGCCACCGAAACGCTATCGAAAACGGCGTCGACCGCAACTCCCGCCAGCATTTTCTGTTCGGCGAGCGGAATCCCGAGCTTTTCGTAGGTGCGAAGAATTTCGGGATCGAGCTCCTCCAGACTCTTCAGACCAGGCTTCTGCTTCGGGGCGGAATAATAAACAACGTCCTGGTAGTCGATCGGCCCGTACTTCACATTCGCCCACTTCGGCTCGGCCTGCGTTTTCTCAAGCGATGCCCAGTGGCGAAAGGCTTTGAGCCGCCAGTCCAACATGAACTCCGGTTCGCGCTTCTTGGCCGAAATGATGCGGATGATTTCTTCATTCAGGCCTTTGGGGACTTGTTCATCTTCAATCTCGGTGACGAAGCCCCACTTGTATTCCCGCTCGGCAAGACTCCGAATTGTGTTTACATCCGCGCTCATTGCGTTCTCCCAGCAGAGGCACCCACAATCGGCACCAGATTCCCTTTGCGGTCCCGGATCGCAGACAGCCGCATCGGCCGAGTGAGGTCGGAGAGCATTATTCTTTCGAGTGCCCCGCGAACGACTTGGCTGATGATTCGCTGGTTGTCTCGGATGGGACATGAAGATTCGAGGTCGCAGATTCCGGCAATGTCCATACTGCATTCGGTCAAGGCAAAGGGACCTTCGAGCGCGGAGATGATCTCGCTGATCGGGATCAGGCTCGGATCGCGTACCAATATGTAACCGCCCTTCATGCCGCGCTGAGATTCGAGCAGCCCACTCTGCAGCAGCGTCTTCAAAATCTTGCTCACCGTAGGCAACGGCAGACGACAGTCGACGGCCAGTCCCCGCGCTGTGTGCCATTCACTGATTGGGCGGCGGGCAATCTGGCACATCAGGAGCAAGCCGTAGTCCGTCAATTTTCCCAAGCGAATCATTTTCTAAGTTATTGCCCCCTAAGTATTTGATGCAGTCACCGGATAAATAGTACTGATTTAGTCCTCTTTTATTTTACGACTCTGACTAGCCGCCGACAAGGGGGACCTTTGAATGCAATTCGGACTTTGAATTCGAAAAGGCGTAAGGGCGTCTCCAGGGCGGCGATGTCCCTCAATCAAGTCCGTCAATCAGGCCAACGACAAATCTCATGCGCCCCTGGTCCGGCGATCGTGGTTGAATCGGTCAATTACGTACGGTCATCGAAAACTTTCGAAAACTAGGAGTTAGTGGAGTTCGGAATGACAAACCTTGAAAAAGTGGAACAGGAAGCAATCTTATGGCCGGAAGTGTCCGTTCACTCGCATCGCTTTGGGGGTCGGGAATTCCGGTTCAGGTCTGCAGAAATCGGGCATGTCCACGTCAGCGGAGTTGTCGACATTCCATTTCCGCGATCGATTCGGGAAGCGCTCCTAGATGAAGGCTTTGCTGAAACGCACCACTGGGTTCCTGACTCAGGCTGGATCACCTTCGGTGTTCGCGGAGAAAATGATGTGAAACACGCACTGTGGCTCATGCGGATCTCGTATCTCCGTTATGCGCCCAAGACGGTATCGGACGCCAGCGAGATGTTTGAACGAGAAGCAAAAGAACTACGTCTGAGTCCTCGCTTTAAATCGTTACTCAAGCCCTTCATCCCAAACTCTCCCAAAGAAGCTCCAACTCAACCGGCCCTGGCATAGAAGAGGAAGCTGTGCTCTCAGTAGCAACTTTCAAATTTGACCTGAGAGCACAGATGGTGTCATTGCGCTGCAATTCCCTGGATGCTTACGGGAAGCGATGAAACCGCCCCAATTGGGACGAGGTTTCCGGCGTCCACACGCAGAATGATCACTCTCCCCATTTTGGAGTCCACGACATAGATGAACTTGCTGTCACGTGACAAGGAGGAGTCGATGGGAGCGCCGCCAGTGTTGGCCGCAATGGCGTTTGCCAGCGTAAGATCACCGCTGCTGCCAATCTGATAGGAAGAGATTGTTCCGCTGCCGGTGTTGGAGACGTAGGCGTAAGTTGCGGACCGATTCAGAGAAATCCAGCACGAGGCCTGCTGTGTGTCAGGTACTGCTCCGCTGATTACTTCAAGCATGTCCGTGGCATTGAAGCTGTAAGAGGATGCCGAACCTGCCGCTTCCGATACGACTGCGATGCCGTTGCGGCCGAACCTTATACCGAAGGGGCTGGCCCCAGCTGACGTCTGCGGCACGGGTGCTCCCGCGATTCCATTGTCTGCAACTTCAAAAACAAGGATTTGATTTGTTCCAGAGACCGTAACCAGCAATTTCGTGCCATCGTCGGCGAACCGAATATCATTGGCCCCCGCGCTTCCCGCTGGCAGAGCAACCCTTGCCCCGGGAATCCGTTGTAGAAAACCATTCGGATCGAGGCGAAAGCCATTGATGTGCGGCGTAGCGCCTTTTGCATTTAGAACGTAAACGAGATCCCCAGACAGAGTCACGCTGTTGGGAAAATCGCCTCCCGACCACACCTTGTCCCGCAACCTTAGTTTGTCATTCTCGATTTGCAAAACCGAAACTTCGTTGCTGCCTGCGTTGACTGCCAGAACAAGATGCCCATCACCACTCAGAACCAGTGAGTCCTGGGATCCCAAAGGATCGACAACTGTGGCTCCGGTTCCGCTCCCACCGCTGGGAACTTCACGCAGCCAAGTGAGCGAACCATTACTCTCACGTTGAAACTGAATCACAGAGTTATGTGGATTCTTGTTAGTCATCACGTAAACAAAATTGTCGGCATGTGGATTTTCAGCCGTCAGTTTCACCGAGCCCAAGGTTGCCAGGGATGCGACGGCAACCACTGCAAAGACGATTCGCCTGAGAGAGAGCTGTTCTTGATGCATAAGTATCCTTTCACTTCCCCGACTCTAATGGATTGGGCAGGTTGAGACCTGCAATGAGCATGTCGGGAATCAGCGCTGCAATCCCCCTCTGAGTCCCGGAATTTTCTGTGCTAAAACACTTGTGTGGAGATTGCAGGCAAGAAGAAGCCGGCTCGGGTGCATGGCGGCGGGGTGCGACTCTTGCTTGCCGCTTCATTCATCTTGACGGTCACGAAATGCAGTCTGGGGTGGGTGGGGCCATACGTTGGCGTAATGGGCGGCATTGCAACCCTCTCGGCTGATGCGGGGTCCGAGCGCACTGTACAAGGCTTGAACTTGTCGTCTTACGCGCCCGCCAATGGCGGCGCTCTGGATCTGTTTGCCGGTGTGCAACTGCACGACTACTTCAGCGTGCAAGGCGATTTCATCTGGAACAGAAACAGTCTGCGACTGAACTCGTCGTCTTCTGGCACCGGAGCTTTCTACCAGGAGGATCGCAGCAGCTCCCAAGAAGCCGCTATTTTTAGCTTTCTTCTCTACTTCCGACGCCGGAACAGTCGGATCCGGCCTTATCTTGCCGTCGGCACGGGGGTAGCTCATTTGTCGAGCGAGAATGATCGATTGATCGCGTCTGGCGCCGCACCTTCGCTCCCGCCGACGAAGTTCTCGACCACTGGACCAGTTCTGCGCACGCACGTTGGAGTTGACGTGAAGCTCATGGGCAAATTGGGGTTTCGCTACAGCTTCAGCGAGACGATTGGCAGTAACGCAATCAGCAAGAATCTTTCACCACCAGGTTCGCATGGTCTGGCAAATTTTCAGAACCTGTTCGGTTTGGTTCTGCGCTTCTAAAAACGTCTCGCGAGACAAACTGCGCGCGCTCGCCATTGTCGAGCAGCAGTTAGGGCTCATTTCCTCTTCATGATTCTTTGAACTTCACGTAAGGACAACCTTCCCAAAATACCGGAGCGTTGTCGAAGTGCTCAGCCAGCACGCGAGCGTGACAAACTTCGCAGAAGAAGGGCGATTTGGCCTTCTCGCCTACCGGCGCAATTTGCACTATTTTTTCAAACACACAGATGTTGTGCCCTGCCGCGACGGAGGCTTGCAAGCTCGCCAGCGGTCCAGTCTCCTGCTGCTTGCGGATCAGTGCGGAATAGAGGCGTGCCTTCAGCGAAGATGGTGCCCGTTCGCTGCTCGGACCGGGAGCCGAGAGGAGAGACTTCAATTCTTCGAAATCAGACCTGCCCATCGCTCCACCTCCTCCTGAAACTCTGCCGTGCTCGTGCCAACAGCCGTTCCATTGCCTTCTCGCTTTTGCCGATGAGTTGCGCCATTTCACGGACGCTCTTTTCGTCCCGATATTGCCATATCAGCGCAAGAGCATAGGCCTCTGGCAACATGGCGAGTGTTCTCTGCACTTTTTTCTGCTGCGCTCGCAAGTCCAACTGCTGCTCGAACGCCGGGGTTGTGACTTGTTCCGGAAGAGCATCGTCGTCCTCTTCCGACATCTTCACTTCACCGATTTTCTTGCGATAGTAGTCTTCCAGCTTGTGGCGTGCGATTCCCATGACCCAACTCCGCAGCGTTGCAGTGGCACGAAAGGTCGGCAGTGCCTGCCATGCCGCCAACACAATTTCTTGCATCAAGTCCTCAACCAGTTCGCCTCTAGGCATCAAACGGCGCCGCACAAACGGGTAGATCCAGTCGGCTAGGTGCCCTACGAATTCCGCCGTGGCCTTACGGTCCTTGGATAAAACCCCAGAGACCAGCCGCCTGTCCGCAGCCATCTCCGATCCTTGGATTACTTCGGTTTCATCGGGAATCCGCGCTGGTTGTTGCGCTTCCATTCAGGAGCAGCCCTCAAAGGCAAAGTCGCTGAAACCATCTCTCGTCCCCCGCGTGACGCAATGCGGGTTCCATTCCGCTCGACTTAATGCGGATACAGACTTAGCACGTACAAATCAACGGCGAGGGATCAAGATCGCAGGGTCGGCGGCGATCGTTTTCCGATCCGCGATATCGCCAGCCGAGGAGTCGGCTGAGAACCCTGCGAATAATCGATGCCTGAATCGGTTCCGGCGTTCATAATTCCTTACCACGTTCACAGCCTCCTGTTCACCGAGAAACCGATGACAGGCGGCGGAGTGTTCGGAACGGATGATCACCTTTTCGTTAGGGATCGAGGTTAACGCTGCATAACTGAACGCTTCATTTTGAGCGCAATGACTTTGCAAACGATGCGAATGATGCAGGTGCTCATTTCTAAGGCAGGGATGAGACAAAACGAAGCCCCCGTTGAATCCAGGTCTTCAGACCCCTAGTCGATCGGTATCCCGGAGCGGCGACGTACACGAACCCTCGCATTGCACGACCAGTGAAATCCATGGGCCGCGTGTGGGGTTGAGCGAGAGCCGCCGCGTAGTCTTCTGGCCCCGTCCGAACGACAAAGTCTTCGCCTACGATTCCGCAGCACATGTGACCGCGCACCATGAACGCCAATCCGCCGAACATTCGCTTTTCCTTGAGCGAATGCGTTCCTTGCAGAGTCGACGAACTCGTTCTGCTAGTGCTTCATCGAAGGGCATGTCTGACCGCGCAATTCAGGGTTCTGTGCCTCGGGTTTCAGGCAAACGGGTTTTCGTCAGCGCTGCGGCCGTAAATCGCTGGAACCGGGACATCCAGCAATCGGAGGTAAACCGATAACTGACCGCGGTGGTGATACCAGTGGTTCAGCATGATCGACCGGAGCACTCCAACTCGTGGCATGCGGAACAACTCTTTTCCTCTTGACGTCAAACGCCAGTTGCCCAGTGCTTTCTCTTCACTCATCCCGTTCAGGCAGTCCTCAGCAGACCGAACACTCTGGCCGAGAGCAACGTGAATCTCTTTCAAATCGACGGGAACCGGCGGTTCGAAGTTAGCCTGCGTAGCATCAAACTCCTCTAGCTGCACAAGTTTTGCCAGGCTTCCCGGAATGCTTGCCACATGAAGGGCAAGTTGACCGAGCGACATCGATCTTGGATGCGGCCTCCACGACAGTTTGTCGGCAGGTACTCGTTCGAGAACTCGCTGGGTGATCGCTGCTTCCTCGCGGATCTCACTTAACATGGGCTCTAGCATTTGCGTCATTTTTCGTGGTTCCTCTTTCCCTAAACAATCTTTACGCCTTTGGGCGGCTGGGGCTCACCGATGTGCTGGTAAAACCAGGTCTGGTATCCGAACGGATCGATTACCGTAAATGTACGGTCTCCCCACCATTGGTCGGTCAGCGGTGAGGTGATCTTGACGGCTTTCTTCTTGAGTTGATCGTGATAGGCGTCGACATCACCCACCTCAAGATAGAGTTCAACAGGGCGTTTGGAGGAGGTTGCATTGGTTCCGTCGAGCCTCTCCTGTGGCCGAACCAGCATTACCTTCGCTCCCCCGAGCGCCACAGTGCAAAAATCAAGCTGGCCGTCCTTCCCGAGGACCCCCATCTGATGGCCGAAGCCAAGCTTCTCCACATAGAAGGCTCGCGCCTGATCGACCGAGTCTACAGAAATCATTGGCATCAATTGAGCGTTCTGCTTCATCCCACTCCTCCTTACTTGGTGTATGAAACCACTGTTTGGAGGGTACGGGAGACACAATTTGCTTTCAACTACTTTATGGAGTAGAAAGTTAACGATGCGCTGGCAAGACTTCGAACTGCTCGAGGAGATCGGGCTGACTCTGTATGAGAGGAAAGCCCTTGCAACGGTTATGGTTCAGGGCGTGGCCGACGCCGAAACACTTTGCCGGGAAGGTGATGTGCCCTCCTCGAAGATCTACCAGGCGATGGAGAAACTTGCGCGGCTGGGGCTGACAGAAACCCAGCCCACTCGCCCAAAGCTCTATTCCGCGCTTCCAGGCGATGAAGTTGTCAACCGCTTGATCGAGATTTCGCGAAGTAATGCAGAGCGGTTTTCGAAGCAGACAGAAAAGTTACGAGCAATACTCATAGACCTACCGCAACGAGTCCGAGGCCGAAAAGCCTTTGTTGACTTGGCCCTCGGAGTCGAGAGTCATGTGAAACGGCACCTGATTCAGCTGACGACTGCCCGAAGCCGAATCTGGTCGTACCTTGAACATGGAGATCTAACGGCGATCGATCGGTTGACCGATACAGGCTTTCCCATTCTTCGACGGATCGCCCGAAACACGACCGAACGCAAAGTTGACCATCGGGTGGTTTTCGGGTTTGCCTACCAGACGGCTTCGCAGCTCGTTAGTTTTCTGAGGAAACACAGGATCAACATGGAGCAGGTGACCGGAGTGCGGTACTCGGGAGAACTTGGCCACCCCTTCCACGTCGTCGACGACGACCTTGTGATACTCGCTCTAGATCATCCTTTTATTCCGGATGGGCGCTTTGCTTCTCTCCTGGTTCGAGACAAGGAGCTCGCACAGAGACTGGCGGAAGGCTTCCAGAAGTTATGGTCCAAAGCCATGCGGGATCTTCGAGAGATCGACTTCCACCCTGGCGCACCAACGAAAACCTAGCCTCCGATTCAGGACAGGATGGAAGCGAACCTGCGGTTTCAAATAATGGCGGGAGCGACGGGACTCGACCGGCGGCCTCCTGCGTGACAGGCAGGCGCTATAACCGACTGAACTGCGCCCCACCTACTACCGAACATCGTTATTCCTTCATGTTCACTCCCGTGCCTTCGTGCGTTATGATTTTTCGCACAAATGAGCAGCTTCCCAGGGACCGGCTTCGCGATAGAAGATTTCCAGCCTGTCCACGTTAAGCGTGCGATAGAAAACGGTCGGGCGTAATCGTGTTCGACATCTAAACTCTCCTTCGGCGCGTGAATTGCACCTTCGTGGGCGTTAGGCAATCCCCGAATCCTCACGGATGAACGCGGATGATCGTCTTCCCCTTGATCCGCTCGGTCGGGTTGAAGGCGGCAACCGCATCGTCGAGGGCAGCCACGTTGCCGATGTTCGTCCGCAGCCGACCATTCCGGGCCCGCTGGACGAGCTCGCTTAATTGGGCGCGATCGGGTACGACGACGAAATCGATAGCCAGGCCGTCAGCGGGCCGCGCCTCGGTCGGGCCGGTGACGGTCACCAGCGTTCCTCCGGCGCGAATCACGCCCGCAGACCGCTTCGCGATGTCGCCACCAAGGACATCGAAAACCAGATCGACCCCGCCGACCTCTTCTAGGGCGTCGTTATCGAGGTCGACGAACTCCTGTGCACCGAAGTCGAGAGCCGTCTGACGGCCGGCAGCGCGCCCGGTGCCGATGACGTACGCGCCGGCCTCACGTGCGAGCTGGGTCGCCATCGAACCGACTACGCCGGCCGCGCCGTGCACGAGGACGCTCTGCCCCGCACGAAGGCGGCCGTGCTCGAACAGCCCCTGCCACGCGGTCAGACCCGACATCACGAGGGCCGCGCCCACCGTGAAGTCAACGTCGCCCGGCAGCGGCGCGAGGTTGCGTGCCTCGACGGCTACATACTCCGCCAGCGTGCCGTCGCGAGTCCAGTCCGTGAGGCCGAACACCCTCTGTCCCACCGACAGCCCCGTCGTTCCATAGCTGAGGGTGGTGACCACTCCGGCCAGCTCGTGGCCGGGGATCGAAGGCGTCCGGTCACGGCCGAGGCGGTCGACCCAGGTCGAGGGCCACGACAGCTCATCCCCGGTGAATCCCGACGCATGAACCTGAACAACAACATCGCCGTAGTTCGCGCCCGAAAGGCTGGCGAGCGCCGCGCCCTGCGGCTCCGGCCGCTCCACCAGCTTCATCCCGGTCGTTCCCGCAGCCTGATCCGTCACCACAATCGCCTTCATCGGTCACCTCCCTATGTCGATCTCATCTTCATGACGTATTCTCTTTCCACAGTCAGGCTATAGGGGAATGGAATAGCCGGTTGGCCCGGCCAACGGCCTAACTAACATGGGTACCCGTTCTAGCCCGGTTTTGGCTAGGGCGGGGCGGTTTGACTTCGCCTGTTTGTCACACGCACCTGTGACCCACGTCCTAGCCGATCCACGTCAATCCACCTACACTGTGCACGGAAGGAGGGGAAAGTCGTCGTCTGCAATGACGGCGAGAGACACGAATCCTTTCCTCGCTAGGTGCTTCGACCTGTGACAGGTCCTGATTACTTGCGATTTTCGATTCACCCGCCCACCAATACCTTGGTTCGTATCCAAAAAATCCCGCCTAACTCCTTATTCCACGATATTTTGCCTATAACCTCTTTGTTTCCCATACCTTGCACCACAAATGCATCGTATCTTGCACAAAACAAAGATTTGCAGGGGGAGGGGTGGGGTATCTATCCGATGTGAGGACTCCCGATTCGGGAAAGGTGAGACTCTCTGTCTGCGCTTCGTCGTCGATCGCTCGCCAACCTCTCCATGCACGTTTAGGATGGCAAGGGAATCATTCCGCGAGGAGAGTCATATGTCATCAAGCGTCGCACCGCCCGCAAACAAAACGTCACAGGCATTGGCCGGACTGGAACCGAAAGAACTGTGGAAGCACTTTGACGTTCTGGCAGCGACGCCGCGACCTTCGACCAAGGAAGCTGCGGCCCGCGACTACGTCATCGGGCGAGCCAAGGCGCTCGGGCTGGACTACACACAGGATGCTGCCGGAAACCTGGTGGTACGCAAGCCCGCGCATAAGGGACGGGAAAACGCTCCGATGGCGCTGCTGCAAGGCCATCTCGATATGGTGTGCGTGAAGAATGAAGGCACGCCACATAACTTCGATACCGACCAAATTAAGGTCTGGCGCGATGGCGATTGGCTGAAGGCCGATGGCACGACTCTGGGATCGGATAACGGAGTAGGCGTCGCGGCGGCGCTGGCGGTGATGGAAAGCACCGACATCGCGCACGGCCCGCTGGAGTTTGTGGTCACCATTGACGAAGAGACTGGTCTGACCGGTGCGGCAGAGTTTCCCGGCGGACTGCTGAAGTCGAAGTATTTCCTCAACCTCGACAACGAAGAAACGGGAACGATCTGCATCGGCTGCGCCGGCGGTGTGAAGACCATTGGGCGGCGCAAGGTCGCGATGGTGAATGCCACCGGTGACTCTGCGTACCGGATCAAAGTCTCGGGGCTGAAGGGCGGCCACTCCGGCGTGGACATTCACCAGGGGCGCGGTAACGCGCTGCGAGTTTTAGGCACGACGCTGCAAAAGATCACCGGCAAGCTCAAAGCGGGAATCGCGAGCATTACCGGCGGGAGCGCGCAGAATGCAATTCCCCGCGAGGCGGCTGCGGTGGTTGTGATCGACAGGGCGCAAGAAAAAGAGTTGCGTTCGCTGTTGGCGGAAGCCGAAGCGCACTGGAAGTCCGATCTGGGAGGGTTTGATTCTGGGCTGCAGATCACCATGGAGAAAGCGGCAACTCGGCCGGAGCGGGTGATTGCCCCCGACGATGTGAAGCGTGTTACCGATCTGTTGGTCGCGCTGCCGCATGGCATCGTGGCGATGAGTCCGGATGTTCCGGGGCTGGTACAGAACTCGACCAACCTGGCGGTGATTACGGTGAAGGACGGGGCGGCGGAAATCATCACCAGCCAGCGTAGCGCCATCGAGAGCAGTCGCAATGCACTGGCGCAGACAGTCGCGACCGTGTTTCGCATGGCAGGCTTTGAGCCGGAGCACTCGGGCAACTATCCGGGATGGAAGCCGGAACCGACCAGCGAGATCGTACAGAAATTGCAAAGCGTGCACGAGCAACTGTTCGGCACGCCCGCGAAGCTCATCGCCATGCACGCCGGGCTGGAGTGCGGCGTGATCGGGGAGAAGTATCCGGGCATGGAGATGGTGTCGTTTGGACCTACCATCGTCGATCCGCACAGCCCGAACGAGCGGGTGCAGATTTCAACCGTCGAGAGCTTCTGGAGATTCCTGAAGGCGGTGCTCGAGAAACTCTGACCTAGTGCAGGTCTCCTTTTTCGCGGCGGCGCTCCGCCAAGGCGCTCTGGATAAAGGTAACTTCACGGCTGAGCATGTTGGTAGTTTCGCGGCAAAGCTCAGGTTGCTGCGACATGAGATCGAGGAACGGCTTCCGCTCGACATGCAGGACCTCGGCGTTAGTCACCGCCTCGGCTGCGAGACTGTAGGCGTGTCCGGTGTAAGTGGCGGGGACTCCGAGGAGCGATCCGGCCGCAAACGTGCGGTCGAGCTTGTGGAAGTCTTTGACTGAGAGGCACACTTTGCCCTTGAGGACCAAGTAGACGCCACGATTTTCTTCATCTACTTCAAACAAAACGGCCTTTGACGGGTACTGCTCGACCGTCCCGGCGCCCACCAGTGACTTTTTCAATTTGCTCGATACTTTCAACATATTGATATCCGATTTGGTATTCGACCTCACCCTTGTCATGTTGTAGTTATGCCAAACGGATTGCCAATGCGCTGTGATTGGAATCACAAGGCATTGTGAAGCGAAGCGGTCGCACGATTTGGTGTCCCGTTTTAGACCCATCACCATTTTGGGAAGCGAAATGCCGCACTTGGCAACTTCGTGCCGATTCCGAGAGAAATCCACAGGCCAGAGTGACGTTAACAGGTAGGACAGTGCTGCCATGCGTATTCTCGTGGTCGAAGACGATACTGCTCTGGCCAGCTTCCTCAAGAAAGGACTGGAAGCCGAGCACTACGCCGTCGATGTTGCTCCGGATGGCGAGGAAACACCGTACGCGGTGAGCGAGAGCGACTACGACCTGGTGGCGCTGGATCTGAACCTGCCCAAGATCGATGGCCTGGCGGTGCTCCGGGCCTTGCGGGCGAAAAAGCCGTCCTTGCCGGTATTGATCGTGACGGGGCGGAGCCGGATTGAAGATCGCGTGCAGGCGCTCGACGCCGGCGCGAACGATTGTTTGATCAAGCCATTTTCCTTCAGCGAGCTGTCGGCGCGAGTGCGGGCCTTGCTGCGGAGACGTCCAGTAGTGAACGGGCTGCTGCTGAAGGTTGCTGACCTGGAGTTGAATCGCGTGGAACGGACAGTGCAACGCAGCGGCAAGCGGATTGAGCTCACGTCGAAAGAGTTCGGCTTGCTGGAGTACCTGCTTCGGAATGCGGGCCATCGCCTGACGCGCAACA
>DASRRV010000087.1:0-16916 GCA_035695545.1 Candidatus Sulfotelmatobacter sp. | reverse complement strand
CGCGTCTTTGCTCCACGCTTCTTTCAGGCCCCGCCTCACGGCGAGTGTTATTTCACCCTTGCGCTTCACTAACCCTTCGTCTCCATCAGACTGGGTAGAGGACTTTCACCTCCTAGCTGCTGAACATGCTTGGCACACAAGAATGTGGGGACGGCCGCCTCGGCCGTCCCGCCGAGCAAAGCGAGGCGCACTTGCTGAGGCCTGGGTTCGCCCCAGCGCCCTTCCTGTTACGATGACCTCCTGCGATGCCCGCCTTCAAACTGTCGAAGTGGTACTTGGACTGCCTCACAGACTCTGGAGATGCGTCGATCATTTATGCGGGCACTGTCGACTGGGGATTCATTCACCTCTCCTACTCCAGCCTGCTCGAAAGCACTGGCAATCAAGTTCGAGAGCAGCGCTCCCTGCGGGAATATAGCCAGCCACAGTTCAAGGACTCTTCGCTTTCCTGGAGTTCGCAAGCGCTAGACGTCGACGCCGTCTGGCATTCCAACTCCGTTGCCTTGCGCGAGACGATCTTTCAGAACGAACACGGATCGGTGGAGTGGCACTGCCTCATGCCTCGCGCCCACGCCAAGGTTCGAGACCGCTGTGGTCTTGGCTACGTCGAACACCTCGCCATGAGCATCCCTCCTTGGAGAATTCCAATTCAGCATCTCCGTTGGGGCCGCTTCACGAGCGCTTCGGACTACGCCGTATGGATCGACTGGGAAGGCAAATTCTCACGCCGCATTGTTTATCTGAACGGCGATTCAATCCGGGCCGCGGTTGTCGAAGACATGCAGATGAGCTTAGGCAGCGGCGGGCTTCTCGCGATGGACCATTCCGTGATCCTGCGTGATGGTCCGCTCGGAACCACGGCGCTCTCCGTGATTCCAGGTGTTGCGAAGACCTACCCTGCCCGCCTTCTCCAGGTCAACGAGTGCAAATGGAGGAGCCGCGCGCGTTTGACGCGCCCCGATGGAACAGTTGCAGAAGGTTGGGCGATCCATGAGAGAGTCAGTTGGCCCAAATGACCCTGCAAAAGATTCTCTACGGATCGCTTTTCGCCCTCCTCCTGCCGGCGCTGCTCGTCCTGTGGGCGTCCGCCGCTGCGACGCAAATCAAGCTGCCCGCATTGGGGAATGCCGCGCTGGGGGTCGCCATCGCCGTTTTCGGCCTCGGACTGATGCTGCTCGCGATGCTTGAACTCTGGCGCTTTGGTGGCGGCCTGCCCATGAATGCCTTCCCGCCTCCCACACTGGTCTCTCGAGGCACCTATCGTTACTTTCCTCATCCGATCTACACGGGTTTCGTCGCGGTTTGTCTTGGAGTCTCCATGGCTGCCCGATCAGCCTCGGGCATATGGTTGATCACGCCCACCGTGATCTTGGGCTGCGTAGCCCTTGTGCTGGGCTACGAGCATCCCGATCTCATGCGTCGTTTCGGACGCGCGTTGCCGGTTCTCCCTGCGAATGACGACACTCCTCCATCGCAACTGGAACGAATCCGGTTCCTGCTGCACGTCGTTGTCCCCTGGATCGCGTTGTTCGAAATCACGAGCCGATTGCCTTTACCCGGCACAAAGTTCGGCTTTCCGTTCGAAGACCGGCTGCCCATCCTTTCCTGGACCGCACTCTTCTACGAGAGCACTTATCTCGCCGTGGCGCTGGCGCCCTGGTGCGCGCGAACTCGAAAAGAACTCCGACAACTCACCATTTCCGCCTGGTTTGCCACATTGGTGGTATTTCCTTTCTATTGGCTGGTTCCTTCCGTTGCTCCGCGTCGTCCTCTGCACGACGGCGGATTCTTGAGCGGCTGGTTGAGCAGTTCGATGACCAGCCTGTTGCGCTTGGAGCGCACCACCTATCCTCCCGTGGCTGCGTTTCCCTCATTCCACGTTCTCTGGGCCGTACTGGTTGCGCGACTCTTTCGTCCGCGGTGGATTGGATGGACATACGTCACTGCCGTTGCCGTCACTTGCATCACCACTGGCATGCATTACATGGCAGACGTGGTTGCTGCATTCATCATCGCGCCGCTGTTCTTGGAACCGCAGCGCGCCTGGGAGGTCCTGCGCCGCACGACAGAGCGGCTGGCAAACTCGTGGCGTGAATGGCGCATCGGTTCTCTGCGCATCATCAATCACAGCGTCTATGCGGGCGCCGCCGGTTTGATCCAGTTGACCGTTGTCCTCTCGGCGGTCGGTCCAGCAGTGCAATGGAAAGCCCTGGTCACAGCCGTCGCTGGCCTGATTGGCGCCGGCGCCTGGGCCCAATGGGTAGAAGGCTCGTCGCGCCTTCGCCGCCCCTTCGGATTCTATGGAGGCCTCATCGGCGTCGGCGTGGCCTGCTTGTGCTTTGCCGATCGTTGGACCCTGCTGGCCGCGCACTGTCTGGGTGCGCCCTGGATGCAGGCGATTGGTCGCTTGCGTTGCCTTGTAAACGGCTGCTGCCACGGACGGCCAGCCTGCGATGCAACTGGCATTCGAGTCCTTCATCCCCAGTCTCGTGTTACTCGTCTCGCGGAACTCACCGGCGTTCCGATTCACGCCACGCAACTGTACTCAATCCTCTGCAACGCCGCTCTTGGCCTGTTGCTCCTGCGCCTGTGGATATCAGGTTCCCCGCTGACGGTGATATGCGGACTCTACGGAATCGGCAATGGACTTTCACGATTCGCCGAAGAAGCCTACCGCGGCGAACCGCAAACGCCGACGGTCTGCGGCCTCCGTCTCTACCAGTGGCTCGCGATCGGGACGGTCATCGGGGGCGCGGTGCTTACCACGTTTCACTCCGTTCCGTCGCCACCTTTGCATTTTTCGCTCGGCGGTTTTGCATTGGCAGCCGGCTTTGCCTTCATTGCCGGAGCCGCCATGGGTGTGGATCTACCCGAGAGCAATCGCCCTCTCGCTCGCCTGACCTGAACCAGGAACCCGCGATGGGGTTGGTATGATGCTCACTGCGCAAGAGAAATTTGTCAGTGGAAAGAGTCCCTGAATGCTGGCTTCCTGCCTACGATTCCTTGCCGTGTTCACCATCGCAGCCGCCGCGTGCGCCGCTGTCCCCGCACAAACCGCCGCACCTCAGCCGGCAATCACGCTTGAAGCCGTCACCAGTTCCCAGCCGCAACGCAACGGCATTCAGATTCAAGCCGGCCCCGCGATCCTGCGCATCACGGCTCTCCGCGACGACATCCTCCGCGTCCGCATTTCTCCCGACAACACTCTGCCTGAAGACGCCTCCTGGGCCGTCCTTCCCGCCTCGCGCACCAAATCGGTCGCAGTTAAGCCAACGCAGGACTCCACCTCCGTGGGCTTCCGCACCGCAAAGCTTGATGTCCGCGCAGAGCGCAATCCTCTTCGCCTTGTCATACGCGATCTGTCCGGCAACATCATCTCCGCCGACGCCATCGGACGCACCGTCCAATTCCAGCTCGGCGGCTTCTCCGTCTTCAAGCAGATGCCTACCGACGAGCACTACTTCGGCCTCGGCGACAAGACGGGATCCTTCGACCGCCGCAACCAGTCCTACACACTCTGGAACCACGACATCGGGCCGCAGGAATCCGTCGACCCGCTCTACAAAAGCATCCCGTTCTTTCTAGGCACCAACGGCGCAATCACCTACGGCCTTTTTCTCGACAACACCTGGCGCACCTGGTTTGATTTCGGCAAGCAATCGCGCGACGCGTACTCCTTCGGCTCCGAAGGCGGCCCGCTCGACTACTACTTCCTCTACGGCCCCACTCCGAAGCAGGTCGTCGAGAGCTACGCGTATCTCACCGGAACCCCTCCGCTCCCTCCGCTCTGGTCGCTTGGTTTCCAGCAATCTCGCTACAGCTACACTCCGGAATCCCAGGTGCACGAGATCGCCAACCGTCTCCGCGCCGACAAGATTCCCTCCGACGTGCTCTACCTCGACATCGACTACCAGGACCGCAATCGCCCCTTCACCGTCAATTCGAAAACTTTCCCCAACTTCCCCGGACTCGTCTCCGATCTGCGCAAACAACATTTCCATCTGGTCACCATTACCGACCTGCATATCGCCCACGCTCCCAACCAAGGCTACTCCCCCTACGACACCGGAGAAGCCGGCAACCACTTCGTGAAGAAATCCGACGGCGCCGACTTCATTGGCGTGGTGTGGCCCGGCCCCGCAGTCTTCCCAGACTTCACGCGCGCCCAGACCCGCGATTGGTGGGGAGGCCTCTACACCCAGTTCGTTCACGACGGCGTCGCTGGATTCTGGAACGACATGAACGAGCCCTCGGTCTTCGACGGACCCGGCTTCACCATGCCGCTCACCAACATTCATCGCATTGAAGAGCCCGGCTTCACGACCCGCACCGCCACCCACGCCGAGATCCACAACATTATGGGACTCGAAAACGCCCGCGCCACCTACGAGGGCCTCCTCCAACTGCGCCCCGATGAACGCCCCTTTGTGCTCACCCGCGCCACCTACGCCGGAGGCCAGCGCTACGGCTTCACCTGGACCGGAGACAACTCCGCCACCTGGAACCACCTTCGTCTAGCCACGCAAATGGTCCTCAACCTCGGCGTAAGCGGAATCTCCATGGTCGGCGCAGACGTAGGGGGATTCGGCAGTTCCCCGGCGCCCGATCTGCTCACGCGCTGGGTTGAACTCGCAGCCTTCTCTCCGCTCTGCCGCGATCACGCCGCCAAAGGCACGCTGCCCCACGAACTCTGGGCCGCCGGACCCGAGCATGAAGCCATTCACCGCCGCTACATCGAAACCCGCTACCGCCTGCTGCCGTACCTCTACTCGCTAGCCGACGAAGCCTCGCGCACCGGACTCCCCATCATGCGTCCCGTCTTCCTCGAATTCCCCGAAGTACTCGCGCCCGCATCCGGCTTCGATCACGTCGACACAGAATTTCTGTTAGGTCCTAGCCTCCTCGTCGCGCCCCCACCATTCGCCGAAACGCAAGATGCCTACGCTGTCTCCTTCCCGAAAGGTGAGTGGTACGACTTCTGGACTGGCGAAAAAATGCCACCCCAACCGATAGGCCCCACAATCGTAGAGATCGCCACCGCTAGCCCCGGAGCAACCTTCTCCTGGCCTCGCGCCATCCATCCCCCTCTCGACACCATGCCCGTCTACGTCCGAGGCGGCAGCATCGTACCCTTCCAACCGTTGATCCTGAACACCGACGAAACTCCCAACGGCCCGCTCGAACTCCACGTCTATCCCGGCCCCGACTGCAACGGCTCCATCTACTTCGACGACGGTCACACCTTTCGCTACCAGCAAGGCGAATACCTTCGCCAGTCCTTCACCTGCCAGACCGACGCAAACTCCATGCAAGTAAAGTTCAGTGCGCGTCAGGGCACCTACACTCCCTGGTGGAAAACAATCGAAGTAGTGATCTACGACTGGCCCTCAGCCCGAGCGGAAGCCAAGGTTGGCACGACCGCATCTCCGCTAAAGACGTCCTACGACGCAAAAAAGCATGCCCTCCACGTCACACTCCCGGACACCACCGGTGAATCCGAACTAACGATCGCAGGCCGAGCAGTTCAATAGCCCGCAGGATCAAAGAATCGCCCGCTGCCCCATTTCTCGCGCGTCCTGTGCGCGAGAAAGCCTGCCCTGAGCGACAGTCGAAGGGTGGGGCCTTCCTCCGCGCCCTCCGTGTCCTCTGTGTTGAAGCTCTTGACTCTCTCTCCCACCTCCGCCACTCCTGCTAAAATCAAGAAGCATGCTGCTTCCCTTCGTCCGCGAACTCTTCGCGGACGTAGAAATGCTTCCCGCCGTCACGCGTGTAGCCTCCCACCTCCGGGAGGGCACGGGGCGAATTCGTGTCTCCGGACTCTCCCCTACCGCCAAAGCCCTGCTGCTCGTGCTCCTCCGCCGCACCGCTGACCGCCCACTCATCCTCGTAGTCAATGACAACCGCGCCGTTGAAGATTTTGTCCCTGTTCTGCAAGGCTTCTGCGAACTCACCGCCGCCGGAGACCCCGAGTCCATCGTCGCCATGCCCGCCCGCGACGTCCTCCCCTTCCAGAATCTGTCTCCGCATCCTGAACTCCAGGAAGAGCGCGCCACCGCCCTCTGGAAGATTGCCACCGCCAAGGCCTCGATCGTCGTCACTGCGGTGGCCTCCACCGCCATCCGCCTGCGCTCCGCCGACTACTACACCGATCTCGCCCGCACCTTGCACCGCGGGGAATCCTTCGACCTCGAGAACCTCCTCGCGCACCTGAACACCGTCGGCTACGCTTCTGCCGACGTCGTCGAGATGCCCGGCCAGTACGCCCTGCGCGGCGGCATCCTCGACGTCTACTCTCCCGAGGCCGAGCGCCCCGTCCGCATCGAATTCTTCGGCGATGAAGTCGATTCCATCCGCCGCTTCGATCCCGGCTCGCAACGGTCTTCGAATCCTTTGGACGAAGCCCTGCTCCTCCCGCTCACCGAAACTCCGGTCAGCGATCTGCTCCTCGGCGCAATCCACACGCGCCTCTCCGGCAAGCGCATCACCGGCAACGAAGAGATTGTCGAAGCCGCCGTCCGCGCCGGAGGCGTCACCGTTTTCCCTGGCTGGGAGTTTTACGCGCCAGTCGCCGGTGCCGACCGCACCGTCTTCGATCTTCTGCCCCACGCCGCCGTCCTGCTCGACGAACCTGACTTGCTCCAAGCCGAGTTCGACCGCTTCTGGACGCGCGTCGCCGAAGCTCACGAGCGCAGCGGTGTAGGCAATCTCGTCCGCCCCGAAGATTTGTATCTGCCGCCCGAGGACTGGTGGAAGAAAGTCGGCTCCCTGACCGGGGCCAACGTGGAGCATCTCGGCATCACGCGCGCGCCGGACGAAGAAGTCATCACCTTCCTCACTCAGCCCACGCCTCGCTTCCACGGCGCAGTTCCTACCATGCTCGAAGAAGTGCAGAAGCTCACGACCGCGGGCAACCAGGTTCTCTTCTCCGTGCCCAACACCGGAGAAGTCGAGCGCCTGGCTGATATCTTCACGGAATACAACGTCAGCTTCCGCCTCGGAAGCCGCACCCGCGGCGGTGAAAGCTACGCCGACGAAACCAGTTACTTTGCCGGAGAAGTTCTCACCACCACGCTCGCGAAGGCCTATGTTCCCGACGGAGTTCTCTTTCCCGAGGCGAACCTCGCTATCTTCGGCGCGCGCGATCTCTTCGACGAGTCCGACGCAGTCGCCTCGCGCCCCCAGCGCCAGAAATCCAAGGTCTCCGCCTTCCTCTCCGACTTCCGCGACCTCCAGGTCGGAGACTACGTCGTCCACGTCGAACACGGCATCGGCCAGTATCAAGGGCTGAAAGAAATCAATCAGGGCGACGGCAACGCCGAATTCATGCTTCTCGAATACGCCGAGGGCGCGCGTCTCTACGTCCCACTCACGCGCCTCGACCTGATTCAGAAATACCGCTCCTCCGAGGGTGCGAAGCCCGCGCTCAGCCACCTCGGCACGCAAGCCTGGGCCAAGACCAAGGCCCGCGTTCGCAAGGCCATGAAAGACATGGCCGACGAACTCCTCAAGCTCTACGCCGAACGCAAAATGGCTAAGGGACACTCGTTCCCCGCGGGCAACGAATTTGTCCGCGAGTTCGAAGACGCCTTCGAGTTCAGCGAGACCGAAGACCAGGCCCAGGCTATCGCCGACGTCACTCGCGACATGGAATCCACGCAGCCCATGGACCGCCTGCTCTGCGGCGACGTGGGCTACGGCAAAACCGAAGTCGCCATGCGCGCCGCTTTCAAAGCCGTTGGCGACAACAAGCAAGTCGCCGTGCTCGCCCCCACCACCGTCCTGGCGTTCCAGCACTACGAAACCTTCAAGCAGCGCTTCGGCCCTTTCCCGGTCACCCTCGAGATGATCAGCCGCTTCCGCAGCCCGAAACAGCAAAAAGAAATCCTGCAGAAAGCCGAAGCCGGAAAAATCGACATCCTCATCGGCACGCACCGCATCCTCTCGAAAGATCTCAAGTTCGCCGATCTTGGCCTGCTCATCGTCGACGAAGAACAGCGCTTCGGAGTCCGCCACAAAGAGCGCATCAAACAAATGCGCAAGCAGGTCGACGTCCTCACCATGTCGGCGACGCCCATCCCACGAACGCTGCACATGTCCCTGGTCGGACTGCGTGACATGAGCGTCATCGAAACTCCACCCAAAGACCGCATGGCGATTCAAACCGTAGTCGCCAGTTGGGACGACAAACTCATCCAGTCCTCGATCGAGCAGGAACTCGAACGCGGCGGCCAGGTCTACTTCGTTCACAACCGCGTCGACACCATCTGGGAGATCGCTGCAAAACTGCAGGCATTAATTCCGAAGGCAAAAATCATCGTCGGCCACGGACAGATGGGCGAAGCCGAACTCGAAAAAGTGATGCTGCAATTCATGCATCACGAGGCCGACATCCTCGTCGCCACCACCATCATCGAGAATGGCCTCGACATCCCGCTCTGCAACACCATCCTCATCAATCGGGCTGACCGTCTCGGCCTTTCGGAGCTCTACCAGTTACGCGGACGCGTCGGCCGCTCCAACCGCCGCGCCTATGCCTACCTGCTGATCCCGAAAGAAGTCGAGCTGACGCCCATCGCCCGGCGCCGGCTCGCCGCCCTGAAAGAATTCTCCGACCTCGGCGCCGGATTCAAAATCGCCGCGCTCGATCTCGAGCTCCGCGGCGCCGGAAATCTTCTCGGCGGCGAGCAAAGCGGACACATCGAAGCCATCGGCTTCGAGCTCTACACGCAAATGCTCGAGCGCGCCGTCCGCGAGATGAAGGGAGAAGCCGCCCCCGACGAGGCCGAGACCCAACTCAACCTGGGTCTGAACATCCGCATCAACTCGGATTACATTCCGGAAGAGAACCAGCGCCTGCAGATGTACAAGCGTGTAGCGCGCGTGGAAACCGAATCGCAACTCGGCGATGTGGGTGCCGAACTACAAGACCGCTACGGCCCTCACCCGCCAGCCGTCCGCAACCTGCTCGACTACGCCTCTCTCAAACTGCTGTGCATGCGCGTAGGCGTAAACGCCATCGAGCGCAAACGCGATTTCGTCACCTTCAAATTCCGTCAGAATGCCGCCGTCGCTCCCGAACAACTGGCCCGCTTCGTCTCCGCTCAGCGCGGCGCCCAGTTCACCCCAGACGGCATGCTGAAGTTCGCCCTAAAGGCCACCGCCGCAGACGAAGTCCTCCGCTCCCTCCGCACCGTTTTAGAGCAACTAGCGAACGAAGAAGCCGCATCAGAAGTTGGATCGAAAACGATCGGCCCCTAGCTTTTCGAAATCGCACTGTCGACACGGCCGAAGCCACTAGGCCGGCACTGCGGGAAGCGAAACGCCGACCCGACTGCAGTCGCGAGGCCGACCCCACCGGAACCGCAATCCGATACCGCAGCCGCGAGCTCGACGCGACCGAAGCCGCGAAGCGGCCAAAGAATGCAGCCCACGGCGCAAGCCGTGGGTGCGCGAACCCGCGATCACGCAAGCCCCGCCCGGGGCGAAAGAAACTCAATCGCGGGAAACGACAACGACCGGACTCCTGATTGTCTGGAAGGTCACACCACTCGGAAATACCAACCGTTCGCCACCCGCAAACCCAACCATTTACAATTGTCCCGCAACAAAAACTCCTAATACCTAAAACAAGACCGCACTCATGCCAATGAAAGTTCGCAAAGCCGTATTCCCCGCCGCTGGCCTCGGTACCCGCTTCCTGCCCGCCACCAAAGCCCAGCCCAAAGAAATGCTTCCCGTGGTCGACAAGCCGATCATTCAATACGGAGTCGAGGAAGCCATGGCCTCCGGCTGTGACCAGATCCTCATCATCACCGGACGCGGCAAGCAGGCCATCGAAGACCATTTCGACGTCAGCTACGAGCTCGAAAAAATGCTTGAGGAGCGCCACAAGATAGACCTCCTCAAAATCGTCCGCAACATCTCAGACATGATGCACGTCGCCTACGTCCGCCAGAAAGAAGCCCTTGGCCTCGGCCACGCCGTCCTCATGGCGCGCGAACTTGTCGGCAACGAGCCCTTCGCCGTCCTGCTCGCCGACGACGTCATCGACGCCCAGGTCCCGTGCCTTAGACAAATGGTGGATGTCTTCGAACAGAAGCAATGCTCGGTAATCGCCGCGCAAGTCGTCGAAGGCCGGATGATCTCCTCCTACGGAGTCCTCGACGCCCAACCTGCCGACGGATTCAACGGGCGCCTCTTCGAGATCCGCAACATGGTCGAAAAGCCGAAGCCCGAGGAAGCCCCGTCGAACATGGCGGTTATCGGCCGCTACGTCCTCACCCCGGGAATTTTTGAGTGTCTTGCGAACACCACGACCGGCCAGGGCGGCGAACTGCAACTTACCGACGGCATGAGAAACCTGCTGAAGAAAGAAAAAATGTACGCCTACCTTTACGAAGGCCGCCGCTACGATACCGGCGACAAACTAGGCTTCCTAAAAGCCACAGTAGAATTCGCCCTGAAGCGCACCGACCTAGGAGGCCCCTTCCGCGAATACCTAAAAGGACTGAAACTTAACTGAACCCATGTAGGGACAGCCGCCTCGGCTGTCCAGCGAGCGAAGCGAGCCCAGTACAAAGCTTGCAGATTCTAGATTCCAGCTTTCGGAATTCGCGGGTGCCCCTTTTCTCGCGCGTTCTTTGCGCGAGAAGTGGGGCTTTTGACTATCGCGGATAACCGACTTCAGTCTGCGCGATAAAGGTTTCCAGTCCGAAATCTCTACAATCCCTTAAGCTTCTTGGACTTCTCCTCCACCCCGCGCGCCAATTTCTCCTTGTGTTCGTGCATTTTCTTGGCCAGCGCTTCGTCTGACAATGCGAGCATCTGTGCTGCCAGAATCGCCGCATTGGTCGCGCCCCATTTCCCGATCGCCACGGTCGCAACCGGAATGCCCGGCGGCATCTGCACCGTAGAGAGCAACGAGTCCATGCCATTCAGAGAGGTCGATGGAATAGGCACTCCGATGACCGGCAGGATCGTATGCGCCGCGATCACTCCCGCAAGATGCGCCGCGCCTCCTGCTGCCGCGATGATCACCTTAATTCCGCGCTCCGCCGCGTTCTTGGCGAGATCCGCCGCCCGGGCGGGTGAACGATGCGCTGACGCAACGTCGATCTCCCACGCGATGCCAAAATCATCCAGCGCCTTCCCCGCCTCGCGCATAATCTCCAAATCCGAATCACTCCCCATCACAATCGAAACCAAAATCTCGCTCATTGCCCCTCTCGATAAATGTTTTCGTATGCGTAACTAGAACCGCTTGAAGTCCTTGAAACTTTGAAACTATGAAACCTTGAAACTTGCGTTTGACTCACTTCTTCAGCGCTCTCCCCGCAATATCCTTCCGATAATGCGCCCCATCAAATCCAATCTTCCCGCAAGCCTCATACGCCCGCGCCACAGCGGTTTCCAATGAGGGAGCCCGTGCCGTAACTCCCAGCACGCGTCCTCCGGACGTATAGTGAAGCCCATCCCTTCGCGTCGTACCCGCGTGAAAAACCTTCACACCCTCAACCGCTCCTGCCTCCGCGAGTCCGTCAATCCGTTTCCCCACCTCAAACGTCCCCGGATATCCTCCCGACGCCATCACCACGCACACCGACGCATTTTTCGACCATCTGAAGTCCCCATCACTCACGCGCCCCTCAATCGAAGCCTCCAGCGCCTCGGTCAAATCGCTCTCCAGTCGCATCAGAATCGGTTGCGTCTCCGGATCCCCAAACCGGCAATTGAACTCCAGCACCATCGGACCGCGCGCCGTCATCATCAGTCCGCAATACAGCACGCCCTTGAATTCCGCCCCCTCGGCCTTCATGCCCGTGACCACGGGTTGCGCAATGTGATGCACCAGCCAGTCGCGCATCTGCTCATCGACAATGTCCGCCGTCGAATATGCTCCCATGCCGCCCGTGTTCGGACCGGTATCGCCATCGCCCACGCGTTTGTGATCCTGAGCCCCGACCAGCGGCGCCACCCGCTCGCCGTCGCTGAATACCAGGAACGATAGCTCATCGCCCTTCAAACACTCTTCCAGCACGACCCGCGCCCCAGCCTCGCCCAGCATCTTTCCGCTGAGCATCTCCGCCGCTACGCTCGCCGCTTCCTCTTTGCTCTTGGCGATGACCACACCCTTGCCGGCCGCCAATCCATCGGCTTTCACCACCACCGGCATATGAAAATGCCCGAGCGCCGACCGCACCTGCTCAATCGAATCACAAATCGCAAAGGGAGCCGTTGGAATGTGATGCCGCTGCAGAAATTCCTTGGCGAAACTCTTGCTCCACTCCAGCTGCGCCGCGGCCCGAGTCGGCCCAAACGCCGGCCACCCGCGGCGCGTAAACTCATCCACCACGCCCAAAGTCAGAGGAAGCTCCGGCCCTACCACGGTCAGATCCGGCTGCAGCCGCGCAGCCAGCTGCGTGATCGAATCCAGACTCTTCAGGTCCGCCGCCACACACTCGGAGTCGTCTGCGATGCCGCCGTTCCCCGGCGCGCAATACAGCTGCGTGATCCGCGGCGACTGCCGCAGCTTCCACACCAGCGCATGCTCACGCCCGCCGCTTCCTAAGACCAGAACTTTCATATGCCAGAGAAAAATCAAGGTTAGGGGTTCAGGAGAATACTGTCAAACGCCAATCGGAACCTGAGACATGGTGCCGTAGCCACTCGCAAACCGTAACATTCCTTTAATCCGCCGGGAGTACGGTTAATCGAATTCGCACAGACAGTCCTGTGCAACACAAGCAGCTTCCACTGATTAGGTTAACTATAGTTAATATAATATGGTACATTATCGTTAACCACCGCAATGCTGCGCAAGACCGAAGCACGGGAGCCTGCCGTAGGCCAGAACGAAGGATCTGAAAGACCAAACTAGCAAGCAGCATGATCCCTCAACGCAAACTCGCCCATCTCCAAGCGCGCCTGCTCTTGTGGACGGCCGCAATCGCTCTAGTCTCTCCCCTTTCGGCGCAGCAACTCGACCCTCAAGCCTCGCAGCCGCAATCCACCGCAAGCCCAGCCGCCAGTCCTGCCGATCCCCCTGCCGGCGACGCGACGCAATCAATGTTCCCCCACTTCAAAGACACGCGCTTCTGGCTTTCCGGCCAAGCCAACTTCATCTTTCAGACCCACCCCGATTTCCACGCGCCCCACAGCGGCGAGCACAGCCTCAGCCCGAACTATGAGAACGCCACGTCCCGCGTGATGACGCTCTACACCGGCATCCGCCTGAACAACTCCACCGAACTCCTAGTCGACATCGAAGAAGCCGGAGGCGCCGCTCTCAGCACCGGTTTCGGTCTCGCCGGAGCCCCCAACCTAGACATAGTTCGCAACCCGCTCCTAAGCAAAGCTCCCTACCTCGGTCGCGCGATGATCCACAAGGTCTTCGCGCTCAGTGACCACAAAGTTGAAAACACGCGAAACCCCTTCTCACTCTTCGAAGAACTCCCAGGCCGCCGGCTCGAAATCCGCTTCGGCAAATTCAGTATGCCCGATTTCTTTGACATCAATTCGGTCGGCTCCGACACCCACTTCCAGTTCGTGAACTGGACCACCGACAACAACGGCGCATATGACTACGCTGCCGATACTCGCGGATACACCGTCGGCTTCACCGCCGACTACGAAGACCGCAACTGGGGAATCCGCTTCGCCGAAGCTCTCATGCCAAAGGTCGCCAACGGCATCGATCTAGTCTGGAAGCCCTGGCAGGTCCACGCGGAAAATTTCGAATACGAACTCCGTCACGGCGTGATCCCCAAGAAAGCAGGCGTCATCCGCCTCTTGGCCTATACCAACGAAGCCAACATGGGCATCTACCGCGATCAGGTCATCCAGGCAGCCGCCGCCGACACAACTCCCGACATGACCGCCCACCCGTGGCACGTCACTCGCAAGTACGGCTTCGGCATCAACCTCGAGCAGGATCTCACTCGGCACCTCACCGCTTTCGCCCGCTTCGGTTGGGACAACGGCAAGACCGAATCCTTCGCCTACACCGAAGTCGACCAGACCTTCGCCGAGGGCATCGGCGCCAAGGGCTCATGGTGGCACCGCCGCCAAGACCGCGCCGGCCTAGCCTTCATCAGCAACGCCATCAAGAAAGATCACCAGAACTATCTCGCCGCCGGAGGCCTCGGCTTCCTTCTCGGCGACGGCAACCTCACCTACGGCCGCGAGAACATTCTCGAGACGTACTACACCGCGCACATCTGGCGCGGCATCTACCTCGCGCCCGGCCTGCAACACATGGTCAATCCCGGCTACAACCGCGACCGCGGACCCGTCCTGGTCCCCTCGCTGCGCGCCCACATCGAGTTCTAAGCACCTACCTTTGACGTACCCTGCACCGCGGTGTATTCCTATAGGGCTCCGACCATGACAGTCAGAATCATCCTTCTCCTGTACGTACTAGCCGCATTCGGTCCCTCCGGAGTCGCCCAGACCGACGCGTGGCTTCAAGTCCGCACACCACACTTCCTCATTGCCAGTAACTCCACCGAGAAGGAGGCCAGCCGCGCGGCTCGTCAGTTCGAAGGAATGCGGTCGGTATTTCAGCGAGTGTTCCCGGACGCCCAGCTCGACACGGCTGCGCCAATGCTCGTGTTAGCCGTACAGGATAAGGCTGCTCTGCGGGAGCTCGAGCCGGAAGCCTACCTGGGCAATGGTCGCCTGAACCTCGTAGGCCTCTTCGTTTCCGCCCCGGAAAAGAATTACGTTCTCATCCTGCTGAATGCCACCGGCGCGCAGCCTTACGCGCCCATCTATCACGAATACGCGCACTTCGTCTTTAGCCGCACCCACCAATGGATGCCCGTGTGGTTCTCCGAAGGCATCGCAGAGTTCTACCAAAACACCGAGATACTCGACGACAAAGTCCGCCTGGGAAAGGGCGACCCAAATATTCAATACGTTCTTGAACACAACGCGCTTCTACCCCTGAGCACTCTGCTGGCCGTAGATCAGCATTCGCCCTATTACCACGAAGATGACAAAGGCTCGATTTTCTACTCAGAATCCTGGGCCTTGGCGCACCACTTGAAAGACCAAGATGATCTCGAAGGCACCCACCGCCTGACCGACTACATCGATCTGCTGCAGACGAATGTCGAACCTCTGGCCGCTGCGACTCAAGCCTTCGGCGATCTCGCCCAGTTACAGCAGGATCTGAAGAAGTATGTCGTAACCGGACAATACGCGGTTTCGGACCTCCCGGGATCCACGGACGTGGATGATTCTTCCTTTGTTGTGCAACCGCTCACTTCCGCTCAGTCTGGTACGATCCGCGCCGAGTTCCTGGCTCATGATGATCGAGAGCAGGATGCCCGGGCTTTGTTGCAGGGTGTGCTCCACGACGATCCCGCCAATGTCGCGGCCCGCGAGGTCATGGGATACGTCGCGTTTCGTCAACAGAACTTCGCCGAGGCGCAAAAGTGGTGCCTCGAAGCCATCAAGCTCGATCCCAGCAGCTTGATGGGCCACTTCATTTTCGCAGCGGCTTCCATCAGGAAAGGAGCTCCCGACAAGGCGACGCAGGCGAGCATCGAAGAGAGTTTGCATACTGTCATGAAACTCAATCCTTCCTTTGTTCAAGCCTACGATGCGCTGGCCACCTTCTATGCCATGCGCGGGACCAAACTGGCCGAGGCCAACCAGTTAATCCAGAAGGCCATCCAGCTCGCCCCCGGCGTTCCTGAAATCCGGGCGGACGAAGCGCAGGTCCTCTCCAGCATGCACAAGAACAAGGAAGCCATCGAGGTTCTTGAGCTGGCTCTCAAGATGACGCATACGCCTGAACAAACGGCGGAAGTCGAGAATGTTCTGCAATCGCTGCGTCAACTCGAGGCCGAGCAGGCGAAAGCGCGCGGACGGAGCGCCATTTTTGTGCGCCAAGGTGCCGCCTCGAGCGGATCCGCCGGTCAAGGAGCCTCTTCATCGGAGACGCCGCCACGGGCCATCTACTCTCCTCAAGCCGAGTACACAGAAGAAGCCCGCGTGGCGAGGTTAGAGGGAGTTTGTGTCGTGTCTCTCGTCGTCGGCATTGATGGCAAGCCAAGCAACATAGTTGTAACGAAGAAGCTTGGAATGGGCCTCGACGAGAAAGCGGTGCAGGCGATGAGTAAGTGGAAATTCGAACCCGCCCATAGAAACGGCAAGCCGGTCGCAACTCGTCTCACGCTTAACTTGCAATTCAAAATATTCGGAGGCAACACCGAGAAGTTTGTCGAACTCTCTGAGAGAGCGCGAGACGGAGATGCCGCCTCAGAATTCGAATTGGCCAAAGCCTTCTTCGAAGGCCGCGATATTCCAAAAGATGAAGCGCAGGGAATGGCTCTTCTCGAAAGGGCCGCCCGCAGTGGATTGCCTTAAGCCCAATTTCAAATGGGAGAGCGCACCTACAGCGACGGCAACAACCCGCAGAACTATGCCGCCGCATATCTCTGGTACGCCCTAGCCCAGCGCAGCGGCGCCGACCACGCCGCGGCCCGAGTAACCGAACTCGAATCCAGAATGACTCCCGACCAGTTGTCAGAGGCCAAGAAGCGCCTCGAAAGCTGGCCCGCCACTCCGCCGAAGTAAATCGGGTCACCGACGACGAGAGCCCCGGCATTGAGGGTGGCATTCTCAAAAACCCCTCTCAACCCAATTTCTTGTCAAGAGGCAAAAACGAGGCAAATCGACGCATCCTCTTGAAAGCATTCCAAATATAAAGTCGCCAACTTTGCCGGTTACCCCAGGCAAATTGGTAAAATAGGGATATAGATAAAAATTCAGAGAGGCGCGGCCACCGGTCGCGCCTTTTGTGTTTTCGGGACGAGTCCCCGGGGCGGGAGCAGTGTGCGAAGTATGAAGCATTGGGAGAAATTCAAGACTTACAAGCAGCGTGGAGAATGGGTTGAACTTCTGTTCAT